>NZ_DJFS01000014.1:344-8956 GCF_002432125.1 Brevundimonas sp. UBA5866
CGAGGTTCAGGTCGCCATCGGTACACACGCCCTGTTTCAGGATGCGGTGGAGTTCGACAACCTCGCACTGGCCGTCATCGACGAACAGCATCGCTTTGGCGTGCGACAGCGCCAGCAGCTTCAGGACAAGGGCCGCAACGGCGTCCACCTGCTTTCCATGTCTGCCACGCCCATTCCGCGCACGCTGGAACTGACCCAATACGGCGAGCTGGACGTCAGCCGCCTGAATGAAAAGCCGCCGGGCCGCACGCCCGTCACCACCGCCGTGGTGCCTCTGGTCCGCATCAAGGAAGTGGCCCAGCGCCTGAAGGCCGCCGTCGAAGGCGGCGCACAGGCCTATTGGATCTGCCCGCTGGTGGCCGAGTCCGAGGCCATCGACCTGGCCGCCGCCGAGGACCGCGCCGAGGCCCTGCGCCGCTTCCTTGGCACCGAGGTCGGGCTGGCGCATGGACAGATGAACGGTGCCGAGCGCGAGGCTGTGATGAACCGCTTTGCTGCGGGGGAACTGCCGGTTCTGGTCGCCACCACTGTGGTGGAAGTCGGCGTGGACGTGCCCAATGCCTCGATCATGGTGATCGAACACGCCGACCGCTTTGGTCTGGCCCAGCTTCACCAGCTGCGGGGCCGCGTCGGGCGCGGGGCCAAGGCGTCGTCGTGCATTCTGCTGTACGGTGCGGGCGAGAACGGCGAACTCGGCGAGACGGCGACCAAGCGTCTGGAAATCCTGCGCAACAGCGAGGACGGCTTCCTGATCGCGGAGGAGGACTTCCGTCTACGCGGCGGTGGCGATCCGCTGGGTCTGAAGCAGAGCGGCTTCCCCGCCTACCGCTTTGCCGACCCGATCAAGCATCGCCACCTGCTGTTGGCCGCCGCCGACGATGCGCGTCTGGTACTAAACCGCGATCCGAAACTGGAGAGCCAGCGCGGTCAAGCCATTCAGGTGCTGGAGAGCCTGTTCGACTGGCGAACCGATCGCGCCAGTATTGACTGAGCGCCTCCGTTAAAGGCGCTGCGCCGCTTCCAACTTGTCGATCATCCAGAACCGCGCGGGGGGCAGCGGCTTGTTCATCGGATGGAAGACGTATTGCTCAAGGAAATGGCCCGTCAGGTTCAGCCCGTGCCGGACGTCGCCGTCGTCCAAACCTGCCTGTGCACCAAGCAAGAATGGCGGCAAGGTTAGCAGCTTGTCGGCATAGGGCTCGCCCGCCGTGCGGCTGACGGCACGGCCCGTGCGGGGGCTGACCCATATCAGATCATCGGTATCACCTGTTGAGGCACAACGGCTGAGGTCCAATCCAAAGCCCAGCGACTCCAGCAGGCCCATTTCATAGCGTACAAAGATCGCGGGCCAGATGTCGGCAATCGCAAAGGCCGACATCAAGGCGTCGAAGGCATAGAACGCCCCCGGAAACGGCTCGCGTTCCGGCAAGGCCCCACCTGCGACCGCAGCCGCTGCACTCAGTCCGGTTAGGGCGACTGGATCATCGAACAGCGACGCAGGCCCCTCGCCGATCGGCTCCAGCCGCGCCGAACCCAGTTGATCTGAGGTGCGCGACCGGAAATCAGCCAAGACCTTGGCCCCCGGTTGCAGGAAGGGTTTGATGCGACGCGACGCTCCGCCGGCCACATAGGCGGCACGGCGTCCATGCCGCTCGGTCAACAGCTCGACCACCATACCCGTATCGCCGTGGGCGCGTGCCGACAGCACGAAGGCTTCGTCCTGAAACTCCAACTCAGTCTGCCTTTATCACCGCCACGACGGCGCGGGCTTTGTCATTGGGAACGGTGAAGCTGAGGACATAGTGCTCGATTTTCCATCCGTCCCCACCACGGATCAAAGTCCCCGAGCCACGCACCAGACCATAGCTGTCGTTGCTGAGCACTTCGTCAAAGGTGGCGACGCACTGACACGCGACCGGAGACAAACGTACCTCGCGCTCCTGCGGAATATAGGTCCATCCACGCCTCCGTGAGAAATAGGGCTCGGCATAGGCGCGGAATTCCTCGACGCTCCACTGCTCGGCGGCATCGGTGCCGACAAAGCGTCCCGACGGTGTGAACAGACTGAAATAGGCTTCGCCATCAGCGCGAGCCGCAGCTTGGTGAAAACGGTCCAGCACGGCATCCGCCCCCGCAATATCCGGTCCGGCGGGCGGCGATTGCAGAGTGGCAGCAAGCATAAGCGAAGCAAGAATGTTCATGGTTTGGACTCTACACCGTCATGCCTGAAACGGAAACTGGATGCGCATCCTCCGTAGGTCACCGAGCATGGCTCTGCGGTTACGACCAAAGGCGCATTGGAATCGGGCACTTGCCACCTTTAAGCCATACACAGCGCCCTGAGTTAATGGGGCGCATCTATAGGGTCGAGTATGTCTGTCATTCGCAATCAGGCGCTGAAATCCAAGGTCATGTCCGCACAGGACGCCGCAGCGCTCATCCCCAACGGTGCCAACGTCGGCATGAGCGGTTTCACCGGCTCGGGCTATCCCAAGGCGGTTCCGTCGGCGCTGGCCGCGCGTATGACGGCCCTGCGCGAGGCAGGCGACCCGATGCGTATCAAGGTCTGGACCGGCGCATCGACCGGACCGGAACTGGATGGAGAACTGGCGGCGGCTGACGGTATCGAGTTCCGCCTGCCCTACAACTCGGACCCGATTGCCCGCGAGAAGATCAACTCGGGCAAGATGGAATACCTCGACATGCACCTGAGCCAGGTGGCTCCGGTGGCGTGGCAGGGCTTCCTTGGCCCGCTCGATACGGCTCTGGTCGAGGTCGCCGGCATCACCGAAGACGGCGAATTGGTTCCGTCCTCGTCGGTGGGCAACAACAAGACCTGGCTGGACCGCGCCGAGAACATCATCCTTGAGGTCAACCGCTGGCAGAACCCGGCGCTTGAGGGCATGCACGACATCTATTACGGCACCGCCCTGCCGCCGGAACGCGTGCCGATCCCGCTGGTGAAACCCGACCAACTGATCGGCCAGCCGACCTTCAAGGTCAATCCGGACAAGATCAAAGCCATCGTCGAAACCGACGCCCCTGACCGCAACCTGCCGTTCGCCGCGCCGGACGACAACGCCCGCGCCATCGCCGGTCACCTGATCGAGTTCCTGAAGAACGAAGTGAAACAGGGCCGCCTGCCCGCTTCGCTGCTGCCGCTGCAATCGGGCGTGGGCAACGTCGCCAATGCCGTTCTCGCAGGCCTGAACGACGGCCCGTTCGAGCGCATGTCGGCCTATACCGAAGTGCTGCAGGACGGCATGCTGGACATGCTGGACTCGGGCAAGCTGACTGTTGCCTCGGCCACCGCCTTCTCGCTGTCGCCGGAAGCCGCTGCGGACCTGAACAGCCGCATGGAACAGTTCCGTGGCCGCATCATCCTGCGCCCGCAGGAAATCTCGAACCACCCCGAGCTGATCCGCCGTCTGGGCTGTATCGCCATGAACGGCCTGATCGAGGCCGATATCTATGGCAACGTCAACTCGACGCAGGTCATGGGTTCGCGAATCCAGAACGGTATCGGTGGCTCGGGCGACTTTGCCCGCAACGCCTACATCTCGTGCTTTGTCACGCCCTCGACCGCCAAGGGCGGCAAGATCTCGGCCATCGTGCCGATGGCGTCCAACGTCGATCACATCACCCAGGACGTGCAGGTCATCGTGACCGAGCAGGGTCTGGCCGATCTGCGCGGCCTGTCGCCGAAACAGCGCGCCAAGGTCATCATCAACAACTGCGCCCACCCGATGTATCGCGACATGCTGCAGGACTATTACGACCGCGCCCTGACGTCGTCGTACGGCCTGCAGTCACCGCACATGCTGACCGAAGCCCTGTCGTGGCACCAGCGTTTCATCGAGACGGGCAGCATGCTGCCCGCCTGAGGAAGTCCCCCACCCTCACGATGACAAAAAAGGCCGGATGGTTCGCCCATCCGGCCTTATTTCTAACGGCTCATCGATGTCGGGAACGGATGCCCCAAGGCCTCGGCCATCGCCTGCTGGCTCAGCAGGAAGACCTGATCGCGAAGGTGGTAGTTGTTCGACAGAACCACGACCGTAATCTTCTGTGTGGGCTCATACGACACAAGGTTGCGGAACCCCGACCAAGAGCCCGTATGGTAGATCTGCGGCTCGCTGAACGAAGGCGAAACCCGCTCGCCCAGCGAGTTCATAAACACGCCATAGCCATAGGCCCGATGCGGACGGCCCCGTTCCTTGGGCGTATCCTCGGGTGAATGGTCCCGTATCAGGTCCGCATAGGATTCCGGCTTCAGGATGCGGCCGTTGTGAAGCGCAAGGTTCCACATCAGCAGGTCATCCATCGTCGAGTACAACGCACCCGCACCATGAACCACGCTAACATTCGCCAGCGGCTGTGGCGTCAGCCCCTGCGGGAACAGGCCGTAACCCATCGCCAGACCCGGCGTATTGGCATGCACGTCAGAGCCGGTCTGTGTCATGCCCAGCGGTTCGAAAAACGTCTTTTGCAGATAGTCTTCGAATGACATTCCGCTGGCCTTGGCCACGATATAGGCCGCCAGATTGAAGCCAACGTTATTGTAGCGAACCTTCTCGCCCGGTTGGAATTGCAGCCCATAGCGCGTGGCATTGGCCAACAGCTGTTCCGGCGAATGCGGTGTCACCCGCACTTGGCCCCAGTTGGCCTGCGCCATCAGATCGGGAATGCCCGAAGTGTGGCTGATCAAATGATGGATGCGCACATTGGCCCAGCGCTCCGGACACGGCTGAATCCATTGACAGACCGGATCATTGACCGACAGCTTGCCCTCGTCCTGAAGCTTCAGGACCGCAACCCCAGTGAACTGTTTCGACACAGAGGCCAGCCGGAAACGCGTATCCAACTCAAAAGGCGTCTGCTGTTCGTAGTTCGCCTTGCCATAGGTCTGCCGGAACAGGACCTCATTGCCGCGCGCCACCAATACCGCGCCGGTGAACTGGCGTGTTGCGGCCATATGATCCAGCCGCTGCTTAAGCTGGGGCAGGCTTTCGACGACCCGGATTTCCGGCCGGACCAACAGCGGATCGGCCTCTGCCGAAACCAGGCTGGCATCGGGGGTTTCAGGGCCGTGCATGCGGGCCAGCGTGTAACCGCCGGCCAGCAATGCCACAGTGGCAATACCGATCAGCAACCAGGGCCGACGATTTGCCTTTTGGGGAACTTGAAACACTGAACTCTTAGACGTCGAATTCGAGGCCGAACTGCGAATACATGGCCTTGGTATCCTGCCACTTCGGGTCAACCTTGACCGTCAGGAACAGGTGGATCTTGCGGTCGAACAGCTGTTCCAGCTCTTCGCGGGACTTCTGACCAATCCACTTCAGGGTCTGGCCGCCCTTGCCCAGCACGATCGGGCGCTGGCTCTCGCGCTCGACATAGATGGTCTGTTCGATACGGGCCGAACCATCGGGGCGGTCATCGAAGCTGGTCGTTTCGACCGCCGCCGAATACGGCAGCTCTTCGTGGACGCGCAGATAGACCTTCTCGCGGGTGATTTCAGCAGCCAGAACGCGGGCCGGAACGTCGGCGGCCTGATCTTCCGGATACAGCCACGGGCCTTCCGGCATGGCCGAGGCCAGACGCGCCTTCAGGTCATCAACGCCGTCACCCTTGTCCGCAGAGATCATGAAGACCTCGGTATAGGCCCCCGTCTCGTACAGCTTTGCCGACAGGGCCAGCAGGGTGTCGCGGCGCATGCCGTCGATCTTGTTCAGGGCCAGAATGACCTTCTGGCCCATCTTGTTCAGGTTCTTGATGATGGTTTCGGTATCTTCGGCCGACTTGCGGTCCGCCGGCGTACCATCGCGGCTTTCGGCGCCCAGATGGGCCTGCGCGTCCACCAGATGCACGATCACATCGGCATCCTCGGCACCGGCCCACGCCGAGGCGACCATCGCACGGTCCAGGCGGCGGCGCGGATTGAACACCCCGGGGGTGTCCACCAGAACGATCTGGGCATTGTCGTGCATGGCGATGCCGCGCACGGGGAAGCGCGTGGTCTGGACCTTCTGGGTAACGATCGAAACCTTGGATCCCGTCAGCCGGTTCACCAGCGTGGACTTGCCCGCATTCGGGGCACCGATGATGGCAGCAAAACCTGCGCGTTGCCCTTCGGTCTGGACGGGGGTGTTTTCAGTCTCGGTCAAATTACGCCTTCACGTTTCATAAGTGCGACAGCAGCAGCCTTTTCGGCTTCCTGCCTCGAACGCCCCGTGGCCCGCACGGGTTCATAGCCTTGTACCACAACCTCGACCGTAAAGGTCGGTGCGTGATCGGAGCCGGTACGCTCCACAATCATATAGGTCGGCAACGGACGCCCCTGCCCCTGCGCCCATTCCTGAAGCGCGGATTTGGGGTTCACGATAGCCGGTTCGGGCGGCGAAGAAATCTCCTGCGCCCATGCACGGTCAAAGACCGCGCGCGCTGCGTCCAGGCCGCCGTCGCGATAGACGGCTGCCAGCACAGCTTCAACAGCATCGGCTATAACTCCGGCCTTTCTGCGGCCACCCGTCTTGGTTTCTCCGGCGGACAGCCGAAGGGCCGCACCGATGCCCAGCGCCTCGCCCACGCGGGCGCAGGCCGATTTATCGACCAGCGAGTGCAGACGGGCCGACAGCCTGCCCTCATCCGCTTCGGGAAACTCGCGCACCAGATAGTCCGCCACCAGCAGGCCCAGCACACGGTCGCCGAGGAACTCCAGACGCTCGTTGTCGCTGATCTTGGTATTGTGGCTCTCGGCCACGCTGGAATGGGTCAAGGCCCGCTCCAGCAGGGAGCGGTCCTTGAACTGATAGCCCAGATTGACCATCAGCTTTTCGACAGCGACGGTCCTCTGGTTGATTTGACCGGCCATTAGCTCAGCTTTTGGAAGAAGCGGCTCGGACGCAGTTTTGCGAACCAGCTGACCGGATTGAACAGGCTGGCACCCGGCGACCAGGACACCAGAATGATCTGGGCCTTACCGACGAGGTTCTCTTCCGGAACCATGCCCACGCCCATCGAACGCTCGACGCGGCTGTCGATGGAGTTGTCGCGGTTGTCACCCATCATGAAGTAGTGACCGGTCGGCACTTCGAACACCGGCGTATTGTCCAGTTCGAAGTTCGGGCCAAAGTCCTGCGTCATGAAGGTTTTGCCACCCGGAAGCGTCTCGCGGACCTTGGCCAGCGAGCGCGCGCCGAACAGATCGCTCATTTCCTGACGGGTCACGACCACGTCATCGACCGGCGCATCGTTGATGAACAGCTTGCCGCCGCGCATCTGCACCTTGTCGCCCGGCAGGCCGATGACGCGCTTGATGTAATCCACCTTGGTATCGCGCGGCAGTTTGAACACGGCGATATCACCGCGCGCCGGAGCCTTGCCGAACACGCGGCCCTCGAACAGCGGCGGGCTGAACGGGATCGAGTGTTTCGAATAGCCGTAGGACCATTTCGACACGACGATATAGTCGCCCTCATAGAGGTTCGGCTCCATCGATGCCGAAGGAATGGTGAACGGCTGGAACAGAAGAACGCGAACAACCAACGCGATCAACAGAGCAAACACTATCGTCTTGATGATCTCGACAGTTTCGTTTGCCGCGGACTTTTTCTCGGTCACAGGTTTGGCCTTCTTTCGGCGCCGCGGCGCAGTTATCGGCTTTTCGCTTTCGAGAGCTTCGGGATCATCCCCCAGATCAAAGGGGGCGTCTCCATCGTCGCTCCAAACGGGTTGGCGGGCGGCCTTGTTTTCGGCTGCGTCCGCTTCACCAAACTCAGCCTTGGTGTCGTCGCTCATGGTCTGCTCGAATCCCCCGCACAACGCGAGGTAACATATTCGCCTAATCTTTCATCAGGCGGCGGGCAAGGCTTCGATGATTACGAATGATTGAGAATATGGGTACTCGTCAGTCATGGTGAGGTGGATGTGCGCCACATGACCGTCCGGGGTCAGCTTTTTCAGATGCTCCGCAGCGTTCCCCGTCAACTGTAGCGTCGGCTTGCCGGAGGGCAGGTTCACCACCCCCATATCGCGCCAGTAGACATCAGAACGGATGCCCGTGCCCAGGGCCTTGGCACAGGCTTCCTTGGCGGCGAACCGCTTGGCATAGCTCCACGACGGATCGGGTTTACGGTCGGATCGTGCGATCTCGACAGATGTGAAGCAGCGCTTTTTGAACCTGTCTCCAAACCGTTCCAGCGTCTCTTCGATCCGGCGAATGTCGCACAGATCGGAGCCGATGCCGATGATCACGCGCCCGCTCCCATAAGGGCGGCGTCCATCGCGGCCCGCATACGGCGGATGGCTGCATCCAGTCCGACGAACACCGCCTCCCCGATCAGGAAATGGCCGATGTTCAGTTCCATGATCTCGGGAATGTCGAGAATGGTCGCCGCGGTCGCATAATCCAGACCGTGGCCCGCGTGGACCTCGATCCCCAGATCGTGCGCCTGTTTGGCGGCGGCCTTCAGGCGCTCGAACTCGGCGGCACGCTCGGCACCCGACGGGTTGCAGTAGCGGCCGGTGTGGAACTCCACCACCTGCGCGCCGACAGCGGCGGCGGCGGTCACCTGCTCGGGCGACGGCTCGATAAACAGCGAGACACGGAT
>NZ_DJFS01000016.1 GCF_002432125.1 Brevundimonas sp. UBA5866
CGTGGCCGACCCTCTGGCAGGCCCGCCCGCACGCATCAAAATGGCCCTGACGGCCCTGTCGCTGGATGCCGAGCTGTCGCAGCTGCTGGGCGAGTTGAAGGACGGGCTGGTCGAGGAGCCTTCCCATCTGGCGCGCGACGGCGGTTTCGTGAACCCCGGCCACCGCCCCGAACTGGATGCGGCGCGTGCCCTGCGCGATGACAGCCGACGCGTCATCGCCGATCTGGAAGCGCGCGCCGTGGCCGAAAGCGGCGTCGCGTTCAAGGTGCGCCACAATGCCGTTCTGGGCTATTTCCTCGAAGCGACCGCCAAGGCCGCAGAGCCGCTGATGCGGGCCGGGCCCGACAGTCCGTTCATCCACCGCCAGACGCTGGCCAATCAGGTGCGTTTTACCACCGTCGAACTGTCGGAACTGGACGCCAAGATCAGCCAGGCGGGGCATCGCGCCCTGGCCATCGAAACCGAAACCTTCGAAGGCTGGCGCCGCGAAGTCGCCCGACTGGCACCAAAGCTCCAGGCCGTGGCCGAGGCCATCGCCGATCTGGACGCCGACGCGGGTCTGGCCGAATGGGCCGAGGAAGTGGGCGCGGTGCGCCCTGTGGTCGATGACAGCCTGTGCTTCTTCGTCGAAGGCGGGCGCCATCCGGTGGTCGAGGCTGCCGTGAAGGCGCAGGGCAATCCTTATACCCCCAACGACTGCCGCCTCTCCGGTGACGGGCAGGGGGGCAGCCGCCTGTCGATCGTGACCGGTCCCAACATGGCGGGTAAATCGAAGNNCAAATCGACCTTCCTGCGCCAGAACGCGCTTCTGGTCATCCTCGCGCAGGCGGGGGCGTTCGTTCCGGCCCGCTCGATGCATCTGGGGGTGGTGGACCGTCTGTTCAGCCGTGTGGGCGCGGGCGATGACCTGGCCCGCGGGCGCTCCACCTTCATGATGGAAATGGTCGAAACGGCCGCCATCCTGACACAGGCCACGCCGCGCAGCTTCGTGGTGCTGGATGAGATCGGCCGCGGCACCGCCACCTATGACGGTCTGGCCATCGCCTGGGCCACCGCCGAGGCCCTGCACGAAACCAACCGCGCGCGTACCCTGTTCGCCACCCACTACCACGAGCTGGCGCAGCTGGAAGAGCGGCTGAATCACGTCTCCAACCTGTCTATGGCGGCCAGGGAGTGGAACGGCGATCTGGTCTTCCTGCACGAGGCGGTGACAGGCGCGGCGGACCGGTCTTATGGCGTGCAGGTGGCCCGTCTGGCCGGTGTGCCGCCCAAGGTCGTCAGCCGCGCCAAATCGGTGCTGGAAAAGCTGGAGAAGGAAAAGACCTCCGGCTCCAGCCTCGAGGATCTTCCCCTGTTTGCCGCCGCGGCACCCGAGCCTGAACCGTCCGGCCCGTCGGCGGTCGAGAAGGCGCTGGACGAGATCGATCCCGACGAGCTTACCCCGCGTGAGGCGCTGGAGGCGCTGTATCGCCTCAAAGGGCTGAAATAGGCCCATGACGTTGGACCCGCGCCTGATCGAGGCGGCCAGTGCCGCAGACGTCCGCGGCGCGGTGGCGGCCTATCTGCGCGAAGGGTTCGATGCGCGCCGCGACCGTGCGCGGCGAAAGATTGAAAGCGGTGCAGACGGGGCCGATGTGGCGCGCCTGTACGCCGAGGCGGCGGACCTGATGCTGTCGGACCTGTGGGGGGTCGCGACTCAGGTCCTTTATCCCCATTCGTCGGAGCGTCTGAGCCTGCTGGCGGTGGGCGGCTACGGGCGCGGGGTTCTGGCCCCCTTTTCTGACCTCGATCTTCTGTTCCTGCGCCCGTCCTCGGCCACCAGCGAACGGGCGGCCAAGGTGGTCGAGTTCGTGCATTACGTCCTGTGGGACATGGGGCTGAAGGTCGGCTCGGCCTTCCGGTCCTTCCGCGAGACGCTGGAACTGGCGCGTACCGACATGACCGTGCGCACGACGCTTCTGGAAGCGCGGCTCGTGGCGGGCGACGAGCGGCTGGGCCATGACATGCTCAAACGCTTCCGCTCGTGGATCCGTGACGCTGACCCCAAGCCCTTCATCGCCGCCAAGATGGA
This sequence comes from Brevundimonas sp. UBA5866, assembly GCF_002432125.1. Taxonomy (GTDB): domain Bacteria; phylum Pseudomonadota; class Alphaproteobacteria; order Caulobacterales; family Caulobacteraceae; genus Brevundimonas. The sequence goes on from NZ_DJFS01000016.1 coordinate 2,072, forward strand.
AGAGCGCGACGTGCGTCTGAAAAAGACGGGCGGGGTGCGCAACCGGGTGGAGCCCAACGTCAAGGACGGCAAGGGCGGCCTGCGCGATCTGAACACCCTGTTCTGGATCGCCCTGTCGGTGGATCCGGACCACGAGCGCGGAAAGGGGGCGCTGAAGGGGCTGCTCAGCGCCCGCGAGATGCGCAGCTTCCGCGAGGCTATCGGCTTCCTCTGGCAGGTGCGTATCCACCTGCATCTGGCCGCCGGACGGGCCGAGGAAAAGCTGACCTTCGATTTCCAGCCCGAGATCGCGCGGCGGATGGGGTGGCGCGGGCGCGGTGACGAACTGGCGGTCGAGCGGTTCATGCGCCGCTATTTCCTGGAGGCGGGCAGCGTGGGGGCCCTGACCCGCGCCGTTTCGGCCCAGTTGGAGGCCCGCCAGCAGAAGAAGGCCGAGGGCCTTTCACGCGGACTGTCGCGTCTGTTCAAACGCGGCCGCACCAAGCTGGCTTTCGATGGCCTGGTGGTTGAGCAGGGGCGCCTGACGGTCAATAGCCCGAATGTTTTCGCCCGCGATCCGGTCCGGCTGCTGACCCTGTTCGTCGAGGCTGACCGGCTGGATATCGACCTTCACCCCGATGCCTTCACGGCGGTGATCCGGTCGCTGTCACTGGTGACGCCCGCCCTGCGGCGCGACCCGCGCGCGACCGGGGCCATCCTGCACCTTCTGGCCCGCAGCCGCCGCCCATACCGCGTGCTGTCGCTGATGAACGAGACGGGGCTGCTGGGGCGTTTTCTGCCGGAATGGGGGCGGATCGTCGGCCAGACCCAGTTCAACATGTACCACGCCTATACGGTGGACGAGCATACGCTTCAGGCCATTGGTATCATTGACGATATTCGAAAGGGTACGCTGGAAGGGGACCATCCTGCGGCCTCGGCGGTAATCCACCGCATCGTCGATCCAGAGGCGCTGATGCTGGCCATGCTGCTGCATGACGTGGGCAAGGGCGGTGACCGCGGCCAGCTGGAGGACGGCGCCATTTCGGCCCGCCGCGCCTGCGAGCGGCTGGGCATAGACCCGCGCCGGATAGAACTGGTGGTCTGGCTGGTCAGCCATCATCTGCTGATGAGCGACTATGCGCAGAAACGCGATGTGTCGGACCCCGACACGGTGCGCGCCTTTGCCGAGGCGGTCGGCGATCTGGAGCGGCTGCGCATGCTCATGGTGCTGACCGTGGCCGATATCCGTGCGGTCGGGCCGGGCGTTTGGAACGGCTGGAAGGGGCAGCTGATGCGCACCCTTTTCGACAAGACCGAGGCCCTGTTCCGGGGCGATACGGTTACGGGCGGGGATGTGGGCGACGACTATGCCGATCTGATCGAGCGGGCACGCTTTGCCGGTGTGGCTGTCGAAACATCCTTGCCCCAGGGCCCCTTGGAGTCGACGTCGCGTATCGCGGTGGCGGCCACTGACCGACGCGGGCTTTTTGCGGATATGACCGCCACCCTGTCTCTGGCCGGTGTCGATGTTGTAGGCGCGCGTCTGAGCACGCGCGAGGATGGCACCGCCCTCGAAATCTTCGAGATCCAGGACGGGACCGGCGCCCCCTACGGTCAGAACGAGCCACGCCGTCTGTCACTTCTGGCGCGGGCGATGGAGCGGGCGGCGTTGAAGGGCGCGCGCGCATCGGCCCAGCAGGTCCACCGCGTAACGGCCCGCCGCGCAATTTTCGACGTGCGGCCCGTGGTGCGGATCGATCACGACATCGTCCAGCATGCGGTGGTGGTCGAAGTGTCCGGTGCCGACCGGCCCGGCCTTCTCTCCGATCTGGCCAGCGCCATCTCAGCCCATGATCTGTCCGTGCGCTCGGCCCACATCGCCTGTTTCGGAGAGCGCGCTGTCGATGCCTTCTATCTCACGGATATGAACGGCCATAAGCCGAGCGACATGGCCCAGCTGAACCGGTTGAAGAATACGCTCGTGTCCATATTGGACGCCAAGCCACTTGCGCCGGAGGGACGCAAGATCACACCGGTTCGCGCCAGTACCCGCGATGTGTCGGTTATCGGTCTGCACCCTGTATCCAAGACGCCTCGGTCGCGCTAAGCGACTTTTGACGAGGAGCCGTCCGTGACCGACCAGTTCAATTCTACCCCGCCCAAATCCGCGTCAGAGGCCGCGTCGGTCGACATGACCGAAACCGTTCCGGGCGGTACCCAGCCCAAGCCCAAGGGAACCGGCGTGGCCAAGTCCTCGGCCATCTACAGCGGCATGACCCTGCTGAGCCGTCTGGCAGGATTTGCGCGTGATGTGGTGTTGACCGCAGCACTGGGCGCTTCGGCGGGTCCGGCGGCGGATGCCTATTATACGGCGCTGAACTTTCCGAACCTGTTCCGCCGCATCTTCGCCGAGGGTGCTTTTGCAGCGGCCTTTGTGCCCGCCTATTCGCGGACCCTCAAAACAGAGGGAGAGGCCGCTGCCGACAAGGTGGCGACCGATGCTCTGGCCGTCATCGCGACGGTGACTGTCGTGCTGACCATCATCGCCCAGTTGGCCATGCCCTGGCTGATGACCGTCATCAACGTCGGCTTCCTCGATGATCCGGCGCGCTTCAAACTGGCGGTGGTGCTGACCCAGATCACCATGCCCTATCTGCCATGTATGGCGATTGCGGCCCTGCTCAGCGGCGTGTTGAACGCACGGGGGCGGTTCCTCGTTTCGGGGGCCTATCCGATCCTGCTGAACGTGATCATGCTGGCGGCGGTCATTCCGGTGAAAGACGGTCCGATCGCTTCGGCAACGGCGGCGAGCTGGTCCGTACTGGTGGCCGGTGTAGCGCAGGCGGGCCTGTGCTGGTGGGCGGTGCGCAAAGCCGGGGCCAATGTACGCCTGTCGATGCCGCGCATGTCGCCTGCGGTGAAGGCGATCATCATTACCGCCATTCCTGCCGCCATCGGCAACAGCGCGACCCAGATCAACGTCTTTATCTCGGGCAACCTGTCCAGTTTCGTGGACGGGGGGCGTACCTGGCTGGCGACGGCAGACCGCCTTTACCAGCTGCCTCTCGGTTTGGTGGGTGTCGCAATAGGCATCGCCCTTCTGCCGCGCCTTTCGGGGGCGGTCGCGACGGGCGACCGGGAACAGCAGCAACGTTCTATGGACGAGGCCCTCATCCTGTCGATGGCGCTGACCCTGCCCGCCGCCACGGCATTGATGGGGATGCCGTTCTGGCTGGTGGATGGCCTGTTCACACGCGGTGAATTCATGGCCATTGACGCCGAGAATACCGCCCGCGCCCTGCTCCAGTTCGGCTGGGGGGTTCCGGCCTTCGTGCTTATCCGGATTCTTGCACCGGCCTTCTATGCCCGTTCGGACAGCCGCTCGCCCATGCGCTACGCGCTGGTGTCTGTGGCGGTGAACGCAATCCTGGCCATTGCCCTGTTCTTTGCCGGTATGGGTGTTTCGGGCATTGCCGCCGCCGTCAGTGCGTCGGCTTGGGTCAATGCGCTTCTGTTGGCGGTTACGCTCTGGAAGCGTGACCACTACCGACCCGGTCTTCATGCCCTGTCGCGTCTGTCCCGCATCGCCATAGCCAGCATCGGCATGGGTGTTTTCGTGGCCCTGTGCAGCTGGGGCCGCGCCTATGTCGAGGCCCCGATCGAAAGTCTCATGTCGATCATCGGCACCAGCCGTGGCGTGAAAGAATTGTCGATGCTGGTCGTGGTGGGCCTTGGGGGCCTGACCTATGTGGGTCTGGCCTTTGCCACCCGTGCCGTGACGGTCACCGAGATCAAGCGCCTGCTACGCCGCGGGGCCTGATTTCAAACAGATCAGGGAGGCCAGACCCCGCTGGAAATCCAGCGGGCCTCTTGGCCCCTCCAACACCTGGGTCAGGGCGCTCATCGGCCCGTCGATACTGGTGAAGATGCTCAGCAGGTCGCGGCGGTACAGCGGCCATCCACGACGCACGTCGCGGCCCCGATAGGGGTGCACGGCATTGGCTTCGTAAAGGGCGACCTTGATGGCCATCATCTTGAACCGGAGAATGGGGCCACTCAGTCCCAGGTCGTCGTTCTCGGCCAGTGAGAAATCGACCTGTTGCAGGCGACGTATCATCTCACGTGTATCATCACGTGCCTGTTTGAGCCCGGCGACGAAGGCTTCATCCAGATGATAGGCCAGTACATCGGGGCTATCGTTCAAAATCAGGTCGCGTCGGTACTCCTGTACCTCGTCAAACAGCACCAGCAGCAGGCGGAGCATGCGCTCCAAAGCCTGGGTCGGTGCAAAGCCTTCTGCCGGTGCGACGTCAAACTCATCCATTGGGGGCTCGGATACAGTTACGGTTGTTGGAATAACATAGATATCCCAAGCGGGCGGTTGGTTCCCTTACACCTTCCGGCGACCGGCGCGATCATCGGCGGTTGCCCTGCGTCCACGGAGAGGATAAGCCACTGCCCATGCTCCGTGGATTGCCCCGTTTGACAGGCCGATGGCGCGGCTGATCGTTCAGCCAAGCCTTACCTGTTGCTGCCCGCTGGCTCGCAGCCACGCCTTTCCGATCGCCTTTCGTCCAGAGCTTTCCTTATGACTGACCAAACTCCGGCCCCTTACACTGGCCCGCGCCGCGTCCTGTCCGGTATCCAGGCCTCCGGTGCCCTTCACCTCGGTAACTATCTCGGCGCCCTGAAGCGCTTCGTCGAGATGCAGGACAGCGGGGCCCCCTGCTACCTGTTTGTGGCCGACATGCACGCCATCACCGTGTGGCAGGATCCGGAAAAGCTGACCGCCCAGACGCGCGAGATCGCCGCGGCCTATCTTGCGGCGGGTCTGGATCCGGACAAGTCGGTCATCTTCCCGCAATCGGCGGTGCCGGAGCACGCCGAGCTGGCCTGGATCTTCAACTGCGTCGCCCGCCTCGGCTGGCTGGATCGCATGACCCAGTTCAAGGAGAAGTCGGGGAAGCACAAGGAACGCTCCTCGGTAGGCCTTTACACCTATCCTGTGCTGCAGGCGGCGGACATCCTTCTGTATAAGGCGACCGAGGTTCCGGTTGGCGAGGACCAGAAGCAGCACCTCGAGCTGACCCGCGACATCGCCCAGAAGTTCAACAATGACTTCGGCGTGCCGAACTTCTTCCCGCAACCGGAACCGATGATCCAGGGGCCGGCCACGCGCGTCATGTCCCTGCGTGATGGTTCGGCCAAGATGTCCAAGTCCGACCCGTCGGACCTGTCGCGCATCAATCTGACCGACGATGCCGACACCATCGCCAACAAGATCAAGAAGGCCAAGTCCGACATGGACGTGCTGCCGTCCGAGGTCGAGGGTCTGGAAGGTCGCCCCGAGGCCAAGAACCTGGTGGCCATTTATGCCGCTCTGTCGGGCCAGAGCCGCGAGGCCGTTCTGGCCGAGTTCGGCGGTCAGGGTTTTGGGGCCTTCAAGCCCAAGCTGTCGGAGCTGGCAGTCACCTCGCTGTCGCCGGTGACGTCCGAAATGCGCCGCCTTCTGAACGAGACGGCCGAGATCGACCGCGTTCTGGCCAAGGGCGCTGCCCAGGCTCGCGAAGTCGCCGCGCCGGTGGTGGCCGAGGTCAAGAAGATCGTCGGCTTCTGGCAGGGCTGATCCCCGGGCACATTCCGGAATGAACGGTCATCCTCTTGATCGTGTGGTGCACAGCGCCCTGATGTCTTCGCGCCAGTCGCATCTGGCTGTGCGCGAGGGCGGGGCGCTGCGCATGGCTGCGGGCTATGGCGTGTTCGTGGCGGTCGATGATCCCGCCCGTACCGATGACGTGCGCCGCCTGCCGGTGCCGGAGGGAAAACTGGTGTCGGTCGAGGCGCTGGCCCAGTCGCTTCCGGAAGACTTCCGTCTGGAGAAGGAAGCCGTGCTTTTGCAGATGACGCTGACGGCGCTGAAGTCCGGCAAGGTGCGCGATATCCGCATTGAAAAGCTGGGCGATGCCGATGCGGACCAGATGCTGGCCTTGGCCACACTGACCGAGCCTGGCCCCTTCTTTGCCAACACCCACCGTCTCGGCGACTTCTACGGCGTGAAGGAAGAGGGCCGCCTGCTGGCCATGGCGGGCGAGCGGATGAAGCCCGACGGCTTTACCGAGGTGTCCGGCGTCTGTGTTCATCCGGATGCCCAAGGGCGGGGTCTGGCGGCGGCTGTGATGCGTCAGGTGATTGACGCTATCGTCACGCGGGGCGAGACGGCCTTCCTGCATTCCTATGACTACAACGACCGCGCCATCGCCCTTTATGAAGGGCTGGGCTTTAGCGTGCGCGCGCCGATGAAGATGCGGACGCTGGTGCCGCTCTAGACGATCCGGTTCAGGAAGCCCTCGAAACGCGCCAGCATTTCCAAAGTGCTTTCGGGGTTGTGCTTCATCGGGCCGTTGCTGGTCGGCTCGTCAAAGGCGTGGGTGCCTTCGCCGATCCAGCTTTCGACCGTACTGCCATTGGCGCGGATGGCGTCGTTGACCCTTTCCGCATTGCGCACGGTGGTCAGGTGGTCGCGGCTACAGGTCACAGCATAGACATCCGTCTTCATCCGCCACGGCTTCATTCGGTTGCGGGCCAGAAAGCCGACATAGGCATAGGCCAGCCAGACACCGGCGGGGGCGGGCAAGCGGTGCTGACCCGCATCCTTCAGCCCAAGGGCACCGTCCTCAAGCTCGCTGGCCATCAGCTCCATGATCGACCAGCCGCCGTGGGACCAGCCGCCAAGGACGATCTTGGAGGCATCGACATCGGGCCGTGACGCTACGCCATGCCACGCGGCCAAAAGGTCGCCCGCACGGTCCAGACCATTGAACATCACATTGGTGCAGACCGTCAGCAGGGTGCGCAGCCGCGTCCAACCGCGCGGGCCATAGCTGTCGACGATAAAGGCGCGCCAGCCCGCCGCCTTGGCGACCTCGGCATAGCGCGGCAGGTGGCTGCGCAGACCCCCGCACCCATGGAACAGCAGCACAGCCGGACGGGGCAGATCGTCGTCAGGTCCGACAACGATCACATGCGGTTCAAGGGCGGCCCAACGGCTGGCAAGCGTATCCATGAGGATCACATAGGCGGACGCGCGACAAAGAAAAAGGCGCGGCACCAACTGGGCCGCGCCTTTTATTTTAACCTCTCGAGCAAAGCGAGAGATAGGCCCTCAAGTCGCGGGTGACCACGTCACCCGCATAGGGCCCCGACACGATCAGTGACGGAAGACACGCGTGCCTGTGAAGACCATGGCGATGCCCTTTTCGTCGGCAGCCTTGATGACTTCGTCGTCGCGGATGGAGCCACCCGGCTGGATGACGCAGGTCGCGCCAGCGGCGATGGCTTCCAAGAGGCCGTCAGCGAACGGGAAGAAGGCTTCCGAAGCACAGGCCGAACCTTCGGCCAGCGAAACGTCGAGGCCCTTGGCCTCACCAGCTTCCTTGGCGCGGATGGCGGCGATACGGGCGCTGTCGCGGCGGTTCATCTGGCCTGCGCCGATGCCGGCGGTCTGGCTGTCCTTGGCATAGACGATGGCGTTGGACTTCACGTGCTTGGCAACGGTGAAGGCGAACAGCATGTCCTCGATTTCCTTCTCGGTCGGCTGACGCTTGGTCACCACCTTGAGGTCCGAAGGCTTGAGGTTCGACTGGTCGCGCGACTGCACGAGGAAGCCACCGGCGACCGAGCGGAAGACGTTGCCCGCAGCGTGCGGGTCCGGCAGGCCGTCGGTGATCAGCAGGCGCAGGTTCTTCTTGGCGGCAAAGACGGCCTTGGCCGCATCGTCGGCACCCGGCGCGATGACCACTTCGGTGAAGATTTCGGTGATGGCCTTGGCGGCCTCTTCGTTCAGCGGACGGTTGACGGCGATCACGCCGCCGAAGGCCGAGACGGCATCGCATTCCAGAGCGCGGGCATAGGCTTCGGCAAGGTCCTTGCCAACGGCCACGCCGCAGGGGTTGGCGTGCTTGACGATGACGCAGGCGGGCTCGCTGAACTCGGCGACCAGCTCATAGGCGGCATCGGCGTCGGCGATGTTGTTGTAGCCCAGTTCCTTGCCCTGGATCTGCTCGGCATAGGCAACACCGGGGCGCTTCTCGCCGGTGCGGTAGAAGCTGCCGGTCTGGTGCGGGTTCTCACCGTAACGCAGGGTCTGGGCCAGCTCGCCAGCGATCGACTTGCGGGCGGGAGCGGCGTCTTCCAGCTGACCTGCAAACCACGACGACACGGCCGCGTCATAGGCGGCGGTGCGGGCAAAGGCGCGGGCGGCCAGCGTCTTGCGAAGGTCCAGCGAGGTCGAGCCGTCAGCCTTCAGGGCCTCGACGATCATGTTGATGCTCTCGGCATCCACGGCGACGGCGACGTGGCCGTGGTTCTTGGAGCCCGAACGGATCATGGCCGGACCGCCGATGTCGATGTTCTCGATGGCGGCTTCAAAGCCACCGCCGGATTCAACGGTCTTTTCGAACGGATAGAGGTCGATCCAGACGATATCGATGGCACCGATGTTGTGCTCGCTCATGGCCGCGGCGTGGGTCGGGGCGTTGCGAACGCCCAGCAGGCCGCCGTGCACAATCGGGTGCAGGGTCTTGACGCGACCGTCCATCATTTCCGGGAAACCGGTCAGGTCCGCCACGTCCTTCACCGGCAGGCCAAAGCCCGCGATCGCGGCCTTGGTCCCGCCGGTCGAGATCAGTTCGACGCCGAGGTCGTGCAGGGTGCGGGCCACATCTTCCAGTCCGGTCTTGTCGGACAGGGAGATCAGGGCGCGCGCAGGGGCGACCGCGTTAGGGGCGGGTGGAAAATCGGGAGCGGCGGGCATGGCGACGTCCGTAACAGCTAGGAGCAGAGGAGATGGCGCGGCCTCTAGCACTGGTATGTGGCCCCGTCACCCCTCGGAAAGCGACTTGAGCTTAGCGGGCTTGAAGATGCGGATGACGTGCGACGGAGCGATTGGCTTCCACATTGAATTTTCAGGCCAATTGTTTCTTGGACCACTCCAGACTGTCACGAAACATTCATCAGGAAACAGACGGTTTCCTTCCAGTTCCGCCTCGCAGATCAGGCTGACCAGCCCGCTCGACAGACGCACGCGAAGCAGACCCTAACCCGTCGTGGTCAGCCAGTCCTGATCGAAGTCACGCTTGTAGACCAGATATCCGCCAGTGCTGTGGGAGGTCTCGTCATTGACCAGCATCCGCTCCTGCGCCCATGACGTCCAGCTGAAGGCATTGTCCACGGTCACCGTCTGGTTTCCGATCCGATAAAGCCACCTCTGTCCGTAAAGCCGCACTACCGGTCTAGTCCTCGCTGGCCGGAGCCAGTTTCCAGCGGATCTTGGTTTCGGAGTCCGTACGGGCCGAACCGCGCACCACTATCTGCAGAGAACGTCGGGTCAGACCCTCGTCCACATGTACAGCTGTCTCGATCGCGATATCGGGGCCATCGCTGCGGAACCACCAACCCTGACCAGACGGGCCGCGCAGCAGGATAGAGCGCCGGTCGCGGGCCATAGAGGCCTGGACTTCCGGATCAAGCTGGAAACGCAGGGCGTAGGGTGCAGCGATCCGGCCGATTTCCTCACGCTCCTGGGCGGGGCGCAGGCATTCCTCGGCCCGCATCTCGTCGGTGGCCTGGTCAATGTAGATCCGGCGCATGTGCATCAGACCATACAGCGGCTTCCAGCCATCATGTTCGACTTCCAGCCAGATGGCGGTGTCGGTCTGCTGGTGGTCGCGGGTGATGCGGATCGGTTCGCTGATCAGGCGTGGGCCCAGAAGATCGGCCTTCCAGCCACCCAGCGGCTCGCCGATGGGACGCTCGCCCAGTGTCAGGGTCGAAGCACCGGCCGACAGTCTCAGGGCATGACGATCCGATGCGCGCGGCGTCCATCCGGCAGAGGTGAACAGACGGTCCTTGCCGCAAACCACTTCGATAGCGGCAGGCTGGCCACAGGCCGATGTGGACCATGCGCCGGTCGCCGGTCCCTCGACATCCAGCAGCACGGTCAGCTGGGGCGAGGATACGCGAACGATGCCGCCGACAATGCTGGCGGGCGGCGAGGCGGGCTCGTCGTCATGGGCGCGGGCGGCCTGCAC
>NZ_DJFS01000099.1:0-1333 GCF_002432125.1 Brevundimonas sp. UBA5866
GCGGCGCTGGGACTGGGCCTGGGCATTCAGCCGCGCCAGAGGGGTCTGGTTGGCGGGAAGCGGTTCTGCCAGTTCCCCGTTCAGATAGACCGAGAAGGCGGTCGCGTCCGAAACATCGATCGTGGCCTGGACATTCATCGGTGCGCGCCAGCTGTCGCCAGCCGCCAGTTGGCGCGCGAACAGCACGCGGCCATCGCCCTGACGCACGACAAGGGTCGCTGGCTTCGTCGCCTGCAATGTGGTGATGGAATTGGTCGCCGGTGAACCATACAGGGCACCGCGCGGATTGAAGGCAGCCTGAACAGGCGGTCCGGGCGGAGCGACGGCCGTCGAGGGATCGGCTTCGTCCCCCATCAGTTCGGCTTCGAGCCCGCGGGTAATGTAGAGCGGCGGCACGGACTGGTCCGGCGGCGCGGCGCGCGGCCCGCCCAGGACCAATACTTCGTCTACCGCATCATTCTCGGACAGCCACGCCTTGGGCACGGCAACCAGGTCCGAAGGGTGCGGCGGCTCGATCCGGGTCAGGCGCTGGAAAATATTCCAGCACAGGAAGGCCAGAACAACCCCGCCCAGAACAGCCAGAATGACCGGAGAGCGGCGGCGCATTTCCTGGAAGGCCGCGCCGGTGGGGGCCTGAAGCGTGGCCCCGGCCTCGGGGAATTCGCGCTTGAAGTCTTCGACGGCTTCCAGTTCGTCCAGACCCAGAACCTGGGCGTAGATGCGGACATAGCCCATCGTGAAGATGCGTGACGGCAGGGCCGATTGGTCGCCCTGTTCGATCGCTTTCAGAAAGCGGGCGTTGACCCGTGTCTTGACGGACAGTTCGGCAAAGGAGAGCCCCGACGCCACACGCGCCGCACGCAGACGCGCACCCAGAGGGCTGGCCTCGGATGCACATTCGCTGTGGGACGGCTGGGGCCGATCCTGATCCATCAATCGGGGTATCCATCACATGGCGCCGGAAGGTGCCGTTGTGTTTCGCTTAAACGACGCGGGCGCGGGGTTCAACGCCCGCACCGGCGGATCGGCTCAGACAGCCAGATTTAGCTTGCGGGCCAGAGACTCCAGTTCACCACGTACACTGCTGGCCGAAGAGGACAGCAGGGGCTCCATACCCCGACGCGCCGCATTCAGATCCACCGACAGGATCATCCGCTTGACCGGGCCCACGCCGCTGGCCGGGGCCGACAGGCGGTTGAAGCCCAGCGCGATAAGCGCGAACGCCTCCAGCGGCTTGCCCGCCAGTTCGCCGCAGATGGAAACGGGCGTGTTGTGGTCGGTGCAGCGTTCGCGGATCTCGCGCAGCGCCCTGAGCGCCGGCGGCGACAGCGGG
>NZ_DJFS01000099.1:1450-85740 GCF_002432125.1 Brevundimonas sp. UBA5866
TTCGATCATCGCCCCGACGCGGATGGTGCGCGGCAGGGTGCGCCCGCGTCGTCTGGCCCACTCGATCTCGCGGTCCACCAGATCGCGGGCGCGGCGGAATTCCTCTCCCGAGGCGATCATCGGGAACATGACCCCCAGTTCGCGGCCCGCCGCCGCCGCCAGAAGCGCGCGCAGCTGCATCCGCAGCAGGGCCGGACGGTCCAGCCCCAGACGGATGGCACGGCGGCCCAGGGCGGGGTTCTCCTCGCGCTCCGGCTCCAGATAGGGAAGAATCTTGTCGCCGCCGATGTCGAGCGTGCGGAAGGTCACCTGACGCTCGCCCGCTGCGTCCAGAACCAGTTTGTAGAGGGCCGTCTGCGCGGTCAGGCGCGGCAGTTCGTCGGCCACCATGAACTGGAACTCGGTGCGGAACAGGCCGATACCCTCGGCCCCGGTCATGTCGAGGTTGTCGAGATCCACCGCCAGACCGGCATTGGTCAGCAGGGTGATACGCGTGCCATCCAGCGTGACAGCGGGCGTATCGCGCAGCTGGTCGAACTCGGCCCGACGTTGTGCCCGCACCTCCATCCGGCTCTGTACCGCCGTCAGCATGTCGGGGCGCGGGCGAAGATAGGCTTCGCCCGTTTCGCCATCGACGATCAGCGGATCACCTTCGGACAGGCGATCGCGCAATCCGCTGAGGCGTCCGACGCACGGGATCTGCAGTGCCCGCGCCACGATGGCGGCGTGACCGGCGGGCGAGCCTTCTTCCAGCAGCAGCCCCTTCAGCTTGCTGCGGGGATATTCCAGCAGGTCGGCGGGGCCGAGGTTACGGGCCACAAGGATGGCGTCATCCGGAAGTTGGCGATCATTGGGGTCGTCACCCATCAGCACCCGGAGCAGGCGGTTGGCCAGGTCCTCGAAATCGTGCAGCCGCTCGCGGATATAGGGATCGCGGGCGCTGGCAAAACGGGCGCGGTGCTCGGTCCGGACACGGTCAACGGCGGCTTCGGCGGTAAGGCCCGAACGCACGGCCTCTTCCAGAGAGCGGTTCCAGCCGCGGTCGTCGGCAAACATCCGATAGGTTTCCAGCACCTCGTAGGGGGTGCCGTTCAACTTGCCCTGCCCGCCTTCGAGCAGAACGTCGATGCTGGATTTCAGCGCCGCCAGACCGGCACGAAGGCGCTGTTCCTCAATGACCGGATCATCGGCCAGAAGCTTGTCCGGCGGAACCGGAGCTTCGTGCAGGACCGCACGGCCAACGGCCAGACCCTCGGCGAATTTCTGGCCCGACAGGCGCTCGGGGCGGTGCGGGGCCAGTTCGACATCACGAAGCTCGGCCTCGGCCAGAAGGCCGCCCGATGCCACCGTCTCCGACAGCACCATCGCGATGTTCTGGATGTCTTCCAGTTCGTCCTCGTCATAGACGCGGGCGGCGCGGTTCTGGACGACAAGCACACCGATGGCGCGACCACCGCGAAGCAGGGGCGCACCCAGGAAGGCGTTGAAGGGGTCTTCGCCCGTTTCCGGACGGTACGAGAAGTTCGGATGTTCCTGCGCGTTCGACAGGCTGACCGGCTGGGCCAGACGTGCCACCTCGCCCACCAGACCCTCGCCCGGGCGCAGGCGCGTATTGTGGACAGCGTCCGGATTCAGCCCTTCGGTCGCGAACAGTTCAAGTTCGCCCGAAGCGCGGCGCAGATAGATGGAGCAGACCTCGGCAACCATGGAGCGGGCGATAATGCTCACCACCAGGTCCAGCCGTTGCTGGGCGCTGGCAACAGCCGATGCGTCGCCCCCTCCGGCCAGAGCCTCGCGGATCTGGCGCAGGAGGTTACGGGGCCCCCGCATCGTCAATCCGCCACTCTTGGCCATAGCCACTCCTCTCGCTCCCCGATCCGCACAATGTCACAGGGGAAGCGTGTTTGTCTCTGCCTAGAGGCTCTCCAGACCGTAAGCGGCGTGAAGGGCGCGAACGGCCAGTTCAGCATAGGCCGATTCAATAAGAACGCTGATCTTGATTTCCGAGGTCGAGATCGCCTGGAATTTGATGCCCTTGTCCGCGAGGGCCCGGAACATGGTCTGGGCCACACCGGCGTGCGAGCGCATGCCGACGCCGATCACCGATACCTTGGCCACATCGTCATCGACGCGGATTTCCTCGAAGCCGATTTCCGACTTGAGCGAGGTCATCAGTTCCGAAGCGCGGGCGGCATCGCGGCGGCCCGTGGTGAAGGTCAGGTTCACGGCGCCTTCGGTGCGGGCCTGCGACTGGACGATCATGTCCACGTTCACATTGGCCTCGGCCAGACGGGTGAAGACATCCGCCGGAGCGTCGGTACGGTCCGAAAGACCCAGAAGCGTGATCCGGGCTTCGTCCCGGCTCATGGTCACGCCGGAAACGATGCGCTTTTCCACGATCTCATCCTCGTCGCAAATCAGTGTGCCGGCATCTTCCGGCAGAATTCCGTTTTCATCAGGCTCGATAAAGCTGGAGAGCACACGCACAGGCACCTGGTTGTGCATCGCCATCTCGACCGAGCGGGTCTGGAGCACCTTGGCCCCCAGAGACGCCATTTCCAGCATCTCTTCGTAGGACACCTTGGCCAGACGGCGGGCGCGGCTCTCGACGCGCGGGTCGGTCGTATAGACGCCGTCCACGTCCGTATAGATGTCGCACGGGCAGTTCAGCGCCGCCGCCACAGCCACAGCCGAGGTGTCCGAACCACCACGACCCAGCGTGGTGATACGGCCCTCAGGCGTTACGCCCTGGAAGCCCGGAATGACGGCGATCTCGCCCGCATCCATGCTGGCGGCCATCGCCTCGGCGCGGATTTCCTCGATGCGGGCGCGGGCGTGGGCGTCATCGGTGATGATCGGCACCTGCCAGCCCATCCAGCTACGGGCCTTATGGCCCATGTTGCGCAAGGTGATGGCCAGAAGACCCGAGGTCACCTGTTCGCCAGAGGCGACCACAACGTCATACTCGTCGTCGGACATGGAACCGGGCGGATAAAGACCCGGTGCCGGAGCCCCCGCGCCGTCGGTCCACGCGACCAGTTCATTGGTTTTGCCCGCCATCGCAGAGACCACGACGGCAACCTTTTTGCCTTTAGCGGCCTCGGCCGCGACAATACGCGCGGCGCGGCGAATTCGCTCCAGATCGGCCATCGAAGTTCCGCCGAACTTCATGACCAGACGGCTATAGTCCGTCTCTGGGATAGCCCCCGTCATACCGGTATCCAATCTCATGCCCCGCAATCGGGGTCGTGTTGCACTTGCGTCGGGAAGAAAGGCAGTCCATCCCTTGGCTCATGTCCGCTTCTAACGACACCGGCCCCGAGCGCAAACCCCAAACCACGCAGGGTTTTACCGAAAATTCGCCCGCTCCCGCGATGGAACGTGCCGAAGGTCCCAGTATCGACCCCGCAGATGTGGCACGTTTTTCCGCCCAGGCGGCGGAATGGTGGGATGCCAAGGGTCCCTTCGCGCCGCTTCACCGTTTCAATCCGGCGCGCCTGAAATTCGTGCGTGATCGCGTGGCGGATCATTACGGTCTGGATCCGAACACCCGCGCCCCGTTCAAAGGCATGAGCCTGATCGATATCGGCTGCGGTGGCGGCCTGCTGGCCGAGCCGATGCGCCGCATGGGTTTCGAGGTGACGGCGCTGGATGCCTCGTCCGAAAACATCGGCACCGCCCGCGCCCATGCCGCGCAGGTGGGGCTGGAGATCAACTACCGCGCCGCCACCGTCGAACAGATCGTCGCCGAGGGCGCAGGGCCGTTCGATGTCGTGCTGACGATGGAAGTGATCGAGCACGTCGCCGATCCGGGCGAGTTCGTCCGCACCTGTTCAAAACTGGTGAAGCCGGGCGGGATCATGATCGTCGCCACCCTGAACCGGACGCTGAAGGGTCTGCTGCTGGGCAAGTTCGCGGCGGAATATGTGCTGCGCTGGGTTCCGGCGGGAACACACGACTGGCGCCAGTTCCTGAAGCCCGACGAAATCCGCGAGATGCTGAAGTCCGAACCGCTCACGGTGACCGGCCCGTTCGGGCTGGAATACAATCCCCTGACCGACAAATGGAAAGAGGGCGACGCCGACATCAACTATATGATGGTGGCGGTCAGACAGGCCTGAAAAAGGGGAGAGGCGCGGGCCTCTCCCCCCTTTTTCGTCCATACGCCGAAGCCCGTTCAGTGCTGAGTTTCGCGCAGCATGCTCATGTCATAGCCCAGAGCGGCAGCGCGGTCGTACAGACGCTGGCGCTGTTCTTGCGACGGCTTTGCCTCGCGGCTCAGGATCCACAGATTGCGGCCCGACGGCTCGCCCACGATCGACCAGCTGTAGTCGTCGGCGTGGTCGAGAATCCAGTAATCACCGACGTAGAACGGGCCGAAGAAGGACAGTTTCAGCTTGGTGTTGTTGCTGCCTTCGACAATCTTGCCCTTGGCGGTGGCTTCACGGTATTCGCCGTTGACCGAATCCTGACGGCAGCCGTTGGTGACGCCGATCTGGCCGTCTTCCAGCAGGCGGTATTCAGCCGTCACGGCCTCGCAGCCCTTCTGGTAACCGAATTCATAGCGGGCCAGTTCGTACCACTTACCGAGGTAGCGATCGAGTTCGACGGCCTTTGCGGGCTCGGGCACATTCGGGTTGCCCGAAGGCCCCTGACGGGCAATCGTCGCACAGGCACCAAGGGCCAGAACACCGGCAACCGCCGCGCCGACAAGGAAGAGTTTGGGAAGGGATGATCTGTTCATGACTATGGCAACGCTGCATAGCTTAACATAGTTCCCCTATACCAAAGACCGCTCCATATAGCGGGCGTCTTCGCCATAGGAGGCCAGCTTTTCGGCCATGCCCGGCGGGCTCTGGATCTCGAATCCATTACGCGCCCAAAAGCCTGAGGCATTGTTCACGGCCACCAGAGAAACCACACCATAGCCGTTCTCGCGCGCCGATGCCGCCAGTGCTTCGATAACAGGACGTGTATAGCCTCCGCCGCGCGTGGACGGATGCAGGGCAAGATCGTGCAGGTACAGGGTCTCTGCATCATCCGGCAGGGCGTCGATCAAGACGTTCAGTGCGGGGGCCGCATTCCGCTTCCACGGATAGGCGACCAGATATCCGCTGACATGACCCGCTTCATCGGACAGGACGAAACAGCCCGAGGGGTTCAGTTCCAGCCGATTGGCAAAGCAGACACGGTCCTCCGGATGATCGGGAAACGACACCTTCGCCACCTCGACCACACCATCCAGATCGGCCTCGGTCATGGCACGCCATTTCAGGGCGGGCACCGCCTGTTCAGTTCCGACTTGTTGAAGGACCATTCTATACTCCTGTCTGGATCACCGTCGGCACCCTCGATGCGGGCGCGCAGACGATCACCTTCGCGCCAATAAACGATCCGGTGCGGAAAATCGTTCTCCGGATTGGCGAAGACAGCCGAAGTGGCATCATGACGCACGAGCCTGAAGGCGGTCGGCGGCATTCCGCCGGGCTGGGCCACATAGGCCCAGTGGTCGTCCTGCTGGCGTTGGATGCGGGCATATTCGAAACCGGAGCGGGTACCGCCGCGGCTCAGGTTATAGCCCATCATCAAGCCCTGCTCCTGCCCGCTCCAGACCTCCGCGACCTCGCGGCCTTCGCTGCACTGGAGCCAGGCACCGGACATCCACGATAGATCCGGATCGTCGGACACAGGCGGTATCAACGCCAGCGATACTAACAGTTGCCACATGGTTTCCCCTTCCCTGCTGGATGACGTCACTCTAGCGGTCGGTGGTTCCGATGGCTTGTATGGTTACGACAATATCGCCCGTGTCAGCGCCAGCCGTTCGCGGGCCCAGGCGGTGGCCGAACAACCGACAAACCGCTGGAAATCCCGCGCCAGATGGGGCTGATCGAAATATCCGGCCGCCAGACCCGCTTGCAGCCAGTTTTCATCCTGATCGGCATGGTCGAATACAGCACGGAAGCGCTGGACCGAGCGCAGGGAACGCGCCGAAACACCGACACGATCCAGAAAGCGGCGCTGAAGATTTCGCACGGAAGCTGGATCCGTTGCGACCGGAGCACGCCCTTCGATCTGCTCCCGAACCAGCGGGTCGATGGACCAACCCGAGGCCTTTTCGGACAGTTCGCCGATCAGGGCGCACACCAAGGCCGTCTCGTCCTTTATGGACGCCAGTGCCTCTGGCAGGCGGTGGGAGGCATCCAGCCGCCGGTCGGTCAGACCCTGCATGGCCTGTCCCCAGAAATCGCGCGCGCCATCCGGATGGAAGCTGACACCGACCACATGCACAGGGCCTTCGACCTTCAAGGTCATGGGTCGTGTAAGCTGGCCTGCCATCAGAACGGGCGGTTGCGCGGATGCGGTGCCATCAGTGCGGATTTCGAGGGCACGTCCGGCAAGATCGATCACCAGTTCGGGAAAACCATCGGGCACGATCCGCTCTATGGCCGAGGGGCATTCATCGACATAGGACCAGATGCGTCGCACATAGGGGGCCAGCGGTTCCGGCACCGCATACTGTCTGAAAACCCCCGCCCCCGACATTGGACCTAATTCGCCTTCGAGGGATCGGGCGGAAGGTCGGGCAAGGGCATGCAGAGCACGCCGTCGTCCTTCAGCTTCTTGATGTCGGCGGGCGTGGCCTCGCCATAGATTTCGCGCTGCTCGCTGCGCCCCTCATGGATGTCGCGGGCCTCGCGGGCGAAGGCGTCACCGACATACTCAAAGTTTTCCTCGACGTGGCTGCGGACCTCGCGTGCGGCCTGCATCATCATGGCCTGCATGACCTTCAGCGCGTCGGGTTTGGCTGCCTCGGTCTTCTTGGTGCCGGTGACAGCGGGTGCCATGATCTGTTTGCGCACCTGATGCGAGGCACAGAACGGGCATTCGACAAGGCCCCGTGCGGACTGGTCATCATAGTCTGAAGACGAGGCGAACCACGCTTCGAAGCCGTGGTCCCGATCACATACAAGCGCGTAGCGGATCATTGGGGCGAGACAAATGAGCGGTCGTGCGTCAGCGCGGGGATGGCCTTTCGGGCGCGGTCCACAGCCGACAAATCCAGCGTGGCGTGAAGCACTGCGGGGCGGTCGTGGTCAAGACGGGCGATCACCTCGCCCCACGGGTCGATGACCAGTGAATGGCCCCAGGTCTTGCGGCCATCCTCATGCTCGCCGCCCTGGGCGGGGGCCAGAACGAAGCTGCCGGTTTCGATGGCGCGAGCCCGCAGCAGGACTTCCCAGTGCGCCTCGCCCGTCGGGCGGGTGAAGGCGGCGGGGACGGTGATGATCTTTGCACCGCCATGCGCCAGTGCGCGGTGCAGATAGGCAAAGCGCACGTCATAACAGATGGTCAGGCCCAGCCCGCCCCAAGGGGTGTCTGCCACGACCGCTTCGGCACCGGGGCGGATCACGGCGCTTTCGCGCCAACGCTCGCCGGTGTCCAGATCGACGTCGAAGACATGCATCTTGTCATAGCGGGCGGTGATGTTGCCGTTCGGGTCAACCAGCAGGCTGCGGTTGGCGGCGCGGCCGTCATCATCAACGCCCGAGCGGACGATGGCCGATCCGATCAGGATCCAGACCTTCAGCTCAGCCGCCAGCTTCTGCAGGCCCTGAACCGCAACGTCCGAGGCTTCATCGCTCAGGGCTTCTTCGCGCAGACCTTTTCTCTGTTCGAGAAAATTGGTCCCTTCGGGCGTCAGGATCAGTTCGGCCCCCTTCAGGGCCGCCTGACGGATCATCGGCGCGATATGTTCCAGCCCCTTGGCCGCCGTGGCGGGGGTGGTGGTCTGGATCAGAGCCACTTGGAGGCTGGAACTCATATCGTGCCTCTAGATTCAGGCTGCCAGCAGGGGGTCGAGACCGCCCTTGGCATCAAGGGCGTGGATGTCGTCGCAGCCGCCGATGTGCTGGTCGTTGATGAATATCTGCGGGAAGGTTGCGGCACCGCCCGAACGCGCGACCATCTCGGCCTTCTTTTCCGGATCGTTCGAGGCGACGATCTCGGTATAGGCGGCACCCTTGCGATCCAGCAGCGACTTGGCGCGGATGCAATAGGGGCAGCCGGGCTTGGTATAGATGACGACTTCGGCCACAGGTTCACTCCATGCGGATTAATAAGGGGGAGATGCCCTGCTCAACGCATCGGACACCCGTTCGGTTGACTATTTAGGGATTTCCCGCGCGCCGCGCACCCCTGCAATCACAGCCAGATGGACACTGGCCGCACCTGCGTCCAGCAAAGCACGGGCACAGGCATCCGCCGTGGCCCCCGTGGTCAGGACATCATCCAACAACAGCACGCGCCTGCCCGACAGCTTTGCCGCCCCGCGCGAGGTCACCTTGAACGCACCCTTTACGTTCAGTTTCCGACCCCGGAGGGATCGGCCACCCTGCGACTGTGTGGCGCGGACGCGCTTCAGGACATCGGGCAGATTAACGAGACCCCGGGTCTTTGCCAAAGGCCGGGCGATCTCCGCACACTGGTTAAAGCGGCGGCGCAGAAGGCGTAAGGGATGCAGAGGCACCGGAACGATGACGTCGCAGTCACGGATCAGAGGATCGGCCGACCGACTGATCCAGCGCGCAAACAGGGCGGCATGCGCCTGTTCATCACCGTGTTTGAGCGCCAGGATCAATCCGCGTGAATGCTCGTCATAAAGGCAGGCTGCACGGGCGCGGGTAAAGACATGGGGCCGTTCGGTACAGACAATGCATCTCTGCCCGGGTGCCAGTTCGTATTCGAAAGGCAGGCCGCAGCCATCGCAGACAGGGTCTTCCAGAAAGGTGATGCGGGCAAAGGCGCGGGCGCTCAGCCCCATTGTCGATCCGCCCACCTCTCCGTCCAGACTGGCGGGCGGCAGGACCAGATCGACCAAAGACCGACCCGCATTGCGCAGCTTAATCGCCCAAAGGCCTTTCCATTCGGCGCCTGAACCGCCATTTGTCCCCGTCATGAGCGCCCCCTCTTCCGGTCCCCCGATTATCTTTGACGCCGCCCGGCGGTCCCACCGTCTGGCGCGTGCGCAACGCCTGTTTCCCCAAGCAGACTTTCTGCACCGCAGGGCGGCGGAAGACGCGGCCCATACGCTGTCGGCCATCCTGCGCGAGTTTAAGGCCGCCGTCGATCTGTCTCCTCATTCTGGCCTGCTGGCCGAGGCACTGGAAGGCACACCGGCAAAAGAACGGATCGGCGCGCTGGCATCTGTCGGTACGGTAGCCGAGCGCGCGGCACCGGGGGCAGCGCCCCTGGGTCTGGAAGACCAGTCGGTCGATCTGGCGGTCAATCTGTTCGGCCTGCACTGGGCCAATGACCTGCCGGGCGCGTTGGCGCAGATCCGGCGGGCATTAAGGCCGGATGGGCTGTTTATCGGCAGCCTGTTCGGCGCGGCGACCCTCAAGGAGTTGCGCGGGGTGCTGACAGAGGCCGAGCTTGAGGTGCGCGGCGGAGCGCAGGCGCGTGTCTCGCCCTTTGCCGATGGTTTTGACGGCGCGGCCCTGCTGCAGCGGGCGGGCTTTGCCCTGCCGGTGTCGGATGTGGACCGTGTGACCGTGCGCTATCGCGATCCGTTCAGCCTGATGCGTGATCTGCGGGCAATGGGCGAGACCAATGTGCTGGCGGGCGAGATCAAACCTCTCAACCGCGCCATCCTGGCCCGCGCGGCACAGCTCTATGTCGAACGCTATGCCGAGGAAGACGGCCGAATCCCTGCAACGTTTGAAATGGTGCATCTGGCCGGATGGGCACCGGATGACAGCCAGCAGAAGCCGGCCAAGCGGGGATCGGCCAAGATGCGTCTGGCCGATGCGCTGGGCGTTAAAGAGTTAACGGGCGAAGAGAACGATTAACCGTCGCCGCCGCCACCTTCACCGCCGCCGCCGCCACTGAGCGCGGCGGTGACCTTTTCCATGACGTATTGCCACTTGGCCATGACGCCGTCTCCGGTGGCAGAGAGTGCAGCCAGTACGACCATAGCGATGAGAGAGGCGACCAAGCCATATTCAATGGCTGTCGCGCCGCCTTCATCAACAGAAAAGGTCTTTACAATCATGTACATCGTCTACCCCCTCTGACCGGGCAGTCAGATTAAATCTCTCAGCCATGCGACCAAGGGCTCATCGGCAGGCGGCATGGGATAGTCCATCAGCTTGCCCGGTTTTACCCACGCCAGAGCGGTGTGTTCTTTGGCCACCACCGTTCCCGACCATCTACGGCAAAGGTAGAGTGGCATCAGTAGGTGAAATTTTTCGTAACCGTGACTGGTAAATACGAAAGGCGCCAGACAGGCCTCCTTGACGTCGATGCCCAGCTCTTCCTTCAGCTCGCGGATCAGGGCCTGTTCGGGACGCTCGCCCGGCTCGACCTTGCCGCCCGGAAACTCCCACAGTCCGGCCAGCTGTTTGCCCTCGGGGCGCTGGGCGATGAGGATGCGACCGTCGGGGTCGATCAGGGCGACCGCGACGACGAGGACGGTCGGAACCGCCCCCGCACTTGCGTTATCGGTCACGAACGGTAGTCCCCGTTGATTTCGATGTAGCGTTTGGTCAGGTCGCAGGTCCAGACCGTGGCCGAGGCGCGGCCCGAACCGACGTGGACCGTGATGTCGATCTCGTCGTTCTTCATATAGGCGCTCATGACCTCTTCGTTGTAGTCGGCCGCGGGCGCGCCATCGACGGCGGCGGTGTGCGGCCCGAAGAAGATGGCCAGACGGTCGCGGTCAACGGCTTCCTCGGTCTTGCCGACGGCCATGACGATACGGCCCCAGTTGGCGTCCTCACCGGCGATGGCGGTTTTCACCAGCGGGCTGTCGGCGATCGACTTGGCCAGTTTGCGGGCCGAGGCCGGCGACGCCGCACCGTCCACGGTGACCTTGACGAATTTGGTCGCGCCCTCGCCGTCCTTCACCAGCTGGTGGGCGAGGTCGAGCATCACCTGTTCCAGAGCGCGCGAGAAATCCTTCAGGCGGCGGTCGCCGACACGGCCGATACGCGGCGCGCCCGACTTGCCCGTGGCGAAGATCAGGGCGGTGTCGTTGGTCGAGGTATCGCCGTCCACCGTCACCGAGTTGAAGGTGGTGCGGACGTGCAGGTTCAGCAGCGCCTTCAGCACCGGCGGGGCGATGTCGGCATCGGTGACGATAAAGGCCAGCATGGTCGCCATGTCCGGCGCGATCATGCCCGAGCCCTTGGCGATGCCCGAGATGCGGACCTTCACACCCTCGATCTCGCATTCAGCGGTCGAGCCCTTGGGGAAGGTGTCGGTGGTCATGATGCCCGCACCGGCCTTGGCCCAGTTGTCAGCGCTCAGCCCTGCCTCGATTTCCGGCAGTTTGGCGGTGATCTTAGTATCATCGAGAACCACGCCGATCACGCCGGTCGAGGCCAGCATGACGTCGCGCTGGCGGCAGTCGAAGCGCTTGGCGGCAGCGGCGGCGGTCGCCTTGGCGGCATCGGCACCTGCCTTGCCGGTAAAGGCGTTGGCGCAACCGGCGTTGACGACCATCAGCTTGACGCCCTCGCCGCCCTTGTCGGTGTCGAGCTGCTTCTTGCACCAGTCCACCGGAGCCGAGCCGACCTTGTGACGGGTGAACACGCCCGCGCAGTTGGCCCCGTCAGGGAAGTGGAACACCACCAGATCGTCGCGCTCGTGCTTGTAGAAGCCCGCGCGGGCGGTGGCGATCTCGACGCCTTCAACCGGCGGCATTTCAGGGAACGGCACCGCCAGCGGAGAGATCATCAGACCCGGCTTGCCCGCCGCAGGCGCAGCCGCCTTGGCCGGCTGGGTCGCGCGCTTGATCACGGACGCCAGCGGATCGAGAGCCTTCTCGATGGCGGATTCAATCTTTTGGCCGGTCGAGGACGTTTTGGCGGGGGGACGGCTCATGCAGCAGATCCAGACGAAGACTTGGTAGAAACTGAGGCCGTCGCCGGGGCGGTGGCCGGGTTGGAACCTGCAGGTGCCGAAGCAGACGCAGGAGGCGGCGTTTGCGGCGCGGAGCGCGGCGGGTCAATCTCGAATTCAACCTTGGCCTTGCCGCGCAGCTGTTCCAGCAGTTGCCGGACGCCCTCATAGGTCAGGTAGCGGACAATAACCGGACGGGCCTGTTCGAGGGTCGGCGGGGTTTCGGCGCGACGGTCCTCGACCCGCAGCACGGCCCAGCGGCCGTCGTATTCGACCGGTCCGACCAGTGCCCCTGCGGGCTTGTCCGCAACCGCAGCCGCGTATGCGGCAGGCAGAAGGTCGGGGGTGGCATAGCCCAGATCGCCGCCGAGGGCGCGCGATGCCTGATCGACCGAACGTTGGGCTGCGACAGCCTCGAAGGCTGTGCCCTGTCCGATCAGTGCCACCACGGCATCGGCCTGCTCTCGCGTTTCGGTCAGAATCAGGCGCAGCCGCACCTCTTCCGACTTCTGGGCGCGGCGCTGCTGTTCGGCATAGAGGCGCTCGACAGCCTCGTTGGATACAGCCTTGTTCACCACCGTCTCGACCAGCATGTCGCCCAGAATACGCTGGCGCACAGCCTCTAGGCGCCGCTGGGCGGCGGGGCTGTCGGCCAGACCGCGCCGTTCGGCCTCACGGGCCAGAAGGGTCTGGTCGATCACCTCGTCAAGGACACGCCGGAACAGCTCGCTGGAAACATCCAGAGGCTCACCCTCACCGATCAGGCCTTGGGCGACCGCCTCGCGGCGCACGTCCGAGGCCCAGATCTCGTGTTTCTCGACGCGGGCGACCACGCGGTCACCGGCGTCGGGATGGGTCTTGGCCGGATTATCGCCGCAGGCCGCGACGGCGAGACTGAGCGCCGCGCACAACCCCAGCGTCAGCCGCCGTGCGGCAGGGCTGGAAAATGAGGGTCCGTACAGGAAAGAGGGGCGCGACATTCGCATCGGGCACTCCCGTGGCGGGGTGGACAACAGCCTCTAGGGCCGAGGGCGACGGTAGGCTGTTCGCGCACAGCAAACACTGCTCGCGTTGACAGGCTCTAGGTGGGTGCTTAAGTCCAGCCTTCGCCCAAGTCGAGGGGTTTCCGACTGGATAGGTGTACCTTTGGTTGCGCGTTATTTCGACGCAAGGCCGGGTTCCATCCTCCGTGAACCTCAGACTGGGCGTGAGCTACCCTTTCTCTGAGCCTTCAACTGCTCGCCCGTTCCGGATTGCCCATGCTCGGCTTCGCCAAGAAATTCTTCGGTTCCTCCAACGACCGCAAGGTCAAGACCTTCATGGCCGAGGTGCAAAAAATCAATGCATTAGAGCCTAAGTTCGAGGCGCTGTCCGACGACGAGCTGCGCATGATGACGCAGACTTTCCGCGACCGGATCGAAGGCGGCACTTCGCTGGACAAGCTGCTGCCTGAAGCCTTTGCCGTTGCGCGTGAAGCCTCCAAGCGCGTTCTGGGCCAGCGCCAGTACGATGTGCAGCTGACCGGCGGTATGATCCTGCATGAAGGCGGTATTGCCGAAATGCGCACCGGCGAGGGCAAGACCCTTGTGGCCGTGGCACCGGTTTACCTGAATGCCCTGCTGGGCAAGGGCGTGCACGTCGTTACCGTGAACGACTATCTGGCTCGCCGTGACGCCGAGCAAATGGGCCGCGTCTATCGCTTCCTGGGTCTGGAAGTAGGCGTGATCGTCAATGGCCTGAGCCAGGGCCAGCGCCAGATGGCCTATCAGGCCGACATCACCTACGGCACCAACAACGAATTCGGCTTCGACTATCTGCGCGACAACCTGGTCTACGACCGTCGCGAGATGGTGCAGCGTCCGCACCACTTCGCCATCGTCGACGAAGTCGACTCCATCCTGATCGACGAAGCCCGTACCCCGCTGATCATCTCGGGCCCGACCGAAGACCGCTCGGACTTCTACAAGATCGTCGACGGTCTGGTGAAGGAACTGGTCAAGGACAAGGACACCTATGACCTCGACGAGAAGCAGCGCCAGGCCCTGCTGACCGAGCTGGGCTCGGAGCGTATCGAGGACATGCTGAAGGAAGCCGGTCACCTCGTGGACGGCACCGAGGACCTGTATGACCCGCTGAACGTCTCGCTGGTCCACCACGTCAACCAGGCGCTGCGTGCCAACACCCTGTATCAGCGCGACAAGGACTACATCATCAAGGGCGGCGAGGTCGTCCTGATCGATGAGTACACCGGCCGTATGATGACGGGCCGCCGCCTGTCGGAAGGCCTGCACCAGGCCATCGAGGCCAAGGAAGACGTCAAGATCCAGCCCGAGAACCAGACTCTGGCCTCGGTGACGATCCAGAACTACTTCCGCCTTTACGAAAAGCTGTCGGGTATGACCGGCACCGCCTCGACCGAGGCGCAGGAATTCATGGACATCTACAAGATGGATGTCCTGGAAGTGCCGACCAACCGTCCGATCCAGCGCAAGGACTACGACGACGAGGTCTATCGCACCTTCAAGGAAAAGAACGCCGCCATCGTCAAACAGATCGCGGAATGCCATGTGAAGGGCCAGCCGATCCTTGTCGGCACGGTTTCGATCGAAAAGTCCGAAGAGCTGTCGGAACTGCTCAAGACCTATGATTACAAGGTCGAGGTCAGCCGCGAGCTGAAGCCGGAATACGCTGGCCGCGAGAAGGAAGCCCAGAAGGTCGGTGATGACGCCTACAACATCACCTACAGAACCGGCCGCGGCATCCCCCACAACGTCCTGAACGCGCGTCAGCACGAACAGGAAGCCTTCATCGTGGCCGAAGCCGGTCTGCCGGGCGCGGTGACGATCGCCACCAACATGGCCGGTCGCGGTACCGACATCCAGTTGGGCGGCAATATCGAAATGCGCATGCAGCGCTGGCTGCAGGAACAGCGCAACATGGCCATCGAGGTCACGCCCGAGCAGATCGCGGCCAAGGAAACCGAGTTCAAGGCCGAGATCGCCGTCGCCAAGGAACAGGCACTGGCCGCAGGCGGCCTGTTCGTTCTGGGCACCGAGCGTCACGAAAGCCGCCGTATCGACAACCAGCTGCGCGGTCGTACCGGCCGTCAGGGCGACCCGGGCACCTCGAAATTCTACCTGTCGTGCGAAGACGACCTGCTGCGCATTTTTGCCGGTGACCGTCTGGACGCCATCATGAAATCGTTCGGCGTGGCCGAAGGTGAGGCCATCAGCCACCCGTGGCTGAACCGCGCCGTCGAGACCGCCCAGAAGCGCGTCGAAGCCCGCAACTACGACATGCGCAAGAACGTGCTGAAGTACGACGACGTCGTGAACGACCAGCGTAAGGCCGTGTTCGAGCAGCGTCAGGAGTTCATGGACTCCAACGACCTGTCGGAACTGGTCGCCGACTTCCGTCAGGACGTCATCAGCGATCTGGTCGAACGCTATATGCCGCCCAAGGCCTATGCCGAGCAGTGGGACATCGACGGTCTGGACGAGAAGGTGAAGCACACCCTCGGTCTGGAACTGCCGCTGCACGACTGGGCCGCCGAGGAAGGCGTGTCGAACGAAGAGATCGAAGAGCGTCTGACCGAAGCCGCCAATGCCCGCGCCGCCGAGCGCGAGGAAATGATCGGTGCCGAGCAGACCCGCAATCTCGAGAAGCAGTTCCTGCTGCAGATGATCGACATGCAGTGGCGCGAGCACCTTGTACATCTCGACCACCTGCGCGGGGTCATCGGTCTGCGCGGTTACGGCCAGCGCGACCCGCTGAACGAATACAAGACCGAGGCTTTCAACCTGTTTGAAAACCTGCTGCACGACCTGCGTCACAATGTGACCCGATGGTTGATGACGGTCGAGTTCCGCTTCCAGCCGCCGCCGGAAATGGAAATGCCGGAATTCCAGGAAATCCACCTGAATCCGGGTACCGGCGAGAACCAGATGGCCGATCCGGCAGCCCAGAACCCTGAAGGCATCCTGCAGGGCGATGACCGCTCCAAACTGCCGGTCGAAGCCCTGCCGGAAGGCTGGGAACGCACCAACCGCAACGGCGACTGCCCGTGCGGCTCGGGCCGCAAATTCAAGCACTGCCACGGCAGCTTGGTTTAAATCCCGCGCCTTAACGCGTGGCGGGCTTTGCCCGCCGCCGCTAACGCGACCGACGCGGTCGGTCGCTGCTTGAGCGGCAAAAATCTACTTAGGTTGAGGGCGGTGCTTGGACATCGCCCTTTTCTGTTGGACGGTTCGAGTATCGCGGTAAGGTGGTGCCATGTTGAAGCACCGTTTTACCCGCGCCCTCTCGCTTGATCCGCAACGGCTGCATTTCGCGGCCCACAGCCACCATCTGTGGCCGGACGTAACCTTCGACGCTCAGGTACGGGCGTGGGCCGAGGCTAACCACTATGCCGACCGAAAGTGGGACCTGGTGTTCGGCGAGGTCATACCGGCCGCGCAAAACCATGTGGCCCGCCAGCTAGGCCTGCCATCCGGTGACAGCATCGTCTTTTCGCCCAACACCCATGACCTGCTTCTGCGGGTGGTCTCGGCGGTAGACGGCAAGCCCGTGCGAATCCTGTCGACAGATGGCGAGTTCCACTCCTTCCGCCGTCAGGCCGAACGCTGGGAAGAGGCCGGTGATGCTGTCGTCACACGCATTCCCCTCACGCCTATTGAAACCTTCGAAGAGCGCTTCCTGCAGGCGGCAACCGCGGGCGGGCATGATCTGATCTTTGTCAGTCAGGTCTTTTTCCGCACAGGTCAGGTCAGCGGAAATCTGGCCCCGCTGGCGGCGCTGTCGAAACCCGAAGGGCCCTGGGTCGTCATTGACGGCTATCACGGCTTCATGGCCACACCGACAGACCTGTCGGCTATTGGCGACCGGGTCTTCTATCTGGCGGGCGGCTACAAATATGCGATGGCGGGCGAAGGGGCCTGTTTCCTGCATGCTCCGCAGGGGTTCGGCTCGCGCCCAGTGGTCACGGGCTGGTTTGCCGAGTTTGGCGATCTGGAAGGGCCGCCCGGCGGTGTCGGATACCGCACCGACGGCGGGCGTTTCTGGGGCGCGACTTTTGACGCCAGTGCGCTTTATCGCTTCAACGCCGTGCAGGAGATGCTGGGCGAGGAAGGCCTGGGCGTGGGCGATCTGGCGGCCCATTCACGCGACCTGATGCAGCGGTTCCAACAGGCCATGCGCGGCGATACCGAGACGGTACTGGGACAGGCCGACTGGCTCAATCCGGTCGAGGGCGATGGTCCGCGCGCGCGCTTCCTGGCCATCCAGCATCCCAAGGCCGCCGACGTCCGCAGCCGCCTGATCGAACAGAACATCATCACCGATGTGCGGGACGACGTGATCCGTTTCGGATTTGGCCCCTATCAGGATCAGGACGATGTCGAACGCCTGATACAGGCCTGCCATCAGCTCTGATCAGTAAAAGAGGGACTCGGCGTCTTTCTCGGCCTTGGGCGGGGCTGTGTTCAGCTCGCGGGGCGCAGGTCGCGGACGGCTCGGTGCCGTCTGCGGCTGCGCCGGTACCGGACGGGCTGTCGAACGCGCAGGTGCCGGCGGACGCACCACCTCTTCGTGGGTATCACCCGGTAGAGCCGGTGACGGGGTGCGATAGTTGTATCGATCCTCGTCGTCATATTCCTCGCGCCCGTCTTCATAGGCGGGGCGATCACCGTAGTTCAGACGCGGATAGGAATCCTCATACGGTTCTTCATAGGGCGCTTGATCGTAGGGCGGCTCCAGCGGCTCCGATAGAGCGGGCTCGGCAACGGGCGGGCCATAATCGCCGGACAGTCGCAGCGCATAGCGGGCCTCGTTCACCGCCGAAGGCGTCTGGCACAGACACGCCGCAAGCTGGTTCGCTCCATCACGCCAGACGATGACCGGCCAGCGATTGTCATCCCTGCCCCGCCCCACGGCCTGCATCACGCCCTGCGCAAAGGCCCTGGCCTCGGCCAGCACGGCCAGACGTTCGGGCGTCGCATTGGAAGGCGCTATACCGATGGCGGTCCAGTGCTCGGCACGCATCGACATCCATTCTTCCAGAAGGTCGATATCCCGGTTCAGCCACAACTCTGCAACCGTGGCCTCTTCCGAACCGCCGCCATGACCGGACGGTACCATGATGACCCGCACCTGGCGTCCCTGCGCGGCCAGTTCGGCGGCATCGGTTGAAAGCCATGTCTCCAGCCCCGGTGAAGCGCGTGGGGCGATCACATAGACCGGACGGTCGCCTTCGTTGAGCGCGATATAGGGTGCCCCTTCAAGCAGGGTTTCCAACGAGGCGGCCTTTGCCACCACCTGTACCGGCTGCTGACGGGCAGAGACATTCCACCAGACGATGATGACGATGCCCGCCATGAGCAGGCCCAGCCCCAGGCCCGCCGCCAGCGCAAGCGCGATACGGTTAGTCCACACGGCAGAACACCATATCGGTCAGGGCTTTGCGCACGACCTGCGGGTGGGTCATGGGGAACAGGTGACCGCCCCCCTTGACCGTTTCGACACGGACATTGCCGCGCCCACGCATCACCGCACACAGGCTGCCGTACTCGGCGCGCAGGATGCGTACGGGGCCTTCGAAACGACGCAGTGCCTGCCACGGATTATGCGATTGCGCCGAATAGTTTGAAGCCTCCCATTCGGGGGAACAGGCCAGACGCAGACCCTCCGGTGTCTCCACCAGACCATCCACCAGATAGTCGTGCAAAACTTCGTCGGGCCAGCCTTTGAAGGCTCCCCGTCCCTTCCACGATTCAAACGCCTGATCGCGGCTGTCGAAAACGCTGCGACGTCGCAGGGTCGATCGGACAATCGGGCTGTGCGACGGCAGTTTGTCGAAAACCGGCATCTGGAAAGCCGCGACAGTCGTCTTTGGCCAGATCACCGGATCGAGCAACAGAAGGCTCGACACCCGCTCGGGCACGCGCGATGCCGCCAGCAAGCTGGAAACCCCGCCGATCGAATGTCCGGCAAGCAACAGCCCGGGGCGGTCTATCGCCTCGATCAGGGCGATCAGGTCCTCGCGGTGGTCATGCCAGTTGCGGCGGTTCTGAATGTCTGTAGGCAGGGTTGTGCGGCCATGCCCCCGCAGGTCCGGAGCCCAGATTCTAAGGTGTTTCGCCAATGGTGCCAGAAGCGACCGATAGGTGTAGGCGTTAAAGCCATTGGCATGGGCAAATACGAGATCGATGGGGCGATCCGGTGGGCCGAAGTCCAGAACCGCCATATCCCCCTCACCATAGCGGTTGCTTATGGGAACGGTCAGACGGCGCGGTGCCGCGTATTCGGCCATCAGCCGGTGGTCCGGCATTGGGCGCACCGGCCGTGGCCCTCGATCGTGGTGTGCTGGATGTCGTAACCCGCAGCCTTGGCCGCAGCCCCCAGACCCAGCTCGCTGAGCGGAACAGCCACCTCTGCCGTCGAACCGCAGCAGTCGCAGATCAAAAACGCCGCGGCATGGGCGCGCAGATCGTCATCGTGCGCCGAGCAGGCGACATAGGCACTGATGGAGGCAATGCGGTGAACCACACCACGCCGTTCCAGAAACTCGAGCGCGCGATAGACGGTCGGGGGTTTGGCCGCCTCGCCGTTCAGGCCATAGCGGGCGATCAGATCATAGGCCTTTACCGGCTCTCCGGCGGTCAGCAGCAGTTCCAGCACCCGGCGGCGCGGGGCCGTCATACGCTCGCCCTCGGCGATGCAGGACGCCTCCACGCCATCAAGGATGCGCGCGACTTCACCCGGCCTCCGGGCGTTATCGAGATGGTCGTGTTGGCAGGGCAGGTTCATGACACAAGAGCTAGGGTTTCGGAGAGCTTGTCGCAACCGTAATGAAGGCGGGGCTAGTCGAAGCACATAAAACGTGGTTCACAAATACCCCTGCTCGTTTGCCGATCGCCCTGCATTGGGCTAGAACGCGCCTCCTTTCAGTCCAGAACATCAAAAAGTTTCTATGACCGACACCACTGCTCAAAACGCCGGCAACCTGACCGGCAACGTCCTTTTCTACTCGCAACCGGAGCCGCTGTCGGTCGAAGCCCACGGCAAGCTGGGCGTCCAGCCGGTTGAAAAGCCGTATGCCTTCATCGGCCAGACCAACATCGTTCCGCTGACCGTGACCGAGTTCGCACCGGCCGCCCTGTCGTATCCGGTGATCTTCGTCGGCGAGAACAAGCAGCCGGTCGTGGCTATGGGCCTGAACGTCAATGACAACCTGTTTGTCACCGACGGCGAGTTCCGCGCAGACGCCTATATTCCGGCCTATGCCCGTCGCTATCCGTTCGTCTTCGCCAACGACGATTCGCAACAGCGCATGATCCTGTGCATCGACCGCGCTGCACCGTACTTCGTCGAAGGCGGCGAAACCCCGCTGTTCGAAGGCAACGAGCCGAGCGCCTACGTCAAGAACGCGATGGAGTTCTGCAACAATTTCGAACAGGAGCGCGTGCGCACCGAGTCGTTCGTGCAACTGCTGAACGAACTGGACCTGTTCGAAGTGAAGGAAGCGACCTTCACCCCGCGCAATCCGGACGGCACGCCTGCCGCTCCGCAGAAGCTGGCCGAATATTTCGCCGTTTCGGAAGACAAGCTGAAGGCCCTGCCGGCCGAGAAGCTGGCCGAGCTGCGCGACAACGGTGCCCTGGGCCAGATCTATGCCCATCTGGTGTCGCTGGCTGGTTGGGACCGTCTTATCGCCCTGGCCCTGACCCGTCAGGCCGCTGCCAACGCCTGATCCGCAAAAGCCGGATAGGAAGACGCCCCGCAGGACACTGCGGGGCGTTTTTCATTGGCGCGTTACCAGAGCGCGGGTCAGGCAGGAAAAGACCAGTCTGCCCGCTTCATCGAGCAGATCCTGCTGGGCAATGACGACACCCTTGGCATCGCCCACCGGATCCTTGCCCATAATGGTGATACGCCCCCTCAGCAGTTCGCCTGCGGGGGGATTGCGCAGATAGCGGATACCATCCACCGCCAGCAGTTTGAAACCCGCCCAGCGGTTGCAGACGTCATGGCTGAGCCGGCTCCATATGGCGTAGACCATTGCATCGGGGGCACCATAGCCTTCGTCCCAACCGGGCAGGAAGCGTTCGACAAATACCTCCAGCGACGCCTGATCGACGGCGATGACGCCGGTCGACATCACTTGGCCGATCTCGATCTGCTCGAAGGTAATGCTCAGAATTTCGTCCATGATCCGCCCCTCAGGCCCGCGCCTGCAAAGTCCTGACATGTTCTGGTGGAGAGCGCAAAAAGAAGGGCGACCTCGCGGCCGCCCGATAAGTCGCATCATCGAGAAATGAGGTGCATTGCCGGACGGTTTGCACAGCCCGGCAACACAACATCCCAACGTTAGCCGAACAGGTCCGGTTCCGTCGATGGAAAACGCTTACAACTAGCTGCGCTGGGCCGGGTGGAAGAACAGGGCCTGGCTGATGGCGGCCTTGACCGTTTCCGGCTGGAACGGCTTGGTGATCAGGAATGTGGGCTCGGGACGCTCGCCCGTAAGCAGGCGTTCCGGGAAGGCCGTGATGAAGATCACCGGCACATCGATGTTCTGGAGGATTTCCTTCACCGCATCGATACCCGAAGAACCATCGGCCAGTTGGATATCGGCCAGTACCAGACCCGGGCGGCGCTGGCGCACAGCCTCGACGGCCTCGGTGTGGGTGGCGGCCGTACCCGAGACATTGTGGCCCAGTTCGCGAACCAGGCTTTCGATGTCGGCGGCGATGATCGCTTCGTCCTCGATGATCAGAACATCGGTGGCCAGTTCGGCGTCGATGTCGGACTGTGCCTTGGCGATCAGGCGCTCGACTGCCGATACATCGACGTCAAGGATCTGCGCCGCTTCGGAAGGGGTGAACCCTTCCAGAGAGGTCAGCAGGAAGGCCTGACGCGAGGCCGGCGAGATCTTCATCAGACGGCGCGAGGCATTGTCCTCGGCAGAGTTGCCGTCTGCACCCGACTGATCTTCCAACTGGGCACCCGAGGACGACCAGATGGCATGGAAAATATGATAAAGCGCCACGCGCGGCGTCATGTCGGCCGGCAACTGGCGCTCGCCAGCGGCCAAAGCCTCAAGAGCAACGCGAACATAATGGTCTCCGGTGGACTGATCACCGGTCAAAGCACGTGCGAAACGCCGAACATAAGGAAGGTGCGGCGCAAGTCTTGCCAGAAGGCTCATTCTGGATTCCCCGATGTCGTGGAGTGACTATTCACCCATACGACGGAAAGGTTTAACGAAGAACCTTGGCCGCAGTTCCAACCTTTACCGACCGTTTTACATATTTCCGCTAACCTGCCGGAACAGTAGAGCCTGTTACGGCGTTAAGCACACATACGTGTCCGGTCACAATGGTACCGGAGCGGGGGACGGTCCGAGAGTTAATGACTGAAAAATCTCAACTTCTGAGCCAAGCCGACGAAGCTGATGACCTTGATCTCGATGAAGCGAGACTGAGGCAGCAGGCCATTGGCGTAAAACTTCGTCACCTCTTCGACGAAGTCGTCAACGAACCCGTACCGGATGAGTTTCTAGCCATCCTCAAGCGGGCGGACCAACGCGACAACACAGGTGGGGCATGACATCAACCGGCGCGGCTCCCAAGCCGCCCTCATCGGATGACGAAGGCTTCAAGAAAGAACTTGTCGGCCTCATCCCGCATATCCGCGCCTTTGCGCGTACCCTGACCGGCGACCCGACTGCGGCCGACGATCTCGCCCAGGAAGCCATGATGAAGGCATGGGACGCCCGCGCGTCCTATCAGATGGGCACCAATATGAAGGCCTGGACCTTCATGATCCTGCGCAACCAGTTCTATTCCGAAAAGCGCCGCTCGTGGCGCTCGACCCAGTTGGACCAGGAAGCCGCAGAGCGAACCCTTATTGCTGTCGATGACCCGGAAGCTCCGGTCGCGCTGGACGAGCTGCGACAGGCTTTGCAAACCCTTCCGGAAGAACAGCGTGAAGCTCTTATTCTGGTCGGTGCCGGTGGCTTTGCCTACGAGGAAGCTGCCGAAATCTGCCAATGCGCGGTCGGAACAGTCAAAAGCCGCGTGTCGCGCGCACGCAAGGCCCTGCAAGCCGCGCTCGAGCGTGGTGGCTACGCGCGTGACGGAAAGGCGGCCGGTGACGCGATGAGGTCCATCCTCGCGGACGCCGACCGGCTAAGCGGCACCACGAGAGACTAGCGAGTGCCGCAGCTCCTGCGGAAATTGTTCGGCAAACCTTCTGACCGGAGACGGCGCAGGCGGATCGAAGGCATTCGCGCGCGCCTGGGTCTGGCGATGGCCGTGGCCCTGCTGCCGTTTATGGTGCTGGGCCTGTTTCAGGTACGCAGCGAATATCAGCAGCAGATCTCCAACCTGCAGGTGGACCTGCGTCTCGCAGCTGAAAACAGTGTACGTGATGCGGAATCGACCTTTGATCGTGTCAGCGTGCTGCTGGGTATTCTGGCCCCCGAAGGCAAGAGCTTTGACTGCAATGCAAGGCTGAACGGCATTGCGCGCGCCGTTGACGATGTCCAGGATCTCTACAGGTTCGGTGCCGACGGCTCCACCCTATGCTCCTCTGAAAGCGGGGGCGCGTGGGTCGTCGAAGACATCAAGGACAGCTGGTGGTTCAAATCCCTGGAAAAGGGCGAGACGAACCGGATCATCGCGCTGGACGGTGTCGGGCCGCAAAGCCGGCTGGTTCTGGCCCAGCGCGCCACACGTCCGCTGGGCGGATTCGACGGCGTGCTGATCGCGACCATTCCGACTTCCATCCTCACCAATCCGGAAGACGACCCCTATCTGCCGCCCAACAGCCTGATGGGACTATTCGATATCAACGGACGGGCTTTGACCCCGACGGCCAATCTGGGCTTTGGCGACGAGGCCGCGCACCTTCGTAAATGGCTGCCGACCCAGTCCGAAAATCAGGGCGAAATTCTAAAGGCCAGAGGCGCGGACGGCGTGAACCGCCTCTATGCGGCATCCAAACTCAAGGACCAGAACGTCTATGCGGTTATTGCGGCACCGTCCGCATCGCCGTGGTTCTGGGCGCGCAACAATCCCATACGTTTTCTGGCCCTGCCGCTGGCAGCGTGGCTGACGGCATTTGCCGCCGTGATGCTGGCATCGGAGCGGATCATCATCCGCTGGCTCGACTATCTGGACAGGATCGCCGCCATCTACGCGCGGGGGCGCTATTCGATCCGTCCGGTACAGGCCGAGAATTCTCCGCTGGAGATACGCCATCTGGCCGAGACTATGGATGAACTGGCCGACAATATCGCCAGACGGGATGCGGCCCTGACCGAGGCCCTGCACGAGAAAGATGCCCTGCTGCGCGAAATCCACCACCGCGTAAAAAATAATCTGCAGATCATCTCGTCTCTTCTGTCCATGCAGCAACGCGCCGTGGACGACCCTGCCGCCCGCGCCGCCCTGGGCGATACACGGCAACGGATTTCCGCCCTCGCCCTCATTTATCGTACCCTGTATCAGGGCGAGGATGTACGCCACGCCGAAGCCGAGGTGTTCCTGAGCGAGCTGGTCGGGCATCTGGTGGCATCGGAATCCCTGCGCGGCCCTGTGGTGAAAAGCTCGATCCAGTCCGATCCGCTCAACATCGATCCGGAAAAACTGGCTCCGATGGCGCTCTGGCTGGTCGAGGCAATATCCAATGCGCAAAAACACGCCTTTGCCGGGCGTGGCGGCGAGTTGAAGGTGAGGTTCCGTGTCGATGGGGAAACCAGCACCCTGGAAGTCGAAGACGACGGGCCGGGCATGGGTGAAGCCAGCACCGGCGTGGGACTGACCCTGATGACCGCCTTTGCCAAACAGCTTCGCGGTACGGTCACAACGACACAGGCTCCCGCCGGCGGCACATTGGCAACCCTGGTGTTCGAGACACCGCGCGCACCCGACCATCCTGTCGAGCAGATTCACTGACCGCAGCAAAGTATTCGGAACCAGTCACGTCCCGTCACGTTCTGATCGCAAGGCTCATGCCGCCCTCTCTCTCGAACGGACTAAAGGATAACGCTATGCGTAAACTGATCGTGCTGACCGTCGTCGCCGCCGCCCTGGCCACCTCGGCTTGCAACACCATCCAAGGCCTTGGTCGTGACACCCAAGCCGCTGGTTCGGCTGTTGAGGGCGCTGCTCGCGACGCCAAGAACTAAGTACAGTAGCTTTCAGTAAGCTTTGTTCGAGGGCTCTTTCCTGTTGGAAAGGGCCCTTTTCGCTTTCCGTTTTGCGCTTCAAGCGGCACTGACCTGTAAAAAGCCACCAAGATCGGCCATAAGGCGCGCATGAAGTTCCTCGATCAGGCCAAAATCTACATTCGCTCGGGCAACGGCGGCGCAGGCTCCGTGTCCTTCCGACGCGAGAAATTCATTCCCAACGGCGGTCCCGACGGCGGCGATGGCGGTCGTGGTGGCGATGTCTGGATCGAGGCCGTGGACGGCCTGAACACCCTGATCGACTACCGCTACCAACAGCATTTCAAAGCCCAGACGGGCCATCACGGCCAAGGCCGCCAGATGCACGGCGGTAAGGGCGCGGACATTGAACTGCGCGTTCCGGTCGGCACCCAGGTCCTGTCGGAAGACAAGGAAACCGTCATTGTCGACATGGACAAGGCGGGCAAACGCTATCGCCTGCTGGCGGGCGGTAACGGCGGCTGGGGCAACACCCGCTTCAAGGGGCCGGTCAATCAGGCTCCGACCCACGCCAACCCCGGCCAACCGGGTCAGGAAATGTGGGTCTGGCTGCGTCTGAAGCTGATCGCCGACATCGGTCTGGCGGGCCTCCCGAACGCGGGCAAGTCTACCTTCCTGTCGGCCGTGTCGTCGGCCAAGCCCAAGGTTGCGGACTATCCGTTCACGACGCTGGTGCCGAACCTCGGCGTGGTGGACCTGTCGCCAACCGAGCGTTTCGTCATCGCCGACATCCCTGGCCTGATCGAAGGGGCCAGCGAGGGTGCGGGCCTGGGGACGCGCTTCCTCGGCCACGTCGAACGCTCGGCCAGCCTGATCCACCTGATCGACGGCACGCAGGAAGATGTGGTGGGTGCCTACAACATCATCCGTGGCGAGCTGGAAGCCTATGGCGACGGTCTAGCGGACAAGGCCGAAATCCTTGCGCTGAACAAGATCGACTCCCTCACCGAGGAAGAGCGCAACGAAAAGGCCGACGCCCTCGAAGCCGTGGCCGGACGCCGTCCGCTGCTGGTATCGGGCGTGTCGGGCGAAGGCGTGACCGAACTGCTGCGCGCGGCCTATGCCGAGGTGCGCAAGCTGCGCGGTGACCGCGATGTGGTCGCCGAAGAGGAAGACGATACCGTCTATGAAACGCCGGGTGGCTGGTCCCCGCTCTGATAGCGGCCCCTCCCCCGATTTCCGCAAACCCCGTCCCGTCAGCCGACCGGACGGGGTTTTGTTTTTTGCCGTGATGACGGCGGCCCCGCCGCCCCCTATTGTGCCCCTATGACCGAAGCGACCACCGACACCCCCGCCACAACCGACAACAAGCCCGTGCGGCTTTGGATGATCGATGCCTCGGCCTATATTTTCCGGGCCTATCACGCCCTGCCGCCGCTGACCCGCAAGTCGGACGGCCTGCCGGTGGGCGCGGTGCAGGGCTACTGCAACATGCTGTGGAAGCTGTTGAAGGACACCAAGGGCGAGGACGGCCCGACGCACCTGGTCGCCATTTTTGACCATTCGGAAAAGACGTTCCGCAACGACCTCTACGATGGCTATAAGGCCCACCGCCCGCCCGCGCCCGAGGATCTGGTGCCTCAGTTCCCGCTGGTGCGCGAAGCAACCAAGGCCTTTGGCGTGCCGTGTGTCGAACTGGCGGGCTATGAGGCCGACGACCTGATCGCCACCTATGCCTGCAAGGTCCGCGATGCGGGCGGCGAGGCCGTGATCGTGTCGTCCGACAAGGACCTGATGCAGCTGATCGGTGACGGCGTGGTCATGTGGGACCCGATGAAGGACCGCGTGCTGGCCGAAGACGCAGTCTTGGAAAAGTTCGGCGTCACCCCTGACAAGGTGGTCGAGGTTCAGGCCCTGATCGGCGACAGCGTCGACAATGTTCCGGGTGCTCCCGGCATCGGCCCAAAGACTGCTGCCCAGTTGATCACCGAATACGGCGATCTCGACACCCTGTTGGCGCGTGCGGGCGAGATCAAACAGCCCAAGCGCCGCGAGACCCTGATCAATTTCGCCGACCAGATCCGCATGTCGCGCGAACTGGTGAAGCTGACGTGCGATGCGCCCATACCGGAACCGGTCGAGGATTTTGCGCTGCGCGATCCAGACCCCGCCGTGCTGGGGGCTTTCCTCGAAGAGATGGAGTTCCGCTCGCTGCTGCGCCGCGTCGGTGACGGCAAGACGACCGACAACGGTAGCTCGGCCTTTGCGCCCAAACGCGCTGCGCCGATGGCAGCACCGGTCGCCACCCCGCGCTATGGCGATGCCAGCGTGACCGCCGCCGAAGCTCAGACTTTTGACCGCAGCGCCTATGAGTGCGTGACCACCATCGAGGCACTGCAGGCATGGATTTCCCGCGCGCAGTCAGTGGGCGTCATCGGCTTTGACACCGAGACGGATCGCCTGTCCTCGACGCATGGCGAACTTGTCGGTCTGTCCCTGGCCATAGGCCCCAACCAGGCCTGCTATGTACCGCTGGCCCACAAGAACGAGCCCTCGGCAACCGGCGGCGGACTGTTCGGCGACGAGCCGTCCGAGGCCGCGCCCGTCATTCAGATCAACCGCGACGAGGCGCTCAAGGCACTCAAGCCGCTGCTGGAAAGCCCGAGCGTTCTCAAGGTGATGCAGAACGGCAAATACGACATCACCGTCATGGCCAATCAGGGCATTACGGTTGCTCCGGTCGATGACACCATGCTGCTGTCATACGTGCTGGGCGGGGGGCTGCACGCGCACGGGATGGACGAACAGGCAAAGCGCTTGCTGGGCCATGAGTGCATCCCGTTCAAACAGGTGGCCGGTACAGGCAAGAGCCAGAAGTCGTTCAAACACGTCGAGCTGAAGGCGGCGACCGAATACGCCGCCGAGGACGCCGATGTGACCCTGCGCCTTTGGCAAATCCTGAAGCCGCAACTGGCCGAGCAGGGCCTGCTGACCGTCTATGAGACGCTGGAGCGCCCGATGCCGTCGGTCCTGTCGGACATGGAGCTGGCGGGCATCCGTATCGACCCTGCCCTGCTGCGCCGTCTGTCCAGCAGCTTTGGCCTGCGCATGGACGAGCTGGAGAAGAAGGCCCACGAGGTTGCGGGCCGTCCCTTCAACATCGGCAGCCCCAAACAGATCGGCGAGATTCTGTTCGGGGATATGAACCTGCCCGGCGGCAAGAAAACCGCGTCGGGCCAGTGGGGGACCGATGCCTCGGTGCTGGAAGACCTGGCGCTGACGCACGAACTGCCGCGCCTGATCCTGGACTGGCGCCAGCTGTCCAAGCTCAAGAGCACCTATACCGACGCCCTTCTGGAAGCGATGGATACCAAGACCGAGCGCGTCCACACCAGCTATCAGCTGGCCGCCGCCTCGACAGGGCGCCTCGCCTCCTCCGATCCGAACCTGCAGAACATTCCGATCCGCACCGAGACGGGACGCGAAATCCGTCAGGCCTTCATTGCGCGAGACGGCCATGTGCTGATTTCCGCCGACTACAGCCAGATCGAGCTGCGCCTGCTGGCCCACATCGGCGACATTCCAGAACTGAAAAAGGCGTTCAAGGCGGGCCTCGACATTCACGCGGCCACAGCATCGGAGATGTTCGGCGTGCCGATCGAGGGCATGCCGTCCGAGACGCGCCGCCGCGCCAAGGCGATCAATTTCGGCATCGTCTATGGCATCTCGGCCTTCGGTCTGGCCAATCAGCTGGGCATCGATCAGGGCGAGGCCGGTGCCTATATCAAGACCTATTTCGAACGGTTCCCCGGCATCCGCGACTATATGGACCGCATCAAGGAAGCGGTGAAACGCGACGGCTACGTCTCGACCATCTTCGGCCGCCGCATCCACATTCCGGCCATCCATTCCAAGTCGGGTGCCGAGCGCCAGTTCGGCGAGCGGGCCGCCATCAATGCCCCCATTCAGGGTGCCGCCGCCGACATCATCCGCCGTGCCATGATCCGCATGCCCAAGGCGCTTGAGGATGCGGGCCTGAAAACCCGCATGCTGCTGCAGGTGCACGACGAACTGGTGTTCGAAGCGCCCGAGGCCGAGGCCGAGCGCGCGCTGAAGATCATCAAGTCGGTGATGGAAAAGGCCGCCGAACCGGTCGTCGCCCTCAGCGTTCCTCTGGAGGTGGAAGCCAAGGCCGCCGCCAACTGGGATCAGGCGCACTAAACTTTCCGAGTTCATTTAGGCAAAGAAAAGGGGCACCCGGTTCGACCGGGTGCCCCAAGTTCTCTCCAGCTTATCGATTAGCGCTGATAGTTCAGGCCGATCGAGAAGCGGCGACCGAACGGGTCGAGGTTGGAGTAGATGTTACCACCAACCCAAACCGGCGGCTCGGCATCGAACATGTTCACGACACCGGCGCGCAGGGTCAGATCGTCACGGACCTTATAGCGAACGGTCAGGTCGTTACGCATGAAGTTCTCGAGACGCTGATAGCGAGGCTCGCGGTTGTCCCAGTTGGTGACGGTTGCGACACGACGGTTCAGATCTTGAGCCGATTGCCAGTCTGCAGTCCAGGTGACCGAGAACTTCTCGTTCGGCCGCCAGGACAGGTTCGACGACATACGGACACGCGGATAGTAGACGTTACCTTCCGAAGACGTGAAGTCAGCCGGGTTGTCGATGTTGTTGAAGTTCTTCTGTTCGATCAGCCACGAGCCGTTCAGCGAGTGCTCCAGACGACCCATGTCGCGGCCCATGAAATCGCTCAGATCCCAACGGTAGCGAGTGGTGAAGTCCAGACCGCGCACTTCACGACGGGCGTAGTTCAGCGAGTCCTGCACGAACGAGGTGATGACCATGCGGTCGTCACGAGGCGTTGCAGGATCGTTGACCAGAGAACGGGTCACGCGGTCACAGTTTTGAGCGACCAGCGTGTTCACCGGACCCGATACGCAGAGCGCCACGTTGGTACCGACAGCCACCGATGCAATCACGTTGTCGATCGCGATTTCATAGTAGTCCAGAACCAGTTGGAAGTCCGGGATAAAGCGCGGCTGCAGAACCACCGAGAAGGTGAAGGATTCCGATTCTTCCGGCTGCAGGTCGGGGTTACCTTGGTTGAAGCCGGCAACGCTCGACGGATATTCCGGACGATAGGCGTTCGTTGCGAACTGATCAGCGAAGTTGAAGGTGTTCGGAGCAAAACCGATGCTCTGAGCCAGCAGTTCGCAGTTTGCGAGACGGCGGGTCTTAAGCTCTTGATCTTGCAGGGCGTTGAGTTGGCGGGAATCGCAGACATCGGTCGGTTGAGCGAAAGTCTGGGTCGCCGGCGAGTAGTTTTCGCCCAGCGACGGTGCACGAACCGAGGTGTTGAAGCTGGTCTTGACGGCGATATCCGGGATCGGACGATAGACTAGGTTCACACCGTAAACGTCGCTCGCACCGAACTGCGAAAAGTCCGAGTAACGGTACGAGGCAGTGAACTCAGCGTAGTCACCCAGAACGGATTCACGGAAGAGCGGGATGCTGATTTCAGCAAAGCCTTCCTTCACCGAGTAGTCGCGACGCAGGAAATCCGGACCAGTGTTGGACAGCAGCCAGCGACCAGCAGTGGTCTTGTCGCGGCCGGTACCCTCGGTCACTTCCTTACGCCATTCGCCACCCAGAGCGAAGCCGATAGGGCCTGCGCCCCACATATCCCACAGCTGACCGGAGACAACGCCCATGACATCATGCTGTTCGTTCATCTGATCGACGATGATTTCCGAACGCACATAGTCCAGAGCTTCCTGCGACTGGTTGCCCTCACCGAAGATGTTCAGCGGCACGCACTGTTGGATATCGGGATCGTCAG
Organism: Brevundimonas sp. UBA5866; assembly: GCF_002432125.1. Taxonomy (GTDB): domain Bacteria; phylum Pseudomonadota; class Alphaproteobacteria; order Caulobacterales; family Caulobacteraceae; genus Brevundimonas. Next base: position 32,371 of record NZ_DJFS01000099.1, read on the forward strand.
CGCCGATCCGTGCGGGGCCCACACCTTGGCCGGTCAACGGGTTGAACGGGTTACGGTTCGTAACCAGACCACCGTTAGCCGTTCCCAGTTGGACGCGGCAGACGATCTTGCCCGGCGTACCCAGCACGCCCAGGGTGTCCACGACCGAATCCAGGGCATAGCTGAAGCGCTCGCCGTCAACCGAACGTTCGTAGTTCCTGTTGTCGACGCGGCCATAGGTATAGCCGATGTCCCAGTTCAGGTTCTTGATAAAGCCGAGCTCGGCCAGTTCGCCATCAGCCGAAATCACATAGCGCTGGAGCTGCTTCTCGTTCAGCTGCGGACGGGTCAGGGTCCAAGCCGAATAGCGGGCGAACGGCATAGCCTGTGCCGGGTTGGTGACACCACCATAAGGCACACCACCGGCACAACCTGCCACCGTCAGACAGTAGACCGGCTGCACGTTGTTCTGGATCGCCGTACGCAGGTTAGCGGGCAGGAAGGCATTGTCCAGACGGGTCAGGAAGGCCGACGGACCCGAGGTACGCGCGCTGAGGATCTGGGCCGAGTCCGTCGCGCTGCCGACGTTCGCGATGTAGACGTCAGCGAATGCGTAACCCGTGGCCAGATCGGTGGTTTCGTCCTGATACTTAGCCTCGGCGTGGATGTTGATGTAGTCGTTGACCTTGAAGTTCATGCCAACTTGGTAGAGTTGGCGTTCGCTTTCCGGATAGACCGCGTCCACGTTGAAGGTGGTGTTCGGGTTCAGGCCGTCACCGCCGACGTTGGTCACGCGGTTGGTACCGGTCTGCTGTACCCAGGTGCCGAAGTTTGCCAGGCGAGCGTTCAGGCCGTCAAAGACCCAGGTACGGGTCGGATCGACGCCAAAGCACATCGATTGCGTAATGCCAGTGGTACATTGGGCGGTCGGAACGATGTTCGGATTGCTCGTCGGGCTCGGGATGTAGTTACCGGCCAGGGTCACTTGACCCCACTTCAAGAGCTGCAGGGTGCGGACGTCACGATACAGCACGGCGTCCCACACACCGTCTGCCGGTGCAGCGGTCGGATCGGCATCGTTACCGGTGAAGCTCCAACCGTCGCGCAGCCAGTCGATGTCTTCGGCGTCAAGGCGCTCGCCTTTTTCGTATTCAGCGTAGCCATAGAGGTTCAGACGGTCATCGAAGAAGTTGCGGCCAACCAGACCTGCGATGCGGTACTGCATCTGGCCGTCCTGGTTGATCTGTGCCGCGCGAGCATCGATTTCGATGCCTTCGAAATCGTCGCGGAGGACGTAGTTCAGAACGCCGGAAACAGCGTCAGCGCCGTAAACCGACGAGGCACCGCCCGTAACGATTTCAATGTTGCGGACCAGCAGGCGCGGAATGACGTCCGAGTCAACCGACAGCGAGCCAGCGGCCGAACCCACGTGACGGCGACCGTTGACCAGCGAAAGGGTACGGCCCGAGCCAAGCGAGCGAAGGTTCGGCAGCGACAGACCACCAGCGTTAAGCACGCCAGCGGTGGTGTCCGAAGGAACCTGCGAGTTCATCAGAGCCGGGATGGTGGCCAGGTATTCGATGACCGAGCTCTGACCCGTTTCGATCAGCTCTTCCTTCGAAATCTGGATCAGCGGCGTCGGCGCCGTAGCCGGATCACGACGGATGCGCGAGCCCGTAACCACGACTTCCTGGACTTGGGTGACTTCATCAGACTGACTGCTGCTGCCGCTCTGGGCATAGGCCGGCAATGCCATAGCGGCACAACCGACAATCATAGTCGAGCTGAGAAGCGCGTTTCTCATCGTAATCATAAAGGTCCCTCCAACCGGATAACGCCGGCATGTCCTGATACAGACACAGGTTAGACACAATTATTATAACGACGTCATCTTACTATTTGCGACTTTGGCAGGCCCGATCGCCCAGAACGTTAACCATTCGGCAAAGCTGTATTTTCTGCCAGCCGTCCGCCCGCCCCACTGGTGCCGAAAATTTCCATGATATTTCAATAAGAAAACAGCGTTCTTCAGGAGAGCTTGCGAAGCCTCGCGGAAACACCAATTTCTGAACGACTGAAATCGACCGCAGGATTAACATTGCATTTTTGATAACACCCGTTGCCAAAAATCCTCACGACAGGCCGAATTATGACCAACCTATCCCCCATCCGCGACAACCAGAACGAGCATCGGTACGAGCTCGAAATCGACGGCCAACTGGCCTATGTCGAGTACAACAATGTTGCCGGCGGGCGTCTGGTGTCCAAGACGCTGGTGCCCAAGGAACTGGAGGGTCAGGGCATTGCCTCGCGCCTGGCCAGGCATGTGTTGCAGGATATTCGCGACAAGGGGCTGAAAATCCTGCCGACCTGCACATTCTTCGCCGCCTATATCCAGAAACATCCGGACGAGTACCGCGATCTGGTACAGGACGGATACAAGGCGGTTCTGGGTCTCTGATCCCGGCATGACGAAGGGCGGGTTCGCTTTCCCGCCCGACGCCTGCTAGGGCAGGCGAATGAAGAACAACACCCTAGATGTCCTGATCGTCGGCGCCGGTGCCGCCGGCATGATGTGCGCCATCGAAGCAGGCAAGCGCGGTCGCCGCGTGCGCGTGATCGACCATGCCCGCGCCCCGGGCGAGAAGATCCGCATCTCGGGTGGCGGTCGCTGCAACTTCACCAACACGGGCATCCATCCGGCGGCCTATCTGGGCGAGAACCCGCGCTTTGCCCTGTCGGCCCTGAAGCGTTTCTCGCAGCACGACTTCATCAAGATGGTCGAGCGGTACCGCATTCCCTATCACGAGAAAACCCTCGGCCAGCTGTTCTGCGATGACAGCGCCAAGGACATTATCCGTATGCTGACCGACGAGATGCGCGCGGCGAGCGTGACGCTGTCTCTCAACCTCGGCGTGAAATCGATCAGCCGGAACGGCACCGTTTACAGCATCGATCTGGACGATGGATCCCGCATCGAGGCGCAATCGGTCGTCATCGCCACGGGAGCCAAGTCGATCCCGAAGATGGGTGCCACGGGATGGGCCTATGACGTCGCGAAACAGTTCGGACTGCGTGTAACCGAGACACGGCCGGGATTGGTACCGCTCACGTTCGAGCCGACATTGCTGGAGAGTCTCAAGCCGCTGGCCGGCGTGTCTCTGGATGCCGTGGTGCGCCACCGCCTGCCCAAGGACGCCGACCCGAAACGCCCGGCTAAGCCGACCGAATTCCGTGAGGGCCTGCTGTTCACCCACCGTGGCCTTTCAGGTCCGTCGATCCTGCAGATCAGTTCCTATTGGCGCGAAGGGGAAGCCATCACCATCGATCTGGCACCGGACACCGACGTTGCCGCCGCGCTGTTGGCCGCCAAGAACGAGAACGGCAAACAGATGGTCCATACCGCGATGGGCCACATCGTACCGCGTCGTCTGGCCGAGGTTCTGTGCGAGCGCGCCGGGCTGAAGGGCAAGCTGGCCGAACAGGGCGACAAGAAGCTGCGAGCCCTGGCCGAGAGCGTAAACGGTTGGAGTGTCAAACCCGTTAGCTCCGAAGGTTACCGAACGGCCGAAGTGACGCTGGGTGGCGTGGACACCATGCAGCTGGACCAGCAGACGATGGAGGCCAAGGCGGTGAAAGGCCTCTATTTCATCGGCGAGGCCGTGGACATCACCGGCTGGCTGGGCGGCTACAACTTCCAGTGGGCGTGGTCGTCCGGCTGGGTCGCGGGTCAGGCGGTCTAGGCCGCGACACCTGCCGCCTTCATGATCGGCACTATGGCCTTGACCAGTTCGGGGTTGGATTTCAGAGCCTCGCGGTCTTCTGCAGTTCGCACCAGACGGACGATTTCCGCGCGGGCCAGATCCCCCAGCTTGCCGACAGGGGCCGCCTCGCCCGATGCCAGTTTCAGCAGGATGGAAAGCCGCTGCCCCAAGGGGACAGGGGCCTTGGTAATCTGCTGTAGCAGCCGGCTTTCCTCGGCGATCTTGGTGCCCAGATTACCGAGCGCGACGAGGGCGTTCTCGGCATCCTTGCCCGCCAGGCCTGCCGTCTCGATGCTGCGCTGAAGGCGGCGCAGCGCGGCCAGTTTCTGCGTTGGCGGTGTGCCCGGCGCGCGCATTTCAGCCTCGAAACGCAGGGATGCGACGCAGGCCTCCAGCCAGCGGGCCGCAGCGCGTTTGCTGGCACCGCCCGTCACATTGTCACTCAGTCGCGCCAGCTTTTCGGCCTCGGCCATGACCGTAGGACAGCCCTGTACATAGGCCCCGACAAAGTCAGCCGTCACGAGCGAGCGCGAACGTTCTATGAAGGCGTTCTGCACTTCTTCCAGTGTCAGCAGACGACCCGCCGTGGCGGTCAGCGACATGGCCAGAGCCCGCAGGATATTGATCTCGCCCTCGGCATCTCCGGGACAGAGGCGCCGCTGGCTGTTGAGTTCGCTCAGCACCATCTTGGCCAGGGCGGCCGCGACTTGCGGGAAACTGCCCGCCGCAAGCTTTTCGCCCAGTCGCACCGCAGGTCCATCCACCGGCGGGACAAGAAGCATCAGGCGCGGATCGTGGGAGATCACCGCCGTCACCTCGTTCGGCGCCACCATGCGCACAACCGCCGCGAGTGTCGCCCCCTGGTCCAGAGATGGACCGAAGAGATCCGGCAGATTCCAGCGGGCCGCCAGCATTTCACAGAGTATCTGCTCGATCGGCACCAGTATCATCGCCCGCAGCGGTCCGCTCTCGGGGGCCTGATCGCATAGGTCCAGCAGGGCCGTCAGGCGTGCGCGCGATCCACGAAGCCCCTGAAGCGCCAAAGCTATACTGCCTCCCATGCGAAAGGCGCGTTCCTGCTCGCCTTGCAGTTTTTCGGCAATCCTGGCGATGGGCATGGTGGCAGGGTCGATGAAGTCGCCCTTGCGGCCCGCCCTGATCACCCGTTCGACCGCCTGGTCGGATAGTTTCTGATAGGTGCGGATCAGGCCATGCAGATCCTGGCCGGTGGCTTGGGCCTCGGGCACCGCCACCTTCTGGATCGCGTGCTGGACCTCGACACCGGAGGCGTCCAGGCGCTCTGCCAGTACGGGCGAATGCAACAGCTCGAACACCGTCGCCCCCTGACGGCGCAGCCAGTCCTCAAGCACACGTCCCAGGCTTTCACGCGCATGTACGGTATAGAGGTCGGCCGGAGTACGGCAGGCGGGCCCCGCCGGAGCCTCGGCCTTGGGCTTCTTCCTGACGGGATCAGGTGCGCCCAGTCGCAGCACGCTGACGCTGGCGAACTCCATCGTCGCCGGATTGAGGGTTTCCTTGGTGACCTTGACCGAGGCGGCGATCTTGTCGCGCATCACTTCTTCGGCGGTCGTTATGGCGTGACGCCTGTCCTCGCTGGCCATAAGCAGGGTCCAGTTCGCTGCGGGCGTTTTGCGAACATAAATTTCGTAGTGAACCGGACCGGCCATGAATATCCCGCAATTCTTGTGACCCCTGATCATGACACAGGGGTTTTAAGGCATAGTTTCGTATGTTCGCGGTTCAGAGCACTTGCAGCAAAACGCAAAAGCCCCATTTCATGTGGCTCTAATCTGTCTTAATCATAACGAACGGTACCGCTCGCCGCGCGTTGTTTACGGCAACCCCGTCCGCGTTCGCTCGCAAGGAGAAGCCCTTGGCTAACATCACCCTGGTCGATGACGACGAGAACATCGTCGCTTCCGTTTCCCTGGCGCTGGAAAGCCACGGCCACAAGGTAACCGCATACCATGACGGTGCCTCCGGTCTGGAAGCGCTTGAAACCACGCCTCCGGATCTGGCGATCCTGGATGTGAAAATGCCGCGCATGGACGGCATGGAAGTGCTGCGCCGCCTGCGCCAGACCTCGAATCTGCCCGTCATCATGCTGACGTCCAAGGACGAGGAAATCGACGAGATCCTCGGCTTCAACCTTGGGGCTGACGACTATATGCACAAGCCGTTCAGCCAGCGCCTGCTGATCGAACGCGTCAAGGCCCTGCTGCGCCGCGCCGGTGTCGAAGGCATCGACATGGCTGATGCCTCGGGTGCCAGCGACGCCAACAAGGCGATCAAGCGTGGCCCGCTGGCTATGGACCCGGCCCGTCACGAATGCACCTGGGACGGCAAGCCGGTGAAGCTGACCGTCACGGAATTCCTGCTTCTGCAAGCCCTGGCCCAGCGTCCCGGTTTCGTGAAGAGCCGCGACAACCTGATGGACGCCGCCTACGACGACCAAGTTTACGTCGACGACCGCACCATCGACAGCCACGTGAAGCGCATGCGCAAGAAGTTCCGCATGGTTGACCCAGAATTCGACGCGATCGAGACCCTGTATGGCGTCGGCTACCGCTACCGCGAAAGCTAAGACTGACAAGCCGCGCAGACGGTTCCGTTTCGGCGGATCGCGTCTGGGCGGCTTTATGCTGGCCCTCAATCTTCTCAGCCTGCTGATTCTGCTCGGCGGGGCCCTTGCCCTGAACGAGTGGAGCCGCGGGCTGATCAATGCACGTCAGGAATCCCTGACCGTGCAGGCCGAACTACTGGCCAATGTTCTGGGCGAACTGGGCATTACCCAAGGCGACCCCTACCCTGCCCTTGATGATCGTGCGGCGGCTTTCTGGCTGCGCGACAACTTTATTCCGATGGGCCAGCGCGCCCGACTTTTCGATGCTGACGGTATTCAGGTCTCGGATTCCTACAGCGTCTCCGATGCCATTCCGGGCGAGCCTCTGCCACCGGCGAATCCGGCCGGCACCCCCCTCGCACCCGAACCCGATCCGGCCCTGATCGAACAGGCTCTTTTCAAAGCCGATGCCGCTCTGGCCTCCGAGGTGGAGCGTGCGCTTCAGGGCGAGTCACAGGCCACGATCCGCCGTAACGAGGAAGGCGAGCGAGTTGTCTCTGTCTCCCTGCCCGTTCGTCACGTCCAGCAGGTTCTGGGCGTTCTGACGCTGGAAGCGGGTGACGTGAACGAGACGCTGGCGGCCCAGCGCCGCGCGCTGATGCCGTTCGCCTTTGTCGCACTGGCCGTGAACCTGTTCGCATCCCTGGTCCTGCACCTGTTTGTGGCCCGCCCCGTACTGCGCCTGTCGGCTGCGGCAGATCAGGTGCGCCTGCAGCGTGCCCGCGCCATCTCCCTGCCCGACCTGACGGCCCGCAAGGACGAGGTCGGCGGTCTGGCCCGCGCGCTGGAAAGCATGACCGACACCATGTCCATGCGGATGGACGCTATCGAGCGCTTCGCCGCCGACGTGTCGCACGAGATCAAGAATCCGCTGACCTCCATCCGCTCGGCGCTGGAGACGCTGCCTCTGGTCAAGACCGAGGAACAGCGCCAGCGCCTGACCAACCTGCTTCAAAACGATGTGCGGCGTCTGGATCGCCTGATCACCGACATCTCCAACGCCTCGCGCCTTGATGCCGAACTGTCACGTGATCGTCCGCGCTCCATCGATCTGGCCGAACTGCTGGGCGACATCGTCGGCGTATACGAGAACAGCATGCGCGAGGGAGACATTCCGGTTCGCCTCGTCAACACTGCCGGAAATGGCACCAATGTCATCGGTCGCGACACGCCACTGGGTCAGGTGTTCCGCAATCTTATCGACAATGCGCGATCCTTCAGTCCGGCTGGTGGCGAAGTGCGTGTCTTCCTTGAAAAGGACGACAGCGCGGACTTCTGGCGCATACGTGTCGAGGACGACGGGCCGGGTATTCCGCCCGACAATCTCGAAACCGTGTTCGAGCGTTTCTATACCTCGCGTCCCAAGGGGACGGCATTTGGCACCAACTCGGGCCTCGGCCTGTCTATCGTGCGCCAAATCGTGAAAGCGCACGAAGGGTCGGTCTTCGCCGCCAACCGTAGCGAGGGCGAGGCCGTCAAGGGGGCGACGTTTACGGTACGCCTGCCCAACGCCGCCCGCCGGTCGTGACCACACCCACCCATCACGCCAGCGTTGTCGCCCTGCGCCATATGGGCGCATGGCGGGGCGTGTTGATCCGCGGCCGGTCCGGATCGGGCAAAAGCGATCTGGCGCTGCGTTTGTTGGATCAAGGGGCGCGGCTGATCGCCGATGACAGGGTGCACCTGTGGGCCAGCAACGGATGCCTGTACGCCCGCGCGCCCGCCACAATCAGCGGTATGATCGAGGTTCGCGGCCTTGGCATAGTGGCAACCTCGCCGCTGGATATGTGCCGTATCCGTCTGGTCGTGGATTTGATCGATACCGCGCCGGAGCGCATGCCCGAAGCCGAGTTTACCAGCTTGGCCGATATCCCGCTGCCCCGTATTGAGATCAACCCTCGCCCGATGTCGGCATCGACTGTGGTCGCTCGTGCCATAGAAGCCCTTTAACCCTTGGGGGTTTGGCTTTAAGACGTATGGTTTGCGAAGGGGGCAGCTCCAGAGCGCGACCGCGCCCTTTGCCATGTTTGACGGGTTTGGACCTTATTGGTGTTGCCTTCATGATCGGTCTGGTGATCGTCACCCACGGGGGCCTTGCCTCGGAATTCATCTCGGCGATGGAACACGTCGTCGGCCCCCAGCGCGGCGTCGCGGCCATATGTATCGGCCCTGACGACGATATGGAGCGCCGCCGTCAGGATATTCTCGATGCCTCTGCCGCGGTCGATGACGGCGATGGCGTCATCCTGCTGACCGATATGTTTGGCGGTACACCGTCCAATCTGGCGATTTCGGTCATGGAACAGACCAAGGCCGAAGTGATCGCCGGTCTGAACCTGCCGATGCTGATCAAACTGGCCAGTGTGCGCAGCCGCGAGTCCCTCGAGGCCTGCGTGGCCCATGCCCAGGATGCCGGGCGCAAATACATTTCGGTCGCGTCTTGGGTTTTGGCGGGGGACAAATGAGCCAGACGGCCAAGGCGACGCTATCCATCTGCAACCAGCGTGGCCTGCACGCCCGTGCGTCTGCGAAATTCGTGAAAACGGCCTCGGAATTTGAATCCGAAGTCCGCGTCAGCAAGGACGGCACCACCGTCGATGCCCGCTCGATCATGGGCCTGTTGATGCTGGGTGCCGGTATCGGCTCGACCATCGATGTCGAGGCCGAAGGCCCCGACGCCGATACGGCCATCACGGCTTTGACCGACCTGGTCGAACGCCGCTTTGACGAGGACCAGTAAGGGCGGCTGTCAAACGCCCTTCAGCCACGTCTCGATTTCGGCCCGATCGGCATCGGTCATCCAGTGACCGAAACCGATGACGCGATGACTGACATCATAACCCGAAGCCGATAGCCCGGAAGCGAGGGCTGTCGCCCGCTCCATCGGGATCATGTGGTCATTGTCACCCGACACCAGCAGCACCCGACCTGTGCCCGCGCTGGCTTCGATATCCCCTTCCAGAACCTTCATCCCGCGCAGCAGCACGGCCTGATGGACACTGTCGGGATAAAGCTGGGCCATTGCGCCGATCATATTGGCCCCGTTCGAATAGCCCAGCAGCATCAGCCTGTCCGGGTCCAGCGCATAGCCACGGATAGCCCCCGCGAGGAAGGCGTTGAAGGCAGCCGCTTCAGAACGGATATCGTCCTGATCGAACTCGCCCGGACCGAAGCGGCGGAACCAGCGCAGCTTGCCCTCTTCGGTCGCACGTCCGCGCACGGCGAGGATGGCGGCCTTCGGGTTGATCCGGTGCGCCAGTGGCATCAGATCGCCCTCGTCCCCGCCCGTCCCGTGCAGGACGACGATGGTGCTGCCGTCCATCTCTTCGGGCCAGTAGAAGCGATGGATGAAGGGTAGATCGCGTTTGGGACAACGCATCTCGCCCGGCCGTGCAAACTGCGGCAGGCGGATACTCAGCTCCTCGGCCACATGGGACATGATCTCGGGCGGGAATTTGAGCTTCTGGCCCAGTCGGTCGGCAGGCTCGTCGGCGGTCATACCCGGTGCGTCGGTCGCATATTCGATCAGCAGGCCCGAGGTATCGCGCACATAGAGCGACACGAAATACTGGCGATCATGCACATTGGTCGGGCCGTGATGGATCAGGTCCAGCCGCATCTGGCGCACGGCCTCGATATCGGGCGCACGGAAGGCGACATGGTCCGGCACCCCTGCCCCCTTCACCGACGGCGGAAAGCCCGTGACGGCATGGATGTCGACAATGTCGGTGTCGGACTTCAGGCGGGTGATAGCGCCCTCGGTGGCGTGGGGCCGATAGCCAAATTGTCCGATGAAGGCCGTCGTCGCCTCTGCCACATCACTGAGAACGGTTACGCCGCGGATATAGCACGGTGCCGTCACCGATCCCGATCCGGTCGCTGCCCCGCTGGCCACCAGTTTGATAATCAGCCCGTCGGGGTCCTTCAGACGCAGGACGGATTCACCGAACTCCTTCAGCGGCCCCTCGACAGGGATGTTGGCCGAGATGGCCCGCATCATCCATTCGCCCAGACTGTCCGCCGGAACCGCAAACGCGATTTCGGACACCTGTCCCAGCCCCGTGCGGCCACGCCCCGTCGCTTCCCACACAAGGAAGCTGACCAATGTACCAGGGCGACCTTGGGGATCACCATAGAACAGGTGCAGCTGTTGGGCATCCTCATAACCCCCCGTCTGCTTGACAAGGGAGAGGCCCAGAAAGCCCATGTAGAAATCCACATTGGCCTGCACATCGGCGGTAATGCTGGTGACGTGATGAATGCCCGTGGTCACAGTGTCTCTTTCAGAACGGAAATGGCCCCGCGCCATAACGGACGCGGGGCCAAATGGGTCACGCTTTATTTTCCGGCTTCGCGGTCCAGAACCTTTTGGACCGAAGGATCAGCCGCCAGGCGATCATGCAGGGCCAGCACATTCTGATACTGCGACAGCTTGCCTTCCAGCAGCTTCTTGCCCCACCGGATCATGGGGAAGGCATAGGCGTCGATCACCGACCTGCCGTCGAGGATCCACTCGCGGCCATCGAGATGTTCGTCGAGGATGGCGAACTGTTTGTGTGCCAGGGCATGTGCGGCTTCTACGACCTTGGCGCGGGCCTCGTCACCCTCGTCGGTCGTATAGCGGGCGGGCATGAAAATAGGCCAGAAGGCCGCATGCATGTCCGAGGTCAGGAACGATGACCAGCGGTGGGCCTCGGCCTTCTGGCGCAGGCTGTCACCTCCGGCAAGGTTCGCTTCCGGGTGTTTGTGGGCCAGATAGTCGAGGATCGCGCCCGCCTGTGTCAGCAACCAGCCATCATCCTCCCGCAGGGTCGGCACCGCACCGGCCGGATTGACAGCCAGCAGTTCCGGCGATCCGAACTGGACCTTTACCGCTTCATACGGTGCCCCGATCCACTCGAGAACGATATGGGGGGCAAGCGAACACGCACCCACAGCATAATAAAGAACAGGCATCGGTTCCTCCCTGGCAAATACGGCTCCGGACGTGCCCTCCCGGTGCCCGCCCTTCCATTGATCCTTCCCTACCCAACGCGTGAGCTATTTGGCGGCTCCAATCAGGCACAGGACAGAGGCGATGTTACCCTTCAGCTTGACGCTGCGCGCTCGCAGGCGGCTGCGCCGTGCAATGTGCAGGGAACATTGGAGGTGGTGGAGCCGAGGGGAATCGAACCCCTGACCTCGTCATTGCGAACGACGCGCTCTACCAACTGAGCTACGGCCCCATCGACAGAGGATGAGGTAAGAGGTCGCAGGCATGGCTGTCAACGCCAAGCAGGGTTGTTCTTGGCGGATTGGTCTACGACAGCTAGAACGACAGTCAGATTTATAAAAGCAGGCTGTATATGACCCCGCTGCAAGGCCTTATCGGCTTTCTCTTTTTCGTCTTGAACTCGGCGCTTCAACTGCTGTTGTTCGCCATCATCATCAACGCGATCATGAGCTGGCTGCTGGCGTTTGACGTCATCAACTACCGCAACCGTTTCGTCTATCAGATCGCGACGGGACTGGACCGGTTGACGTCCCCGCTGATGGCTCCGTTCCGCCGTTTCATTCCGCCACTGGGCGGTATCGATATCACGCCGATCATTGTGATCATCATCATCCAGGGCATCCAGAACTTCATCCTTCCGCCGTTGCGGATGACCGCGATGGGTCTGGCCGGCTGAGCGCGTTGGCATGGCGACACGCCCTAGGGAAATCGGCGCGCCGTCAACAATCGTGACTTGCACAGGTGCGGTTGGCTTCTCATGCTGGCCGTCGAATGTTTTTTCGGTGATGCGGAAACCAATAGAGTTATGAGCGGATTTCAGACCGTCGCCATTATCGGTGCAGGCCAGATGGGCGCAGGAATTGCCCAGACCGTGGCCACTGGCGGCTATGCCGTGCGGCTGTATGACAATGCGGAAGGGCGTGCCACTCTGGCTCTGGGTGAAGCGGCGGCCAGTCTGGCACGCCGCGCGGCACGCGGACTGATCACCGAAGACGAGGGCCAGAAGGCCGTTGCCCGCATAACCGTATGCGGGTCCCTGGCCGAAGTTGTCGCCGGCGCGGACTTTGTCATCGAAGCGGCCAGCGAGGACGAGGCCGTCAAGAAACAGGTCTGGAGCGAGGTACAGCCCTATCTGGAACCGCACGCCCTGCTGGCCACCAACACCTCTTCGATTTCCATCACCCGCCTGGCGTCAGTGACCGACCGCCCCGATCGGTTCATCGGTTTCCACTTCATGAAACCCGCGACGGTCATGCGCCTGGTCGAGGTGGTGCGCGGTATTGCGACCTCGGCAGCAACCTATGATGCGGCTGTGAGCTTTGCCGAGAGCCTGGGCAAGGAAACCACCGTCTCCGAAGATTTCCCGGCCTTTATCGTCAACCGCATTCTGGTGCCGATGATGAACGAGGCCATCTACACCCTCTATGAGGGCGTGGGCACCGTGACCTCGATCGACAAGGCCATGAAGCTGGGGGCCAACCACCCGATGGGCCCGCTGGAACTGGCCGACTTCATGGGTCTGGACGTCGCTCTGGCCATAATGAATGTGCTGCACGAGGGTCTGGCCGACAGCAAATACCGTCCCTGCCCCCTGCTGGTAAAATATGTCGAGGCTGGCTGGCTGGGCCGCAAGAGCGGGCGCGGCTTCTATGACTATTCGGGCGAAACTCCGGTACCGACACGCTGATGACCCATCACGAAGCATCCTCCGGCCCGTCCAAAGTGCTTGACCGCCTGCCCGGCGGTGAGCGCGTGACACCCCGCAAGTCGGTGCAGGCGCGCATGCTGGCGACGCTGGTGGCTGCCGCTTGGCCACCCATCCTTCTGACCTTTCCGTTGTGGCCGCCCCATCACCTGTGGGCAGGGCTGGATACGGACTGGCGCATTGTATTGCTGGTCGTAGGTCTGATTGCAGGCCCGATCGGCATGGCCCGTCTGGCCCAGGCCAAACGCCCCAACAATGCGACGTGGACGCGCCGCGCCGTGGTGGCGCGCTATGTTATCTACGGCGGCATTCTTGCCGGTTGCCTGCAACTGCTGATGACGGTTGCACAGTCCACGATTGCGGCCCTGTCCGGCGAAAGCTTTGTCCAGGCGCTCGGCGCGATGCAGGTCGTCGTACTGGTGTATGGCGTGCTGGGCATTCCACTGGCCCTGATGGTCGGTGTCAGCTACGCCCTGTGGGGTGGGCTTTGCGTGGCCTACATCGCCTATAGAAAGTCAGACACGCTGGGTTACTGATATCAAACACGTCTTGGGGAGGGCGGATGTGACTGATCAGGGACGCATAGGAAATCTGGATTCGTTACGCGGCCTGGCCGTGCTGGGCATACTGGTCGTCAACATCATGGCCTTTGCCTGGCCCATGTCTGTGTCACTGGACCCGGCCAGTGCGCCGTTCGCCCGTGAGGGTATATGGACCGGTTCGGACCAGTGGTTCCAATGGGTCGATCAGGTGTTCTTCCGCGACAGATTCCGCAACCTGTTCACCCTGCTGTTCGGGGTCAGCATTTTTCTGGTCGGGGGCGAGCGGACCGATGCGGCACGTGGACGGCTGCTGAGGCGTCGCCTTGGCTGGCTGGCTGTGATCGGGCTGATCCACGGTCTGGCCCTGTGGTACGGGGATATCCTGCTGTTCTATGCGTGGTGCGGACTGTTCGCCATGCTGGCCCGATCCCTGTCGGGCAAGACGCTTGTGATTGTCGGGACCGCTGTGACGGCTGGCTTCGCCGTCTTCCAAGCCGGTTTCGGCCTGATGATCCCTCTTCTGCCGCCCGAAATGACCGAAGCCATGCAGGGAGGTAGCGGATCGGCCTCGCTGGCGGGCGAGGCGACAGCCGTGATCGCACAGTACCACGCAGGATATGGTGCGGTCTTGATGCAGAACCTGATGGCGTGGCTGCTGGTCCAACTGTCCAGCCTGTTCATGCTGCCGTTCTCCAGCGTGCCGATCATGATGCTGGGCATGGGCCTGTACAAGCTGGGCTTTTTCCACGGACGGATGAACAACAGCCTTTATGCGGGCCTGATCGCCGTTACCGTCGTTATTTTGGCCGTGCGCGGATGGGCCTTTGCCCTCGAGATCGGGGCACCCGCAACGCAGACGCCCAGTCACGGGCTGGATGTGGTGACATCGGCCCTGTCGGTGCTCGTTTCGCTTGGCTATGCCGCCGTGGTCATCAAAGCCCCTGCCCTCTTCAGGGTATTGGCTCCCGTGGGACAGATGGCCTTCACGACCTATCTGGGTCAGTCCGTCATCATGGCCAGCTTCTTCTATCTGCCGTTTGGACCGGAATGGTTCGGGCAGATTGCACCGGGACAGCTGTGGCCGTTCATCATTGGCACCTGGATCGTGCAGATTGTGTTCGCGCACCTGTGGCTGAAACGCTTCCGCTGGGGACCCCTGGAGTGGGTGTGGCGTAGCCTGACACACGGTCAGCGGCTGCAGATCCGCAAATCCCTCCCCTAGTCGCATTGCAGCGGGACGTGTGATGGCTTAATCGCCACCCCATGACCGATACTGCACGCCCAGACACCCGCCCCGAAGCACGCTCACCCCGCGGTTTTCAGGACCGTCGCGGCCATGATCTGAGCGTGGAGCGCCAACTGATCGCGCGCGTGTCGGAAGTTTACGAGCGCTGGGGCTTTGAGGCCCTCGAGACGCCCGCCTTTGAGTATGTCGATGCGCTGGGCAAATTCCTGCCGGACACCGACCGCCCGAACGAAGGCGTTCTGGCGCTGGAGGACGACGACGACCAGTGGATGGCCCTGCGCTATGACCACACGGCACCGCTGGCCCGCTTTGCCGCGCAGAACTGGGAAACCCTGCCCAAGCCGTTCCGCCGCTATGCCTATGGTCCGGTGTGGCGCAACGAAAAGCCGGGCCCGGGCCGCTTCCGCGAGTTCTGGCAGTGCGATGCCGATACCGTCGGTTCGGACCGCCCCGAGGCCGACGCCGAAATCATCGCCATGGCCTGTGAGGGTCTGGGTGCCGCTGGCCTCGAGGCCGGTCAGGCCGTTATCCGCGTCTCGAACCGCAAACTGTTCGATGGCCTGTTCGACGCCGCCGGTATCACCGACACCAACCAGCGCCTGACCGCTCTGCGCGCCGTCGACAAATACGACCGTCTGGGTATCGAGGGTGTACGCCTTCTGCTGGGCGAAGGCCGTCTGGATGAATCCGGTGACTACACCAAGGGGGCCAATGTTCCGGCCAGCCTGATCACCAGCATCGAGGCCTTCCTTGCCTCGGCCGAACAGCCGGGCCTGTCGCGCGCCGAGGTTTTGGACGCCATTGCCAATGTCGGTGCCGGTCTGGGCGCTGCGGGCGAAGCGGCTCTGAAGGAACTGTCGGCCATCGACCGCGCCCTGAACGCTATGGGCGTTTCGCAGGACGCGGTGAAGTTCGACCCGACCATCGTGCGCGGTCTGGAATACTATACCGCCACCGTGTTCGAGGCCGAGCTGCTGCTGGAGACCAAGGACGAGAAGGGCCGCCCGATGCGCTTCGGCTCGATCGGCGGTGGCGGCCGCTATGACGATCTGGTCGCGCGCTTCACCGGCCAGCAGGTTCCGGCAACGGGCTTCTCCTTCGGTGTGTCGCGTCTGGCCTCGGCACTCAAGGCCGCCGGCAAGACGGGCGAAGGCCGCACCCGCGGCCCGGTGGTCGTCATCGTCTTCTCGGACGACGACATGCAGCACTATCTCGATGCCGTGGCCGAACTGCGCAACGCGGGCATTCCGGCAGAGCTGTACCTTGGCCGTGCAGGCATGAAGGCCCAGTTCAAATATGCCGACCGTCGCAACGCGCCCGCCGCCGTCATCCTCGGCGGTGACGAGATCGCTGCCGGTGAGGTGACGATCAAGGATCTGGACGCCGGTCGTGCCCAAGCCGCCACGATCGCCGACAACGAAGCGTGGAAGGCAGCCCGCCCCGGTCAGGTCAAGGTTGCACGCTCGGCGCTGGTGGAAACCATCAAAGGCATTATCGAACAACCTTCGACAAACAGCCCTACTCAGCAACAGGTTATCAGCGATAACTTATAAATCCTTCGATTCTGCCCCTTGCTTCGATTGACGTAGCGGCATGCTTCGGGTCAATTGAGATCACTCGAGGGACGCGGCGCTGTTAAAGCGAAGCAGTCACTTGGAGGCGTTTCGGGGAGGAAACGTCCGCTCCATCAGAGAGCGAGAAGGCCCGCTGCGATGTATCCCCCGCAGCGGGCTTTTTCATGCCTGGAATCCGCAGGTCAAGGATTGCCTCATCATGCCCTGACCGGCCTGTCGCGGGCCTTTGACCGCGCAAAAAGAAAAAGGCCGGTGGTTGAACCACCGGCCTTCTTGTTATCGAAAAACTTTCGATATGACTTACCAGAGGCGGATGCGGTCTTCCGGAGCCAGGTAGTATTCGTCGGTCGGCTGGACGTCGAAGGCGGTATACCACTCGTCGACGTTGCGCAGCGGGCCGATCACGCGGAATTCGGCGGCCGAGTGCGAGTCGGTTGCGACCTGCTGGATCAGCGCCTGTTCGCGGTACTTCGACTGCCACACCTGTGCCCAGCCATAGAAGAAGCGCTGGTCGCCGGTCAGGCCGTCGAGAACCGGAGCCTCTTGGCCCTTCAGCGACAGACGGTAGGCATGCAGGCCCACGGCCACGCCAGAGGCGTCGCCGATGTTCTCGCCCATCGTCAGATCCGGATTGATCTTGTAGCCTGCGACCGGCTCGAACTGGGCGTACTGCTCACCCAGGCGCTTGGTCAGGGCCACGAAGTTGGCGCGGTCTTCCGGCGTCCACCAGTCACGCAGAACACCGTCGCCGTCCGACTTGGAGCCCTGGTCGTCGAAGCCGTGGCCGATCTCGTGACCGATCACGCCACCGATGCCGCCATAGTTTACGGCTGCATCACCATTCGGATCGAAGAACGGCGGCTGCAGGATGGCGGCCGGGAAGACGATCTCGTTGTTGACCGAGTTGTAGTAGGCGTTGACGGTCTGCGGGGTCATGCCCCACTCGGTCTTGTCGACCGGCTTGTCGAGACGAGAAACGCGGTCTGCATAGCTCCATTTGCGCATGCGGACGGCGTTGCCGACCAGATCATCGCCGCTGATTTCCAGCGCCGAATAATCACGCCACTTGTCCGGATAGCCGATCTTGACGGTGAACTTGTTCAGCTTGTCCAGGGCGGCGGCCTTGGTCTCGTCGCCCATCCAGGTCAGGTTCCGGATACGCTCGGCCTGGGCCAGACGCAGGTTCTGGACCAGCTCTTCCATCTTGGCTTTGTATTCCGGCGGGAAATACTGTGCCACGTACAGACGGCCAGCGGCTTCACCCAGGGCACCTTCAGCGAAGGAGATGGCGCGCTTCTCGCGGCTGCGTTGTTCCGGCTGCCCCGACAGATCGCGGTCGCGGAAAGACCAGCGCAGATCGGCAAAGCGCTTCGACAGCAGCGGAGCCATCTGGTCGGCGGTGTGGAACGCCTGCCAGGCCTTCAGCACATCCAGATCGGCTTCGGCATAGATGGCTGCCATCTTCGGCATGGCCGTGTTCTGGCGCACGATGATGCGGTCGGCATGGCCCAAACCCGCAGCATTGTAGAAGCCCTGCCAGTCAAAGCCCGGAGCCTCGGCCGCCAGCGATTGGATGGTGTATTCATTATAGGTGCGGTCGCGGTTGCGGTTTTCCGCAGGCGTCCAGTGTGCCTGAGCGATGCGGTTTTCCAGATCGACGATCTGGGCCGCGGTTTCGACCGGATTGTCCCAGCCGATCTGGGTCAGCATGTCGGCCACATAGGCCTGATACTTTTCTTTCTTCTCGGTGAAGCGCTCGTCCAGATAGTAGTCACGGTTCGGCAGGCCGATGCCCGAATGGCCGGTCGAGACGACGTGGCGGGTCGGGTTCTTGGCATCCGCGCCGACGCCGGCACCGAAGAAGGCCGCGCCGAAATCACCGTTGTGCGCCCCCATGTAGACGGCCATAGCCTCATGGCTGTCGATGGCGCGGATGTTGGCCAGATACGGTTCCAGCGGACGGGCATCGACGGCCTCGATACGCGCTTCATCGATGTAGGAACGATAGGCGTCGGCGATCTTTTGTTCATCCGAACCGGCCACCAGATCCGTGCGGGCCGCCAGACCCGTCACCAGTTCCTTCATGCGGTTGTCCGACAGTTCGCGCAGCAGGGCGAACGAACCGTACGAGGTACGGTCGGATGGGATCACCAGCTGATCCAGAGCGGCACCGTTGGCATGGCGGAAGAAGTTCTCGCCCGCACGGACCGAAGTGTCACGACCGGCCAGATCAAAGCCCCAGGTGCCGTAACGCGGGCTCTCGGTGCCCTGCCACCCGCCATTCGCAGCTTTGGCCATAGGCGTATCGAACAGGCTGACCACCTCACAGGCGTCGTCGATACAGGCGTGGTCATGAGAGCCATTGTGGGCAAAAGCCGTGGCAGGCATCAAAAGCGCCGCGACAGCAGCGCCGGCCAGTAGTCTTTTCATGGTTTTCCCTCGGTTGAAGTCTTTTTATACGGCACAAAATGCGTTTTCCGTCGTTATTCAACGACCCCAAGCCTGGCAGCAACCCTTCCGCCCGATCAAATAACGGCGGGAGGTAAAATTTGGCCGCGGTTTCAATCAAGACATTGGTCTGAAAAGAGAAACTGCAAAAGACCGATAGGCAAGACCGTGCGGATGTATCCGCTTTAAGACAACGCTGTTGCGTCTTTCGGAAAATCGCGGCAAGAAATGGAAGTTTTTTTCTTTGCCTGCGTAAATCTACCTACATCTCAGCACAAAACATGAGAAGGCCGAATGCATTTTGACCGAATTCCGACCCATTTTGGTCACTGTTCGATGATGAAAGTTCGGCCCAGCACATCGGCACGTACCCTTGTTCGTCGGTCATCGTTACTGATCGATAACACCGTAGGCGACCGATGCCAGTTTGGCGGCTCCCCCTCCGCCCTCCTTTTTTAGTGTTGAGTATTTAGTCGATGACCGAGACTGTCGTTGTCGCATCTGCGACCGCCGAAACCGAAGCCAAACCGCGCGTAAACCGTCGCCAAGTGGCCAAGGCCCGCACCCGCCTGAAGGTTCTCGAAGCCGCCCGCAATCTGTTCGCAGAGCGCGGCTATGACTCCGCCACCATCCGCGACATCGCCAAGGGTGCAGGCATGTCGACCGGTGCTGTGTTCGCCAACTTCCAGGACAAGGCCGAGCTGTTCGAAGCCGTCTTCGCCGAGGAAATGGCTGCACTGGCTGAAGACTTTGCCGCTGGCATCGCCATCGACGACACCACCGCCGCCCGTCTGGCCGGCGGCCTGACCGCCGGTTACCACCGCGCCCTGGACCACCTGCCGCTGATGCAGGCCATGGTCGCCCGCTCGTGGTTCCAGCCGGAAGACGCCGACAAGCGCGTCCGTGAATTTCTCGCCCCGATCATGTCGGCCCTGACCGAAGTCCTGCAGGCCGGCATCGCCAAGGGCGAGCTGCGCCAGGACATCGAAGTCGCCCTGATCGCCCGCATGGTGTGGGACGCCTATCTGTCGAACTTCCGTCGTGCCGCTTACGACAACTGGGGCATCGAAGAGCTGACCCCGCTGGTCCGCAAGCAGATGGACGTGCTGCTGGCTGGCCAACAGGCCAAATAAGCCCTCGGTTCCACCGTTATAAAGAAAGCCGGAAGGGTTATCCCTTCCGGCTTTTTTGTATGCGCGCCTAGCTCTTCCAGCGCAGAACGGTTTCCTTGATCGGATTGACGAAGGCCCGTCCCTCGGCACGGCTCTTGAGCCATTCTTTCTTGAGTTGCTGGTACCATTTGGCCTGTTTGTCTGCATCGTCGATCCACAGCAGGGCCGGGTCGTATTTCAGCCCCTCGTTCTGCAGGTTCACCATGCCGCCATCCTGCTGGAGGAAGGCCACGACACCCGCCCGAAGGAAGGGCTTGGCCAGGCCGAAAACCCAGTGATCCGACCAGAAAATCTGGGTGATACGGGTCTTGGTGGCCGTGACCGGTGTCAGCAGGGTCAGAGCCAGAACCTGTTTCGGGCCGACCTGGATATGCTCCCAGCGATAGCCCGGCAGGCGGAAGGTGATTTCGGTGGCAGGTGCCCCGCCCAGGATCTTGTAGAGACGGCTGTTCGATGACGGCGCGTGACGCACCATGGCCCAGCCATAGTCGCGCGGCGCAAAAGTCTTTGCCTTTTCGTGCATCGACTTCTCGGAGCGCCACCACCACTGCTTGTGGACATAGGGTCCGTGCGCCGGGTCCATCAGACCGACGACGGCGTGGTCGATGTGGCTCTCGAAATCCATCCATTCGACAAGGCGGATATCGCCGTCGGCACCCGGAAACACCGGCGGCTCCTGATCCGGCTGTGACGGATTGCGTGGATCGGCAGCCATCCAGACGAACACCATCCCCTGGCTTTCGCGCACGGGATAGGAGCGCACCTTGATCCGGTTCGCCTCTATGTTCTGCCCCTCGCAGACAGAAGGAATGGCGGCGCAGACCCCGTCTGTACGGAAACGCCATCCATGATAGGGGCATTCGACAGTCTCGCCCTCGCCTTCGTGCTCGACCAGACGACCGGCAGAAAGGGGGGCCGCGCGGTGCGGGCAGATATCACGCATGGCGTAAATCTCGCCCGCGCGCGTGCGCCCCAGCAGCACGGGCTCGCCCATCAATTCGTAGCGTTTCATACCGCCACGGGCGACCTGTCGGGACAGGGCAACAAAGTACCAGGCATCGGTAACGAAACCTTTGCCAAACGCCGTTTGCGGTGTAGCTGTGGCGGACGGTACAGCTTGGTAAGCGTCATGGGTCATGGCGTTTTCATACCCATAGTGAAAGCAATTGTCTTTCTAGTCCTTGCAGAGAGCTTTGGTTTGCACAGCTCGAGAAAACACATCATCGGAGAAATGCCCTTGTCCCGCATCGCAGCGCATCGCACAGCCATTCTCGCGATCGCACTCACCGCGCCTCTGGCTTTGGCCGCTCCGGCCTTCGCAGTCGAGGACATGCAGCCCCAGACCCAGCACGCCCATCAGCACGCCGCCTTCGAATCCGGACGTATCCATGTACGTGTGGATGGCCCCGAAGGCGCGCCCGACATCATTCTGATCCCCGGCCTGTCGTCCTCGCCCCGCATCTGGCAGGGAACGGTCGATCATCTGCTGCCCAACTACCGCATCCACCGCATCCATGTGCAGGGCTTTGGCGGTGCCGAGCCCAAGGACAATGCCCAGACCGGCGATACCCCCCAACCGTTTATCGCGCCCGTCAGCGAAGAGATCGCACGCTATATACGCGAAGCGGACCTAGATAGGCCGGCGGTGATCGGTCACTCTCTGGGCGGCACGCTGGCCATGACGCTGGCCTCCCAGCATCCCGATGCCGTCAGCAAGGTCATGGTCGTGGACATGATGCCCTTCCTCGGCGCGATGTTCGGACCTCCGGGCACCACCGCCGAAAGCGTAAAGCCCGCGGCACAGATGGTATGGGCGGCCCAGACCGGCCTGAACCGACAGGCCTATGATGACGCCGCCGCGGCCACCATCACCGGCATGATCAACACTGAAAGCCGCCGCGAAGAGGCGATCGCTGACGCCCGCAACAGCGACCAGCGCGTTTCCGCAGCCGCCTATCATGACCTGGTCATCACCGATCTGCGCGGCGACCTGCCCAAGATCACCGTTCCGATGACTGTGCTGTACGTCAAATTCAACGACCCGCGCGTGACCAACGAGATAACGGACATGCTCTATACGGCCAGCTTTGCCAGCCGGCCTCAGACGACGCTGAAGCGCATCGATGACAGCGCGCACTTCATCATGTTCGACCAGGCCGAGGTTTTTAACTCGGAAATCGACGCCTTCCTGAAATCCAATTAAGTCGCCATCATTTTGGCGACAGGCTATGGCTGTTGTGTAGTGCCCCCGAGCCGCTAGGTTCGGGGGTGCAAATGCACGAGGACATTCATGGCGCGTAAAGATCGCAACCATCAGGCCGAGCCCAAGCCACGCCGCTCGTTTTTCGGACGGTTGTTCTATTGGGGGTCGGTCCTGGCCGTTTGGGGCCTGATTTTCGCTGTCGTGTTTTTCGCAGTATTCGCCCGCGATCTGCCCGACACTTCCAGCCTCTACAACGTCGATCGCCAGCCTTCGATCACCTATCTGGACCGCTCGGGTGCCTTGATCGCCGTGCGCGGTTCACAGATGGCACCGCCTGTCGATCTGGACGCCCTGCCTGACTATGTCCCAGCCGCCTTTGTGGCGATCGAAGACCGTCGTTTCTGGAGCCACCCCGGCTTCGATCCCATCGGCATGAGCCGCGCAATGGCGGCCAACCTCAAGGCCAAGCGCGTTGTACAGGGTGGCTCGACCATCACCCAGCAGCTGGCCAAAAACCTGTTTCTGACGCCGGACCAGAACCTGAAACGCAAGATTCAGGAGTTGATGCTGGCTGTCTGGCTGGAAGTGAAATTCAGCAAGAAAGAGATCCTCGCCCTCTATCTGAACCGCGTCTATTTCGGTGCCGGGGCCTATGGCATCGAAGCGGCTTCGCAACGCTATTTCGACAAACCCGCCCAGCGCCTGACCGTCGGCGAGGCCGCGCTTCTGGCCGGTCTGCTGAAAGCCCCGTCGCGTTATTCGCCGGTCAGCGAGAGCGAACGTGCGGCAACCCGCGCCACCGTGGTGCTGAACTCGATGGTCGATACGGGCACCATTACCCCAGCCCAACGCGATACGGCGGTAGCCGAGCCTGTGCGCGTTTCGCGCACGCTGGCCAGCCAGCACGCCCAGTATTTCGTGGACTGGCTGGACAAACAGGTCCGCGGCATGGTCGGGCAGCAAACGCAGGATCTCGTCGTTGAAACGACGCTGGACCTTTCACTGCAGACCGATGCCGAGCGCGCCGTGCGCCGCATCGTGGATCGTGACAAGAACAAGGGGGTCGAGCAGGCCGCGCTGGTGGCGCTGGATGGCGAAGGCCGCGTCCGCGCCATGATCGGCGGTGCCTCCTATCCCGACAGCCAGTTCAACCGCGCCACCGAAGCCCGCCGTCAGGCCGGCTCGGCGTGGAAGCCCTTTGTCTATCTGGCCGCACTTGAGGCCGGATATACGCCGGACACCCGCGTGGTCGACGAAGCTGTCACCATCGGTGGCTGGTCGCCCCGCAACTATTCGGGCGGCTTCAGCGGCGAGATGACCCTGCAACAGGCGGTTGCCGCCTCGACCAACACTGTGGCGGCCTCGGTGGCCGATCAGGTCGGCCGCTCGAACGTGGCCAATGCGGCGCGTCGCCTGGGCATCACCGGCAATATCAGCACCTCGCCGTCGATGGCACTGGGCGCTGTAGAAGTGTCTCCGCTGGAAATGGCCCAGGCCTATGACGCCTTTGCCAATGGCGGGCGCCGCGTGAAGGCATGGGGCATCAGCCGCATCCGTACCGCCGATGGCCGCGTGGTCTACGAGCACGGGACGCCGGAGGTCAGCCAGGCCATCCAGAACCCGTCGCTCTACTATCTGAACCAGATGCTCCGGGCCGTCGTGACCTCGGGCACGGGCCGCGCTGCCGCCGTTGGAGGACGTGATATTGCCGGCAAGACCGGCACGACCTCAGACTATAAGGACGCATGGTTCGTCGGTTATACCGGCGGCTTCACGACCGCGGTCTGGGTGGGCAAGGACAACAACACCCCCATGAACCGTGTATCCGGCGGGGGCGCGCCTGCGGCCATTTTTGCCACCTTCATGCAAGCCGCCCTGCCCAAGCTGGCCGTTCAGGCCATCCCGAATGGCCCCGCCCTGCCGGAAGGCTGGATCCCGCCCGACCCTGTCGGCAATGCGCTGAGCCAGATCGAGGACCCCTATGCCAACGAGACCGGCGTCCTGGATGAAGACGGCATGCCAACGGTGCCGGAAAACATGCGTCCTGCCGAACCTCAGGTGGAAATCGCCAGACCGGCACCCAAGCGCACCGAACCCGCGCGATCCGACGAGGCCCTCTTCTACTAGGCCCCGTTAGCGTGCAGCTCTGCGCCGTGGTGTTTCAGCCATTGGCGCATGGGCCTGTGATCGCCGATCAATCCTTCGACCACGGCCCAGTATTCCGGGCTGTGGTCGGCACGGATCAAATGGGCGACCTCATGGGCCACCAGATAGTCGGCGACCTTTTCAGGGGCCATCACAACCCGCCAGGAATACCGGATCGAACGGTTGTGCGGGCTGCATGACCCCCAGCGCGAGCGTGTGTCCACAATCGATACCCGCACGGGCGGCTGGCCCAGCTTTTCCAGATAGTGATCGGTCCGCTCCACCAGGAACAGACGAGCCTGTTTGCGAAACCAGTTCTCGATCCTGCGGGAATAGGCCTCTGCTTCACCGCCCGCCCGCAGAACCGGACCGCCGGGCAGATCGACCAGACGCGCGGCCCCGACACCCGCCACAGCTTCCAGACGTATGATGCGCCCCAGAAGGCCGACGGTCATACCGGGGGCAAACGGGCGTATCTCGACAGACCCGTCCAACTTGTCGGCGATCCAGTCCGTCTTGGAGCGGGCGAAGTCCACACCCTGCGCAAGGGTGGATGCCGATGGCGCAACCACCACCGCCTCGCGGGTCCTGGCATCGATACGGATCGAAAGACGGCGCGCCCGCTTGTTCACCGACAGCCTGAGGATGTGGCCGCTGGACAGAGCCAGACGGTCACCATCACGATACCTAGGCTGAAACAGCTTCATTGGCTGTGATGAAATCCCTTAGTCGCGGATAGATATGCTCGCGGAAACGGCGACCGTTGAACACGCCGTAGTGGCCGACATCGGCCTGTACATGAAGCAGACGGCGGCTGTCAGGAATATTCGGCGTCAGCACATGTGCGGCCTGTGTCTGGCCCACACCCGATATGTCGTCGTTCTCACCCTCTATCGTCGCAAGGCCGATGTCGCTGATGGCCGACAGATCGACCTTGCGCCCGCGATGCTCCAGAACACCGCGCGGCAGGGAATACCGCTGGAACACATGGTCGATGGTCTGCAGATAGAACTCTTCGGTCAGGTCCAGCACCGACAGGTATTCGTCGTAGAATTCCTCGTGCTTTTCGACACCGTCTCCGTCGCCGCTGACCAGACTGTCGAAATAGCTGCGATGGGCGTCGATGTGTTTCTCCTCATTCATCGACATGAAGCTGTAAAGCTGCACAAAGCCCGGATAGACCCGCCGCCCCATGCCCGCATAGGGAAAGGGCACGGTATGGATCATGTTCGACTTGAACCAGGTGAACGGCTTTTCCTCGGCCAGCTGGTTGGTCACGGTGGGCGACAGACGCGCGTCGATAGGAGAGCCGAGGTAGCTCATCGAGGCAGGCCGGTTCGGATGCCCGTCAGCGGCCATCAGCGCACAGGCCGCCAGAACGGGCGGCCCCGGCTGGCACACAGACACGACATGGGCGCGACCGCCGATAGCCTCGAGCATCAGGCGTATGTGATCGATATAGTCCGAGAAATCGAAACGCCCTTCCAGAATCGGCACTTCGCGGGCGTTTACCCAATCGGTCACCAGAACATCATAGTCCTGGAGGAAGGCCTCGACCGTACCGCGCAGCAAGGTCGCATAATGTCCAGAAAGGGGGGCGACGATCAAAACCGCAGGCGCATCGACCGGACGGTCCGCAGCCTTCAGATCATCGCGGTTGCGCTCGAACCTCAGCAGTTTGCACCACGCCGAGGACCAGACCGTGCGGGTTTCGGTGCGTACGGTATGGCCATCCAGATTGACGGTATCCAGCCGCCATTCCGGTTTGCCATAGCGGCGGGTCAGGCTCTCGACCAGCTCGGCGGTGGCAAAGGCTGTACGGCCCAGCGCCGTATCGGAGGCGAGGTTGAACGGCGAGGTCCAGAATTGACGGGCCATCTGTGCCCCGAAACGCAGGGGCGTTGCCGAATGATAGGCGAGCTCGTGCAGAGCGTAGAGCATGGAATACCAATCAACGCACCCGCTTGAGCGGGCAAGGGCTAGCAGCTTTCATACTGCAACGCACAATGAACCATGCCCGTTGCACCTTGAAAAGCTTTCCTTGCGGTAGCCCTTTTGGGATCAGCCGCGCGCCATCACGCGACGGATGACGCCTACGGCCTTGTCCGGCCCGAGATCATGGGCCAGCGGGCTGCGCAGCTGGCCATCCGGCCCCATCAGATAGACCGTCAAAGTGTGGTTCATCGTATAGCCTTCGCCCGTGCCCTCTTTCTTGTAATAGACACGATAGGCCTTGGCGGCGGCATCCACCTGTTCCTGGGTGCCGGTGAGGCCGATCACACCCTTCGGGAAACCTTCGGATGACAGATAGTCTTTCAGCATCTGCGGCGTATCACGGGCTGGATCGATGCTGATAAAGACAATCTGCAGATCCTTGGCATCATCGCCCAACTGTTCCTGCACGGCGTTCAGGACACCCAGGGTGGTCGGGCAGTAGTCCGGACAATAGGTGAAGCCGAAGAAGACCAACGACCATTTACCGTCCAGCATGGTCTGGTCCACCGTATCCCCGTCCTGGTTCACAAGCGTGAAGTCACCACCGATCAGCGGCTGTCCCGTAGCCACTTCGCGGGCACGGGGGGCATCGGAACCGTTACGGTTGCTCCAGACCGTGACGGCAAACAGCGCCAGACCCAAAGACAGAATGGTACAGATGGCAGCAAAAACAATGATGGAACGACGGGGCATAAGGCCACCCTTTGACGAGAACCAACTGCGCGCATGCGCCCGGTGCGGCGCGCGACGTTTTGAGGGTATAAGGGTTCGGTGAACGGTACAGAAGCCCCCTCCCTGTCGCAGGCCATCGCCAGCGCTGCCCGTAGTGGCACCCACGACCTGCTCAGCCTGTCGCGGCAGTCCAGTCGTGGCAGGGGTTTGAGCCTGCGGACGCTGATCGTCCTGCGCTGGCTGACAATCATCGGCCAGACCGGCGCGGTCATGACCGCCTATTTCGTGCTGAACTTTCCACTGCCGCTCTGGGCCTGTTTGACCGTCATCGCGGCCAGCGTGGCCATGAATCTGGTGACGATGGCCGGTGCCCGCCGCAAGGGGGCGGGTCTGAGCGACGATACCCTGTCCACATTCCAGCTGGGTTTCGACATCCTGCAGCTGTCTGCCCTTCTGGCGCTGACGGGCGGGCTGACCAATCCCTTCTGTCTGTTGCTGGTGGCCCCTGTCACCGTCGCGGCGGCCAGCCTGCCATCGCGGCAGGCGCTCGGCCTTGCGACACTGGCACTGGTGTGTGTGGCCTGCATGTTCTGGTGGTCCCTGCCCTTTCCGTGGCGCACGGACGAGGCTCTGGAGTTGCCGGGCCTGTACCGGATGGAACTGGGCATCGCCCTGATTACGGGCGTTCTGTTTACCTCGGGCTATGCCTGGAAGGTCGCCTATGATGCCCAGCGTCTGGAGCTGGCGCTGGCCACCACCCAGGACGTGCTCCAGCGCGAACAACGGCTTGCCGCGATCGGCGGTCTGGCCGCCGCTGCCGCGCACGAACTGGGCACACCGCTGGCAACCATCCAGATCGTCGCCCGCGAGATGCTGCGCCAGGCCCCGGCCGAAAGCCCGGCCGCAGAGGATGCGGCCCTGATCCTGCAACAGGCCGCCCGCTGCCGCGAGATACTCAACCAGTTGTCGGACGCCCATCAGGATGATGACGCCCCCTTCGCCGAAGCCGATCTGAAAGCCCTGCTGCAAGAGGTCGCCGCCCCCCATCAGGGATTCGATCTGGAGTTCCACCTTCAGGTCATCGCGCCGGAGGGACAGCCCCTGCCCCGCATCTACCGCCGGCCCGAGATCATCCACGGCCTGTCGGCTCTGGTCGAAAATGCCGCCGATTTCGCCAACCAGAATGTGGCCCTGACAGCGACGGTCGATGCCGGATGGATCACCATCGACATCAGCGACGACGGGCCGGGGTTTGCCCCCGATGTCGTGCCGCGTCTGGGCGAGCCCTATGTGACCACACGTCCCCAGAACAAGGCCAGGCGCGCTCTGGCCAAGCAACTGGCGGCTGCGGGCCGCCCCGAAGAAGCGCAGATAGCGCCCAGCCAGGGCGGCATGGGTCTGGGCTTTTTCATCGCCCGCACGCTACTGGAACGCAGCGGCGCACGGGTGAGCATAGGCAATGGCCTGCCGCACGCCGAGGGCGCAGGACAGGGGGCGCGTGTTTCCGTGCGATGGCCCCGCCAGAGGCTGGAGGCCCACCAACCGGACCGGGATGAGGAACCACACCGCGCACAATGACGTATGACACTATATGTCGCACCATCGTTCTTGCGCCTTGACCTTGGTGCCCCGAACCCCGACCTGAGGCTCAGGAGAAGTTGATGTCTGAACTTGAAAACCTGATTGCCCAGCTTGCCGACAAGTCCGTGCTGTTGCTGGACGACGATCAGGCGCTGCGAACCCGACTGGGGCGTGCGCTGGAATCCCGTGGTTTCCAGGTTGCGCTGGCCGCGTCTGTAGCCGAGGCCCAGAGCCATATCCGTCAATCACCGCCCGCCTTTGCCGTGCTGGATATGCGTCTGGAGGACGGTAACGGCCTGAAGGTCGTCGAGGCCCTGCGCGCCGCCCGCGAAGACGCCCGCATCGTCATGCTGACCGGCTATGGTGCAATCGCGACCGCTGTCGCAGCGGTCAAGGCCGGTGCCGTTGACTATCTTCAGAAGCCTGCCGATGCCGATGACGTCGTCAAGGCCCTGCTGTCCTCGGGCGAGGCACCCGAGCCGCCAGAAAACCCCATGAGCGCCGACCGCGTCCGCTGGGAACACATCCAGCGCGTGTTCGAACTGTGCGACCAGAATGTTTCGGAGACGGCACGCCGCCTTGGCATGCACCGCCGCACGCTACAGCGCATCCTCGCCAAGCGCGCGCCGCGCTAAAGCGCGGGTTTATTTTTTGCCCTATCGCCTGCGCCGTGGGCGCTGGCTGCTTGAGGGCGTTTTTGCCCTACCCCACCATCGCGGTCGCTGGCTG
Source organism: Brevundimonas sp. UBA5866 (assembly GCF_002432125.1). Taxonomy (GTDB): domain Bacteria; phylum Pseudomonadota; class Alphaproteobacteria; order Caulobacterales; family Caulobacteraceae; genus Brevundimonas. The sequence goes on from NZ_DJFS01000099.1 coordinate 61,763, forward strand.
CTTTAAGGTTGGGATCCAACCTCGCTACGGGCCATTCGGAAGGCGCTGAGCCGTCCGAAGGCGATCAGCATCGCCTTGCGCCGCGCCGCCGCCAGTGGCTCNNGCTCGGGCGCGGCGTCGCGCACCACGACGCCCCCGAAACCGTCAGCTATGATCAGACCCGGCTCATAGGGCAGGACGCCTTCGGGGAAATCCGGCGAGACGGCAAAATAGAAGGCATCGCAATAGGGCGCATATTCATGCCATTTGCGGTCGACGCGAAAATCGTCGAGGCCGGATTTGACCTCGACAATGATGATGTCGCCCTTCTTGCCCAAGGCCAGAACATCGGCGCGGCGACCATTGGGCAAGCACACCTCCATCAAGGGTGCATAGCCCATTTCCGCCAAAAGGCGGGCGGCCCCGCGCGTCACCGAATGGGTGGTTTCGGGGCGCGAAAAGCGTAGCTCGATATCGGCAGGGGGTGAGGCCATGCCGATATTATGTTCTTCTTACGTTCCAGCCACAAGGCGTTGGCGGTTGATCTGCCACTCGTCTTTCGTCTGACCCCAGATATTGCAGGTCGCCGTATCGAACGGGGCAGGCAGCGGACGCGGGCCACGGTTCTTGGACCCCAGCTTTTCGGCCACCTTTTCCGAAGGTTTGTTTCGCGGGTCGATGCAGTGGATCACGTCATGCCAGCCCAGCACATCGAAGGCATAGTCCATGGTCGCAATGGCCGCTTCCATCGCATAGCCCTTGCCGTGGGCATCGGGGTGCAGGCTCCAGCCCACTTCCCTGCCCGGCCAGTCATAGGGGTGAAGCGGACCGATCCGACCCAGCCACAGGCCCGTCTGTTTGTCGATGACCGAGAACATGCCCTCGCCGTGCAGCGCCCACATGCCGACCACCATCGCCATTGCGCGCCAGACCTGATGCTTGGACTGGGTGCCACCGATGAACTGGCTGGCCTCTTCATCCGCCAACAGCTCGCACCAGCGCGGGAAGTCCTCCAGCGTCGGCGGGCGAAGGATCAGCCGCTCTGTCTCCAGCGTGGGGCCGACGCGGGTTTCAGTGGTTCCGGTCCAAGGCGTCACAGATAATACTCCCTCTCCAGCGTATAGACGCTGCCCTCCCGCGTCAGGACGCTGGAATAGAGGCCGAACGTCGTAAAGCGGATCGGCGGGGACTGGAGCAGGTTGTGCCCTGTAATCCAAGCGCCGACGCGGTCCGGATTCGTCTCGGGTTTCAGATAGGCCAAGGTAACGTGGGGGCGATATTCGCGTCGCTCGGGCGGTAGGCCCGCACGCTCACCCGCCGATTTGCAGCGGGCGGCCAGTTGGCTCAGCGCTTCATTGGGTTTCACCCCTGCCCAGATGGTGTGGCTCTGGTGGTTGTCGCCAAAAGCCCCGACACCGTTCAGCTCCAGATCAAAGGCTCCGCGCCCTTCGGCCCGCACCAGTTCGGATGCCAGATCATCGGCCTGACGCTCGGTCGCATCGCCATAGAAGGCCAGCGTGATGTGCAGCTGTTCCAGCGGTCGCCACCTGGCCCCCGGCAAGCCGGTCTGGCGGCGTTGCAGGGTCTCGGCGATGTGTTCGGGGACGTGCAGGGCGGTGAAAAGTCTGAGCATGCGACCGTTGGTAGCGGCTGGAACGGACGACTTAAAGGCGGGTTTTCCTTGCATAGGAGACTGTCCGACCCGATATTTCGATCAAGGTCGGCATACTCCGACCATTTGGGAGACGAATTTCGCGATGAGCGACTTCAACAACGGCTATGCGCGCCCGCTTCCGCAGTCGGCGGACATGTCCGTCGACGCCGGTCTGCGCGCCTTCATGCTGGGCGTTTACAACAAGCTGGCCATCGGCCTGGTTGTTGCTGGCGTTCTGGCCTACATCACCGGCAACGTTCCGGCTGTGCAGCAACTGCTGTTCGCACGCCTCGACGACGGCCGCATCGGCCTGACCATGCTGGGTATGCTGGTGCAGTTCTCGCCGCTGGTCATGCTGTTCGGTTCGATGTTCTTCATGAAGAACCCGACCGCGCGCGGCGTGAACATGCTGTACTGGGCCGTGGTCGCCACCATCGGTGCCGGTCTGGGCATCCTGTTCCTGCGCTACACCAACGGTTCGCTGGCCTCGACCTTCTTTGTCACCGCCGCGGCCTTTGGCGGTCTGAGCCTGTTTGGTTACACGACCAAGAAGGACCTGACCGGTATGGGCACCTTCCTGATCATGGGCGTGATCGGTCTGGTGATCGCCTCGATCGTCAACATCTTCATGCAGTCCGGCACCTTCTACCTGATCATCTCGGGTCTGGGCGTGCTGATCTTCTCGGGTCTGATCGCCTATGACACCCAGCGTCTGAAGATGACCTACTACGCACTGGGCGGCGACCAGCAGGCTCTGGGCGTGGCCACCGGCTTCGGTGCGCTTAGCCTGTTCATCAACTTCATCAACCTGTTCCAGTTCCTGCTCGCCTTCATGGGCCAGCGCGAATAGTAAGGGATAGGGACTGAAGTCCTGATCTACAGAAGGCCCCGCAGAAATGCCGGGGCCTTTTTCTATTCCACCACCGTGAAACGGCGGCTGTCGAAAACCTTGAGCACCTGCGCCAATTCCCGCCCGCGTTTCAGGATCACACCGCCCTCGCCGATCACCGCATACTGACCCTGCTTCAGACGCAGCGAAGGGCGTTTTTCGATGCGGTAGGCCGGGGCGTCGCCGTGGCGGCGAAAGACGGCGAACTCGGCCACATCCTTGAGCCCCGCCATCGAATAATCCCGCCACTCGCCCTGCGCGACCATACGGCCATATACCCGCAGGAGCTGGTCCAGTTCGCGGCGGTCCCAGAATACAGGGCCTGCCAAGGCTTGTTCCGGCGTTACATCAAGGCTCATGGCCACCACTGTAGTGGTCGTGCGGATGAATGCCAGCCTCGGCAATCTTGACCCTGCGTCTTGTCAGTGGCGGCGGGCGCGTCCAAAAGACAGGCAACAGATTTAGATTTCCAGGAGATAATCATGGCTGACGGCTGGGATATGCCTAAGGGCGAGCTGATGAAGGGCAAGAAGGGCCTGATCATGGGCGTTGCCAACTCCAACTCGATCGCCTGGGGCATCGCCTCGCAGCTGGCGGCCCAGGGTGCGGAACTGGCCTTCACCTACCTCGGCGAAAGCCTGGAGCGCCGCGTGCGCCCGCTGGCCGAAAGCGTCGGCGCCAAGGCCATCATCCCGTGCGACGTCTCGGACGACGCCTCGATGGATGCCGCCTTCGCCGCGCTGAAGGAAACCTTCGGCGAGATCGACTTCGTGGTCCACTCGGTCGCCTTCGCCAACAAGAACGAGCTGCAGGGCTCGTTCGTCGACAACACCACCCGCGACAGCTTCCTGCTGGCCATGAACATCTCGGTCTACAGCTTCGTGGATGTGGCCCGTCGCTCGGCTGAGCTGATGCCGAACGGTGGCTCGATGATCACCCTGACCTATCTGGGTTCGGAACGCGTGATCCCGAATTACAACACGATGGGCGTGGCCAAGGCCGGTCTTGAGGCCGCCACCCGCTACATCGCCCGTGACCTCGGTCCGAAGAACATCCGCGTCAACGCCATCTCGGCCGGTGCCATGCGCACCCTGTCGCTGGCCGGTATCTCGGGTGGCCGTGGCCTGCACTCCAAGTCGGCACAGTTCTCGCTGATCAAGGAAGAGACCTCGATGGAAGGCGTCGCTGGCGCCGCCCTGTGGCTGACCTCGGACCTGGGCCGCTCCACCACCGGCGAAGTGGTTCACGTTGACGCCGGTTTCCACGCCGTCGGCCTGCCGGAAGATATTGAAGCCTGATCCAGAAGGGTTAGACATGAAGGGAGGCGGTCATCACCGCCTCCCTTTTTTGTAGGCCCGCGCATGCGACCATCTCTGCCGTTCTCCTCCGTATCGTCCGCCGCAGTCGGTGTGGTGATCGGCTTTGGGGGCACTGTGGCTCTGGTGGTGCAGGCCGGACAGGCGCTTGGCGCATCGCCTTCACAGATCGTCTCCATGCTGGCCGCCCTGACGCTGGGGATCGGCATCCCCGGTGCCTTGCTGAGCTGGCGGATGAAGATGCCAATCGTGTTGGCGTGGTCGACACCGGGCGCGGCCTTACTTGCGGCCACGACTGCCGGATATTCGTGGCCGACCGCCATCGGGGCCTTTGTAACCGCCGCCCTGCTGATGGTCGTGACAGGCCTTGTTCCCGTGTTCGGACGGCTGGCGGCGCGCATACCCTCCGGCATCGCCTCGGGCATGTTGGCCGGTGTGCTGTTGCCCTTCTGCATGAAGCTGTTTCAGGTGGCGCAGGCCGATCTGCCGATGATCATCGGCCTGTTCGGCGTCTATCTGACGATGCGCCGCTTTTGGCCGGTCTGGTCACTGCCTGTCGTGCTGGGCGTGGCCTTCGCAGTCTTGATGATGCGCGGACAGTTGGGCTTGCCGCAGGGTACCGGGCTATTCGGGCATCTGGAGCCGGTCATGCCGCGCTTCGAGCTGACGGCAGCCATAGGCCTGGCCGTACCCTTATATCTTGTCACCCTCGCTTCCCAGAACCTGCCCGGCCTCGTGGTGCTGCGTACTGCGGGGTACGAGCCTGCGGCCAACCGACTTATTTTCTGGACCGGACTGGGAAGTCTGATCGCGGCCCCTTTCGGAGGGCACGGGGTCAATCTGGCCGCGATCACCGCCGCCATCTGTACCAGCGAGGAAGCCCATCCCGACGCCCGCCAGCGCTGGAAGGTCGGCGTGGTCTATGGTCTGATCTATGTTGTCGTGGCCTTGTTCGCAGCGCCTCTGGCCGGACTGTTCATCGGCATGCCCGCCCATGTCCTGGCGGTGATCACGGGATTGGCCCTGCTGGCCCCTCTTGGCGGTTCCCTGTCCACTATGATGGCCAGCAGCCATGAGCGTGAGGCCGCCATACTGACCTTTGCAGCGACGGCCTCGGGAATGGCCCTGTTCGGTATCGGTGCCGCCTTCTGGGGTCTGGTTATCGGCACCATCGCCCGGATGGTGATGAAGCGGCGCTGACCGCATTTTTTACAAATTGGCGGTTTTCAAACCAAGCTGGGCCATGTCAGCTTGGCTCCGACCGAATGGCGGTCTTTTTCCGCGAGGCAATCATGGCTCACAAGTTCGAAGTCTATCAGGACAAGGCTGGCGAGTTCCGCGTCCGTTTCAAATACAACTCCGAAATCATCTTCTCGACCGAGGGCTATTCGGACAAGTCCGGTGCCAAGCGCGCCATTGAATCGATCAAGAAGTACGTGCCTGACGCCCCCGTCGAAGAAGTCTGACGCCTTTCAAGCCAAGCTATGGAAAGGGGCGCGATCCAGGCCGGTCGCGCCCCTTGTGCATTCTATGGCTTGGCGGGTGTGTTCAACCCGCGCTGCACAGCAGGGCGCGCCCGGGCCCGCTGCAGCCAGGCAGCGACAGCCGGATAGTTGGCCGTACCGACAATCTCGGTCGCTTCATAAAAGCCATCCAGAATACCGACCCAACCGATCAGGGCCATATCGGCGATCGTATAGTCATCGCCCATGATCCACTGACGGGCCGGCGCGCCGGACGGTGAAAGCCGCGTCTCCAGAACACCCAGCAGCCGCTTGACCTCTGCGACATAGCGATCGCGCGGACGCTTGTCCTCGAAGGCCTTGCCGGCAAAACGATGGAAGAAACCGAGCTGACCGAACATCGGCCCCACAGCCGCCATCTGGAAGAAGACCCATTGCAGGGTTTCATACCGCAGGGCGGGGTCTCGAGGCAGGAAGCGTCCATGCTTCTCGGCCAGGTAAACCAGAATGGCTCCGGACTCGAACAGGCTTAGCGGCTGTCCACCCGGTCCATCCGGATCGATTATGGCCGGCATTTTTCCATTGGGATTGAGTGACAGGTAATCGTCTGTCCAGGTCGCGTTCTCTGTGATGTCCACATAGTGCGCCTCATAGTCCAGCCCCAGTTCTTCCAGCAGAATGGAAACCTTCACACCATTGGGTGTGGGCATGGAATAGAGCTGGAGCCTATCGGGGGTTTTCGCCGGATACTGACGGGTAACGGCAAAGCGGGACAGGTCGGCCATAATGCCTCCGGTGTTGGAATACACCGGATATGTGGACCTGCCCCGTCTGCGGCAACCGCTGTACCGATATTTAGTCCGGATCGCGCTCGCTGATCTCGTTGGGCCGGATAACCCGCAGCCAGCCGTCCCCGATATGCAGTTCCGGCACCGCCGCCTTGGTGAACGGCAGGTACCACGTCGGGCCGCCCTCGGCCGGTGCGATTTCCAGCATGTCGTCGGCACCGAAATTCTGTACCGCCTTCACCTTACCGATGACCTTGTCGTCGGCATCGCGGCCCTCAAGGCCGATCAAGTCGGCGAGATAGAACTCGTCCTCGTCCGGTTCCGGCAGTTGGTCGCGGTGGACATAGAGCTTGCGGCCACGGGCGGCGTCAGCCTCTTCCTTGGTGGTCAGCTCTTTGACCTTGGCCACCAGACCATGCTTGTCCGGACGGGCCGACAGGATGGTCAGCACCGGCTGGCCCTTGGCGTCCAACAGGGGCGAATAGGTCTTCAGCGACTGGGCATCGGCGGTATAGGCGGTGATCTTCACCTCGCCTTTCACACCGAAGGCACCACCGATCTGGGCCACCAGAATATATTTATCGTCGCCGCTCAACTCGGGCTCCTTGGGTTCAACTCACGTCCAGATAGCAGAAAAGCAGCGCCCTTGCGGACGCTGCCTTCCTTAAATCATCGAAGTTACCGATGAAGCCGTAATTAGGCTTCGGTGGTTTCTTCAGCAGCCGGGGCTTCTTCAGCGGCCGGAGCAGCAGCAGCGGCTTCAGCTTCAGCCTTGGCAGCAGCTTCGGCTTCCAGACGGTCGGCTTCGCGTTGCTTACGTTCTTCAGCGCGCTCTTGAGCCTTCTTGCCCGGGGTACCCTTCTTCGGGTTGTTGCCTTGGACCCACTTGACCTTTTCGCCCAGCACTTCGTCTTGCGACAGGAAGCGAGCAACGCGGTCGGTCGGCTGAGCGCCCTTGACCAGCCATTCGTTGATGCGCTCGACCTTCAGGGTCACGCGCGGGGTCGCGCCGTCCTTCGGCAGCATCGGGTTGTACGAGCCAACCTTCTCGAGGAACTTACCATCGCGCGGAGCGCGGGCGTCGGCGACGACGATGTGGTAGTAAGGACGCTTCTTGGAGCCACCACGGGCCAGACGGATCTTCAGCATTTCAGTCTCTTTCTCGGAAAGTCAGTTTTTCTTGGGGAAGCCCGGAAGACCCGGAAGCCCCCCCGGAAGTTGTCCGCCACCCAGGCCGGCCATGCGGTCCTGAAGGGCTTTCAATTCGTCGGCGCTGGGTTCCGGCATCTTGCCGCCGCCCAGTGCTTTCAGGCGGGCCATGTCCGGACCGCCGCCGCCCATGCCGGGCAGTCCGCCCATCATGGCCGCCATCTTTTGCAGGTTCTTGCCGCCGCCCTTGGACAGCGACTTGACCATGTCGGACATCTGACGGTGCTGTTTGAGCAGACGGTTGATGTCCTGAACCTCTACGCCCGAACCGGCCGCGATACGCTTCTTGCGGCTGGCGTTCAGCAGATCGGGCTTCTTGCGCTCGGCCTTGGTCATCGAAGAGATCACGGCCAGCTGGCGGTCGATCATCTTGTCGGTGACATTGTTGTCGGCCATCTGGTTCTTCAGCTTGGCCACGCCCGGCAGAAGACCCATGATGCCCTGAAGGCCGCCCATCTTCTTCATCTGGTTCAGCTGGGCCGCCAGATCGTCGAGGTCGAACTGGCCCTTGGCCAGCTTGCGGGCCATCTTCTCGGCCTTGGCCTGATCGAGATCGGCAGCAGCCTTTTCGACCAGGGCCACGATGTCGCCCTGACCGAGGATACGGCCAGCGACACGGCGGGCGTCGAAGACGTCGAGTTGATCGACCTTTTCACCGGCACCCAGATATTTGATCGGCAGGCCGGTGACGGCGCGCATCGACAGCATGGCACCGCCACGACCGTCGCCGTCGGCGCGGGTCAGGATCAGACCCGTCAGCGGCAGGCGCTCGTTAAAGGCCGATGCCGTACGCACGGCGTCCTGACCGGTCAGGCTGTCGGCAACCAGCAGGGTTTCCACCGGCTTGGCGATGTCGGCCACTTCGGCGACTTCGTTCATCAGCGCTTCGTCGAGCGTGATGCGGCCCGCGGTGTCGAGGATCAGGACGTCAAAGCCCTGAAGCTTAGCCGACTGAAGGGCGCGGCGGGTGATCTGGACGGCGCTTTCGCCGGCCACGATCGGCAGGGTGGCGACCTCGATCTGCTGACCCAGGGTGGCCAGCTGTTCCATGGCGGCCGGACGACGGGTGTCCAGCGAGGCCATCATCACCTTCTTGCGGTCGAACTTCGACAGGCGCAGGGCCAGCTTGGCCGAGGTGGTGGTCTTACCCGAGCCCTGCAGACCGGCCATCAGGATGACGGCGGGCGGGGCGGCATTGGTGTTCAGCGGGACCGGCTCTTCACCGCCCAGCATTTCAACGAGGCCGTCATAGACGATCTTGATGACCTGATCCGCCGGCTTGACCGAGCGGATGACTTCCTCGCCCGTCGCCTGTTCCTTGGCGCGGTTGATGAAGTCCTTGACGACCGGAAGAGCGACGTCGGCTTCGAGCAGGGCGACGCGGACCTCGCGCAGCGCCTCTTCGACATCCTTAGCGGACAGCGCGCCGCGACCGGTAATCCGGTCAAATACGCCAGTCAGCCGCTCGTTCAGAGCATCAAACATTCAAAACCTCAAATCCGTGGCGGGACCGTTGGCTCGGCTCCATACGACAACGGCCTCTGTGGACGATACTCGTCGACAGAGGGTTCTCGCCTGCCTCGTTCTTTATTGAGGGGCTATCGGCCGGTCGGCCTACTTGAGCCCCGTAGGGTCAAGCGGCGCCTGCGTTCCTGAGCGCCCGAAGGCCGTGCTCAAGTAGCGCAAAGCGCGGTAGCACACTCGACAAAGCTGTCGTGCAGGTGGAGACGCGAGTTTCACTTGCGCCGGAAGTGGCGGCTTATGCCCCATTTTCAAGCCCGTGTCGACTCAGGAGTCGTTACGAAGCAGGGCGTCATGCGGCGATAAACGCGGGCTGTATAAATAAATATTACATCAGTGTAATATTACTTTCACATCTGACATTTCAGTAATCATGAGCAATAATTATATATTCGTCCGATTTATACCATAGGTACGTCATTACGCTTTCAATATCTCGGGTCAAAAGGGCAGCCAGTAACGCCAATCAATCCTCTCTTTCTGGAAACGCCCCATGATCAAGATCGCTACTCTGGCGGCTGCCGCCGCTCTCCTCGCTACCTCGGCCCAGGCTCAGGTTGTCATCAACACCCAGAATATCGACACCCCTGCCGGTGCCCAACGCTTTGAGCGCGATGTGCGCAAGGCCGCCCGCTCGCTGTGCTCGGCCGTACGCGGCGTGCAAGTAATCACCTGCAAAGAGGCTGTACGTGAAGAAGCCCTGAGCATGCTGCCGGTCCAGCAACGCATGGCCTACGTCCAGTCCCGCGAAGCCCGCAACACCGAATACGCTGCAAACAGCATCGACCAAGCCTGATTGCAGATCCAACAAGTCAGTAAGCGTAGTGAAGTCTAGTCCGTCCCTCCAAGGTGGCCAGACGACAGCACCGACCTCCCCCGGGGTCGGTGCTTTTTATTCTAGAGCCAGCCCGAGCGTTTGAAGCTGGCAAACAGCCCCGCGCACACCGCCAACATCAGCAGCAAGGCCGCGGGGTATCCATAGGTCCAGTTCAGTTCCGGCATCAGACGGAAGTTCATCCCATAGATACCGGCTATAGCGGTCGGGGTCGCCAGTATGGCGGCCCATGCGGCCAGCTTTCGCGTAATCACGCCCTGCCTCTGCTGCTCCAGAAGACTGGAAACATCGAAGACCGATGACACGATATCCAGCAGGGCCGATGTGCGCCCCGCCACACGCCGCACCTGATCGGCCACGTCGCGGAAATAGGGCCTCACTTCCGGTCCGATGACCGGCAGGTCCCACAGGTACAGCCGCTTGACCATGTCCTCCATCGGTCCTGCCAGACGATAGAATTTCAGCAGTTGCCGACGCAGTTGGAACAGGTTCGTCGCATCGCTGCGGGACAGAAACCTGTCCAGCGCCACATGCTCGGTTTCCAGCACGCTGTCCTCGATCGCGTCGACGATCGGCATATAGCCAACGACAATGAAATCCAGCACCGCATAGAGGACCCGATCCGGCCCCTGTGCCATCTGTTCCGGAAATGCCTCCAGATAGTCACGCAGGGGTTTATGGCCCCTGCCCGATCCGTGACGGATGGTGATGATGTGGTTTGAGCCCACGAACATGTGGGTTTCGCCATAGACGATACTGTCATCATGCCACTCTGCGGTCAGGGCCACGACAAACAGCTCGTCTCCATAGACTTCCAGTTTTGGCAGCTGGTGCGCACTCAGGGCGTCCTCTACGGCGAGAGGGTGCAGTCCGAAGCAATCGATCAGAGAGCCGAACTCGTCCGCCGATGGCTCATGCATACCGATCCAGAGAAACTCGCCCTTCGCCAGTTCCAGTCCTTCCGGCGTCAGCGGGGCCGGGCGAACGCATTTGCCGTCGCGGTAAACATAGGATGCCACAATGCTCATGGCCCGCCTCCATCGGCAAAAGCTGCAATCACGGCAAACAAAACGGCCGGTGGAAGGTTCCACCGGCCGTCGGTTTACTGTCGCGCTTTGACTTAGTTCGTCGGGAAGCCGCGGACCTTGAGCAAGGCAGCCACATCCGGATTGCGGCCACGGAAGCGGCGATAGGCTTCGCCGCGGTCGGTGGTGTTGCCTTCGGACAGGATGATCTCCTTGTACTTGGCACCGATCACCGGATTGAACACGTCACCGGACTCTTCGAAATAGGCCCAGGTGTCAGCGTCCATCACTTCGGACCACAGGTAGGAGTAGTAGCCTGCCGAATAGGCGTCCGACGTGAACAGGTGGTTGAACTGCGGCAGACGGTGACGCATCACGATCTCCTTGGGCATGCCGAGGCGCGCCAGGGATTCACGCTCGAAGGCGTCGATGTCGGTCGGCGGGGTGGTCTGGGTGTGCAGGTCCATGTCGACCAGAGCCGACGACAGATAGGACACCGTGGCATAGCCCTGGTTGAAGGTCGAAGCGGCCTCGATCTTCTCGACCAGAGCCTGCGGCATCGGCTGGCCGGTCTCGACGTGCTTGAGGAAGCCGTCGATGATCGGACGGGTCAGGACCCAGTGCTCGTGAACCTGCGACGGATATTCCACATAGTCGCGCGGCGTACCGGCCAGAGCCGGATAGCGGACCTTGGAGGACAGCGAGTGCAAGGCGTGGCCGAACTCGTGGAACAGGGTCTCGGCATCATCCAGCGAGATCAGCAGCGGGCCGGACGGCGCCTTGATGAAGTTGTTGTTGTTCGACGCCAGAACATTCTTCACGCCCTCATACGACGAATAGGAACGATAGGTCGTCGCCCAGGCGCCCGAACGCTTGCCCGGACGGGCGAAGTCGTCCGAATAGAACAGGCCGACGTGCGAGCCGTCCGACTTGTTCTTGACCTCGAACACTTCGACGTCCGGATGGAAGACCGGCACCGAACCGTCGGTGATCTTGGTGAAGGTGAAGCCGTACAAGCGCTCGGCCATGTAGAAGGCGCCGCGCTTGACGTTGTTCAGCTCGAGGTAGGGTTTGATCTCGTTCTGGTCGAGGTCGTACTTCGCCTTACGGACCTTCTCGGCGTAGTACAGATAGTCCCACGGCTCGATGTCGTGACCGGCGATCGCCTTCATGTCGGCGACTTCCTCGGCCACGCGGGCCTTGGCCGGAGCCCACACGCGGTTCATCAGCTCCATGGCCGCCGCAGGGGTCTTGGCCATGGTGTCCTGCATGCGCCATTCAGCGTGGTTCTTGAAGCCCAGCAGCTTGGCGCGCTGGTCACGCAGGGCCACGATCTGGGCGATGGTGGCATTGGTGTCATTGGCATCGCCGTTGTCACCGCGGTTCACAAAGGCGCGCCAGACCTTTTCACGCATGGCGCGGTCATCGCCGAACGACAGGAAGGGATCGACGCTGGAACGGGTGTTGGTGATGGCCCAACCCGACAGGTTGTTGGCGCGGGCCGCAGCGGCGGCAGCGGCCTTGTCACCTGCCGACAGGCCAGCGAGCTGGGCTTCGTCGGTGACGTGGATGTAGGTCTTCTCGTCCTCGACGACCTTCTGGCCGAAGGTGGTGAAGGCGTTCGACAGGGCGGTGTTGATACGGCCCAGCTCGGCCTTGCCGGCAGCATCCAGAGCCGCGCCGTTACGCACGAAGCTGTTGTACGAACGCTCGGCGATGCGGGCCTGTTCGGCGCTCAGACCCGCCGAGGCGGCAGTGTCGTGAACGTGCTTGATGCGGGCGAACAGGGCGGCGTTGAAGGTGGTTTCATCGCTGGCGGCCGACAGCATCGGCGACAGTTCGCGCTCCAGCGTGCGGTATTCAGCCGAGCCGATGTTCGAGGTCATGACGCCGAACAGGGCCATAGCACGGCCCAGCGGCTCACCCGCCAATTGCATCGCCACCGAGGTGTTGGCGAAGGTTGCCGGTTCCGGATTGTTGGCAATCGCATTGATTTCGGCGCGGCGCAGTTCGATGCCTTCGATGATGGCTTCGCGCAGCTTGGCGGCCGTCACCTTGTCCCACGGCGGAACACCTTCAAACGGGCCGGTCCAGACTTGCAGCAGCTCGGCCTTCGGTGCCGTGTTCGGCAGTACGGCACGCGCGATGGCGATCTCGTTCTGCGAAGCGGCGTTGACCGCACCGCCCAGATCCGCACCCGCAGCGGCACAGCCCGAAAGGGCAAAGAGGCTCGCGCCTCCGATAAGAAGGTGGCGTCTGTGCATCCGGTATCTCCCAACCTGATAAAATTCAGTGCCGTGACTCTCGCGTCCCGGCATTTCCCGCTTCGGGTGTAATGCGAAGTGATGGACGGCGAAAGCCTTGAGGTCTAAAGGCCGCACTATGGCGATAGGCGTTTTTGACTCAGGCGTGGGTGGATTGACGGTCCACCGTGAACTCGTTTCGCGATTTGCGGAGCGGGATTTCATCTATTTGGGCGACCAGGCCCATGCCCCCTATGGCGGTCGCGGCGGCGAGGAAATCGTCGAACTGACCCGCAAGGGCTGCGAGACCCTGTTCCGTGCAGGAGCCTCTCTGGTGGTGCTGGCGTGCAATACCGCCTCGGCCATCGCGCTGCGCCGCCTGCAACAGACGTGGATCCCGGGCCTGCGTGAGGAACTGGGCCGTCAGGTCAATGTGCTGGGCATCATCGTGCCGACCATCGAGGCCGCTACCGGCCTGCCATGGTCCTATGAGGCCGAGCGCGACGGGCGTCTGGAAGGCGAGAAGAAAGAAGCCATCGACATCACCGGCATCTTCTGTACCGCCGCCACGGCCATGAGCCGCGTCTACGAGATCGAGATCGACAAGCGCCGCACCGACCTCGCCGTCTTTACCGAGCCCTGCCCCGGTCTTGCCGGTCTGATCGAACTGGGCGCGCCGGAAGAAGAATTGCGCGTCGTGGTACGCGACCATGTGGATTCCCTACGCCGCCGCATCGGCCGCCATCCGGACAAGGCCATCCTGGGCTGTACCCACTACGAGATCGTGGCCAACCTGTTCGAAGAGGCCCTGCCCGAAGGTGTCCAGGTCATCAGCCAGCCGACCGCCGTGGCCGACAGCCTGGAACGCTATTTCGAGCGCCACCCCGAATATGATCTGGGGAACAGTGGACGCCGCACCTTCCTGACCACCGGCCAGCCCGGCCCGCAATCGGACCTGATCGCACAGTTCTGGGGCGCGCCGCTGACCTTCGAGGCCGCCTGAACTAGCGGCCGAAACTGCCCGCTGTCGCCTTTTGGCGCTCCCAATAGTCCGCACCGTTCGACGGTTTGAACATGGTGCGGACCACGCCGCGTTTATCGACGACGGCAAAGGTGTTGGTGCGCGCCTGATAGATCAGGGTGTCGCCGTTCGGGCGGCTGATCTTTTCGGCATCTGCAGGGGGCGAGCGCGTAAAGCTTTTCGCCTTTTCCAGATAATCTTCGGCACTGGTTGCGCCGAAGTCGGCCCCGTTGCGCTCATATAGACGGATGGCCTTTGCGCCCGCCGTCTCGCGACGGTTCGAGGTCAGGATCACCGCCGACTGCGCGGGGGCTTCAGAGGGGGCGGCGACCTGCTGGAGCGGTGCGGCGACCTCATCCTGGACCGCAGCATAGGGCACAGTCTTGGCGGGTTCGTCCCTTTCACGCGTCTCGACCGCAGAGCCGCCGTTTCCACAAGCCGACAAGCCCACCAACAAAAGGGCGGCTACGCTCGCCCCGCAAAAACCGCGCATACCGCACCCCTGAACATATCAACGTTATTCTTAATAGTTCAGCTTCGCCCTTTATGGCAACGCTGGCGTGAACATGCTGTCTCGACGCGGTCATGATGGGCGTCTACACACAGCATTATGAGCATTCCGTCCCTTTCCGGCCGTCGCGTACTGCTGATCATTGGCGGGGGTATCGCCGCCTATAAGGCACTGGAGCTGGTGCGACTGATCCGTAAATCAGGTGGCGAGGTCATGACCTTGCTGACCAAGTCAGGCGCAGAGTTTGTCACACCCATGTCGCTGGCGGCGCTCAGCGGGCATCCCGTGCGCGAAAACCTGTTCATGCCCGAAAACGAGACAGCGATGGGTCATATCGAACTGTCGCGCTGGGCCGATCTTGTCGTGGTGGCGCCCGCAACCGCCGGACTGATCGCCAAGGCCGCCAATGGCATGGCCGATGATCTGGCCTCTACGACCCTGTTGGCAACCGACAAGAAAACGCTGTGGGCTCCGGCCATGAATGTGCGGATGTGGGAACATCCGGCGGTAAAGGCCAATGTCGAAAAACTGAAAGCGTTCAGCGGCTTTCATCGCGGGGCCTTCGTCGGTCCTGACGAGGGGGAAATGGCGTGTGGCGAATACGGCTTTGGCCGCATGGCCGAACCCGCCGCCATTCTGGATGCGATTGTCCGCGAGCTGGACACCGCCAGACCGCTTGCGGGCAAGAAGGCCGTGATCACAGCAGGTCCGACCTTCGAGGCGATTGATCCGGTGCGAGGCCTCACCAACCGCTCCAGCGGCAAGCAGGGCTATGCCGTGGCCGCGGCCCTGTCAGAGCTGGGGGCAGAGGTGACTTTGGTATCCGGTCCGGTCTTCCTTGACCCTCCCGCAAACGTTCGCCGCATTCCCGTAGAGGCCGCCAGCGAAATGCTGTCTGCGGTCGAGAGCGTACTGAAATCCGCCCCGGTCGACATTGCCGTCATGAGCGCGGCCGTTGCTGACTGGCGTGTGGACGGCATCGCAACCGGCAAGATCAAAAAGACCCCCGGCGGCGGCCCGCCGTCCCTGCACCTTATCGAAAATCCAGACATTCTGGCCGCCGTTTCAAAGTCCGGTCCGACGCGACCCACACTGGTTGTCGGCTTTGCGGCCGAGACATCCGATCTTGAAGACAACGCCAGGGCCAAACTGTCACGCAAGGGCTGTGACTGGATCGTCGGAAACGATGTCAGGACCGATGTTTTCGGCTCCGACGCCAATTCAGTCACCCTGTTCACGCGCGATGGCAGCGAAAGCTGGCCGCGTCAGTCAAAAACCGAAATCGCCAAGCATTTGGCCCACCGCATTGTCGAATTTTTCGAGGCAAACACTCTATGAGCATCCTGCGTATCCTGCCCCTGCCCCACGCCGAAGGTCTGGCGCTTCCGGCCTATGAGACGCCGGGTTCGGCAGGAATGGATCTTCGTGCCGCCATTGGCGAGGATGAGGTCCTGACGCTGGAACCGGGTGCTCGGACCTTGGTACCGACGGGCCTGAAGATCGCTCTCGAACCCGGTTTTGAGGCACAAGTGCGGCCACGTTCAGGTTTGGCCCTCAAACACGGCATCACCACATTGAATTCGCCCGGCACCATCGACAGCGATTACCGTGGAGAACTGGGCGTCATCTTGATCAACCACGGACAGGTACCTTTTGAGATACGTCGTGGAGAAAGAATTGCTCAAATGGTCATTGCCCGCCATGAGCAGTGCAAGATTATTGTTACGCAGGCCCTTGACGACACCATCCGTGGCGAGGGAGGGTTCGGATCAACGGGTAAGTAAAAGGAAGGTCGGCTCACGCTGACCTCGGGTGGTGGGCGTAATGAATGATCTGGACTGTCTGGTTTACATCAGTCGATGTCGGCTCTCGGCTAGCGAACTGCCATCTGCCCTCGATGACATCGTCACCGTTGCCCGATACAGAAATGCCGAAGCCAAAATCACGGGCATCCTGACCGTTCAGGACGGCTTTTTTATTCAGTTGCTGGAGGGCGCGCCCGCTGCCCTCGACCTGCTGATGATCCATCTTCATTTCGATGAGCGGCACGAGGACATCCGCGTCATCGCCCGTCAGCGCGTGCATTCCAAACATGCGCTGGACTGGTCCATGATTGCGCCTCCGGCCGATCACCCGCTGGGGCGCGACCTGTCCGCCATGCTGGAAAATCCGCCACAGACCGTGACGCCCTGGCGTCAGGTCCTTCTGCAAATGGTCAACGAGGTCGCCTGATCAGACGCTGGCGTTGGCGCTGGGAGGAGTGATCTCGCGCCGACGCACCCGCTCGCGCCATGCGGTATAAAGGCCGCTGGCTGCGATCAGCGATGCCCCCGCCAAAGTGGCTGCTGTCGGTATATCCGACATCAGCCACCAGCCCAGCAGAACCGCTCCCACCATCTGCAGATAGTCGAGCGGGGCCAGTGTGGATACCGGCGCATGGCGCAGGGAATTGGTCATCAACATCTGCGCAAAGCCGCCCGCCAGGCCGCCTGCCGCAAGTATGCCCATGACCGCCAGAGTGTGCGTATGCCCGTTGAACAGGGCCACGGTGCCGCCAGCCACGGCGCAGGCGACGAAGAACCAGAAGACAATCGAGGTCGCGCTCTCGGTCTTGCCAAGCTGGCGCAGGGTCACGGTGACCGATGCAGCCACAAACGCACCGGCCAGCGCGAACATAAGGCCGACCAGCGGTGGCGCGCCCGTAGCGCCAGGACGGACCACCACCATAACGCCGACAAAACCGATCAGAATGGCGACCCAGCGGTGCAGGCCCACCTTTTCCTTCAGAAACACGATGGAAAGCAGGGTCGCAAAGATAGGGGCCGTAAAGCCTATGGTCGTGGCATCGGCCAAGGCGAGGTGTTTGATGCCCTCGAAGATCAGGAAGATGCCCGAGACCCCCAGCGCACAGCGCCAAAGGTGTACGAAAGGCCGCTTGGTCTTGATGGCATCCAGCCCCTGCTTCTGGCTGGCAATCCAAAGCAGCACGACCGGAAGCCCGAACAGGGCCCGATAGAAGACCATTTCACTGGCCGCGACCGGTTCCAGTGTCGCGGCCCATTTCATCAGGCCGAAGCTCAGCGAGAAACACAGGGCCGATACAGCCCGTAGGGTGACGCCGTAGCTGGAACCGGATCTGGTCATACCACCGGGCCTCAGGCCTGACGGAAGCCGAGTACGTCCTGCATGTCGTAAAGGCCGGGTCGGCGGTTGCGCACCCATGCCGCGGCAGCGACAGCGCCCTTGGCGAACAGGCTGCGGTCGATGGCCGAGTGCGACAGGCTCAGCACCTCGTCCTCGGACGCGAACATGACGGTGTGCTCGCCGATGATGCCACCGCCACGGATGGTGGAGAAGCCGATCTTGCCGCTTTCGCGCGGGCCCTGCACGCCGTCATAGGGCGCGGTACGCAGGTCCGACAGATCGGCGCGGCGACCGTCGGCAGCGGCCTCGCCCAGCATCAGGGCCGTGCCCGAGGGACTGTCGACCTTGCGGCGGTGGTGGGCCTCGGTGATCTCGATGTCCCAATCCGTGCCATCCAGACGCTGGGCCGCGTTACGGACCAGACCGATCAGCATGTTCACGCCCAGCGAGAAGTTGCCGCTTTTGACGATGGCGACATTATCGGCAGCCCGCTCGATCTCGGCTTCCTGTTCTTCGTTCAGCCCCGTGGAGCCTATGACCAGCGCCGGACCACCGGCCTCGGCACAGGCCTTGGCCAGCGCCACCGAAGCCTCGGGCGTCGAGAAGTCGATGATCACATCGCACAGCTTCAGATCGACCGTGTCGCCACGGTCGAAACGGGCCGCGACCACAACGTCAGAACGCGCGTCCAGAACATTGGACACAGCCCGGCCCATACGGCCTCGATAACCGGAAATACCGGCGTGGAAAATTTCGCTCACGCAGCGTCTTCTTTCGAACCGTCTGTTTCGGCACCCATGATATCGGCCCAGAAGCGTTTGGCCTTTCCAGCAAAGCTGGTGTTGCGGGGTGTCTGCTTCTCGCCCAGAGAAGCTGCCAACTCTTGCAGAAGTTCTTTCTGGCGGGAAGTCAGATCGGTCGGCGTTTCCACGAACAATTCCACCACCAGATCGCCGCGCGTACGGCCATTCAGGTGTGGCATGCCCTTGCCCTTGATCCGGACAGTACGGCCCGTTTGCGAACCGGCAGGGACATCGACCGCCTGCCTGCACGCGCCATCACAGGCCGTCGAGACAAGGCAGGGCGCATCCACAACACCACCCAGAGCCGCCACCGTCATCGGGACCGGCACCGTGACCAGCAGATCGAGATTGTCACGCTCGAACAGTTCGTGAGGCGTGACGGACAGGAATACGTAAAGATCGCCGCGCGGACCGCCGCGCTGTCCGGCCTCGCCCTCGCCCGTCAGGCGGATGCGCGAGCCGTCATCGACACCTGCCGGAATCTTGAGCGACAGGCGACGGGTCTTGCGGACCTGGCCCTGACCACGGCACTCGGGGCACGGATCGGAAATCGTCTCGCCCGAGCCACCGCATCGCGGGCAGGTGCGTTCAACCTGGAAAAAGCCGTTGGCCTGACGCACGCGGCCCGCGCCGCCGCAGGTCGAGCAGATGTCGGGCCTGCTGCCGGCCTTGGCCCCCGAGCCTTCGCACGGCTCGCAGGTCATCATGGTGGGGATGGAGATTTCGACCTCGGCGCCCTGATAGGCCTGCTCGAGGGTGATCTCCATGTCATAGCGCAGGTCCGAGCCACGGCGCGGACCGTGGTTGGCGCGGCCGCCACGACCGCCGCCCATACCGAAGGCATCGCCAAAGGCGTCGCCAAAGACCTGGCTGAAGATGTCGTTGATGTCGTGGAAGCCCTGGCCGCCCTGACCGAACGGATTGCCGCCAGCGGCACCACCGTTGACGCCTGCATGGCCATAGCGGTCATAGGCGGCGCGCTTGTCCGCGTCGGACAGGACCGAATAGGCTTCGGAAATCTCTTTGAACTTGGCGACGGACTCTTCGGAGCCGCCGTTGCGGTCAGGGTGGTGCTGCATCGCCAGTTTGCGATACGCACTCTTAAGGCCAGCGTCATCGATCGACCGCTCTACCCCGAGGATTTCGTAATAGTCACGTTGCGCCATCTGGCGTTCGTCCTCTTACCTTCGCGCCGCTCCGCGGGCCTTGTCGTCCGGCCCGTCAGTATGCGGATTGATCCGACAAAGATTGGGTGCCGGATCGAATGATGCAAGCTCAAGCTGCCACCACAGAACCCGCAGGCGCAATGGCAACCCGATATGCCCCTGGTTCTCCCACCGGAAGCAACGGGGACACTTATTGAGAAAGGCCCCGCCTACCTTCCGGCAAGCGGGGCCAATCCATTACTCAAGCCCCGAGCGATCAGGACTTCTTGTCGGCGTCGTCCGAGACTTCCTCGAACTCGGCATCGACCACGCCGTCGTCAGCCGGTTGTTCGGCTGCACCGGCGTCGCCCTGTTGGGCGGCGTACATGGCTTCACCCAGCTTCATCGAGGCTTGGGCCAGGGCGTTGGTCTTTTCACGGATGGCTTCCGGATCGGTGCCGTCCTTGGCCGACTTCAGCTCGTCGATGGCGGTCTGGATGGCGGTCTTTTCAGCTTCGCCAACCTTGTCGCCATGCTCCGACAGGGCCTTTTCGGTCGAGTGGATCAAGGCATCAGCCGAGTTCACGGCTTCGACCAGTTCCTTGCGGGCCTTGTCCGCCGCAGCATTGGCTTCGGCTTCCTTGACCATCTTCTCGATGTCGTCATCCGACAGGCCACCGTTGGCCTGAATGCGGATCGAGTGCTCCTTGTTCGTCGCCTTGTCCTTGGCCGTGACGTGCACGATGCCGTTGGCGTCGATATCGAAGGCGACCTCGATCTGCGGCATGCCGCGCGGTGCCGGCGGAATGCCCATCAGGTCGAACTGGCCGAGCAGCTTGTTGTCCGCAGCCATCGGGCGCTCACCTTGGAACACGCGGATGGTCACAGCCGACTGGTTGTCCTCGGCGGTCGAGAAGACCTGGGCCTTCTTGGTCGGGATGGTGGTGTTGCGCTCGATCAGCGGGGTGAACACACCGCCCAGGGTCTCGATGCCGAGGGTCAGCGGGGTCACGTCCAGCAGCAGCACGTCCTTGACGTCGCCCTGCAGAACGCCAGCCTGAACGGCAGCGCCCAGAGCCACGACTTCGTCAGGGTTCACACCCTTGTGCGGTTCCTTGCCGAAGTATTTCTTCACGGCTTCCTGAACCGCAGGCATGCGGGTCATACCACCGACCAGAACCACTTCGTCGATGTCCGAAGCCTTCAGGCCAGCATCGGCCAGAGCCTTCTTGCACGGCTCGATGGTGCGGGCGATCAGGTCTTCGACCAGAGCTTCCAGCTTGGCGCGCGACAGCTTGATGTTCAGGTGCAGCGGGCCCGAAGCGTTCATGGTGATGAACGGCAGGTTGACCTCGTACTGGGTGGTCGAGGACAGTTCCTTCTTGGCCTTTTCGGCCTCTTCCTTCAGGCGCTGCAGGGCCAGCTTGTCCTGACGCAGGTCAACGCCCTGCTCCTTCTTGAACTCGTCGGCGAGGTAGTCGACCAGACGCAGGTCGAAGTCCTCACCACCGAGGAAGGTGTCGCCGTTGGTCGACTTCACTTCGAACACGCCGTCGCCGATCTCGAGGATCGAGACGTCGAAGGTACCACCGCCGAGGTCGTAAACGGCGATCTTCTGACCGTCGTTCTTGTCGAGGCCATAGGCCAGAGCAGCAGCGGTCGGCTCGTTGATGATACGCAGGACTTCAAGGCCAGCGATCTTGCCGGCGTCCTTGGTGGCCTGACGCTGGGCGTCGTTGAAGTAAGCCGGAACCGTGATGACGGCCTGGGTGACGGTTTCACCCAGATAAGCCTCGGCGGCTTCCTTCATCTTGGTCAGGGTGTAGGCCGAAACCTGTTGCGGCGAGTAGTCCTTGCCGTGGGCCTTGACCCAGGCGTCGCCGTTCGGGCCCTTGGTGATTTCGAAGGGCACCATGCCCTTGTCCTTGGCCACCACCGGATCGTCGAAATTGCGGCCGATCAGGCGCTTGATCGCGAAGAAGGTGTTGGACGGGTTGGTGACAGCCTGACGCTTGGCGGGTTGACCCACCAGGACCTCACCGCCGTCCTGGATCGCGACCACCGACGGGGTGGTGCGAGCGCCTTCGGCGTTTTCGATGACCTTGGGGTTGGTGCCGTCCATGACGGCGACGCACGAGTTGGTGGTGCCGAGGTCGATGCCGATAATTTTGGCCATGGCCTTGTCTATTTCACTCCTTGCGGCGGGCGATGCGGCGGCCTTCAAAAGCGCCGCGCTTGACCGCCCCCAGTTGGGCTCGAGACGCCTCTCCGGCAAGGCCGGATCAGCAGGTTAATTCGGATTGGCCTGTACGGCGTGGAACCACGACCGGATACTGACCGTTCGCTGTCGGATATGGGAAAGTCCCTAGCGGCTGCAAGGGCTTGATGGGCAATGAATCGGTTTTATGTCGATGCAGCGTCAATTCCAGCCCCTCCAGGATCGACCTGGCCGCCTTTCACCGCCACTCTCTAGTGGCAATGAGTGAAGATACCGTCTCCAAACTGACCCTGCCGCCGCCGCTGAGCACCGGGCTTGAAGGGTTTGCGGTCTGGCCCGGTCTGCTGGACGAAGCGCTCCAGCGCCGGTTGGTGGACGACATCCGTGACGTGGTGAAACAGGCCCCGCTCTATCGACCCGTCACACCCGCAGGGCGTCCGTTCTCGGTGCGCATGACCAACTGCGGTCCGCTGGGGTGGGTTTCGGACAGAAACGGCTACAGATATCAGCCACATCACCCGCAGACCAGCAGGCCCTGGCCAGCGTTTCCGCCTCTGCTGGATACCATATGGCAGCTGGTGTCAGGCTTCGATGGCCCTGCGGACGCCTGTCTCGTGAACTTCTATGATGCCGATGCCCGCATGGGATTGCATCAGGACAAGGACGAACAGGATTTTTCCGCACCCGTCGTTTCGATCTCTTTGGGTGACACAGCCGTATTCCGTTTCGGCTCGGCCGAGGGTGGTCCAACCCGTTCAGTCAAGCTAGCCTCGGGTGATGTCTGCATCCTGTCGGGGCCGGCGCGGCTGGCACGGCATGGCATTGACAGAATACTGCCCGGTACGTCCCGCCTTCTGGCATCCGGAGGGCGGATCAATCTGACTTTACGTCGTGCCATCGGGCCGATGGACGCCATAAAGTCTTAATGTTTCACATGAAACGCCCAGCGACGAGGAAGTAGACGAATGCCAAGCATCACGACGCCCGAAGGGCTTTCGCCGGACCAGACGACCCCGACCCGACGCACCCTGGGCAAGATGGCGGTGGGCGGTGCGGCCTTTGCCGCCTATGCTCCCGCCGCGCTCTCTCAGGAAGCCACGCCGATCATCACCTCCGCTGAGGGACTGGAAGCGGGTGAAGTCACCTATCCCGCACCTGATGGATTCCAGCTGCCCGCCTATATGGCGCGCCCCAAGGGTAACGGCCCCTATCCTGTCGTGATCGTGGCCTCGGAGATTTTCGGTGTTCACGAATACATCCGCGATGTCTGCCGCCGCCTGGCCCGTCAGGGATATCTCGCGATTGCTCCGGCCTTCTTCGTGCGGGAAGCCGATCCGGCACCGCTGACGGATTTCCAGCAGATCATCGCCATCGTGAACAAGGCGAGTTACGCGCAGGTCATGGGCGACATTGCCGCCTCTATCGACTGGGCCAAAAGCCAGCCGTACGCTGATGCCGACCGCTTGGGCATCACCGGCTTCTGCTGGGGCGGCAAGGTTGTGTGGCAGGCCTGCGCCGATCCCTCGCTGAACTTC
This sequence comes from Brevundimonas sp. UBA5866, assembly GCF_002432125.1. Classification (GTDB taxonomy): domain Bacteria; phylum Pseudomonadota; class Alphaproteobacteria; order Caulobacterales; family Caulobacteraceae; genus Brevundimonas. The sequence goes on from NZ_DJFS01000099.1 coordinate 85,062, forward strand.
CGGGCCGGTGTGGCGTGGTATGGTCGCCTCGCCCCTGCCGCCAATGCAACGCCCGAACAGATCGAGGCCGGAAAGCCGTGGCCGATCGAACTGGCCGCCGCCCTGCCCGTGCCCGTCATCGGCCTATACGGCGATCAAGACAGCGGCATTCCCAACGACAGTGTCGCCGCGATGAATGCAGCTCTGAGCGCGGCCGATCACACCGACAGCCACATCACCCTGTTCGAAGGGGCACAGCACGGTTTCCACGCCGACTACCGCCCCATGTATCACCCGCAACATGCCGCCGAGGGTGAGCGCCGGATGTTCGAGCATTTCGCCAAATTCGTAAAAGCCTGACCAAAGAAAAACCCGCCGTCCATCAGGACGGCGGGTTTGTTCCGGGACAGAAGGCCGATCAGGCCTTTTCGTCGATATTCTCGCCCGTGCGCGGGGCCTCGGCATAGGCACCGCCCGCTGCCGGACCCGAGCCCTTGGCCGCCACGACGACCATGGCCGCGCGGACCGTACGGTCGAACAGCGAATAGCCCGGCTGCAGGGTCTGGATGACCTGACCGCCGTGCACCGTATCGGACGGCTGTTCCATCATGGCCTGATGGAAGTTGGGGTCGAACGGCTCGCCCGCTTCGGGCGCGACCTTCTTCAGGCCGTTGGCTTCAAAGGCCGACAGCAGCGACTT
>NZ_DJFS01000099.1:85760-96266 GCF_002432125.1 Brevundimonas sp. UBA5866
GGTCACGAGGCTGGCGGTCGCACCTTCGGCATCCTTGGGCGCGGCCTGAAGGGCGCGCTCGAGGCTGTCGGCCACGCCCAGCAGGTCCTTGGAAAAGCGCTGGATCGCATAGGCGCGGGCGTCGTTCAGCTGGGTCTCGGCGCGGCGCTTGGTGTTCTCGGCCTCGGCGGCGGCACGCAGGGCGCGGTCGCGCCACTGGTCACGTTCCTCGATCAGGGCGTCGAGCGCGGCCATGCCCGCATCCTCGGTGCCCTCGGCGTCGATACCGTCGTGGATGTCCTGCTCGAGTTGATCCCGGGTCTCTTCGTTATTGTCCGTCACGTTCCTGTCCGTCCAGAATACGGCCCAGCACCCGGGCGGTATAATCCACCAGCGGGATGACACGGGCATAGTTCAGTCTTGCGGGTCCTATCACGCCGATGGCGCCAAGGACACGTTGTCTGCCTGACATATAGGGTGCCGCGATGACTGCGGAACCCGATAATGAAAATAGTCTTGTTTCCGCGCCGATATAGATGCGTACACCCTGCGCGGCACCGACGTCGTCCAGAAGGCCGATCAGCTGTTCCTTCTGCTCCATGTCGTCGAACAGCACGCGCACGCGGTCCAGATCCTCGGCGGCGCTGGCATCCTGCAACAGGTTGCCGCGTCCGCGCACGATCAGGCTGCGGTCACGCTCCCCCTGCCCCGTCCATGCGGCCAGTCCCTGTTCGACCAGACGGGCGGCGGCCTCGTCCAGCTCGCGCTTGGCGACCTCAAGTTCGGCCTGCATTTCCTGACGGGCATCCGACAGGGCACGGCCCCGCAGCCGCTGGCTGAGGAAGTTGGACGCCTCCTGAAGCGTGGCGGGGGTGACGCCCGCACTAAGGTTCATGATGCGGTTCTCGACCGTGCCGTCATCGGCCACCAGCACGGCCAGCGCCTGATCCACGCCCAGTTTGACAAACTCGACATGGCGCACGCCCGCATCGCTGACAGGACTGGCGACAATGCCCGCGCCGCCCGCAAGGCCGGACAACAGGGCCGAGGCCGCCTCCAGCGCCTCTTCGACATTGGCCCCACACCCGCCCGCGCCCATACCGCCCAGACGGGCGTCGATCTCGCGGCGCTCCTCCTGTCCGAGGTCCCCGACCTCCAGCAGGCCGTCCACGAACAGACGCAGGCCCGCATGGGTCGGAGCCCTGCCCGCCGAGGTGTGCGGCGACAGGAGCAGACCCGCTGCCGTCAGCTGCTGCATGGTGTTGCGGATGGAGGCCGAGGACAGCTGCACCCCACCCTTCTGGATGGTGTGCGAGCCGACCGGCTCTCCGGTTTCAAGATAGGTCTCGACCACACGGCGGAAAATATCGCGTGCGCGGCTGTCCAGTGTCGCGAGACCCGGCGAGGGATGAAGCAGGCTCATCGTCTGGTGACCTTGAAAACTCTCGCCGCACGCATGGACGCGCGGCGTCTTATTCAGGATAAGCAGTCAACTGCGCCGTGCAAGTCACGGCGACCCCACTTTCCCGAGGTATTGCCATGCGTCCATCCGAGCGCACCCCCGATCAAATGCGCGCCGTCACCATCGAGACGGGCGTCACCCGCTATGCCGAAGGCTCGTGCATGGTCAGCTTTGGCCACACCAAGGTGCTGGTCACCGCCTCGGTCGAGGAAAAGGTGCCGGGCTGGATGCGTAACACCGGCAAGGGCTGGGTGACGGCCGAGTACGGCATGCTGCCGCGCGCCACTCACACCCGTGGCCGCCGTGAAGCCGCCGCGGGCAAGCAGTCGGGCCGCACGCAGGAAATCCAGCGCCTGATCGGCCGCTCGCTGCGCGCCGTGGTCGATCTAGAAGCTCTGGGCGAGCGTCAGGTGGTCGTGGACTGCGACGTCATTCAGGCCGATGGCGGCACCCGCACCGCCTCCATCACCGGCGCATGCGTGGCCATGGCCATCGCCTTCAAGAAGATGGTCGAGGCCGGTACCCTGACCAAGAGCCCGATCCTTGATCAGGTCGCCGCTGTCTCGTGCGGCATCTTTAACGACGTGGCGGTTCTCGACCTCGACTACGACGAGGATTCCACCGCCGAGGCCGACAGCAACTATGTCCTGACCGGCGACGGCAACATCGTCGAAATCCAGGCCACCGGCGAAAAGCGCGGCTTCAGCCGTGCCGAGTTCGACCAGCTGTTCGCCCTCGCCGAAAAGGGCTGCACCGAACTGTTCGCCATCCAGAAGGCCGCCGTCGACGCCGCCTAAGGCGGAACTGGCGATACGGCTGGGGCTTATCTTTCTGAACAAGGAAGGAAGCCCCATGCCCCGCCAAGCCATCGCCCTTGTGTCGACGAGCCTGTTCGCGCTGATACTCAGTGCCTGCGACGCCCACCCGTCTGACCCCGTCCCTACCCCTGAAGTCCCACCGACAACGCCCGCCGCCGCCGCCGTCGAAACGACAGCCGCCATCCAGTCCGGCAGTTTGTCGCCGCAGGGACAGCCACTCAAAAAACCGGTCACCTGTCGCGAAGAGATCGGAGACGATGCGGCGCAGGCGCTGGTGCGTCGCTGCATTGCCGTAAGCCCTGCGACACGACCGCCGTGCAACGTCGCCAATCCCTGCCAGATGATCGAAGACGAGATCAAACGCGGCTGCGACTTCTTCGGCCCCAACGAAAAACCCGCCGAGTGCACGAGCTAAAATGCGCTCAAGTCGCGAGTGACCGTGTCACAAACGTAGCGCACTAGAAATACGCTCAAGAAGTGAGCGACCGCGTCGCGAACGTAGCGCCCGACAGAAGGCCCCGCCTTCTGTCGCACAACAAAGAAAAAGCCCCGCTGGACGATGTCCAGCGGGGGCTTTCGCTTTGTGACTTAAAAAGTCTTAGTCGCGGCGCGGACGACGACCGCCACGGTCGCCACCTTCACGCTTCGGACGACCGCCGGTGTCTTCCGAAAGCGGCGGCTCGCCACGTTCGGCACGCTCGGCGTTGATCTTGTCGGTGATGTCCTCGCCGGTGGCTTGGTCAACAACCTTCATAGACAGCTTGGTCTTGCCGCGATCGTCGAAGCCCAGGAACTTGACCTTGACCTCTTGGCCTTCCGAAACGACGTCCGCCGGATTGGCGACGCGTTCCAGAGCCATCTGCGACACGTGGACCAGACCGTCACGAGCACCGAAGAAGTTCACGAAGGCACCGAAGTCGACAACCTTCACAACCTTACCGGTGTAGATGGTGCCCACTTCCGGCTCGGCAGCGATGGAGTTGATCCAGTCGCGGGCCGCGTCGATCTTTTCCTGCTCGTTGGCAGCGATCTTGATCGTGCCGTCGTCGGCGATGTCGATCTTGGCGCCGGTCTTTTCCACGATCTCGCGGATGACCTTGCCGCCCGAACCGATGACTTCGCGGATCTTGTCGACAGCGATCTTGATCGACTCGATCTTCGGAGCGAACTCGCCCAGCTCGGTACGCGGAGCGTCCATAGCCTTCGACATTTCGCCGAGGATGTGGCTGCGGCCGGCGTGAGCCTGAGCCAGAGCCTGCTTCATGATCTCCTCGGTGATGCCCGGGACCTTGATGTCCATCTGCAGCGAGGTGATGCCTTCCGAGGTACCGGCGACTTTGAAGTCCATGTCGCCGAGGTGATCTTCGTCACCCAGAATGTCCGACAGGATGGCGAACTCGCCCGACGGCTCTAGGATCAGACCCATGGCGATACCCGACACCGGACGGATCAGCGGAACGCCCGCGTCCATCAGGGCCAGCGACGAACCGCAGACGGTAGCCATCGAGGACGAGCCGTTCGACTCGGTGATCTCCGACACCAGACGGATGGTGTACGGGAAGTCTTCCTTCGACGGCAGCATCGGACGGATGGCGCGCCATGCCAGCTTGCCGTGACCGATTTCGCGGCGACCCGGCGAGCCCATGCGGCCAGCTTCACCGACCGAGTACGGCGGGAAGTTGTAGTGCAGCAGGAAGTTTTCTTTGTAGGTGCCGGTCAGGCTGTCGATGTACTGCTCGTCTTCGCCGGTGCCGAGGGTGGCAACGACCAGAGCCTGGGTTTCACCGCGGGTGAACAGGGCCGAACCGTGGGTGCGCGGCAGGACGCCGACTTCCGACACGATGGCGCGGACCTTGTCGAGTGCTCGACCGTCAACGCGGTGGGCGTTTTCGATGATGTCGCGGCGCAGGACGTCGGCTTCGCATTCCTTGAAGGCGGCCGAGAATTTCGACGGATCAACGCCGTCCGGATTCTCGTCGGTCTTCACCAGGGCTTCGGCAGCCTTCTTCTTGGCTTCCTCGACGCCGGTGCGGCGCTCGTACTTGCCCGGATGCTTGTAGGCAGCCTTGATGTCTTCGCCGACCAGTTTCTTGATCGAGGCGACGACGTCCGAGTGGTCCTCGGCTTGGAAGTCGAACGGCTCCTTGGCGGCGTGCTCGGCCAGATCGATGATGGCGTCGATGACCGGCTGCATGCCCTTGTGGGCAAACATCAGGGCTTCGAGCATCTTCTCTTCCGAAAGCTCCTTGGCTTCGGATTCGACCATCATCAGGGCGTCAGCCGTACCGGCGACGACCAGATCCAGAGCCGACTCTTCCATCTGGGCGATGGTCGGGTTCAGCACCAGCTCGCCGTCGATCATGCCGACGCGGGCACCACCGATCGGGCCCATGAACGGCACGCCCGAGATGGTCAGGGCAGCCGAAGCGGCCACCATCGACAGGATGTCCGGATCGTTTTCCAGATCGTGCTGCAGGACGGTGACGATGACTTGCGTCTCGTTCTTGAAGCCCTTGACGAACAGCGGGCGGATCGGACGGTCGATCAGACGCGAAACCAGCGTCTCCTTCTCGGTCGGACGGCCTTCACGCTTGAAGTAGCCACCCGGGATCTTGCCGGCTGCGAAAGTCTTTTCCTGGTAGTTCACGGTCAGCGGGAAGAAGTCCATTCCCGGCTTCGGTGCGCGACCGTAGACGACGGTCGCCAGAACCACGGTCTCACCGTAGGTGGCCAGCACGGCGCCGTCAGCCTGACGGGCGATGCGACCGGTTTCCAGCGTCAGCGGGCGACCCGCCCACTCGATCGTCTTGCGTTTGATATCGAACATTTTTCTTCTTTCGTCTCCCGCGGGCGTATTCCCGTCGGGGGTGTGCGGAGCGTCAGGTCGTTCAGTCCTTCAGTCCCCGATAACCTGGTGGCACCTTTGCCTCCAGATCGGTGAAGAGGACCATTTCTCGCGGCCCTCGCGTCGGTTGCGCCGTTGCATCCCACGGCGCCGGGAAACATGCATACTAGGTGCGGAACGAGGCGCGGACGTGACCGCCCGCGCCTCGTGGAAATTCATCCGATCCGCAACCGGGGCGCCTTAGCGACGCAGGCCCAGCTTGGCGATCAGCGCTTGGTAACGAGCGCTGTCCACCTTGTTCAGGTGGTCAAGAAGACGACGACGTTGCGAAACCAGCTTCAGCAGGCCGCGACGCGAGTGGTTGTCTTTCTTGTGGGTCTTGAAGTGCTCGGTCAGGTTGGCAATGCGCTCCGAGAGGATTGCAACTTGAACTTCAGCCGAACCGGTGTCGCCTTGCGAGCGAGCGTTTTCAGCAATGACTTCAGCTTTACGGGCAGCCGTAATCGACATCGTATGTCCTTTCTTGCCCTATCGCTCGCCTCGCGGAGGCTCGCTGTATGAGGGCGCTAGACAACCTGAAAACGAGACAGGGTCTGTTCTCAGGTGAGGTTAAATACGCGGTCCGGCGCTAGCCGACCGGCCTTGAGATTGCAGAGGCAAACCAGCGTCCCGTCGGAGTAGATTGCGACAGTCCCCTCATCCGAACCCAGTCGGCCTTGGAGCTGTTCAACCTGCTTCGGCAGAAGAACGATGGGTCGTCCCTGTCTCAGAGAGAGGGCTTCCTGTTCCGTCACGGCCAGATCCGGGATGTCGTCCAGAGCGGTCGCCACAGGCAGAAGGCCTTCAGAGGCGGTGCCCTTATGCGCCAAATCCTCGAGAAAATCCAGTGTGACGGCGTTCTGTACGTTAAACGGCCCCACCATCTCGCGTCTCAGGACCGAAACATGCCCCTCTGCCCCGAGAACGGCGGCAAGATCGCGCGCCAGCGAACGGACATAGACGCCCTTGCCCGTACGCATGGTGATTTCGACGTGATCGGCGTCGGGCGCATAGGTGACGGCAGCCTCATGAATGGTCACGCGGCGGGATTTCAGTTCCACTTCAAAGCCTTCGCGCGCCAGATCATAGGCGCGCTCGCCATTGACGCGGATGGCCGAGAAGGCAGGCGGGACCTGGTCGATCGTACCAACGAACTGCGGCAGGGCGGCTTTGACCTGTTCCACCGTCGGACGCACATCCGAGCGGCCGATGATCGTACCCTCGCGGTCGATACTGTCGGTGGAAATGCCCCAGTGGATGACGAAGCGGTAGATTTTCTGCGCGTCCATCATGAACGGCACGGTCTTGGTCGCCTCGCCCAGCGCGATCGGCAGGATGCCGGAGGCCAGCGGATCGAGCGTACCCGCATGGCCTGCCTTCTGGGCGTTGAACAGGCGGCGAACCTTGGTCACGGCCTCGGTCGAGCCCATCTCATAAGGCTTGTCGAGGCAGATCCAGCCGTTGACGATCTCGCCCTTCTTGCGACGGGCCATCAGTCTTCCTGCGGCTCGTCTTTGGCCTTCAGGTCGGCCTGAATGCGCGGATCATTGAACAGGGCGTCCATATAACCGGCAGCATTGAAGCTCTTGTCGTGCAGGAAGCGCAGTTCCGGCGTGTATTTCATGTCGATACGACGGCCCAGAAGGCCACGGACGAATTTGGAATGCTCGTTCAGAGCCTTCTCGACGTCTTCTTCCAGACCGTTGGTGTCGGCGGTGGTAACGCCCGCGCCCAGCGGTTCGACAAAGACGGTGGCGTGACGCAGGTCCGGGCTCATTCGGACCTCGGTCACGGTCAATGAGACGCCCATCAGGGCCTCGTCGTGGATTTCGTTTTCACGCAGCACATCGACCAGAGCGTGACGGATCAGCTCGCCCGCGCGCAGCTGGCGCTGGCTGGGACCTTGCGGGCCGGTGGCGTTGCGGGTGTGTTGTTTGCGGGCCATGTGACCTGCCTCCTTAAGTCTCGCGCCGCCGGGGATCGGACGCCGGCTGACTAACGCGAAGGGCGCGGTCTAGTCATTGTGGACGCTCGAGTCCAGTTCGACCCTCGTTATGGACCGAAACGGCCTTCACCACTTCGGACGACAGCAACGCCCTGCCAACCGGCATCTCCAGTCCACCCGCGTACAGGACTTCGGCCATCCAGTGATTGCACAGTTTGAAAACCGAGAACCGCTCGCGGCTTGCGAAATACATTGTGTCCCGCGGGCGATAGGCCTGACTGACGGTGGTTCTTATAGGGGTATCGTCAGAACGGGTGGCCAGTGAGCGCGCTATGCGACCTCTCAGACGGGCCATTCCCGTATCATCGAGCGCTGCCCCATAGGCTTCGTCAGCCCACATCTGGCCCGGCGCCGCCTGCAGCGCAATCAACTGTAGGACAGCAGGTGATCCCCCGGGTGTGAACAGCGCCCTCGCCCCTTCCGGCAGACGCTCGCGGATAGGTCCGCTCCCCTGAAAAAAGTTTTGCTCGCCCCAACCTATCAGGACCCAGCGAGCATCCGGATACAGGGCGGTTGTCTGTCGCACTGCCCGCGCAAGCGCATCATCCCGGGCCAACAGCACGGAAACCGGCACCGCGAGATCTGTGTGATAGCCATTGTCCAACAGGTAAACGGTTTGACTGGGGTGCCCCTGTACCCTCTGCGGTTTCCAGTCCGCGCTCCACCACCCGGCCAGCCCCGACACCAGCATCAGCAAGGCCAGAGCCAGCCACCGTTTCATGTCTAGCGGTCCAACGGCATGTCGCCTGTGGCATTGGGCAGGCGCGCCCATTCGCCACGATATCGATAGTTGAGCGCGACACAGTGCCGTTTCCTGCCATCAGGCCAATGCCCGACGGCATGGATGGTCAACGGGCGGCCTGAACGTACCCTGCCCACCACAAGCCAGGCCTCTTCTGAGCCGGGGCAAAGTGCGCGCGACAAGGCCCGTCCGTCGCCTTGGGGTTCGATCGCATAGATGGAGCCGCCTCGCTCTTGTGCGGGTACCACGTCCTGAACACCGGCCACAGACGCGGCTTTGAACGTGGCCGAGCCCCTGCTGCTGGTTGAATACAGCCCTCTCAGTCGCGTGGCTCCGAACAGACCGCGCTCGACCTCAAGGGTAATGCCCCGTGTAAGGGCCTGGGTGGTCCGGTCATCGGCATCGAAGGCCAGATAGCGCACATCCGCCATAGCGGTACCCGCCGTGCCCACAATCGCGGTCGAGATCAATCCGGCCAGAACGCTTCGCTTCATTGCAAATCCCTTGGATACCGCCCTTCAGCGAACCTAGCGTCTTGCTGCCTGCGGGCAAAGAAAAAGGCGCGGTACCTTTCGATACCGCGCCCTTTGATCCTGTTCACTGTGGAACAACCGAACCCTAGTCGAGGGTGCGCTTGATCTCTTCCACGGTGAAGCATTCGATGAAGTCACCTTCCTTGATGTCCTGGAAGCCGGCGAACTGCATACCGCATTCCTGACCCGACGGGACTTCGTTGACTTCGTCCTTGAAGCGCTTGAGCGTGTTGAGCACGCCCAGTTCCAGCACCACCACGTCGTCGCGGATGATACGGACGCGAGCGCCCTTGCGGACCACGCCTTCGGTGACACGGCAGCCGGCGATGCGGCCGACCTTGGTGATGTCGAAGGCTTGCAGCACCTTGGCGTTACCCAGGAAGGTTTCGCGTTGGATCGGTGCCAGCATGCCCGACAGCACGCCCTTAATGTCATCCAGCAGGTCGTAGATGATCGAGTAGTAGCGGATCTCGACGCCTTCACGCTCGGCCAGATCGCGGGCCTGCTTGGAGGCACGGACGTTGAAGCCGAGGATTGGAGCGCCAGCCGACTTGGCCAGGTTGACGTCGCTTTCGGTGATACCACCGGCAGCGTGGGCCACGATGCGCGCACGAACTTCGTCGTTGCCCATCTTCTCCAGCGAAGCGGCGATGGCTTCGGCGGTACCCTGCACGTCCGACTTGATGAGGACCGGCAGTTCGCTGATCTTCTTCGAGCCGAGCTTGGCCATCATATCGGCCAGCGACAGAGCGCCACCCGACACTTGCGACTTCTCGCGCTTCTTGCGCTGACGGTATTCCACCAGCTCGCGGGCGCGGGCTTCGGATTCCACCACGGCGAACGCATCGCCCGGCGTCGGAGCTTCCGACAGGCCGAGGATTTCAACCGGCAGCGACGGACCGGCTTCGGTCAGTTGCTCGTTGCGTTCGTTCAGCAGGGCACGGACCTTACCCCATGCCGAGCCAGCCACAACGATCTCGCCGCGCTTCAGCGTACCGCGCTTGACCAGAACGGTCGCCACGGCACCACGGCCCTTGTCGAGCTGGGCTTCGATGACGACGCCTTCGGCCGAACGGTCCGGATTGGCGCGCAGTTCGAGAACTTCGGCCTGCAGAAGTATGGCGTCGGTCAGACCCTTGAGGTTGGTGCGTTCCTTGGCCGACAGTTCGACGACCATGGTGTCACCGCCATAAGCTTCGGCAACGATCTCGTGTTGCAGCAGCTCGTTGATGACCTTCTGCGGATCAGCGCCCGGCTTGTCGATCTTGTTGACAGCCACGATGATCGGCGAGTTGGCCGCCTTGGCGTGCTGGATGGCTTCGACGGTCTGCGGCATGACGCCGTCGTCGGCAGCCACCACCAGAACCACGATGTCCGTCACGTTGGCACCGCGGGCACGCATGGCCGAGAAGGCGGCGTGGCCCGGGGTGTCGAGGAAGGTGATGCGCTGACCATCTTCCAGGCGGACTTGATAGGCACCGATGTGCTGGGTGATNNGTCTTGCCGTGGTCGACGTGACCCATGATGGCGACGACCGGAGCGCGGGCCTCGGTGGCATCGCTGTCATCGGTCTGCGACAGGAAGCCTTCTTCAACGTCGGAGTCGGACACGCGCTTGACGGTCATGCCATATTCCGAGGCCACCAGTTCGGCGGTATCGGAATCGATGACGTCGTTGATCTTCATCATCAGGCCCTGACGCATCAGGAATTTGATGATGTCGACGCCGCGCACGGCCATACGGTTGGCCAGTTCACCCACGGTGATGACGTCAGGAATGACGACTTCGCGCGGACGGTTCGGCGCGTCGGTCGACGAGCCTTTACGCTTTTCTTTTTCACGTTCACGGGCACGGCGGACCGAGGCCAGCGAGCGCATGCGCTCGACGGCTTCACCGTCGCCACCGGCAACCGAGTGAATGGTCAGGCGGCCTTCGCGGCGCTTGGGCTCGCCACGGGTGCGGCTGACAGCCTTGCCCGGAGCGTTTTCACCGAAGCGCTTCTCGCGGTCGTCCCCACGGTCGGGACGGCTGAAGCCACCGCCGGCCGAACGGGCCGGACGGGCGACTTCCGGCTGTGCCGGCG
>NZ_DJFS01000039.1:0-616 GCF_002432125.1 Brevundimonas sp. UBA5866
CGGGCCTTGGCCTCGTCGCGGGTGAAGCGTTCCAGCGATCCGGTGAACACGACCGTCTTGCCCGCGACGGCGGTGTCGGTGCGGGCCTGTTCCATATCGGTGATGGCGGTCAGCTCGGCTTCCAGCGCCTCGACCACCTCGCGGTTGTGCGGTTCGCGGAAGAAGTGGGCCAGCGCGGCGGCCGCCACCGGACCCACGCCCGAGACGCCCGCGATGGCGTTGAGGATGTCGCTGGGGCCTTCCTCGCGCGCGATCTGCGCCAGACGCACCACGCCTGCCCAGTCGCCCGCCTTTTCCGCCACGCTGCGGCGGGCAGGGGCCGCGAGGCCGGGGAAGACCTGTTTCAGGTTCATGTCCAACGCACCGTCCGGCCACGGCTGGCTGGCGGGCACATCGGCGCTGGCCAACTGTTCCAGCACCCGCGAGGAGATGGCATGGGTTCCGGCCAGATCGTGCCAGTCCTCCGAAGCGATCCCTTGCGAGGCCTGGACGGCGGCGTCTTTCAGCGCAGCCCACGAGCCGAAGTGGCGGGCCAGCACCAGCGAAGTCTGCTCGCCGATGTCGGGGATACCCAGACCGAACAGGAAACGGTCGAGGCTGATGGTGCGGCGGGTAA
>NZ_DJFS01000039.1:622-12384 GCF_002432125.1 Brevundimonas sp. UBA5866
CGCGGCGCAGGGCCGACAGCTTTTCCTCGTCGCGGGCCAGACGGAAGATGTCGGCGGGCTGTTTGATCCAGCCGCGCTCGTGGAAGGCGATTAGCTGCTTCTCGCCCAAGCCCTCAATGTCGAAGGCGCGGCGGCCGACGAAATGCTTCAGGCGCTCTACAATCTGGGCATCGCAGACAAGGCCGCCGGTGCAGCGGCGCTTCACCTCGTCACCCTCGCGCACGGCTTCGGAGCCGCAGACGGGGCAGGTGGTCGGGAAGATGTAGGGGACCGTACCCTCGGGGCGCTTGTCCAGCACCACGCCGAGGATTTGCGGGATCACATCGCCCGCCCGTTGCAGGGTGACGGTGTCGCCGATGCGGACATCCAGACGTTCGATCTCGTCCTCGTTGTGCAGGGTGGCGTTGCGAACGACCACGCCGCCGACCGTCACCGGATGCAGGCGGGCGACGGGGGTCAGGCTGCCGGTACGGCCCACCTGAATATCGATGCCTTCGAGGAGGGTGGTCGCCTGCTGGGCGGGGAATTTGTGGGCGATGGCCCAGCGGGGGCTGCGGGCGATGAAGCCGAGGCGTTCCTGCAGGTCGAGACGGTCCACCTTATAGACGATGCCGTCGATGTCATAGCTGAGGGTGGCGCGGTCCTCACCCAGCTTGTTGTAGAGGTCGATCAGGCCTTGGGCGCTTTCCACGCGGCTTGAGCGGTCATTGACCTTGAAACCCCACTCGCGGAACTTCTCCAGCGCGCCGTGCTGGGTTTCGGTGAATGGCTCAGATACCTCGCCCCAAGCATAGGCGAAGAAGGCCAGCGGACGCTGGGCGGTGATGTTCGGGTTCTTCTGGCGCAGCGATCCGGCGGCAAAATTGCGCGGGTTCGCATAGGTCTTGCCGCCCAGTTGGGCCGCGTTCTTGTTGAAGGCGTCAAAGGCGTCGGTCGGGGAATAGACCTCGCCACGGATTTCGATCACGGCGGGCCAGCCGCTGCCCGTCAGCTTTTGCGGGATGTCGGCGATGGTCCTGAGGTTGGCGGTCACGTCCTCGCCGGTCTTGCCGTCGCCGCGCGTTGCGCCGCGCACCAGCACGCCGTTTTCATAGCGCAGATTGGCCGACAGGCCGTCGATCTTTGGCTCTGCCACAAAGCCCAGAGGCTCGGTTTGTGGCAGGTTCAGGAAATTGTACACGCGGGCCACGAAGTCACGGACGTCCGCCTCGTCAAAGGCGTTGTCCAGCGACAGCATGGGGACGCCGTGACGCACCTCGGCGAACTGTTCGGAGACGGGGGCACCGACCTTCTGCGACGGGGTGTCGGCGGTGGTCAGGGACGGAAACTTCTTTTCGATTTCCAGCGCGCGGGCCTTCAGCGCGTCGTACTCGGCGTCGCTGATGCTGGGGGCGTCCTCGCCGTAATAGGCGTTGTCGTGCGCGGCCAGTTCGGCGGTCAGACGGGCCAGTTCCTCACGGGCCTGATCCTCGCTCATCGACGCGACGGAAAGGGGAGCGGAGAACAGATCGGACATGGGGATTCGTCTGGGCTGGAACGGGATAACAGGCGGCTTTTCTAGCACCGCCCGTTCAAATCAAGGAAAGCTAATCTGGCAGAACGGCGAGCGGGCATTTAGGGTGCAGCCAAATCTTGTTCACGGAGCCGTCTGTATGCGCGCCCTTCCTACCCGCCTCGCTGTTGCCGCCGTGCTTGCACTGGCCGCGTGTGAAACGAAGCCACTGGCCGTTGAACAGCCAGCAGTAGCGGTTGCCAGCCACGACTACACCCAGTTGATGGCCGATCTGAAAACCCTGTCCGCCGATGACATGCAGGGGCGCGATACCGGCAGCGAAGGCGGTGCCAAGGCGCGCCAGTATATTGTGGACCGACTGGAGGCGCTCGGGGTCGGCCCGTCGTCGATGGGCCGTTTGCAGCCCTGGTCGGCCCAAGGCCGTTCGCCGGATGGCCCCAAGACCTTCAACGGTACCAATATCATCGGCCTGATTCCGGGCACGCGCGTTTCGGACAAATACATCGTGGTCACGGCCCACTACGACCATGTGGGTGTCCACGACGGCCAGATCTACAACGGCGCGGACGACAATGCCTCGGGCGTGGCGACCATGCTGGAACTGGCCAAGCGCCTGAAGGAAACGCCGCCGGAGCACAGCGTCCTGATCGTGGCGCTGGACGGCGAGGAGCGGGGCCTGCTGGGTGCGAAAGAGTTCGTCGAGGCTCCGCCCGTGCCGCTGTCGTCCATCTCTCTGAACATCAACTTCGACATGACGGCCCGTGCCGACGTCGATGGCTATCTGTGGGTGACGGGCACCTATCAGCACCCGTACTTGCGTCCGCTGCTGGAGCCGATTCCGGCCAATGGCTCGATCCGTCTGGCCTTCGGCAAGGACCGGCCGGAGGACGAAGGGGCCGACAACTGGGTGTACGCCTCGGACCACGGTGCCTTCCACCGGGCGGGGCTGCCGTTCCTGTATTTCGGCGTGAACTTCCACGAGGACTATCACAAGCCGTCCGATGACGTGGAGCGCATCAATCCGGCGGTGTTCCAGTCGTCCACAGAACTGGCCATCGAAAGCTTCCGCCGTATCGATGCGTGGCTGGACCGCTAAGCGGGTCTTGAAAACGCCATTCTTCGGGAAGCCAGATCGCTGATCCACATACGGAGATAGCGATGTCGGCTACCCAAGGCTTCGACCTGCAAAGGGTCCAGAAAATACGGAAGGCGGCGCTGGGCGCGGGAATGACGGCCATTCTCGCGCTGGCGCTTTTTACGGCCTCGCGCGGCGGCGAGCCTCTGCACGAAGGGGTGGAGGCGTTCGGCCTTGCCCTGATCGTGGTCTGTATCGTGGGGCGGGCGTGGTGCTCGCTCTACATCGGCGGGCGCAAGAAGGCCGAGATCGTCGATCGCGGGCCTTATTCCATCAGCCGCAATCCCCTGTACCTGTTCAGCTTCATGGGCGCATTCGGTGTAGGGGCGCAAACCGGAAGCCTGACGCTGGCGACGGCCTTTCTGGCGGTGGCTATGCTGGTGTTCCATTTCACCATCCGACGCGAAGAGGCGTGGCTGGGCGAGGCTTTCGGTCAGTCCTATCGTGACTACTTCGCCCGTACCCCGCGCTTCGGTCCGGATTTTTCCCGTTGGCGGGATGCCGAGTCGCTTGATGTCCGTCCGCGCTTTTTCCTCATTACCTTGCGCGACGGTCTGATCTTCCTCTTGGCGATCCCGCTATTCGAGGCCATTGAAGCTTTGCAGCACATTGGATGGCTGGGGACATTGCTGAGACTGCCGTGATGAGGGGATCGATTTGGGGGGCGTTGGGGCTGTGTATGGCCCTGATGGCCTGTAGTCCGGACAAGGGAGAGCAGGGGACTGCGCCCAACGCCGGAGCCAAGAGGCAATATACGGCGTCGGCGGCATTGGACGGGGACTATGTGTATTCGGAGGCGCTGCTGATGCAGGACTGGCGGTTTAGCCACATCCAGCTGCGCGCGCCCAATGGCGATGCGCAGGGTGCAGAGACACCGCCCGCCAGCCGTTTTCCGGCGGCTTTTGTTTTTGAGCAAACCAAGGCGATCCAGAACGCCAAGGGCGAGCGTCAAAAGCTGATCGTTCTGGCGAACGACTATAGGGTCAGCGACGAGCGCGTGATGCTGTCGGGCGCGGCCTCGGCAGGGGGCGCGCTGGGTTTTGATGGCAGGGTCGAGGACGGGAAACTGGTCGGGACCTTGGTGATCTCACCGAATGATCCGGTGGAAGCGACGCTTCAAAAGCCTTGATACCAAACAAAAAACGGGGAGCCGAAAGGCTCCCCGTTCTCTTATAGGCTTGGAAATCGCTTAGGCGACTTCGGCGCGGACGATCTTGCCCGGGTTGCGCGGCGGCTCACCCTTCGGCAGGGCGTCGATCACGTCCATGCCTTCGGTGACATTGCCCCAGACCGTGTATTGACGGTCGAGGAAGCGGGCGTCGTCGAAGCAGATGAAGAACTGCGAGTTGGCGCTGTTCGGGTCCATGGTGCGGGCCATCGAGCAGGTGCCGCGCACGTGCGGCTCGTCGTTGAACTCCTGCTTCAGGTTCGGCTTCTTCGAGCCCGAGGTGCCGGTGCCCGTCGGGTCGCCGCCCTGGGCCATGAAGCCGGCGATGACGCGGTGGAAAACGACGCCGTCATAGAAGCCTTCCGAAGCCAGTTCGGTGATTTGCTTGACGTGGTTCGGAGCCAGATCTTCACGCAGCTTGATGACAACCGGACGCTCTTGGTTGTCGCCGGTGTCGATGAAAAAGGTCAGGGTTTCGGCCATCTGGCGCTCCTAAGACTTAAGGGAAATATGCAGGGGTCATAGCGGTGAAACGCGCGGACCGCTATGAAAGACGTATGAGTGATAACGAAAAGCCTGCCGAAAAGACCCAGGAACGCCGTCGTATGGTGCGTTTGCCTACGGGCGGGACCGCTGCGGGACGCAGTGTCGGCACCAAGATCAAGACGGCCAAGGACAAGCGTCCGTCGTCGCAAGCGTGGATCAAACGCCAGCTGACCGACAAATGGTCGGAACGCGCGCGCGCCGAGGGCTGGCGCAGCCGCGCGGCCTTCAAGCTGATCGAGATCGACAACCGCTTCAACCTGATCAAGAAGGGCAGTCGGGTCATCGACCTTGGCGCGGCCCCCGGTGGTTGGGTGCAGGTTTGTCTGGACCGCGGCGCGCAGGAAGTCGCGGGCGTGGACCTGCTGATGATCGAGCCGATTCCGGGCGCGCACCTGATTCAGGCCGACTTCACCGAGCCGGGTGTGGATCAACAGCTGATCGACGCCCTGGGCGGTCGCCCTGATTTGGTGCTGTCGGACATGGCCCACAACACCATCGGCCACCGCCAGACGGACCACCTGAAGATCATCGCCCTGATCGAGATCGCGGCGGACTTCGCCATCAGAACGCTTAAACCCGGTGGAAATTTCGTTTCTAAAAATTTCCAGGGTGGCGATGCGGGCGGCGTGTTAGCCCGTCTGCGTGAAGAGTTCGAAACGGTGAAATATTTCAAACCGGAATCGAGCCGGAAGGACAGCGCCGAGGTCTTTCTCGTCGCGCTCAACAAGAAATAGGTTTGCCCCATGTCGTCAGTGCAGGTCGCGTTTGAATCACAATCCGCCATCTGCACGGCTGCCGGTGCGCCCTTTACGGGGCGGCTGTGTCGTCTGGTAGGCGAACGCTTGGACCAGGGTACGGCCATTGGCCGGCGTTTATTGAGCTGGTCGGGCAATCCCTCGCATGAGGGTGATGCCCTTCCGCTGCGCTTGATGGGCGGCTTGCATGCTCTGGCCCGCGACGGACGCCATCCCCAGTGGGCGGCCGTCTATCCTCCGGCGACGGCCCCCGATGACGACACGCTATGGGCCCTGCTGGATCGGGTGCTGGCCGAAGAGGGGGTGTTCCTTGACCCCTGGCTGGATGGACCGCCCCAGACCAATGAGGTTGGACGATCCGCGGCGCTGATGGCGGGCCTGCTGGTACTGGCCGATAGGGTGCAACTGCCCTTTGCGCTGTATGAACTGGGGGCCAGTGCGGGACTGAACAGCCAACTGGACCGCTATGGCTATCTGCTGGGACAGACGCGGGCGGGGGATGGGGCATCGCCGGTTCAACTGATCCCGCGGTGGCACGGTGCCTCTCCGCCGTCTGCCGAGGTCAAGGTGGTGGCGCGGCATGCGGTGGATCGCAATCCGCTGGACGTCCGATCCGAAGCCACACGCAAAATGCTGGCCGCCTATGTCTGGGCCGATCAGTTGCAGCGGCTGGAACGTCTGGAGGCGGCGCTGGATATGGCGGCGCAACACCCCGTTACGATTGACCGCGATGATGCCGCGGACTGGCTGGAAAAGACCCTGACCGTCACGTCGGAGCCCGGTGTCTGCCGCGTGGCGATGCACACCATCGCCTTCCAGTATTTCCCGCCCGAGGCGCAGCAGCGCATCCGTGACCACATGGACAAGGTGGGGCAGGGGGCGACGGCGGACCGTCCACTGGCGTGGCTGAGTTTTGAGGCATCCGACCAAGGCGGGCCGGAACGCAGGCCCTTGCTGAAGCTGCGTGTCTGGCCGGACGGGGGCGAGACACAATTGGCCGTCTGCCAGCCGCACGGGGCCGAGATTTTCTGGGAGCAGGACTAGGCTTTAGGCGTCACCGCAGGCGGATCGGCACTTTTTATTCTGATTGATTGCTTGCAATTATATCGTACACGATCATTTATGGTTCTCGAACCCACTCAAGGAGGACGATGATGAGCCATCTGTACAAAACCCGTGTTGTTGCCGTTGGCGGTCGCGCCGGTACGGTAAAGAGCGATGACGGCATTTTGGATTTGCAGGTTGCCTTGCCCGCCAGCCTCGGTGGCAAGGGCGGGGCGACCAACCCCGAACAGCTGTTTGCCGCCGGATATGCCGCCTGTTTCGAGAATGCCGTCATCCACGTGACCCGCCGTCAGGAACAGAAGGTCCGCGATGACGATATCGAAGTGACCGCCGAGGTGGGGCTGCTGCCGACCGAGACGGGCGGATTCAGACTGTCGGTCGAAATGGATGTGGTGATTGCCGGTCTGGATCAGGCCAAGGCCGAGGAGGTTGTCCGCGCCGCCCACGAGGTTTGCCCCTATTCCAATGCGGTAAAGGGCAATATCGACGTGGTACTGAATGTATCGGTGAAGTGATTGAGCGAGGTGGCGGCGATGGTGCACGCGGACAACAACGATCCAGACGACCTGCTGCGGCTGGACCGTCAGGTCTGTTTTCCGCTGTATGCCGCCACCAATCTGCTGACGCGGCTGTATGGGCCGGTTCTGGCCGAGCTGGGACTGACCTATCCGCAGTATCTGGTGTTGTTGGTTCTGTGGGAGACGCAGCCGCTGTCAGTGGGTGATCTGGGGCGCAGGCTGTATCTGGACAGCGGCACCCTGACACCTCTGCTCAAGAGGATGGAGCAGGCGGGCTTGGTGACCCGCGCGCGTGATCCGGATGATGAGCGCCGTGTGCTGATCGGCCTGACCCCGGCGGGCGAGGCCATGAAGGCCAAGGCGGCGCATGTGCCCACCACATTGGCGGCGGGGCGATCGGTCGAGGATCTGGATGCGCTGAAAGATAAGGTGAACGCCTTGATCCGCGTTCTGGCCCCCAAGGGCTGAGATCAAATCAGGCGACGTGGTGCGAGCTGGCGTCGGTTTTGGCGGCGGCTTTTTGGGCCTGCTCGCGGGCTTCGATGCGGGTCCAGATGCGGTCGTGGATGGTGAAGAACACCGTCTGCACCAGCGGCTCGATAATGCCGATGGCCAGTGCCGCGCGGATATTTCCCGTCAGGGCAAAGGCCACAGACACCGCCACGGCAAAGTGCATGACACCATAGGTGACCGTCTTCAGCGCCACCTGTTTCAGCGAACGGGGCAGGGCGTGGCTGTGCCCGTGATGGTGGTGTTTATGGCCGTGTACGCGCAACTGCTCTTCGGGCGACATGACCCCCAGACGCGATGAAACGGCCTCGGCGGCTTCTTCAAGTCCCGTTGCCAGCCGGCGCTTTTCGATCACGTGCCAGATGCGGTCGTGGATCGTATAGGCGATGGTCTGGAAGAATGGCTCGACAATACCGATGGCCAGCGCCATCCGGATGTCCTGGGTAATCGCAAAGGCCACCGCAATCGCAACAACAAGATGCATGGCACCGTAGCTGGCGATCTTCAGCGCCAGTTTGCGAACAGTGCTCCAGAGGAATGCGACCATAGAAACAAAATGGCTGCGCAGACGGTCAGTTGCAAAGCATAAATTCTTATTATGCCGATAAGCCCCGTTTGGCGCGGGAGGTTATGCTGGACGGGGGCATTGTTTCTTGTCCCGTCGCAAAAGGTGATCGCAGATCGGGGGTTTTATTGCGCTGCACCCTTGCCGAGTTGGTCGATTAGCCTCTATACGCGACCCGCAAAACGGAGGCTCCCCAATGGAGATACGCGAAGGCCTAACCTTCGACGATGTTTTGCTCGAACCCGGTCCGTCGGAGGTCATGCCCGCCGACGTTGACGTTTCGACGCGCCTGACCAAAGACATCAAACTGAACATTCCGCTGCTGTCGTCCGCCATGGACACGGTGACGGAAAGCCGCCTTGCCATCGCCATGGCGCAGGCTGGCGGTATGGGCATTCTTCACCGCAACATGACGATCGAGGAGCAGGCCGAGCAGGTCCGCACCGTCAAGCGTTATGAAAGCGGCATGGTGATCAATCCGGTCACCGTCACACCCGACACCACCCTCGGCGAAGTGCGCGACATCGTCGCCCGCAAGAAGATCACCGGCTTCCCGGTTGTCGATCCGGAAACGGGCCGTCTGGTCGGTATGCTGACCAACCGCGACATGCGTTTCGAGAACGACCCGTCGATCAAGGCGTCCAGCCTGATGACCACGGGCGAGCTGATCACGGTACGCGAAGGCGCCAGCCGCGATGAAGCCCGCGAGCTTCTGCGGACCCGCAAGATCGAACGCGTCATCGTGGTGGACGAAGACAACCGCGCCGTCGGCCTGATCACCATGAAGGACATCGAGAAGGCACAGGCCTTCCCGAACGCCGCCAAGGACGACCACGGCCGTCTGCTGGTCGGTGCCGCCTCGACCGTCGGTGATGCGGGATATGAGCGCGCGATGGCGCTGGCTGAAGCGGGTGCGGACCTTGTGGTCATCGACACCGCCCACGGCCACTCGGCCTCGGTCGCCGCAGTCGTCGAGCGTATCAAGCGCGAGAACAACCGCATCGCCATCGTGGCCGGTAACGTCGCCACCTACGATGCCACCCGCGCCCTGATCGATGCGGGCGCGGACGTTGTGAAGGTCGGCATCGGCCCGGGCTCGATCTGCACCACCCGTATCGTGGCTGGCGTCGGCGTGCCGCAGCTGACCGCGATCATGGATGCCGCCCGCGCCGCTGAAGGCACGGGCGCGACCGTCATCGCCGACGGCGGCATCAAATATTCGGGCGACATGGCCAAGGCCATCGCCGCGGGCGCTTCGGCGGCCATGATGGGTTCGATGTTCGCCGGTACCGACGAGTCGCCGGGCGAGGTCTTCCTGTACCAGGGCCGTTCGTACAAGTCGTACCGCGGCATGGGTTCGGTCGGTGCCATGGGTGCTGGCTCTGCGGACCGTTACTTCCAGAAGGAAGTCTCGTCCGAGAAACTCGTGCCGGAAGGCATCGAAGGCCAGACGGCCTATAAGGGCCCGATCGCTCCGGTCATCCACCAGATGGTCGGCGGCCTGCGCGCCTCGATGGGCTATGTCGGTGGTCCGACCATCGAAGAGTTCCAGAAGCGCGCCCGCTTCGTCCGCATCACGGGTGCTGGCTTGCGTGAAAGCCACGTCCATGACGTCATGATCACCCGCGAGGCACCGAACTACCGCCAAGGGTAATCCAACAAGGACCATCCAATGACGACCGAACTCACCTATCTGAGCCTGACTTTGATTTTGGCACTGGTGCAGATTTTTCTGCCTGCCGGAGCAAGGACGGCGGAGTTCGGTCTGAAATGGAATGCGGGCCCGCGTGACGGGACACCGGCCTCAGAGAAACCTCTGACCGGCCGTCTTGAGCGGGCCCAGTCCAACCTCTTCGAGACCCTGCCGCTGTTTATCGGCGCAGTGCTGATTGCCCATCTGGCTTCGGCCAATGGCGCACTTACGGCGTGGGGCTCGGCGCTCTATTTCTGGGGGCGGGTGGTGTTTGTGCCGCTCTATGCCTTGGGCATCCCCTTTATCCGGTCGCTGGTGTGGCTGGTCTCGCTTGCGGGACTGGTCATGGTACTGGCGGCCCCGTTTATCTGAACTGAAGTCCATTGACCCCAGCCGCCCGTCTCGCCGCCGCCGCCTCCATCCTCGACTCCATCGCGCAGGGCCGCCAGCCCGCCGAGGTCGTGCTGAAGGCATGGGGTCAGCAAAACCGCTATGCCGGATCGAAAGATCGCCGCGCCATCGCCGACCGCGTCTATAAGGTGCTGCGCGCCCGTGGCCGCCTGAGCTGGATCATGGGGGGCCGCGAGGATGGCCGCGCACTGGTCATCGGCAGCCTGCACGCGCTGGACAACCTGTCGCTGGAAGAGATCGAGGCCCTGCACACTGGCGACGGCTATGGCCCGCGACCGCTGTCCAAGCAGGAGCGCAGCCGCATCACCGCCGCCGATGGCGAACTGCCGGGCTGGGTTGCCGCCGGCATCCCCGAGTTTGTGATGACCGACTTCCAGAAGGTCTATGGTGACAACTGGAAGGCCGAGGCCCACGACCTGATGGCCCCGCGCGCGCCGATCGACCTGCGCGTCAACAGCCTGAAGGCCACCCGCGAGGACGTTGAGGGCGAGCTTCGCGCCGCCGAACTGTCGCCGGAAGAAACGCCGTGGTCGGAACTGGGCCTGCGTCTGGCGTCCGAGCCGCCGCCCAACATTCAGGCGCTGGAAGGCTTCAAGGAAGGCCGTTTCGAGATTCAGGACGAAGGCAGCCAGATCATCTGCGCGCTGGCCGACGCCAAGCCGGGCACGACCGTCGTTGACTATTGCGCCGGTGGTGGCGGAAAGACGCTGGGTCTGGCCCAGTCGATGATGGGGCAGGGCCGTCTGGTCGCCTCTGACGTGGTCGCCAAGCGTCTGGAAAACATCCGTCCGCGTCTGGAGCGTGCGGGCGTCGAGGCCGAACTGGTCCTGATCGGCCAGAACGGCGGTGGTCTGGAAGACCTGAACGACGAAGCCGATCTGGTTCTGGTCGATGCGCCTTGCTCGGGCACGGGCACGTGGCGTCGCCACCCCGAGGACGCGTGGCGTCTGACCGAGGAAGAGGTCGAGCGTCTGCATGCCCTGCAAACCCGCATCATGGCGCAGGCCGCCAAGCTGGTGAAGGTCGGTGGTCGCATCGCCTATGTCACCTGCTCGATGCTGAGCCGCGAGAACGAGGATACCGCCGCCGCGTTTGAGGCCGCCCATCCGAACTTCCAGCCCGTCGCTATCGAGACGACGGANNAGTCGCTATCGAGACGACCGGCCACGCCATCGCCTCGCAGGCCAAGGGCCACCAGCTGCGCCTGTCGCCCGCATCGACCAATACCGACGGCTTCTTCTTCTCGCTGTACGAGCGCGCTGAATGAGGGCGCGGGTCGAACGCATCGGCGATGTCGCCATCCTTCCGGTGATGGCGGCCCCCGCCGAATACGGCCAGAACCTTCAGGCGCGTATCCGTCCGCTGATCACGGGCATTGGTCCGGTGGAGGGGGCGGTGTCCCTGACCGCCGAACTGGCGCGGCGCGAGGCCACGGGCGACATGCCCGATCTGGTTGTGGTGCTGGGCAGTTCTGGCTCGCCGACGCTGGATCACGCCGCCGTCTATCAGGTCACGTCCGTCGATTACCGCGACATGGATGCCAGCCCGCTGGGCTTCCCCAAGGGGATTACGCCTCTGCTGGACATGCCCGCGATCCTGCCGCTGCCATGCCGTCTGGAGGGTGTGCCGACCGCGACCCTGTCCACCGGCGCCAATGTGGTTTCGGGCGAGGCGTATCAGGCGCTGGATGCCGATATGGTGGACATGGAAACCTATGCCTTCCTGCGTGCGACCCAGACCTTCTGCGTGCCGCTGATGGCACTGCGCGGGGTGTCGGACGGAAAGGCCGAGCTGACCAAGCTGGAGGACTGGACCTCGACGCTGGATCAGGTGGACGCCAACCTCGCCGACGCATGGGATGTGCTGGTGGCCGCGCTGGAGCG
>NZ_DJFS01000011.1 GCF_002432125.1 Brevundimonas sp. UBA5866
GTCGCCCTCACCGAAGCCGGCCAGCGCCTGCTCGAGCGCCTGCAGCCCGCGCTGGGGCAGGTGCATGACGCATTGGAAGAGATGAACCACTTCCGCGCGGCACCGGCCGGCCTGCTGCGCATCAACGCCACCCGCGCCGCCGTCCAGACCCAGCTCGGCCCACGCCTGGCGAAGTTCCTGCTTGCGCACCCGGATGTGCGTTTGGAGTTGGCCCAGGACGATGGCCTGGTGGATATCGTCGCCGGCGGTTACGACGCTGGCGTGCGCCTGCACGAATCGGTGCCGGAAGACATGGTGGCCGTGCCACTGGGGCCGGCGCTGCGCGGCCTGATCGTGGGTGCGCCCTCCTATCTGGCGGGGCGGGAGATACCGCAGCACCCCCGTGATCTGCATCGGCACGAGTGTGTGCGGTTCCGCTTCGCCAGCGGCCACCTTTACAAGTGGCAGTTCGAACGCGATGGCCAGGCACTGGAGATCGACGTGCCCGGGCGCCTCACGTTGGGTGATCAGAACACGATCCTGCAGGCGGTGGTGGACGGGTTGGGGCTCGCCTACGTGCTGGAAGATTCCGCGCGCCCGTATCTGGACGATGGCCGGCTGGTTGCCGTGCTGGAGGACTGGAGCGAGCCGTTCGCCGGCTTTGCGGTGTATTACCCACGGCAGCGGCAGATGTCGTCTGCGCTGCGGGCGTTCATTGATCTGCTGCGCGGATAGGTCAGCGCCTGGGCCTGCCAGGCTGATGCCACGGACGGGTCAGCAGCGCAGCCTGCGCCAACCCAGTGCAATGAGACTCACGGCAGCAGCCACGAGCAGCGCGCCGGCAACCACCTGTCCGGCCGCGTATCCATCGGCATAGGCCGCTGCCTGTCCCGTGGTGCCTGCGAGCGGCGATGACAGCACATGCATGGCACGAAGCAGCAACGCACCGCCGGCAAGGAGGAAAAGATAAGGGAACACTGCGCGTCGCGTTGGCATCCGAAGGTGAACCTGCATGGCAAATGTGATGTCGTCCATGACGCCGGCTGGCACGTGCGGCGTTCTGCTTGGATTGTTCGTGTCAAGCGGGGAGCCTGTCAATGGCCTGGATACTTCGATCCTGTATACTCACCCCCAGTATAGTTAACCGGCCTTTTGCCCCATGCCCCATTCACCGCAGGAAAAAAAGCGCGTTCTCGCCCGGGTCCGTCGGATCCGCGGCCAGTGCGATGCACTCGACCGCGCGCTGGAAGCCGGGGCCGAGTGCGGTCCGGTGCTGCAGCAGATCGCCGCGATCCGTGGTGCCGTCAACGGGCTGATGTCCGAAGTGATGGAGGCGCATCTGCGCGAAGAGTTCGGGCAACCGGCCCAATCCGATGCGCAGCGCGATGAGCGCGTGCGCGAGATGAGCATGCTGATCCGTTCCTATCTGAAATGAGTGCGCGGGTGCCCGCGTACTGCCCATCTTTGTTCCCTGCCTTGGAGTGCTTCCCATGAAATCCCGTGCCGCCGTTGCCTTCGCCGCTGGCGAACCGTTGAAGATCGTCGAGATCGATGTCGCGCCGCCGCAGAAGGGCGAAGTGCTGGTCAAGATCACCCACACCGGTGTCTGCCATACCGATGCGTTCACGCTGTCCGGCGATGATCCGGAAGGTCTGTTCCCGGCGGTGCTCGGCCATGAAGGCGCGGGCATCGTGGTCGAAGTGGGCGAGGGCGTCACCAGCGTCAAGCCGGGCGACCACGTGATCCCGCTGTACACCGCCGAGTGTGGTGAGTGCCTGTTCTGCCAGAGCGGAAAGACCAACCTGTGCGTGGCCGTGCGCGCCACCCAGGGCAAGGGCGTGATGCCCGATGGCACTACCCGCTTCAGCTACAACGGCGAGCCGATCTACCACTACATGGGCTGCTCCACCTTCAGTGAGTACACCGTGGTGGCCGAAGTCTCGCTGGCCAAGATCAATCCGGAAGCCAACCCGGAACACGTCTGCCTGCTCGGCTGCGGCGTGACCACCGGCATCGGCGCGGTGCACAACACCGCCAAGGTGCAGGAAGGCGATTCGGTGGCGGTGTTCGGGCTGGGCGGCATCGGCCTGGCGGTGATCCAGGGCGCGCGCCAGGCCAAGGCCGGCCGCATCTTCGCGATCGATACCAACCCCTCCAAGTTCGAATTGGCCAAGCAGTTCGGTGCGACCGATTGCATCAACCCGAAGGACCATGACAAGCCGATCCAGCAGGTCATCGTGGAGATGACCACGTGGGGCGTGGACCATACGTTTGAATGCATCGGCAACGTCAACGTGATGCGCGCCGCGCTGGAATGCGCGCACCGTGGCTGGGGCCAGTCGGTGGTGATCGGTGTGGCCGGCTCGGGCCAGGAAATCTCGACCCGTCCGTTCCAGCTGGTTACCGGCCGCTCGTGGAAGGGCACCGCCTTCGGTGGTGTCAAGGGCCGCAGCCAGCTGCCGGGCATGGTCGAAGACGCCATGAAGGGCGATATCGAACTGGCGCCGTTCGTGACCCACACGATGGGCCTGGACGAGATCAACGATGCGTTCGACCTGATGCACGAAGGCAAGTCGATCCGTTCGGTCATCGTTTTCTAAGGCATAGTTGCCAAAAACAACTGACTGAGATTAAGCTCCCCTCGATAACGATATCGAGGGGAGTTTTTTATGATTTCGCACGTCATTCTGGGGGCCGCCGATCTGGAAGCGTCCAAGGCGTTTTACGACGCGGCACTGGGGGCTTTGGGCCATCGCGAGGGACGCACGATCCCGGGCATGGGCCGCGTCATGTATATGACCCGTACCGGAACCTTCGGCATTTCCATCCCGATCAATGGCGAGCCAGCATCCTGCGCCAACGGCAGCACCATCGGTTTTGCCGCCGACAGCGAGGAAGCGGTGCTGGCCTTCCATAAGGCAGGCGTCGAAAATGGCGGCACCTCGATCGAGGATGCGCCGGGCCTGCGCCAAAGCCCCTTCGGCGATCTCTACCTCGCTTACTTGCGCGATCCCGCTGGCAACAAGATCTGTGCCATGTATCGACCGGAATAGGACGACCCGTCCGCTAGGGCGGGTGGGGCGGCCGTGATAAGACCCGCCCCATCCCCCTTGGTGACTTCCGGAGCCGACATGAAATCGAAGTCCGCACTTTTCGCCGGTATCGCGGCGCTTTCGATCGCGGCGGCGGCGTGTGACCGCACCCCGCCACAGATGAAGGGCCCGACGCCAGAAGAGCAGGCCGCGGCCCCCGCGTGGGAGAAGGAAGATGTCTGGCTCTATATGCCGGACCACATCATCAAACAGCGCATCGATGAGAAGGCGCTGACGCCCTATATGGATCAGGTGACCGCCGCCGCCGAGGCCGCGTTGAAAGCCGCCCCGCGCGAGGCGGGCTCATCCAACATGTTGCTGGTGATGATCAAGCCGGGCCAACGCGCCAAGTCGTGGATCGTCAGCAGCAAGCCAGAGCTTTCCCCTGAAAAGGTCGAGGGCCTCACCGCCGCCGTCAATGCCATCGCCGCCCCTGCGGTGACTGGCGGCCCCGTGCTGGTGGGCGTGCGCTTCAAGGCCTATGGCGGCGGTGAGCCGCTGATCAGCGAGCGTCCGCCGATCCCCAAGGACTGGTATCAATATTTTGGCAACAAGGGCCTGCTGGACGATGCGTTCATGGCCCGCGTCTGGCCTGAGTGACCGGAGTGATTATGGAAACCGTCAAAACCCACACCGTCCACGGCGGCAAGCTCAGCTATCTCAAGCATGACAGCGCCACGACCGGCACGCCGATGACACTGTCGATCTTCGTTCCGGCGGGTACAGGCCCGTTTCCGGTCCTGTACTGGCTGTCGGGCCTGACCTGCACAGAGGATAATTTCACCACCAAGGCCGGTGCCTATCAGGCCGCCGCCGAGCATGGCGTGATTATCGTCGCGCCCGACACCTCTCCGCGTGGCGAGGGTGTGGCCGATGATGAGGCCTATGATCTGGGGCAGGGCGCGGGCTTTTACGTCAATGCGACCCAAAAGCCTTGGGCACCGCATTTCCAGATGGAAGCCTATGTCACCGGCGAACTGATCGAAAAGGTCGAAGCCCATTTTCCGGCCAATAGCGTGCGCGGCATTTCGGGCCATTCGATGGGCGGTCACGGCGCACTGACGCTGGCGCTGAAATATCCGGACCTGTTCAAGTCGGTCTCGGCCTTTGCGCCGATTTCGTCTCCCACCCGCTGCCCGTGGGGTACGAAGGCCTTCACCGCCTATCTGGGCGAGGACCGCACCGAATGGGCCAAACATGATGCGGCGCTGCTGATCGAGGCGGGCGCGGCCAAGGGCCGTTATGACGACATCCTTGTCGATCAGGGCGATGCCGACACCTTCCTCGAAAACCAGCTGAAGCCGGCACTGCTTCAGGCTGCCGCCGACAAGGCGGGCCAGAAGCTGACGCTTCGGATGCAGCCGGGCTATGACCACTCCTACTTCTTTATGGCCAGCTTCATTGTCGACCACGTCGCCTTCCACGCAGCGCGTCTGAAGGCCTAAGTCGGGCTGTCGGAACAGGGGCGGGAATGCTAGAGGAAGGCCATGACCGATCTGACCGCTTATGAGCCCATGTTTTCCGCCCTCTGCACCGAGCTGGGCTATTGCCTGCACGAAAAGGGGCAGGTGAAGGTGGTCGAGGCCCTGCCCAAAGGTCTGGATGCCGCCGTCCGCGCCGTCCTTCAGGCCGAGGGCCACTATGAGCCCGCCGCCTCGGGCGATCTGAAGCGCGGCATCCGCGACTGCATCAAGCAGCACCTGCCTGCCTGACAGGCGGACATGTGACGCAAACTTAATCCATGAAACGGCCCCGTACGTCTTGCGTGCGGGGCCGTTGTTCTTAGTGTCGCATAACCGTGACCATTGGGAGGGTTTGGGATGGATCGTCGTCGTTTGCTTAAAGGATTTGCTGCGGGGGCAGCCTTTGCGGGTCTGCCGATAGGAGGAGCTCTGGCCAACGCCGCCGACGGCACGGCAACCGCGACCTTCACAGCCCTGCTCGACGAGATCACCGAGGCCTTTCTGCTCAGCGATCCGGAATCCCTGACCGGTCTGGGTATGGACCGCGGCGAGAGGGGCTGGGCCCGCTACCGCCTGACCGACAACTCGCCCGCGGCCCGTGAAAGGGACAGGCAGAAATTCGCCGATATATTCGCACGCCTGGCCCGCCTCGGCCGCGAGAGCCTGAGCCGCGTGGACAAGACCCGCTACGACTGGGTCAAATATTTCGGCGAGTCCTACATCGCCATCGAGGAAATGGGATACGGTCAGAACGGCTATCCCAGCCCCTATCGCATCAGCCAGCTGACGGGAGTCTATCAGGGCACGCCCGACTTCATGCGCGCCCAGCACCGCATCGAGGAACGCTCCGACGCCGAGGCCTATCTGGCCCGTCTGGAAGATTTCGCGGTCCAGCTGGAACATGACCGCCTGCAAACGGTCGAGGATCAGGCCAAGGGGGTGATCCCGCCGGACTTCATCGTGCGCAAGACCCTCGAACAGCTGCGCAGCCTCATGGCCGGTGATCCGGCCGATCACTCGCTGGTCGAGAGTCTTGTCACGCGGGCTTCGGCCAAGGGCATTTCCGGCGAATGGGGCGCGCAGGCGGCAGCGATCCTGAAAGACAAGGTCATGCCTGCGCTTCGGAAGCAGGTCGATCTCTACGAGGCCACCCTGCCGCGCACGACCCACGATGCCGGCATCTGGAAACAGCCGCGTGGCGACGAGTTCTATGCCCGCGCCCTGCGCTACTATACCAGCACCGACATGACGGCGGATGAAATCCATCAGGTCGGTCTGGATCAGGTGGCCGAGCTGACCGCCCGTATAGACACGGTCCTGCGCCGTCTGGGCATGACCCAGGGCACGGTCGGAGAGCGTGTGGCCAAGATCGGCGAACAGCCCGGCCAGCTCTATCCGAATACGGATGAAGGCAAGGCCCAGCTGATCTCCGACCTGAACGCCAAGATCGTGCATATGGACACGCTGCTGCCGAACTATTTCGGTCGCCTGCCCAAATCGCCGGTCGAGGTGAAGCGCATTCCCGTCGAGACCGAGGCCGGCGCGCCGGGCGGTTATTATTTCCCGCCGGCGCTGGATGGATCGCGTCCGGGTGCCTTCTATATCAACCTGCGCGATACGGCCGAATGGCCCAAGTTCAGCCTGCCTTCGCTGACGTGGCACGAGGCCTCGCCGGGCCACCACTTCCAGCTGGCGCTGGGGATGGAACAGGAAGACCTGCCGCTGCTGCTCAAGACGATCGGCTTTTCGGCCAATGTCGAGGGCTGGGGCCTGTACGCCGAACAGCTGGCCGACGAGCTGGGCGTCTACAAGGACGATCCGTTGGGCGAGATCGGCTATCTGCAGTCGCTGATGTTCCGCGCCGCGCGTCTGGTGGTCGATACCGGCATGCACGCCAAGCGCTGGAGCCGCGAGCAGGCCATCCGCTACATGGTGGACGTGCTGGGCGACGAGGAATCCAACGTCACCACCGAAGTCGAGCGCTACTGCGTCTGGACCGGTCAGGCCTGCGCCTACAAGGTCGGCCACAACGTCTGGTCCAGAATGCGTACCGAAACCGAGGCCCGCCTGGGGGCGAAGTTCGACATCAAGGCCTACCATGATTTCGGTCTGGCCTTGGGGCCGGTGCCGCTGGCCGTGCTGGAACGTGAACTGGGCAACTGGCAGGGGTAAGGTGATGCGTCGCGTCTCAAGCGACGGGATTGCCTTTAACACACGTTGAAATCACGGGTGTCCGACGGCGAGGGGCTGTCGGCACCCGTTCTGTATCCGAGGGGAGTATTCCATGATCGACCGTCGCCGACTTTTGATGGGGGCCGCCGCAGTGGCCGCCGCCGCCCCGACACTGGCACAGGCCAGCGCCGCGCTGAATGATGCGGATGCGCGGCTGGATTCCCTGCTGGATGGCTGGTTCAATGACGAACTGCTGGAAAGTCCCGAGCGTGCGACCGGTCTGGGTCTGGACAAGGGCGAGTGGGCCGGTCTGTCGCGCAAACTCAGCGAAACGGGGCTGAAGGCCCGTGACGAGGACCGCGCGCGCGCCATCTCGAAATGGAATAGCCTCAAGACCTTCGACCAAACCGGCCTGTCCGAGCAGGGCCAGCTGAACTATGACATCGCCGCCTTCGGTCGCGAGACAGCGGCCGAGACTTCGCGGTTTGAATATGGTTCTGGGCCGGGACGTCCGTCACCCTACGTCGTTGCGCAGCTGTCGGGGGCCTATTATTCGACGCCGGACTTCCTGGAGAACCAGCACCGCTTTGACGACAGGGATGGCGCAGATGGTTTCCTGTCGCGTCTGTCCGATTTCGCCAGGTCCATTCTGGGTGAAAACGAACTGATCGAGTACGACGCCGAAAAGGGCGTTATCGCGCCCGATTACATTATCGACCGTACCCTGCCGCAGATCCGCACCCTGCGCGATATGGCGGCGGACGATTGGTCCATGATCAAGACGGTGGCCCGCAAGGAGGCCGCGCTTGGCCTTACGGGCTATGCCGACCGCGCCAAGGCCATCCTGGACAATGAGGTGAAACCCGCGCTGGCGCTGCAGATCGCCAAGCTGGAAGGTCTGCGCTCACGCGCCGTGCATGATGCGGGCGTGTGGCGTCTGCCGGATGGCGAGGCCTTCTATGCCAACGGTCTGCGGGCCAACACCACCACCACCCTGACGGCAGATGAAATCCACCGAATGGGGCGCGAACAGGTGGCCCAGATCAGTGCCGAACTGGATCAGGTCCTGAAGTCGCAGGGCTATACCCAAGGCACGGTGGGCGAGCGCGTCGATGCCCTGAACAAGGATCCGGCCCAACTCTTCCCCAATACCGACGAGGGCAAGGAAGAGCTGCTGAAGTGGCTGAACGACCAGATCAAGGAACTGGACCCGATGCTGCCGGCCTATTTCGGCCGTCTGCCGAAAACCCACGTCGAGGTGCGCCGTGTGCCGGTGTCGATCCAGTCGGGTGCACCGGGCGGCTATTACCAAGGACCGCCGCTGGATGGCTCGCGTCCGGGGGTCTATTACATCAACCTGCGTGACAGCGGGAACTGGCCGCGCTTCTCGCTGCCGACCCTGACTTATCACGAGGCCTCGCCGGGCCACCACCTGCAGGTGGCCCTGCAGCGCGAGGCGGGCGAGTTGCCGCAATGGCGCCGTGCGGGCGGCTTCTCGGCCTTCAACGAGGGCTGGGCGCTGTATGCCGAACAGGTCGCAGCCAACGACATGAACGCCTATGCCAACTATCCGCTGGGCCGTGCGGGCTTCCTGATGTCCTATCTGTTTCGCGCCGTGCGTCTGGTGGTCGATACCGGCATGCACGCCAAGCGCTGGAGCCGCGAGGACGCGGTAGAATACATGGTCGCCTCGGGGGCCAAGCCGCGCGATGCCGCCAACAGCGAGATCAACCGCTATACCGTCTGGCCGGGTCAGGCCTGTGCCTACAAGGTCGGCCACACGGTCATCGCCCGCCTTCGCGCCGAGGCGGAGGCCAAGGCCGGTTTCGACCTGCGCCAGTTCCACGACAAGGTGCTGCTCAGCGGTTCGATGCCGCTGGCCGTGCTGGAGAAGCGTCTGCGGGACTGACCCCGGACCATTCTTGAAACCAGACGAATCCATGAAAAAGGGCTGGAGGATTACCTCCGGCCCTTTGCTTTAGAGCGTTGCGGAATAGGTGGATGGCCAATGCGCAAAGTACATGCCGAGACAATCGGTCATGGTCAGCTCGCTCAGCAGACTGAAGTTGCGGCCCGTCCAGACCCATTCGGCGGCCTGACCGCAATCGCCTATGCCGCGCGCCTTGGAGAATGCGGTCACGGTGCGCGACCGGGGATCGTATTCGCTGTTGACCAGCTGGGTGCTTGTCTCGCCCGTCGTAGCAAAGTTGACCAGCCGCGCATTGGAACCGTCATTGGCCGAGGTCACGTAGCTGCGCGAGAAATTATAGGCGCCGGCCCCGCAAGGCACGCTCCACAAAAGCGTGTCGGAGCCCAGACGGTGGACTTCCCAGCGATCCGATGTGTTGTCGTTTTCAGCGCACTCGCGCACAGCCTGTAGGTTGGCGACCGCAGCGGGCATCCGCGAAGGCAGATTGGACTGGGCGATGGCCGCAGCAGCCTGGATGCGCGGACGTGCGAGGGCGGCGGGCACTGTGCTGGCGGCGCGGTCGCCCTTGCGGACAAGGGCGGTTGTCGAACCCAGGCGCCCCTGACGCTCGTCTATCCAGAGCAGGGCCGCGGCGGCCCCCGTCAGGGTCACTTGCGTTTTTTCATCGCCCGCCGCCAATGTCATGGCGCGGCCATTGGCGATGGCCCTTATCAATTGGTCGGAGGCGGCCTCGATCGACAGCATAGGCGTTTCGGAGTCCACCTGCTCCATCTTGCCGGCATAGTTCAGGCCGTCGATGTTCAGCAGCAAGCGGGACGATCCAGCCGGCAGATCCCAAGTGCCCGCCAAGACGTGCGGCCTGGCGGCAGGGCCCGCGGACAGCTGGACCATGACATAGCCGTTTCCATTGTTGGCAGGGCCATAGGCGGCGCAGTTGTTCACATTGTCGCAGACGGCAGTCCACTCGCGGAAGGTTTTGGTTTCGCTGGCAAATCCTGTTGTCTGGGGCGCGGCTTCGTCACCGGCTGTTGCCGAGACGGGCGCAGCGGCTTCGCTGGCCGAAGGGGCTTCGGTCGCGGGTGTGTTCTCGGTGGGGGCTTGGTTGCATCCGGCCAACAGTACGGCAGCCGCAGTCCCGATAAGCAGAATAGGCTTGGAGGTCATTGCGATGTCCTTGTCTTGCCCAGGCACTTAAAGCGGATAGGCCGGAGATCGGGCAAGCGCGAATAACGCGAATTTTCTTGTGCCCTATTGCTTTGCGTCGGCGCTAGGGAGGGCTATATCCGCCCCCAACGTAAACCTTTCAAAGAACCAAAGAGGCGAAGCATGGCCAAGATCAAGGTCGCCAACCCCATCGTGGACATCGACGGCGACGAAATGACCCGCATCATCTGGCAGATGATCAAGGACAAGCTCGTCTTCCCGTACCTCGATCTCGAGCTGGACTACTACGATTTGGGCATGGAAAGCCGTGACGCTACGGACGACCAGATCACCATCGACGCGGCCAAGGCCATCCAGAAGCACGGCGTTGGCGTGAAGTGCGCCACCATCACGCCGGACGAAGCCCGCGTGAAGGAATTCGGCCTGAAGAAGATGTGGAAGTCGCCGAACGGCACCATCCGCAACATCCTGGGCGGCGTTGTCTTCCGTGAGCCGATCATCTGCTCGAACGTTCCGCGTCTGGTTCCGGGCTGGACCCAGCCGATCGTGGTTGGCCGTCACGCCTTCGGTGACCAGTACAAGGCCACCGACTTCCTGATGCCGGGTGCTGGCACCCTGACCATCAAATTCGTCGGCGATGATGGCGAAGTCATCGAGCACGAAGTCTACAAGGCTCCGGGCGCTGGCGTGGCTATGGCCATGTACAACCAGGACGAGTCGATCCGCGAGTTCGCCCACGCCTCGTTCGCCTATGGCCTGCAGCGCAACTATCCGGTCTATTTGTCGACCAAGAACACCATCCTGAAAGCCTACGACGGCCGCTTCAAGGACATCTTCCAGGAAGTCTACGACGCCCACTACGCCGAAGAGTTCAAGGCTCGCGGCCTGCACTACGAACACCGTCTGATCGACGACATGGTGGCTGCCGCCATGAAGTGGTCGGGTGGCTTCGTCTGGGCTTGTAAGAACTATGACGGCGACGTGCAGTCGGACGTCGTGGCTCAGGGCTTCGGCTCGCTGGGCCTGATGACCTCGGTCCTGATGACCCCGGATGGCAAGGTCATGGAAACCGAAGCCGCCCACGGCACCGTGACCCGTCACTACCGCCAGCACCAGAAGGGTGAAGCGACCTCGACCAACTCGATCGCTTCGATCTTCGCATGGACCCGTGGCTTCAAGCACCGCGCCAAGCTGGACAACAACGCCGAGCTGGCCAACTTCGCTGAGACCCTCGAGAAGGTCGTCGTGGAAACCGTTGAATCGGGCTTCATGACCAAGGACCTGGCCCTGCTGGTCGGCGACCAACAAGGCTGGCTGACCACCGAAGGCTTCCTGGACAAGGTCTCGGAAAACCTGAAGAAGGCTCTGCCGGGTATTGGTGAGTAATCACCGCTCAAGCAGCGAGGCCCCGCGGGCCTCGCGGTAGCGAGCCAAGTCGATCAAGCAGCGAGGCCCCGCGGGCCTCGCGGTAGCGAAAAAAAGAGAGAGCCCCGCCGGACTAGGTCTGGCGGGGCTTTTTCAATGCCTAACGTCGAGTGGTGGGCTGCGTCGCCTGCTCGGGCGGCAGGCCGATGTGGACCAGCTTCCACTCATAGGCGCCGCGTCTCTCCAGCGTGAAGACGGTGCGGCCCCCTTCCTTCGAGGGCACGGCCAAGCGGGCGCGGTTCAAGCTCCAGTAGACGGGGCGGGCAAACGGGGCCTTTTGCTTATCGGGGCGAAGGGCTTGCGTGGCGTTCATAGCGTCACGGCCCTGACCACGGATCAGGGCATCCAGAGCGGCGGGGCTCAGATAGTTGTCCGGTTCCGGGCCGCGATTGATCAGGACCGGAGCGGTCTGGAACTGACGCATGATCGCCCCATACGGATCACGCAGGATGGAAGGCGGCGGGGTCTGGGCTTGGGGGCGCTGGGTCAACTGGGGGCGTAAGGACACGCGCACGGCATCAAAGTCGACCAGCTTTTGCAGACCTTGGATGTCTTGGGACTGGGCTGCCGAGCGTATGCCCATGAAGGCCACAGCAGGCGCAGCGAAGAAACACACTACGGCCAGCCCAAGGGCTACGAGCACTCCATATCCGAATAGACGTTTCATTGCCCCTCACATTGATACTGGGGAAGAAACGCAGGACGGGGCCGGTAGATGCTCGCACCGCCCATAAAAAAGCCCGCCTCAAATGAGGCGGGCCTTCCTATTTAGTGAAGAGGTCGATCCCTAGATCTTGGCCTTGATGGCAGCCAGACCGTCTTCAGCCTTGGAGGCGTCCGGTGCGCCGCCTTGGGCGAAGTCCGGCTTGCCACCTGCGCCCTTGCCGCCCATGGCGATCACGGCGTCGCGGGCGAAGTCGGCGGCGTTGTACTTGCCGACCAGATCCGGCGTTAGGGTGACGGTGATAGCAGCCTTGCCATCGGTCACGCCGACCAGGGCGACGATGCCCGAGCCAATCTGCTTCTTGAAGTCTTCGGCCACGCCGCGCAGGCCCTTGCCGTCCACGCCGTCGAGAACGCGGGCGATGACCTTCACGCCGTTGATCTCTTCCGGAGCAGCCGAGGCACCGCCACCGCCGAGCGCCAGTTGCTTCTTCAGTTCGGCAACCTGTTTTTCGAGCGTCTTGACCGAGGCTTGCAGGTTTTCGACGCGCGGGGCGACGTCAGCCGGTTGGACCTTGAAGTTCTGAGCCAGCGAGCGGGTGATGTTGGCCTGTTCCAGAAGGTACTGACGGGCGGCTTCGCCGGTCAGGGCCTCGATGCGGCGCACGCCAGCGGCCACGCCGCCTTCGGAGATGATCTTGAACAGGGCGATGTCGCCGGTGCGGGCGACGTGTGTGCCGCCGCACAGTTCGACCGAATAGGCCTTGCCCGGCTCGCTCAGCGAGTTGCCGAGCGACAGCACGCGGACTTCCTCGCCGTACTTCTCGCCGAACAGGGCGATAGCGCCCGCTTCAATCGCCGCTTCCGGCGACATCAGCTGGGTGGTGGCCGGGACGTTCTGGCGGATGACCGCGTTCACCTCGTCCTCGATGCGGGCGATTTCCTCGTCCGTAACCGGGGCGTTGTGGCTGAAGTCGAAGCGCAGGCGCTCGTGGTCCACCATCTGTCCCTTCTGGGCGATGTGGGCACCCAAAACGTTCTTCAGCGCGGTGTGCAGCAGGTGCGCGCCTGAGTGGTTCGAACGGGTGGTCAGGCGCTCGTCGGCGTTGACGTGCAGCTCGGCCTTGGTGCCGATCTTCAGCTCGCCCGAGACGATTTCGATCTGGTGGGCATAGAGGTCGCCGCCAGCGTGCTTTTGCACGTCCAGAACGCGGCCTTCGCCACCATCCCACTTCACGGTGCCCTTGTCGCCGTTCTGGCCGCCGCCTTCACCATAGAAGGGGGTCTGGTCGAACAGGACTTCGACGGTTGCGCCTGCCGAAGCGGTCTCGACGCGCGCGCCTTCGGACACGATGGCGACCACGGTGCCTTCGCCGTCGGTGTTGTCGTAGCCGGTGAAGGTGGTGGCACCCAGTTGGTCACGGATGGCCAGCCATTCGCCCGCATTGGCGGTCTGGCCCGAGCCCTTCCAGTTGGCCTTGCCGCGCTGGCGCTGCTCGGCCATTTCCGCCTCGAAGCCTTCGTTGTCGACGGCCAGACCGCGACGACGGGCTTCGTCCTGCGTCAGGTCCAGCGGGAAGCCGTAGGTGTCGTACAGGGTGAAGGCGGTGTGGCCCGAGATGATGCCGCCTTCGGACAGGTCCTTGGTGGCTTCGTCCAGCAGGTGCATGCCGCGACCCAGCGTGGTGCGGAAACGGATTTCTTCCTGCTTCAGGGTGTCTTCGATGAAGGCCTGGGCGCGGCCCAGTTCCGGATAGGCTTCGCCCATCTCGGTGATCAGGGCCGGAACCAAACGGTACATCAGCGGGTCCTGCGCGCCCAGCAGGTGGGCGTGGCGCATGGCGCGGCGCATGATGCGGCGCAGCACATAGCCGCGGCCTTCGTTCGACGGGGTCACACCGTCGGCGATCAGGAAGGACGACGAGCGCAGGTGGTCGGCGATTACGCGGTGGCTGGCCTGCAGGTCGCCCTCGGCCTTGGTGTTGGTCGCGTCTTCCGAAGCGGCGATCAGGTTGCGGAACAGGTCGATCTCGTAGTTGGAGTGAACGCCCTGCAGGACAGCGGCGATACGCTCCAGACCCATACCGGTGTCGACCGACTTCTTGGGCAGTTCGCGAACGATCTCGTCGTTCTCCTTCTCGAACTGCATGAAGACGTTGTTCCAGATTTCGACGAAGCGGTCGCCGTCCTCTTCCGGCGAACCGGGAGGGCCGCCCCAGATGTGCTCGCCGTGGTCGTAGAAGATTTCGGTGCACGGACCGCACGGGCCGTTGTCGCCCATCGCCCAGAAGTTGTCGTTGGTCGGGATGCGGATGATCTTGTCGTCCGAGAAGCCCGTGACCTTCTTCCAGATGTTAAAGGCTTCGTCGTCGGTGTGGTAAACCGTGACCAGCAGCTTCTTCGGATCGAGGCCGAATTCCTTGGTCAGCAGGCCCCAAGCGCTTTCAATCGCGTGGTCCTTGAAATAGTCGCCGAACGAGAAGTTGCCCAGCATTTCAAAGAAGGTGTGGTGACGGGCGGTATAGCCGACGTTGTCCAGGTCGTTGTGCTTGCCGCCAGCGCGTACGCACTTCTGCGACGAGGTAGCACGCGGATACGGCGGCACGGCCGCGCCGGTGAAATAGTCCTTGAACGGCACCATGCCCGCGTTGACGAACAGCAGGGTCGGATCGTTCTGCGGCACCAGCGGCGCGGAGTGCACCTTCTCGTGGCCGTCGTTGCCGAAGTAATCGAGGAAGGTCGAACGTATCTGCTTGAGGCTGGTCATTTTATGATCGGACTATTCGGTGTGTCGGGTGGGCAGCGCCATCGGGTGACCGCGCTGCGAAAAAGGTCAGGGCGTCATATAGGTTTTTTGGGGCGAGTGCATCACCCCCCGAAGACCTTAGCCCCTTGGCGAATGGTGGGCGGGCCTAGACCAGACGTTCGGTCGAGATGATCACGCCATCGGCGTCGGCATAGATCCAGTCGTCGGGACGGAAGATGACATTGCCGAAGCTGGTCGGGATATCTTGCTCGCCGATGCCATCGCGGTCGGAGCGCAGCGGGCAGGTGCCGATGGCTTTGACGCCCACGTCCATGCCGTCGATCACGGCGCTGTCGCGGATGGCGGCGTTGACGATGATGCCCGCCCAGCCATTGTCGATGGCCAGTTTGGCGAGGTTGTCACCCACCAGCGCGCGTTTGAGCGAGCCGCCGCCGTTCACCACCAGAACCGCACCGCGACCCGGACCTTCGAGCGTCGAGCGGACAAGGGCGTTGTCGTCCAGCACGCTGAGGGTCCGCATCGGACCGTAGAAGGCCGTGATCTTGCCAAAGCTGCGGAAGGCCGTGGCGCAGACCTTCACCTTGTCGGGATGGGCGTCACACAGGTCGGCAGTGGCGAAATCGGTCATCGCGGGTCTCATGGTCGGGAAGGAGGAAACCGACCCTGCCGCTTATGGGGTGTCAGGAAAAGGGCCGGGGGGCCACGGTGGGCAAAAAAAGAGGCCCACCCGGTCGAACGGGTGGGCCTTCTCCACCCCGCCTCCGACGGGGTCGGTAGGCGGGTCGCCGGAGGAGGGCGGAGATGTTTTAGCCTTCGAGGTCCTGACCTTCGTCCGGTTCCGGAGTGCCCAGAAGCTCGTCGGCAATCTTGTTGGTGGAGGCGCGAACGGCCTTCTCGATGGCCTCGGCCATGTCGGGGTTGTTCTTGAGGAACTCCTTGGCGTTCTCGCGGCCCTGACCGATGCGGGTCGAGTCATAGGAGAACCACGAGCCGGACTTCTCGACGATGCCCGCCTTGACGCCCAGATCGATGATCTCGCCGATCTTGGAGATGCCTTCGCCGTACATGATGTCGAAGATGACCTCACGGAACGGCGGGGCGACCTTGTTCTTCACCACCTTCACGCGGGTGGTGTTGCCGACCACCTCGTCGCGGTTCTTGATCGCGCCGGTGCGGCGGATGTCGAGACGAACCGAGGCGTAGAACTTCAGGGCGTTACCGCCCGTGGTGGTTTCGGGCGAGCCGTACATCACGCCGATCTTGTGACGGATCTGGTTGATGAACAGCACGATGCATTTCGACTTGTTGATCGAGGCGGTCAGCTTGCGCAGGGCTTGCGACATCAGACGGGCCTGCAGGCCCGGCAGGCTGTCGCCCATTTCGCCTTCGATTTCGGCGCGCGGGGTCAGGGCGGCCACCGAGTCCACGACCACGATGTCCACCGCACCCGAGCGCACGAGGGTGTCGACGATTTCCAGAGCCTGTTCACCGGCGTCCGGCTGCGAGACCAGCAGGTCGTCGAGGTTCACGCCCAGCTTCTGGGCATAGACCGGATCAAGCGCGTGCTCGGCGTCCACGAAGGCGGCGACGCCACCCTTCTTCTGGACTTCGGCCACGGTATGCAGGGCCAGAGTGGTTTTACCCGAGGATTCCGGACCGAAAACTTCGATCACACGGCCCACCGGAAGGCCGCCGATGCCCAGAGCCATGTCGAGGCCGAGCGAGCCGGTCGAAACCGATTCAATCTCTGCGACCTGACCGGCCTTGCCCAGTTTCATGACCGAGCCCTTACCGAACGCACGGTCGATCTGGGCAATCGCGGCCTCTAGGGCGCGTTGTTTGTCGGAGTCTGCTTTAGCCACTAATTTCAATGCCGCCTGTGTCATTGGTTTGATCTCTCCCATGCCATGATTCATGGCACTTTTCCCGTAGGACGTTGGGAGAGACCCGCCAGGACCCGCTCCCTCGATGAACAGGATTAGTACACGGTTTGTTCTGGTTCACAAGATGTTCTCATTTGAAAATGCGAACAGGGTGAAAATATACGTCCGGATCTGACGTATGGCGGACGGGATACCTTTGCAGCTTCGGGGCGTTAAGGGGGTATGAACGCTGAAAATCTGCCTGCTTCCGATCCCGCAAAACCCGCCCTTCTGACGATCCGCAATGCGCGTATGGCCGATGTGAGCGCCATCAGCGCCTTGGTGGGGCGCGTCTACAAGGATGACATTCCCTATACGGCGGGCATGCTGCGCGGACAGATCGCCATCTATCCTGACGGCCAGCTGGTGGTGGAATACGAAGGCGAGATCGTCGGCTATGCCGCCAGCTTCCGCATCGACGATGCCTCGGCCATGCGCCCCCACACCTGGGAGGACATCACCGGCGGGGGCTATGCCTCGCGGCACGACCCCCACGGGGAGTGGCTGTACGGGATGGAGGTGTGTGTGGACCCCACCCGTCGCCGCCTGCGTATCGGCCAGCGTCTCTACGATGCCCGCCGAGAGCTGTGCGAGGTCCAGAACCTGAGGGGGATTGTCTTTGGCGGCCGCATGCCCGGCCTGTCGCGCAGGAAATCCACCTATCCCGATCCCAAATCCTATCTGGATGCGGTCACGGCGCGGAAGATGAACGATCCGGTTGTGGCCTTCCATCTGCGGTCGGGCTTCGAGCCGGTAGGGGTTCTGAGCGGCTATCTGCCGACCGACAAACAGTCGATGGGCCATGCCTCGCACATGGTCTGGCGCAATCCCTATTATGTGGAGAATACCGGCAAGGGCGCGGCATTCAATACCAAGGAGGCGGTGCGGGTCGCCACGGTCCAGCTCCAGATGCGCAAGGTCGAGAGCTTTGAGGAGTTCATGGCCAATATCGAATATTTCGTCGATGTGGTCGCGGACTATCGCGCCGACTTCGTGGTCTTCCCCGAACTGTTCACCCTCCAGCTTCTGTCATTGGAGCCCAAGAAACTGACGCCGGTGGAATCCATCGAGCATCTGACGCGATATACGCCGCGCTTTGTCGAGGCCATGCGCAAGCTGGCCGTCAGCTATAACGTCAACATCATCGGCGGCTCGCACCCGACCCGTACCGATGACGGCGACATCCAGAACGTGGCCTATGTCTTCCTGCGCGACGGCTCGGTCCACGAGCAGGAAAAACTGCATCCGACGCCGAACGAGCGGCACTGGTGGAACATCAAGGGCGGCGATCGCGTCCATGCCATCCCGACCGACTGCGGGCCGATCGGGGTGATGATCTGCTACGATTCCGAATTCCCCGAGATCGCCCGCCGCATGGTGGATGAAGGGGCGCGCATCCTGTTCGTGCCGTTCTGCACCGACAACCGTCAGGGCTATCTGCGGGTACGGTACTGCAATCAGGCGCGGGCCATCGAGAACCAGTGCTACGTCGTGCTGTCCGGCAATGTCGGCAATCTGCCCAATGTCGAGAATATGGACATCCAGTACGCCCAGTCCTGTATCCTGACACCGTGCGACTTCCCCTTCGCGCGCGATGGCATTGCCGCGGAGGCTTCGGAGAATGTGGAGACGGTGACGGTGGCCGATCTCGATCTGTCCGATCTGGCCTGGGCACGGGCGCAGGGCACGGTGAAGAACCTGCGTGACCGGCGCTTTGACCTGTACAAGACAGTCTGGGCCGACGGCGGCTGAGCCGGGGCCTGTCAGTTCTCGCGGTAGAAGTTGCAGTACCAGTCCACAAAGTGGCCCACGCCCTCTTCCACGCTGGTCGAGGGGGCGTAACCGAGCGCCGCCAGGGTGGCGGAAACATCGGCCTCGGTATCGGTCACGTCCCCGTCCTGCATGGGCATGAGGTTGAGCCTAGCCTTGCGGCCCAGCTTGCTTTCCAGCACTTCGATATAGCGCACCAGCGGCACCGGTCGGCCGGCGCCCAGATTGAGGATGCGCCACGGGGCCACGCCGCTGGTGGAGGGATCGGGGCGGCTGGCGTCCCAGTTCCGGTCAATCGTAGCCGGGCGATCCAATGCGGCGACAATGCCGGTGACGATGTCGTCCACATAGGTGAAGTCGCGGCTCATGCGTCCTTCGCCGTAAACGTCGATAGGATCGTTTTTCAGTATGGCGCGGGTGAATTTGAACAGGGCCATGTCCGGTCTGCCCCACGGCCCATAGACGGTGAAGAACCGCAGGCCCGTCATCGGAATGCCGAACAGATGGGCATAGGAATGCGCCATCGCCTCGTTGGCGATCTTGGTGGCGGCATAGAGGGTCAGCGGGTGGTTGGCCCCGTCGGACGGCGCGAACGGCAGCTTTCCATTGGCCCCATAGGCCGAACTGGTCGAGGCATAGACGAGGTGCCCGCAGCCGACAGCCCGCGCGCCCTCGATGATCGACAGGAAGCCGGTGACGTTGGAGGCGACATAGGTCTCCGGCGCTTCGAGGCTGTAGCGGACGCCGGCCTGTGCCCCCAGATGGACGATGCGCCCGGGGCG
Organism: Brevundimonas sp. UBA5866; assembly: GCF_002432125.1. Lineage (GTDB taxonomy): Bacteria > Pseudomonadota > Alphaproteobacteria > Caulobacterales > Caulobacteraceae > Brevundimonas. The sequence continues at coordinate 19,130 of NZ_DJFS01000011.1, forward strand.
ATGCCGGGCGAACAGGGCGGCTACGCCCTCGCGGTCCGACAGGTCCAGGGTGTGATGGATATAGTTCGGATGCCGTAGCAGAATATCCAGCCGTGCCTGCTTCAGGGCCGGATCATAATAGCTGTTCAGATTGTCGATGCCGACGACGCTCTCGCCCCGCGCCAGCAGGCGTTGGGTGGTGTGAAAGCCGATAAATCCGGCCGAGCCGGTGACAAGAACAGCATGCGACATGGGCCTAGCGATAATCCCGTCCGCGTCTGTATGCCAGCGGTTCTAGCCGCGCACCGCAATCAGCGACTTGGTCAGCGGGCCGATCTTTTCATCATGGTGGGTGGCGTCCGGATAGAGAAAGCGGAACTGGGTCTTGTCCAATAGGCGGGCGTGTTGGACATCGCGCATGGCCGCGCCGACATCGGGGGCTTTCTGCGAAAAGCCGTGCGGGCGGCGCATCAGGGCGCGGGCCCGCGACTGTTCGCTTTTCCAGTGGAAGAACAGGCTGGAAAAATGCGGTTCGACCGGAAACCAGAAATAGGGCGTCTGCACATAATAGCGCGGGGCCAGACGGCGGCATTGCGCAGCAAAGGCCTCCATCCGTACCCAGTCACCGACGTGTTCGATCACCGAGTTGGAATGGACCAGATCGAAGCTGTTGTCGGCATATTGCGGCAGGTCGGTCGCGTCTGCATCGATCACGCTGAACAGGGCACCGTCCCAAACATCATCCACCCCGCCGGGGTTCACCAAGGTGATGTGGACCTTGCAGGCCTTCAGCAGACCGAGATCGAACAGGTGCCAATAGCCGGCCTCGCCGCCAAGATCGATGATCCGGACGCCCCCCTTTTCGGCGGCGATCTTCTCGATCAGTTCGACGACACGGCGACTGCGGGCGCGGCGAAAACGCGACACCAGAGAGTTCGGGTCGCTGTTGTCCTGAAGGGCGTGTATCAGTTTCATTCCGACCGTTTGCCAGAACGATGCTACGACAAGCTTAAGCGTTGGCGCTTGGCACACCTTTATCGGTGGGTGGGGGCGTGTGGGGCTCGGCCAGACGGGCGGCACCGCTTAGGGCCAGCGCTGCGATGATGCAGACCGCAGACATGCCGATCAGCCAGTGATCACCCCGCGCAGGTACCAGAGGGCGAACAAACAGCAGCGTCAGAAAACCGATGACACCCAGCGCTCCGGGTACGGTTATGCCCAGTGCCAGGAAGACGAAATGGCCATACCCCATCAGCCATGCGCCGCCGATGATGGTCGCAATAGCTGGCGCGACCAGACCGCGAAGCTCGCTGAGCGAGGGAGACAGACAGGCCGACACCACCATCGCCAGAATGGCCAGCAACAGGGGCCATATGACAATCAGCGCGACCTGTGGTGCGACGGCTTGCAGGGCACAGCCCAGAATGAAGGCCAGCGCCGCCGTTCCGGTCCAGCCGCCCCAGATGGTGCGTGCCGATGCACCCGGCCAGAGCGAAAGCACGGCGGCGATGGCACCGGCTCCGATATAGACCCAGCCCATCTTTCCCACCACGGCGACCAGCAGGGTCACAATGGCCAAACCGTAACCCAGAACACGGCGGTGCGAGGCGCGCGCACCGGAAATCAGCAGAAATGCCAGGCCCAGTACAACCAGCGCCGTTGCCGCTTCCATCCACGGCAGGCGGCGCAGCAGGGTGTAGTAGAAGGAAACGCCATCCACATGCATCTGCAATGGCCCCGCCAACATGCGTACGCCCTGGGACAGCACCAGACTGGCGCTCAGGAACCAGACTCCGTCCAGCATGCCCTGCCACAGTTGTTTCGGATCAAGTCCGGTCACCGTTCGGGCGCGCCAGACACTAAAGGCCAACCCGGCCAACGACACGGCCAGCAACAGCCAGCCGACGAAGGGGGCGTGGCTGATGACGAGTCGTCCGAATACGTCGGCGTAAACCAGATCGGGACCCGAGCGGGGCAGGTCACCTGCGGGAACAAGGCGGGTGGCCAGTTCCAGAGTTTGCGAACCCATTTGCTGGACCGTGCCCACATCGAGGTTTTCGGGGGTCGAATATTCGGTGTGATAGTGATGGGCGCGCCCGAGGAAGGCGAGGTTCACGCCCTGCATCCCCATGTCGCGCGGGACGGTGAAGTCGGTGCCGTTCGGCATCCGCTCATACAGGTAAGAGCCAATCGAGGCGGTGGTAACGCCACCGTCGGCCTTCATGGCAATAGGGGCAAAGGCGCGGATGGTGGGGCCATCACCCTTGCCCGTCTCGAACATGTTGACGCGACCGCCGCCGCCACGGGCCTCCAGATTGATGATGAAGCCCACTGACCGGGCCAGAGGGTGGCCTTCAAAGAAGATGCGGGCACCTTCCAGACCGATCTCTTCGCCGTCGGTCAGAAGAACGATCAAGGTGCGCCCTTCGACATTGCGGGCCTGAAGTGCGCGGGCCGTCTCCAGAATGACCGCCACACCTGTGGAATCGTCACCGGCACCCGGCGAGGTGGCACTGGTGTCATAGTGCGCCATCAGCATGAGGGACGGTAGATCCGGCTGGCTGCCACGACGCACGGCGACCAGATTGGTGGCGATGGCACCGTTCGTCTCGGGCGATCCGCCCTCGCGCTTCAGCCGTTGCCCGCCCTTGAGGGAGATGTCCCCCGTCTGCTCGGTGACCTCGAAGTCCAGATCGGCCAGTCGCTTCGCCAGATAGGCGCGGACGCGGGCGTTTTCCGCCGATCCCAGTGGATGCGGCGCCTTGGATATCTCCCGGATGTCGATCATGGCGCGCTGGGCAGAGAACGTCGCTGGCGGGGCATCGACAGGTCGGGGAGAGGGCGTCTGCAGGCTCAGCACAGCCAAGGCGAACATCAGGGCCAACGACCCCAGCAGTATGGACAGACGCATCCGGACCCCTCCGTCAAATGACGGCCTATTGGTGGTCAGTCCTGCGGATATGGCAAGAGGGCTCTCGAAACGGGCTTGCGCACGTTTGCGGGAGGCGATTTTTCAGAGGGCGCAGGCCTGCCTCGGGCGGCACGGACTAAGATTTTTGCGTCCCGATCTGATATGGCGAATGCCTTGGAAGCAGAGCCTCCATTCTAGCGGTATCAGTCAGGACCCCATCGTATGTCCCAGTTCCAGCCTTCGCGCCGTCGCATGTTGCAGTGGGGGGGCGCTGTGCCCGCATTGGCGGCGTTGGGCGGGTGTGTGTCGTTGCCGGCGGCGACTGCGACGCTTGATGCGCCAAGGCTGCGTGTGCTGGCGATTTCGGACCTGCATTCCTCCTATGGCCGTATCGCGCAACTGTTGGCCGCCTTCCGCCGGGAGGTTGCGGACAACCCCGCTGGCCACCTGATCGTCGTGAACGGCGACATCTTCGAGCATGGCAATGTCGTTTCGGTGCGATCAGACGGCGTGATCGACTGGGCTTTCATGGCCGAGCTGCCCAAGATTGCACCGACGGTTTTCAATATCGGCAACCATGACAACGACCTTGTGACCGACCTTCATCCGGTCGTGGCGCGGATGCGCCAGCTGGGGCTGACGGTGGTCAGCAACCTGATCGACAAGCGCACAGGCCAGCCCTTCGCCCCTTCGACGGCAGACCTGGATATCGGCGCGCAGACATTGCGCATCGTTGGCATGGGCACGCCATCGATCAATGCCTATCCGCAGGCCAGCCGCGAGTTCCTTCAGATTCCGGAGCCGAAGGCCTGGGCGAGGGAAAACTTTCCCGCCATGCTCGCGGGCGATGGGCTGAAGCTGGTACTCAGCCACGTCGGGGTGGTGGACGAGCGCGAATACCTGCCGCTCGTACCGCAAGGGGCGCTGATGATCGGCGGGCATAACCACCTGCTCTTCACCCATCATGACGGTGCAACCGGCTATATGCATCCGGGGCGCTGGGGCGAGACCTATACGGTCGGCGAATACGGAAATGACGGCCGCGTGCGGACCTTTATCCGCGAAGTGCCGACCGATGCCCCTGTCGATGCCGCATTGGCCGCCCTGGTCCGTCAGACATTGGCCACCCATCTGACCGAAAGGGAGCGGGCCATTCTGGGGCGGAACCCTCTGCCCCTGTCTCTGGGCGACACAGCGCGCAAGGTCTGCGTCGGCTTTGCCGATGCCGCCGATGCCGACTGGGGCTTTATTGGCCACACCACACTGGGCACAGGGTTGAAGGGCGGCGATATCGACCAGTTCCACTTTGACGAAGTGGTGCGTTTTGACGGTCGGCTTCAGGTGGCGGAGGTGGACGCCGCGCGACTGCCCGCCATTCTCAAGGTCTGTAACCAGGACAGTCCGACGCCGATCGACGAGATGACCGGAGATTTCATCTATGCCGCACCGCGTAGTGCGGGCGGGCGTCAGGCGGGCAGGCTGCGGCTGGCCACCACCGACTGGTGCGCGCGCAACCAGAGGAAATATTTCGGCACGACCGATCTGGACTTCCGGGATGTTGCGACCGACGGCGTAAAGGCCGTCGCGCGTCAGGCACTGTTGGGTTAGGCGGCGAACTGGTCGCGGTTGGGGGCTTTGACATAGAGCCCCGCCCGGCCTGCAACAGGGCGGAACTGTTTGGTGTCGGTGCGCTCGTCAGTGCCCAGGAAAAGACAGCCATCGGGCAATAGCGGCTCATACAGCCGGTCCAGAACCTTCATCTGGGCGTCGGGGACCATGTCGCTGATGACATTGCGGCAGAAGATCAGGTCGAACGGACCCTTGGCCGTAAGATCGGGAGGCAGAGGGTCCAACAGATTGGCGCGATCGAAATGGATTATGCGACGCAGATCCGGCTTGGCTTGCCATTGGTCTTCGACAGGACCGAACCAGCGCAGCATGGCGTGGGCGGTCAGACCACGCTGAATTTCAAACCCCGAGTAGATGCCACGTCCGCCTTTCTCCAGCGCGCGGCGTGAAAGATCGGTGCTGAGGATATCGACGGCTATATCCTGCTCCAGAGCACTCATGGCGAGGCTGAACGCCTCTTGTCCCGAGGCACCGCCGGCAACCCAGATGCGGATCGGGCGTCCATTGCGGGCCTTGGCCAGGGCAGGCAGGATTTCGCGGGCATAGAGGTCGAACACATTGCGCTCGCGCCGGAACCAGGTCTCGGTGTTCAGAAGCGACTCGATGATCGACCATGCGAGAGAGCCGACCGGCCGTGCCCACAGATTGGCCAGAAGGGCCTCGACGTTGTGAAACCCCTCGCGGCGGGCGATCGGCCCCAGCCGATGCTCGGCCAACTGCATACGGTCCGACGTCAGGGCATATCCCGAACGGCTGACCATCAAGCTTTGCAGCCTGTCGAAATCCTCGGGCGTCATGCGGCGTGTCTACCCAGATCGCCCAGTTCGTCGATCTTGGACTGCAGTATTTCGCCGTCGAACGGCTTCATCACATAGTCGTCGGCACCGGCTGCCAGGGCCTCGGCAATGCGGCGGGGGTCATTTTCCATGCTGCAGAACAGCACCTTGGGCAAGACACCGCCGGTTTGGTGCTTGAGCTGTGACAGGAAATCCATGCCGTCCATAGTCGGCATCCGCCAGTCCAGCAGGATGAGGTCGGGCATGGCCCGCAAGCATTGCTCCAGGCCTTCGATGCCGTCTGCGGCTTCAGCCACCTCAAAGCCCAGTGCCTCGACGATACGTCGAGCCACTTTGCGAATGATCCGGCTGTCATCGACTATGAGACAAAGCGGTGTAGGCAGTGGACCAAACTCCAAAAAGTCCCGAAATGGAACCTTGGCAGTGAACTAATGGCCCAGCTTATGCCAAATTTATACCGTCATGGGTAGTCTGGCTAACAGGGATACACGTTGTTCCTCGACAGCGGTGTCCAATCGGCCACCCACTTCGGAAACCGTCAGCCACAGCCAATAGGGCTGGATCCACTGTCCGTGCAGTCCCTCGGTGAGAGCCTGTCCTCTCAGGCCCGTCAGGGCTTCGGGTTTGAGGCGGGCACGTCCGCCCTCGGCCTGACCGGCGATCAACAGCCAGCCGTTTTCCTCGCGACAGGTGATCACTGCCGTTCCCCCCATCGGCAGGGCACCGGCGGTCAGATAGGCGAGATTGAGTAGGGCGCGGGCATGGGCTTTGGGCAGGTTGCACGGGGCAATGCGCCATTCGATCTGGGCGCGACCGCCCTCGGTCAGGCCCAGCAGCAGGGCGTGCAGCTCGTCGCTGGCAAAGGTCTCGGCACTGGTGGACGCCCCAAAGGCGACGCGCGAGAAATTGACCAGCGAGATCATCTTGCGGGCGCTCTGGCGGATCAGGCCCATCGCATCATCGCGCATGTCCTGCGCCGTGGGATCGTCCAGCAGATCCAGTCCCGACATGACGGCACCAGACGGGCTGATGAAGTCGTGGCACAGCTTGGCCGCGACCAGAGCCGTCAGTTCAGCCCCCTGTGGCAGGGCAGGCTGTGTGCCGTTGTCGGCAGCCGTGTGAGCGGCGTCGGTCAAAAAGGACATGGCGGTACCGATCCAGAAAGACGAGGATCAAAAACGTAGTTAATGAAGGTTAACTATAACTGACCTGATTTGGCGGTTCGTAAAACCGCCTGTTTGGAGTATCTGGACAAAACCATGTCCGAGCCGCTTTCCCCCTCTGAAACGCCTGCCCCAGCCCCCTTGTCCAGCGCGGTGGCGCAACGGCTTGCATCCGATCTGAAGTCGGGAAGACTGGCTGAAATCATTGCAGAAATTGCCGAAGAGGCCGCCGAGGTCATCCGGGGCTTCTGGCACGCAGGCGTCGTGGCCGAACAAAAGGCGGATGCCAGCCCCGTCACCGAAGCCGACCGAGCGGCGGAGCGTTTAATTCTTTCGCGTCTCGAAGCGGAATGGCCCGGTGTACAGACGATCGCCGAGGAGCAGGCCTGCGCCAAGGGGTTGCCGCAGGCGGGTGAGGGCTGGTTCTGGCTGATCGATCCGCTGGACGGTACGCGGGGCTTTGTGGCGGGCCGCGAAGCCTTCACCGTCAACATCGCGCTGGTGCGCGACAGGCTGGTCGTGGCCGGTGCGGTGGTGGCACCCGCGACCGGGATCAGCTGGCGCAGCGGTCCCGAGGCAGGTGGAGCCTTCCGCCGTCAGGGACAGGGCGCGTGGCAGCCCATCCATGTCAGAGAGCGCCCCGCTGAGCCGGTGGCTCTGGTCAGCCATAGCCTGAGCGACGAAGAGGCGGAGCGTCTGATCCGGCGTCATGGCTGCACGCGCTGGCAGGCGCTGGATTCGTCGCTGAAACTATGCCTGATCGCGGAAGGGCGCTTTGATGCCTATCCGCGGACCGGGCCGACATCCGAATGGGATATCGCAGCCGGTCATGGTGTGCTGCAGGCGGCGGGCGGGCGCGTCATCACCGATGACGGCCAGACCTTGAAGTACGCCAAGCCGGGCTTTGCCAACGGGGCCTTTGTCGCTCTAGGCGGCTAAGGCTGCCGTATGGCGCTGGTCGCGTGACCTCAGGCCGCGCGCGAGGCGATGACGCGTGCCATCTCCAGCTGGGCCGGCATGCTGACCGGCATGTCGCGTTCGCAGGCACGGGCCAGACGGCGCAGATTTTCCACGTCCGAAGCGCGTACCACGACCGAGCCCAGCGACGGGTCCAGAAGGGCGTGGGCCAGGCAGAGGTCCTCCGCTTCCCAGCCAGCCGTCGTGTGCAGGAAGGCGAACGGGCTTAGAGGTTCTTCGACTACGACCTTTTTGCGGCTCAAACCGAACAGCCCCTTGGTCGGTTCGGGCGGGGGCGGGGGCTTGGCCGGATTCAGCAGCTCTTCGGGATAGTATTCGGTGCCGAAAACGATCAACTGCTGTTCCTTGGCCGAGCGCATCCACGCCCGTTGCCGTTGATCCAGCTGGATGTGACATGGGGTGAACAGCAGGTCGAAACGGCCGCTGCTGATGTAGATGTCCATGACATCCGAATTGCCGCGGATACCAAGGCGCATGATGCGTTCGTCGGCACGAAGCGTCTTCAGGGTTTGCACAGGAAGCTCGCTTTCGGCGGGGTCATCCAGAACCACAGCGTCGAAGTAGTTGATGCCGGTCGCATTCAGAACCGCATCCATCACCGCGTTCACGCCATCGACCGAGAAGTCGCGGCGACCGTTCGGCAACGGGCCGAGCGTCAGGGTGATGTGCAGAAGGTCACGGTCGATGTCGCTCAGCGCATCACCGAAGGTACGGATCAGCGTGCCATCCAGACTGTCGATGTGAAAACTGTTCACGCCCTCTTCAAGGGCAGCATAGACAAGGGCACGGATATTCTCCGCACCCGTCGCCGCGACGCCGGCATCCAGCGTAAGGGTGATGCTGGATACTGCTGTTCCAGCGTCTCCAAGTGGGCGAAAACGCATGCTTAGGCGACCTCGGTCGGGGTTTTGGCGTCAAAACTGACAGAATGCACTACCGTCCCCAGCTTGCCTTTCAGGGCAGCATTGCAGGCACGGTAACGGTTCACGCGGCTCATGCCCTCAAAAGCGCTGGAGATGACGACGGCGACCCAATGGTCTTCGTCGCCTGCCGTGTCGTTCAGATCGACTACGGCATCCGGGAAGGCCTCGGTCAGGTGCGCACGCAGTTCTTCAGCGGACATAGGCATGAGGTTACTCGTTCAAAGCTGTACAGTAAAAAGCAATTAATGCGCCAGAGGCCAGATGTCAGCCTGTAACGGCACCCTTGGCGCGCATACGCTCATATAGGCGTACGGAACCGGCTTTATAATGTCCGTCGGCATAGAAGCGAAATCCGACCGCTTCGGCCAGTTTGATGGAGGCCGGATTTTCGGCTGAAATCATGCACACAGTACGGGAAAGATTGAGCTTTCTGTCAGCGTGTTCGAGGGCGCGCTCGACGGCTTCGCGGGCCAGCCCCTGTCCGTGCCAGTCTTCGCCTAACACCCAGCCGACCTCGGTATCGGTGAAAGCCGGTACCAGATCCCGTCGGTAATCGAACAGTCCCACACAGCCGACCATTGTGCCGTTGTGGAGCTTGAGGCTCCAATTGCCGTGACCCAAACTGGTCCAGTGTCCTATGTCGCGCAGAAGGCGCAACCACACCTCTTCTTCCGTCAGCGGGCGGCCGGTGATGTAACGCGTCACCCCTTCCTGCCGCCACAGTCGCACCAGGTCATCGAAGTCCTCGAGGACCACAGGCGACAGGGTCATGCGGGCGGTAGAAAGAACGGTCACATCAGCCCCAATTGCTTGAAGCTGGTTACACCGTGGCGACCGGCGATCAGATGGTCGTGGACCTGTATTTCCAGGGCCTTGGAGGCCTCGATCACCTGACGGGTCATGTCGATGTCGGCGCGACTGGGGGTAGGGTCGCCCGAGGGGTGGTTGTGGATGATGATCATGGCCTTGGCGCTGAGTTCGAGGGCGCGGCGCACCACTTCGCGGGGATATACAGGGGCGTGGTCCACCGTGCCCTTGTTCTGGATCTCGTCTCGGATCAACTGGTTCTTGTGGTCGAGATAGAGGACGCGGAACTGTTCGCGCGGCTCGTGCTGCAGGGTAATGCGCACATAGGACAGCAGTGCCGTCCATGAGGATATGACAGGACGTTTGGCGACCTCTTCCAGCGAGACACGCCGGGCGATTTCCTGAAGGGCGCACAGGTCCAGGGCCGTCTCCGGGCCAATGGCCTTGGTGCGGCCCTTGATGTCCACGGCACGGACCGTGCGCAGGTCTTCGATCGAGGCGGCCAAAACACCCGACAGCGATCCAAACCTGTCCAGCAGTGCCTTGGCTATGGGTTTCACATCGCCTTGCGGCTGGCTGCGGAAAAGGAACAGTTCCAGCAGCTCATAGTCCGGAAGCGAAGGCAGCCCTCCTTCGCGGGCACGGTTTCGAAGTCGGTCCCTGTGGCCGAGATGATGGGCCTTGGGCTTGGGTCTGTCGGTTTCTGGTGAATCAAGCATAGGCGTCCCCCGGCGCGGGACACTATCGGATATCGCAGGTCTGTATAGAGCTGCAGGCTAGGCGATCGGCAGCAAAAAGGCCGACCCCGTAAAGGGCCGGCCTCGATCCATGTCATTTGCAGCCGCTTAGAAGGTCGGGCGGAAAATGCCCTTAGGCGACAGGGTGAAGATTTCGATGCCGTCTTCGGTGACGCCGATGGTGTGCTCGCACTGCGAGGACAGCGACTTGTCACGGGTCACGGCGGTCCAGCCGTCCGACAGGACCTTCACGCCCGGCTTGCCCAGATTCACCATAGGCTCGACCGTGAAGAACATGCCCGGCTTCAGGACGGCACCCTCGCCGCGGCGGCCATAATGCAGCACGTTGGGGCTGTCGTGGAAGACGCGGCCGATGCCGTGGCCGCAGAAGTCACGCACCACGCTCATGCGCTGGGCCTCGACGAATTTCTGGATGGCATAGCCGATGTCGCCGAAGGTGTTGCCCGGCTTGATCTGGGCCAGACCCAGTTCCAGCGATTCATAGGTCACATCGATCAGCTTTTTGGAGCGGGTGGCGATTTCGCCGACCGGATACATACGGCTGGAATCACCGTGCCAGCCATCAACGATGACGGTGTGGTCGATGTTGACGATATCGCCTTCCTTCAGGACCTTGTCGCCCGGAATACCGTGGCAGACGACATGGTTGATCGAGGTGCAGATCGTCTTCTCATAGCCCTTGTAGCCGAGACAGGCGGGGATGCCGCCGTTGTCGAGCGTGAACTCGCGGACCAGATCGTCCAATTCGCCCGTGGTGACGCCCGGTTTGACGTGCTCGGTGATCATGTCCAGCGCCTCGGCGACCAGACGGCCAGCCTTGCGCATGCCCTCGAAATCTTCCGCGGTGTGGATGCGGATTTCGTGGCTGCGGACAAGGACGTCGGTTTCCAGTTCGGGCGTTTCGTACATGACTTAAAGAGCTTTCGTGGCGGAGGTTTTCCGCAAGGGAGCCGCCGCATGAAGCGGCGTATTGCGGGTCGTATGAACCTTGAGGCTTTAAATGGGAAGCCTAGCACAAAACCGCAATCCGTTCACGAAGCCTTACGCTAGGTCAATTTAGAAGCACTTATCTGCTTCATTTCTGACCATAATCGTCCAATAATCGTTTTTATATCGGCGTTACGTGCAATTAAATCCTTACCCAAGGTCAGTATGCGCGACAAAAGTGCGACATCTGCGCAACGCCGCTCGGGGATTCAGGAGAGCGCTGTCGTCTTATTGGGCAGTCACCCATGACACAGCCGTTGAGGCTGATAAGCGTTCGTTACTCCCCGAACAAAGGTCCATCGCATCGGTAATGGTGGACCCAGTAACTATAGGTGAAATCATGACTTCCAGGAACGTGGCCCGCATTGGCGGCTTGGCCGTTCTCATGGCCTCCGTGGCCGCTCCGGCCTTCGCTGGCTCCTTCTATCTCCAAGAACAATCGGCTCGCGGCGCTGGCCGTGCCTACTCGGGTGAAGCCGCCGACACCGGCGTTGCCTCGCTGTGGTGGAACCCGGCTGCGATCGCCCGTTCGGGCCGCGAAGCGACCTTCTCGCTGCACGCCATCCGTATCGATTCCGAAGCCCGTAACACCGGCTCGACCCTGACCCTGATCAACCCGGCCAACGGCCAGGTCGCAGGTCGCTTGCCCGTGGGCGGTCGTACCGTCGAGAACAATCCGGTCGAAAGCGGCGTGGTGCCGAACTTCGCCATCGCCACCCCGATCAACGACCGCCTGTCGATCGGTCTGGCTGTCTCGGCTCCTTACAACTTCACCACCAAGTACCGTGCCAACGAGTCGGTCGGCAATGTCCTGTCGGACGGTGGTTCGTTCGCCCGCTTCGACGCCAACACGTCGGAACTGCGCTCGGCTGACCTGGGTCTGGTCGTGGCCTATCAGGTCAACGACTGGCTCGACATCGGCGCCGGTGTCAGCGCCCAGTACGTCAAGGCCAAGCTGACCTCGAACATCCCGTCGCTGACCGGCAACCCGCTCTCGCCGCTGCTGGCAACCGACGGCTATTCGTCGCTGGAAGGTGACGGCATCGACTTCGGCTGGAACGTCGGCGCACAAGTCCACCACGGCAAGTGGGACCTGGGTTTGTCGTACCGTTCGGCCATCGAACACGATCTGGAAGGTGACATCGTCCAGTCGATGAAGGGCGCTCTGGCTCCGCGCAGCTTCGCGACCGGCGGCAATGCGACCTTCAGCACCCCTTGGTTCGTGACCGCTGCCGTGCGTTACGCCGCGACCGACAAGCTGACCCTGAACGCCCAGGTCAACCGCATCGGCTGGTCGGAATTTGACGCGATCAACGTCAACTTCACCGGCGGCGGTGACGTGATCCACCAGAACTACGAAGACGTCACCACCGGCGCCATCGGTCTGGACTACGCCTACAGCGACAAGACCACCTTCCGCGCCGGTATCGGCTATGACCCGACCCCGACCACGGACGCCCTGCGTACCGCCCGTATCCCGGATTCGGACCGCTGGCTGTACTCGGTCGGTATGTCGACCGAAGTGACCGACGGCGTCCAGTTCGATGCGGGCATCACCTATGTGGACATGGACAAGGCCGTCATGAACGACGACCGCACCCTGCTGCAAGGTGCCGTGATCTCGAACCTGCGCGGCGAGCTGGAAGGCTCGGCCCTGGCCTTCTCGCTGGGTACCCGCATCAAGTTCTAATCCGTCACGGATCTGAAAACGGAAACGGCGGCTCCTGACGGGGCCGCCGTTTTTGTTTGCGTCAGGCGGACATGAAAAAGGCCGCCACCCCGAGAGGTAGCAGCCTTTGATCATTTCAGGGATTTAGCCCTTGTTGGCGTAACCCTTGCCGCCGTTCGACGGGCGCTTGCGCGGGCGGCGCTTCATCTCGCTGACCGGCTTGGGTTCGCGCGGTGTGGTCACTTCTCCGGCCAACGGGTTGTAGGTCGAGGCCGGACGCGGGGCTTGCTCGCCGCCGCGACGCTCGCCCTTGCGGACGCGGTGCGGCTGACCACCGCC
>NZ_DJFS01000060.1 GCF_002432125.1 Brevundimonas sp. UBA5866
CGGCGGCGGCGGCGGCGGCGGAGCGTCTTGAGCACCGAAGGCGTAACGCAGACCCAGGGTCACGGTGTGCGACTGGTCATAGTCGCCCGTCCAGTTACCGAATGACGGCGAGACGGTTGCCGGAACCACCGACGCCCACTCGGCTTCGCCGGTGAGGTAACGGTAGGTCAGGTCGATGTTGGTGCGGTCCGACAGAGCCCAAGCCAGACCAGCGATCGCTTGAGCAGCGAACTTGGTCGAGGTGTCGTCAGCAGCGAAAGCGCCGCCCGGAGCTTGGCGAAGACGGCCAATGGTGTCGACGTTGACGCGGTTTACACCTGCACCCAGACCCACGAACGGACGCAGGCCCCAATCCTCAGTGCCGAAGTCATAAATGACATTGGCCATGATGGTGGTGGAGGTGATGTCACCTTCCGGCGAGTGGCACGGGCCGGTAGCCGGGCTCAGGTTGCACAGGCCTTGTGCGCCCGAAACGGCGCGAACGCGGCCGATGTCACCCGAGCGGTAACCGCCTTCGAGTTCCATACGCCAGTTCGGGTTGAAACGGTAACCGAGACGAGCAAAGGCGGCCCAGCCGTCGTTGACTTCCCAGTTCCAGTTAGCGCCCGTGTTCGACGACTCAGCGTTGATGTCGTCGATGATGTGGTAACCAGCGTCGATAGCGCCGTACCAACCGTTCGGCTCAGCCGAAGCGGCACCAGCCGACAGTGCCAGGGCGGCCGCCGCGCTAGAAGCCAGGATCAAACTCTTGACGCGCATATAAGCGGCCCTCCAAGAATCGTTGATGATGACGGTACACAAGTACCGCTAAACTTCAGATAACAGGCTCTACTGCTCAGGTCGAGGCCGTAAAGCCGCCATTTCTCGTTGAGAACATGGAAACGTGATATCGACGCTACAGAATGTGAACGGGAGCTTAACATAATTGCCCCGCTCCCATTTTAAGCCCCGACACCCTAAGGATATTTACATATATCCCTGTTCGGAATCATCCCAAAGATGCGGGATGACCCATTGAACGGAGCGATTGCGTCAGTTGGGCGCACGCACCGACAATATGGTATAGCGAGCTGGCTTTGGACGGTTCATCTCTGAAAACACCCACGCCCGTCAGTACTTCGCGCCAGACTCCGTCATCGGTGAAGTATTGTGTAAGCGCACGCACCGCCAGACCGGCATCATTTAGATAGGCCTGACGTTCCGCACCTTCGGAAATCTCGGCCAGCAGCAGGGCGGCCTTAATCCATTCCGTTTGCGGCCACAGTCTGGCGCGCGTCTCCAGACGCTCGCCCGACACATTGATGGCATCCACCACGACACCGGCAGAGGCCCAGTATCCCTGCATGCCGAAGCGGTAGAGATCCTTGGCCACATCGACCAGATGGTGCGCGTTACGGCGTCGGGCATAGCGCAGCAGCAGCCACGCCCATTCGAACTGGTGGCCCGGTTCGACCCACTGGCCTTTTTCGCCTTCGGCAGGGGTCCAGTCCGGCGAGAAGAACTCGCGCAGGCACCCCTTCTCGGCATCGATGAAGGTCGTGCAGGCCAATTGCACCAGGCGGTCGGAAGCATCGGCCCAGGCCATGTCGCCGCCCACCTCTTCCCAGGCCAGACAGGCTTCGAGAAGATGCATGTGGGCGTTGGACTGGTGGGGATGCCCCTCGATCTCGACCAGGGCCCCGTTCGGCTGTACCTCGCGGAACAGGCGCTCGCGAATGCCATTGGCCAGGTGCAGATAGCGGCCGTGATCGCTCTTCACACGATGCGCGGCGGCAAGGGCAAACAGGCCAAAGGCATGGTCATAGACCGACGCACGCGGGGTCAGCACCTGAAGCGACGGCGACAGCAGTCCGTGCAGCATGCCTTCTTCGCTGATGTAGTATTTCTCGAACGCGGCCAGACCGCGCTCCATCAGCCATTCCCACGGGCCACTCCAGCCCAGCCGGCCTGCCTCGGCGAAGGTGAATATCTGGCGGGCCTGGACGCGAACACGATGGTTCAGCACCACCGGATCCGCGCCCAGCGTCAGCGCCTCGGCAAAAATACCGTCATCGCGGATACCCAGCGAAGCCCACACCGGCAGGGCGCGCAGCTTCATCCAGTCCACAAAACCCTTGCCGCCGGAGACGACATCCACCGGCTCGGGCTTGGCAAAGTCCAGATGTTGGGGCGAGACCTGCTTCAGGCGCTCGACCACCGCCTTCACGTCCTGCGAGCGATTGAGATCGCACACCAGAACCGCATCGTTCTCGACGACAACGGCCAGATTGGATGCGCCGAGAACCGTCACGATCACGCCTTCAGGGGCACGTGCCACGGTTCCGGGCGAGTCGATCAGGATATGGCGTCCCTGATCCGGCGAGACGCTGTTGGCGACCGCATCCCATGCCCCGAGATCTGACCATTCGAAATCTACACGCAGCACGGAGGCACGGCGGGTCTTCTCCATGACGGCATAGTCGATGGAAACCTTGGGTGCCTCAGCAAAGGATGGCGGCAACAGCACCGTCGTGCCTGACAATCCGTCCATTGCCTTCTCGACCGCCTTTCCGACGGCGGGAACGTAATGGTTCACCTCTTCAAGGAAGATGTCCGAGCGGGCGATGAAGATGCCCGTATTCCACACCAATCCGCGCTCAATGAAAACCTGCGCGGTTTTGGTGTCCGGCTTTTCGACGAAGCGCACCACGTCTGACAGCCCCTCACCCGATGGCTCGATATAGCCATAGGCCGAGGACGGATTGGTCGGGTGGACACCCAGCGTCACGATGCGCCCTGCCGCCGCCGCCTCGGCGGCCTTCAGGCCGGCCTGTTTGAAGGCTTGGTGGTCCGGCAGATAGTGGTCCGAAGACACAAAGACATTGATGCCCTCGGGATCGATACTGCGGCTCCATACCGCTGCGGCGGTCATGGCCGGGGCGGAATCGCGTCCTTCAGGCTCGAGAATGACCTGGGCGGTCAGACCGACTTCAGCCAATTGCTCGAGAATAAACGACTCATGCACGGCTCCGCCGACCACGATCAGATGGCTGCTGCCATCCATCAGATGGGCCGCACGAAGTGCAGTTTCCTGAAACAATGAATGTTCACCGTGCAGGGCGATGAACTGTTTCGGTCGGGTCGGACGGGAAGCGGGCCACAAACGCGTACCAGCGCCGCCGCACATAATGACCGGATGAATCGACACAGTATTCCCTAGGAGATTCGTTAGGAGACAATGGTGACGATAAACGCCCACCATTCCTACGATTTGTGCGTAAACTTGTATGAAAACAGCATATCTAACGGTGTGCAGCAAGCCTCGCTTTGCAACCTCTGCGGTTTTATTCAACCGCCGTTCCGCACCCTATTCCAAGGTCGGACAGGCGCTTAAATGAGTGACTTGGCGGCGCTTAGGCGTTATGGCGCGATCACTATGAACGAAGTCGATCGGCAATCCGAAGAGCGCAGCTGGGAAACCGCAAAAACCCTGGCTGAAGCCCTACCCTATATCCAGGTCTATGACCGGGAGACGGTGGTCATCAAATACGGCGGCCATGCTATGGGCGAAAGCTCCGTGGCAAAGCAGTTTGCTGCCGATGTGGTTCTGTTGAAACTGATGGGTGTGAACCCCGTGGTCGTCCACGGCGGCGGCCCGCAGATCAGCGCCATGCTGGACAAGGCCGGTGTGAAGTCCAACTTCATCGACGGTCTGCGCGTGACCGACAAGGACACGATGGCCGTGGCCGAGATGGTTCTGTCGGGTGCGGTCAACAAAGAGATCGCCCACTGGATCACGGTCGCCGGCAAGGAAGCCGACGTGCGCGGCGTGGGCCTGTCGGGCAAGGACGCAGGCCTGCTAACGGTCGAAAAGACCCGTCGCACCAAGCGCGATCCCGACAGCATGATCGAGCACGAGGTCGATCTGGGCTTTGTGGGCGAGCCGACCAAGGTTGATCCCAAGCTGATCAAGGGCCTGATCGCGTCGGAAACCGAGGACTGGGTTCCGGTCATCGCCCCGATCGGCGTGGCGGACGACGGCATGACCTATAACGTCAACGCCGACACCGTGGCCGGTGCCATCGCCGGATCGCTGAACGCCAAGCGCATGCTACTGCTGACGGACGTTCCGGGCGTTAAGGGTGCCGACGGCGAGATCATCCGCCAGATGAGCCTCGAGGATGCGCAAAAGCTGATCGACGACGGCGTCGCCACCGGCGGCATGATCCCCAAGCTGGAGACGGCGATGGCGGCTGTCCGCGCGGGCGTTGAAGCCGTGGTGATCCTAGATGGCCGCCGTCCGCACGCCATGCTGGTCGAACTGTTCACCGAAAACGGTGCCGGCACCCTGGTGACCGCCAAGTGACCGACAAGATGCCGACGGAAGTGGCCTCCGACCTTCCGACCGACATTGCAGCCGATCTTGAAGGCGTAAAGTCGTGGGTCTTTGACCTCGACAACACGCTTTATCCGGTCGAGAGCCAGTTCATGGGCCTCGTGGAAAAGCGCATCAACGATTACGTGGTGCGCACCTCGGGCCTTCCCGCCGACGAGGCGCTGGTCATGCAGAAATCCTTCCTGCACGACTATGGCACCTCGCTGGCGGGCCTGATGACCCGCTACCAGATCGACCCGCACCATTTCCTGGCCGAAGTCCACGATGTGCCGCTGGATGTGCTTGAGCCGGACCCGGCCCTGCGCATGGGTCTGGAGCGCCTCAAGGGCAAGCGCGTCATCTTCACAAATGGCTCGACCGTCCATGCCCACCGCGTTCTGAAAAAACTGGGCATCGACGACCTGTTTGACGGTGTGTTCGCGCTGGAAGACGCCGACCTGATCCCCAAGCCGGACCCGCGCACCTTCCAGAAGATGCTGGCCATGTTCGGCATCGATCCGACCACCGCCTGCTTCTTTGAAGACACGCCGCAGAACCTGGCTCCGGCCAAGGCCATCGGCATGAAGACCGTTTTGGTCGGACCAAAGGCTTTCAGCGCCGAAGGCGACTTTATCGACTATCGCGCGGCCTCCCTGCCGCCCTTCCTGACCACCGCCATTCTTGACGGAGATCCCGAATGACCAATCTCACCAAGCTCGAAAGCGTCATCGAAGCCGCTTGGGAAGCCCGCGCCGACATCAACGCCCAGACCCAGGGTGAAGTGCGCGAAGCCGTCGAGAAAGCTCTGGCCCTGCTGGACTCGGGCGAGGCCCGCGTGGCCACCCGTGGCGATGACGGTGTCTGGACCACCCACCAGTGGCTGAAGAAGGCCGTGCTGCTGGGCTTCCGCCTGAATGACAACATCATCATGCGCGCGGGCGATCGCGGCATGAACAGCCCGGCTCCGGCCATCGGCCCGTTCTTCGACAAGGTCGCAAACAAGTTCGGTGACTGGACCGCCACCGACTACCAAAACGCGGGCTTCCGCTCGGTTCCGGGTGCGATCGTGCGTCACGGTGCCCACATCGCCAAGTCGGTCGTGCTGATGCCGTCGTTCGTGAACATCGGCGCCTATGTCGGTGAAGGCACGATGGTTGACACCTGGGCCACAGTCGGCTCCTGCGCCCAGATCGGCAAGAATGTGCACCTGTCGGGCGGCGCGGGCATCGGCGGCGTGCTGGAGCCGCTGCAGGCCAATCCGACCATCATCGAGGACGGCTGCTTCATCGGTGCCCGTGCCGAAGTGGCCGAGGGCGTGATCGTGCGCGAAGGCGCGGTTCTGGCGATGGGCGTCTACCTGTCGGCCTCGACCAAGATCGTCGACCGCGCCACCGGCGAAATCTATCGCGGCGAGGTTCCGGCCTATTCGGTCGTGGTGCCGGGCACCCTGCCCGACCCGAACGGCGGCCCGTCGCTGTACTGCGCCGTCATCGTCAAGCGCGTGGACGCCCAGACCCGCGCCAAGACCGGCGTGAACGAGCTGCTTCGCGACTGATCAAGCCTCCGATTGATCCGGAAAAAGGGACCGTTCGTAGCAGAGCGGTCCCTTTTTTGTGACTGGCCATACGGTCCAGATTGATGCGGAGTTGATTAACGCTTTTGGGTTTAGCGTCACATTAAAATGGATGGGGCCTTGGGAAGGGGTCTGAACGATGGGTTGGGCAAAACTGAAATCCACACTGGCTGCGGGTAGCTTGCTGACCCTGTTGGTCCTGCCTCTGGCCGCCTGCGGTGGTGGCGGAGGCATCCGGGGTGGCAGCATCATACCCCCGACGCCGACAACGCCGCCGCCTCCGCCTCCGCCTCCGCCGCCTCCTCCTCCACCCCCGCC
>NZ_DJFS01000089.1 GCF_002432125.1 Brevundimonas sp. UBA5866
GCCTCGAGCAAGCAATACCTTAAGGCCCGCGCGGGCACCCGCCCTCAGGAAAAGGCCGTCGCCGACGCGCAGGTCCAGGGCGCACAGGCCGCCATCGCCGAGACCGAAAGCCTTCAGGCCGAGACGCGGCTGGTGGCCCCGCACGCGGGCGAGATTTCCGAGCGTTTCGCCAATGTGGGCGAGCTGGTCCTGACGGGCGTTCCGGTCTTCACCATCGTCGATACTGCCAATCCGTGGGTCACCCTGACCGTGCGCGAGGACCAGTATTCCGACCTGAAGATCGGTTCGGTCATCCGTGGCGATATCCCCGCGCTGGGCCTGAAGGATGTGCCGTTCAACGTCACCGCCATCAGCCCGCAGGGCAGCTATGCCACCGCCCGCTCGACGCGCCAGTCGCGCGGCTATGATATCCGCAGCTTCGAGGTAAAGGCCAAGCCCGCACAGCCCGTCGAGCGCCTGCGTCCGGGCATGAGCGTGCTGTTCAACTGGTCTGCGCGGTGACCACCGGCCCACAGGTTTTCGCCACCCATTTGCGGGCGGAAGTCCGGCGGCTGCTGACACGCCGCTGGGACGCAGTCGTGGCCTTTGCCCTGCCGCTGCTGATCCTAGTCGCGGTGGCCACGATGCTGGGGCCGGGCGTGGCCAAGAACATTCCGGTCGCCGTGGTCGATCAGGCCGACACGGCATTCACCCGCGCCGCCATACGCGAGATGCAGTCCAGCGCCGTTGTGGACGTGGCCTATCGGCCGGCCAGCCTGGATGAGGCTATGGCCCTGATGCGGCGCGGTGAAATCTATTCGGTCGCCCATTTCCCGTCCGAGATGAAACACGGCCTGTTCCGCCACCACACCACCGTCAGCGTCTATTTCAACGGGGCCTTCCAGACGATGGGATCGATGGCCGCGATGCAGCAATCCGCCGCCATCGGTGTGGCCGCCGCTCCCCGACTGGAAGAACGCGCCCGACAGATGGGACTGCCCGCGACACAGCTGACTGCTCCTGCGGTCCAGGTATCCATTATCGGCAACCCGCAGCTTAGTTTCGAGCTGTTCCTCGGCGCCCTTCTGGCCACGGGAATGCTGCATCTGCTGGCCGCCTGCTCGGCCTTGATGGCCGTGGGGCGCCTGCTGTTCCGACGCAGTTTCCATCGCACCCGATTGAGCAGCCAAGGGCATTTGTTTGCCGCCCTGACCGGAAGGTTGTTGCCGCACTGGATGATCTTCACCGCATGGGGAACGGCGTGGATCGTTTGGCTGGCAGGGTTCAGGGGGTGGGACGTGGCTGGATCGATGCCGATGCTGCTGCTTGGACTGGCCGCGATGATGGCGGTCACTGTCTCCGTGTCGGCCATGTTGGTCGCCGCACTGGCGGATATCGATTTGTCGCTGTCGGTTACAGCTGTCTATTCGGGCGCGGCCATCGCTTTTTCCAACGCCACCCTGCCCCTTGACCACGGGCCGAAGTTCGCACAGGTCTGGAGCCAGATCCTGCCCTTTACCCACTACATACAACTGCAAACGGCGCAGTGGGTGACCGGCGCAGATGTGCGCTCATCGATGTTCGAACTGGCCCTGCTGTGTGCAATGGCCGTTGCCGCCCTGGCCGTCGCGTGGCTGGCGATGAAGGCGCGCTCCAGACGTCCGGCGACATCGGCACCCCTCACCTATGACCTGCCGGCGAACTCCGTGTCCGGCGCGTTTGCCGCGACCTTTGCCAAACTGCCCAAGGCCCGTCCGGTCAGCAGCCTGCTCCTGCTGGCCGTGGTTTTGTACGGCTTTTACTATCCGGCGGCCTATTCCGGTCAGGTGGCCAAGGGCCTGCCCGTCGCCGTGGTCAGCACCGGCACGACGCCCTTCGCGCTCAACCTTGTCTCCCATCTAAGAAGCAGCGAAGGGCTGGACGTCGCCACCGTGACCGGATCGGCGAAAGAGGCCGAACAGCTGATGAAGGATGGCGTGGTCGATGGCGTGATCATCCTGCCGGAAAACCTGGGGCGCAGTCTGGCGCAGGGCGTGCCTGACGGCATCGCCGTATGGCTGAATGGCGGCTATCTGGTGCGTGTGGCCAGCGTCGGAAAGGCCGCGGCCGGTGCGGCGGCGGCCACCTTCGAAAGCCAGCTGGACGGCCTGCCTGAACTGGCTCGCGTGGCCAAGCTGGCCCCCACCGTCCGACAGGAATCCCTGTTCAATCCGACACAGGGGTATGGCGATTATGCCGTACCGGCTGTGGTGCTGGTGATCCTTCAACAGACCCTGTTGATGGGAGCCGGGGTGCTGATTGCCATTCGGCGTGAGAGCATGGCCCGACCGTTGGCTCTGGCAGGGCGGCTGGGTCTATGGCTGGCCCTGATTGTCATCGGAACACTCAGCAGCCTGTTCTATTTCGGTTTTATCTTCTGGATCCAGGACTATCCGAGAGCGGGCGATCTGTGGGGTATCCTGCTGTTGTCACCTGTGCTGGCGGCGGCCAGTTCGGCGCTGGGCCTGTGTTTCGGCACCCTGTTCAACCGGCGTGAGCGCGTGGTTCAGGTTTGGGTCGGCACCTCTGCCCTGCTGTTCTTCCTTGGCGGTGCCGCATGGCCCCATTTCATGATGCCCAAGCTGCTGGTGTGGGTGGCGCATGTGTTTCCTTCCACCGCTGCGGTTCAGGGTTTCGTGCGCATGAATGCGATGGGGGCCAGCCTGCAGGAGGTGGCCCCGCAAGCCCTGGTGCTGGTCTTGCTGGCGGTGGTCTATGGGGCGCTGTGGCTGACTTTCGGCGAGCGGCGCACCGCCTGAGGAACAAGAAAAGGCCCGATCCAGTGGATCGGGCCTTTGGCTTATTTGGCCTTTTCTTCTTCGATATAGGCCCGCATCTGCTCTTCCAGCGTGGTCAGCGGCACGGCCCCCATTGCCAGAATGCGGTCGTGGAAGGTGCGCTTGTCGAACTTTTGGCCCAGCGCGGCCTCGGCCTCGGCCCGCAGGCGGCGGATGGTGATCTCGCCCAGCTTGTAAGACAGGGCCTGACCCGGCCACGAGATGTAGCGGTCCACCTCGGTCGCGACCTCGTGCTGCGACAGGGCGGTGTGGCTGGCGAGGTAGTCGATGGCCTGCTGGCGGGTCCAGCCCTTGGAATGGACGCCGGTGTCGATCACCAGACGCGCGGCGCGCCACATCTCGTAGGACAGGCGACCGAAGTTCTCGTAGGGCGTGCGATAGATGCCCATCTCCACGCCCAGCCATTCGGTATAGAGGCCCCAGCCCTCGCCATAGCCCGAGAAATAGGTGCTGCGGCGGAAGGCCGGAATACCCTGCTGCTCTGCCGACAGGGCCGCCTGCATGCTGTGGCCCGGCGCGCATTCGTGCAGGGTCAGGGCGGGGATGTTGTACAGCGGGCGGCTGGGCAGGTCGTAGGTGTTCATCTGGCACGAGCCCAGACCGCCGCGCCCCGCCGTATAGAAGGGTGCGAGCGCCTCCGGCACCGGAATGATGGTGTAGGGGCGACGCGGCAGCAGGCCGAAGTTTTCGGACAGCTTGGCATCCACCCGTTTGGCCACCCATGCCGAGGTCATCAGCAGTTCGTCCGGCGTCTTGGCCACGAACTGGGGGTCGGTGCGCAGGAAGGTGATGAACTCCTGCAGGGTGCCGTCAAAGTTCGCCTGTTTCATCACATCATGCATTTCGGCAGTAATGCGGGCGACTTCGGACAGGCCGATCTCGTGGATCTGGTCTGCGGTCAGGTCTGTGGTCGTATATTTGCGGATCTGCTCGCCATAGTACGACGGACCGTTCGGCATGTCATAGGCCGCCAGCGTGGTGCGGGTCTGCGGCACATATTCGTCGTTGTAGAAGCCGAGAAGCTGGCGATAGGCCGGAATGATCTCTTCGATGATCACCCCGCGGGCATCGGCCCGGATACGCTCCTGCTCGGCCACGGGGATGGTGGCGGGCATGTTGCGGAACGGCTCGAAGAAGGCGTTGGCCTCTGCCGTGTCGGTGATGAAGCTGCGGATCGAGCTGTCACGGCCCTCGGCGGTCACGCGCGGCACGCTGAAGCCGCGGGCAAGGCCCGCGCGCATATTGACCTTATGCTCGTCGAAATAGCGCGGAATGTCGCGCAGGCGGGCGATGTGGCGATCGAAATCCTCGACCGTACGCAGGCCGCCCGCGCGGTCCAGATAGGTCCAGAAATTACTGTCGCTGTTGAACGGCATCTCCCACTCGCGGGCGCGGCCATCGATCAGCACATGCTCCAGATTGGTGCGCAGCACCGCCGCGTTGATGCGGTCCTCGTTGGAGAGCTGATCCAGCGCGATGGTGTCCAGTTCGGCCAGGGCACGCTGGGCGTGATCGATGCGGCGCTGCTGGCTGACCGGATCGACCGACGGCAGGCGGGTACCCGATTTGAAACCGCCGCGACCGTCCGGCTCCATGCCGCGCTCGCGCTGGCGGAAATCCCAGTCTCCCTCATACAGGGTCTTGAGACGCGCGGCCGCTCCGGCATCCGCCGCCTGTTGCGCACCGGCCCAGACCGGCGAGGGCATGGCCACAACGCCCGCCGATACCGCCAGCACCATCGCCGATACGGCCCCCGTCAGGCCTTTGCGACTTGCAGTCATAACCATCCCGCTCCCCTGAAAACAATGTCTTATCAGTGGCGTGGCAGCGGACGTAATGCAAGCCGATGATCAAAAGACGAAAGGGTACCCGGCCTTAGCCGGATACCCCTTGCAGATCCTGCGGGTGTGCAGTGATCAGGAAACGGCGGGGGCCGCAGCCGCCTTGTTCTTGCGCAGCCACAGCACACCGGCCACAGCCGCACCGGCCACCGCCAGCATGGCGACCGCAACGATCGGTCGGAAGGCCAGCCAGGCCACAGCGATCACCACCAGACTGATGGAGACACCCAGAACACCGGCGATCAGGCCTGTGCCCATGCGCACGATGGAGCCGATAAAGGGCACCACGTCGCCCAGCACACCCAGCGGCCCCAGCACCATCGAAAAGCCGATGATCATGACCACAAAGCCTACACCGCGCAGTATCCAGCTCATGGTCTGGTTGGCGGCCTTGGCGGCCTGGAACATCTCGCCTGCAGACGCCGTGCCGGTGCGCACCATCAGAATGCTGCTGCCGGTCTTGGTGAGATAGGCGGTGATCTCATTGCCGGTCTGCGCGCCGACAAGGCTCAACACCGTATTCTGCGGCAGGTAGCGGTAGGTGATCCGCATATCCCCGACCTGGGGCGCACTGGCGTTCTGGCCCACATACAAGGCGTTCTCCTGAACCGCGACCGGACGGCCAAGCGCGGAGGAGACAGTCTGGGCCTGTTCGGCCGACGGCAGCAGAGGGGTCTGCGCCGACAGTTGGTTCAGAACCGGAGCCGAGATCCTGAAGCCCCCGACCGTCGCCTGCTCGGCGGCAAAGACACCGTCTTTCAGGGTCGCGGGCGGATTCTGGTGGCCTGTCGGATTGTTGAAACCGGCGCTGTCCTGCGGGGTGCCCGTCCATTCGGTGGCATAGGTGTAAGTGGTCACGGTTTCCTGACCGCCGCCCAGTTTGGTGCGGGTTTCGGACTGGCTGCTTTCCACCCATTGGAAATATTCAACCGAGCGCGACAGGATCAGACCGTCGGCGGCCACACCCGTCACATCGTCGCGGCGCTGCCCCTCGGCAGAACCCGCCGCCGAGAGATGCACCAGCTTGCCATTGTTGGCTGCATCGACACGGTCGGGATTGACGCTGAGCACAGCGGCCGCGCCTTCGTTATTGGTACGGATGGACTGGATCGAGCGACCCTCGTTCCAGAACAGGAGCACGATCGCCCCCAGCACAGCGACAAACCCGAACAGAACGCCCTTTACGGCATTGCCCAGCCGCGAGAACCACGACGTCGAGGTCGTCACGCTAACCTGATCATTCGACATAGGTTTCAGCCCCAGATTGGAAATAACAGAGGCGTCCCGCCAGCCCCGGCAGGACGCCCCGCGTCAAAGACAGTGGACGCCTTACGGAGTCTCGGTGATTTCGAGCGTGGCCGAGGCGGTGTTGCTGCCCAGAACACCGACCCAAATGTCGTAGATGCCGCTCTTCGGGTTCGAGAAACGCACCATAGCGTCGCCGTCGCCATAGCTGTCGTCATCGCAGTACCAGCGGCCGTCCGGGCCATTGATGATCAGCGTGGTGTCGGCGCTGGACAGGGTGCGGAAAACAAGCGGCAGGCTGCCTGCCTCATAGTTGACCTCGAAATCCGGCGCGTCGGCGATATTGCCAATGCACGAGCCCGGCAGCTGGGCACCGTTGATATGGCCCCCTGCGGTCATGTTGACGCGATAGGGATCGGGGGTGAAGCCGGCGCTGAGGCGAACTTCGCCGAATGTCGCCGTCAGGTGCGCGGACTGGGCCATAGCCGGAGCCGCAAAAAGAACACCGGCGGCCGCAGCCAACAGGAAGGTCTTTTTCATATCCAATGTCCTCATCAGGGCGCTCGTAGCGCTTTCCAAGCGGCTCGCCCGGTCCAGCCCGGTGTTTGCCTGCGTATGGTTGTATTCAATTGCGACCGATGGGTGCAGCACCACGGATATGGGGGGTCGGCTTACTTACAAGCGTTGCCGTAGACCTATGTTTTGCCATATTCTCTCGCCGAGTAATGTTTTTCGGGGATAGAGTTCATGGGGCGCATCACAACGGGGGATCCGTCCCCGGATGCCTTAATGCCGTCTGTCGGCAGGTCCGGCTGGAAAGAGATTCTGCGCCTCGGTGCCATGATCCTTTTGGCACAGGCCCTGTTCTGGGGTCTGTTCTATGTGCCGTGGGGCAACAAGCCTTCCAGCCGCAACGTGGACCGCATCGCCTTCACCAATGCCGAGCTGGCGGAGCTGGACGCGCCGACGATGGCCGTGGCCGACACGGCCCGATACAGCAAGGTGAACCTGCCCCATACCGACTGCTGTGACCCGTCCTACCTGTCCCTGCGGTTGAACTTCACGCTCAACACCGTTCCCGCCGAGGGACTGGGACTGGTCGCCTTCCAGCAGGTCGATAATTTCATCTACCGCGTGAATGGCTCGGTCATTCACAAGAAAGGCCGGATGCAGAAGGGCGACCAGACCTTCCACGGCCAGCAGTTCTACCTGCTGCATGTCCCATCGGGCATGCTCAAGGTCGGCGACAACCAGCTCAATATCATCACCGTCCGCGACGGCTTCCCCTACTCCGACCTGATCGAGCCCCTTCTGGGCGATTACAACCAGGTGCGCGACGCGACGGCCATGCGATTCTGGCAGGCCATCGATTACCGCCTGCTGGGGGGTGCGCTGACGTTCGTGCTGGGCCTGTTTGCCCTGATCATGGTGTTCCGCTCGCAGGACAAGCTGTTTGCCGCATGGCTGCTGGTCCTGTGTTGGTCGTGGACGGCCTATGCCGCCTATGGGCTTTATTTCGACCTGCCCTTTGGCGGCATCGGCCGGATGGTGGCCTTCTTTTCCCTGACGACCCTCGTCTCGATCAGCCTCATCTGCTTTCTGGATTCATGGACCCGACGACCCATGATCGCAGGACAATATGCATTGGTCGGATGCTGGCTGGTATTTTCTCTGGCCTCGATTTTCGCCCTGAACCGCATGCCAATGCCCACGGGCTTTGACCTGATGGATTCGGCCTGGATGTGGTTCTCGCTGGCCGCGGGTGTACTGGTTCTACTGCGGCTGGTCTGGCATTTCGCGACATCCCGTGAAGACCGTTATGTCGAGGCCGCCTTGCTTTCGATCTGTGCGGTCTGTCTGGCGCTGGACGGTATCGGCACCAAGTTCGGCCTGTTGGCCGGCGGCTATTTCATGGACTCCGCCGCCATACTGATACTGGCCTTCGTCATCGCCTTCCTGCAGCGCAATTTCCACCTGTTCCAGTCGGCTATGGCCTTGAACAACCTGCTGGAGACACGCCTCAAATCGCGTGAGGCGGAACTGGCCGAAGCCTATATCCGCGAACGCGAACTGATCGACCGACAGGCCCGCAGCGAAGAACGCCGCCGTCTGATGCGCGATATGCACGATGGTGTCGGCGGTCAGCTGGTCGGCTTGTTGCTGGAGGTCAGACGCGGCGCAGTGGACAACAACCGCATGGCCGAGGGCCTTCAGGTCGCAATGGACGAAATCCGGCTGATGATCGACTCCGTCGATGCCTCCGTCACCACACTGGAGACCATGCTCGGTGTGTTCGAAAACCGTGTGCGTCCTCGGGTCGAAGGGGCAGGCCTGGCCTTTGAATGGAATGCCGAACCCTCGACTTCAATAGATCTGCCGCCCGACCACATCCTGCAACTGTTCCGCATCATGCAGGAGGCCGTGACCAATGCCATGAAGCACAGCCGGGCCAAACGGATCAGCGTCTGCGTCACCACCACGCCTGACGACTGCCTGTCCATTTCCATAAGCGATGACGGTGCTGGCCTCTCTGCGGAAAATCGGAGCCGGATCGACAGTGGCGGCCACGGACTGGGCAATATGAGGACCAGGGCCAGCGCTATCGGCGGCCAAATAGAATGGCACGACGCCTCGCCCGGAACCCGCGTCCAACTGTCTGTACCGCTTAGTCACTCGCAACCCATTGCCGCCTGATGTCAGAAACAACCTCCCCCGCCTCCACCGTCCCCAAGGTTCTGCGTATTGGGCTGCTTGAAGACAGCCTGCCTGTGCGTGAGCATTTCGCCTATGTTCTGGGCGAAGCGCCGGACATGGAGTTATGCGGCATAGCCACCTGTCTGGCCGAACTGCCGGCAGTTCTGGACCGCAAACCCGACCTGATCCTGACGGATCTCGGCCTGCCTGACGGCAGCGGACTGGATGTCATCCCGCACATAAAGGCTGCCGGGGCGTTTTCGCTCGTGATCACCGCATTCGGTGACAAGGAGACCATTCTCAGCGCGATCAATGCCGGTGCCGACGGATACCTGCTGAAGGACACCTCGACAGAGGCCATATTGGACGGCATCCGCGTGACAGTGGATGGCGGGTCCCCCATCAGCGCCGCCGCCGCCTGCTTTCTGTTACAGCAGCTGCGTGATCCGGCCCCCATTGCCACGCCCAAACCTTCGCCCGACAATACCCAGCCACCGCCGCAGGAACGGCTGACGCCGCGCGAAACAGAACTTCTGACGCTATTCTCGCGGGGGCACTCTTATAAATCCGCTGCGCGTGAGCTGGGGATTTCACCTTTGACGGTCGGCGACCATGTGAAATCCATCTATCGCAAACTTTCCGTCAACTCGCGTGGCGAAGCGGTGTTTGCCGCCGTCCAAAGAGGGCAGTTAACGCTCTAGCTCCCATATACATGGCGTAGGCTTAAGACTGCTGACAATCCTAGATTGACGTCCGAACGGCGGGGCCTGCCCACCGCGCTCCGGAGTATCGATCAGCTATGCCCGCTATATCCCAGTCTTGCGGTTGGTCTGTTTCAACAGCCTGTTCCAGAGGCTGTGCGCTGGTCATGACGCTGGCCTGTCTGTCGATATTGGGGGCGTGCGAGCGCGCGCCAGAACCCACCCCCACTACCGCGCAGACCTTATCCCCCCAGGGCCACACAACGCGCACGCCCATCCGCGAGAACGGCCTTTACCGCTCGCAGAACACATCGCCCTTCTCCGTCACCACTGACAGATCCGATAAGACTCCAGGGGTCTATACGCCTCAGCCCGCCTCTAAAGAGCGACGGGAGCTGATGGACGCGGTCCGGAACGCTACGCGCGAAGAGCTTGGAACCCATGCCGTTTTCGTGGCCCACAATCTGCGATCAAACGGCAGATGGGCCTTTGCCCAACTGGACCCCCAACGACCGGACGGTTCGACTATTCAGCCCGCACAGACGCCTGTCCACCAGCGCGCAGGTACCACTCAACTGGATGGACTGCGCATCGACGTGATCTGGAAAAAACAGTCCAGCCGCTGGCAGATCCATGCCTACAGGATCGGTGCCACAGACGTATGGTGGCTCAGCCACTGCACGGAAGGCTATCCAGAGCTCCTGCCAGGATGTTCGTAGTTATCGAGCTTTCCATATCCCAGACAGCAAAAAGCCCCGCGGT
>NZ_DJFS01000058.1 GCF_002432125.1 Brevundimonas sp. UBA5866
GCAGTGGCCGCGGTGGTGGCGGACGTGGCGGCGGCTTCGGTGGCGGTGGATTTGGCGGCGGCGGCGGCGGCTTCGGCGGCGGCGGTGCCTCAGGAGGATGGTAATGGACTTTACCCCCGAAGATCACAGCCGCATTTCGCGCGCCATCGCCGAAGCTGAATCCGGTACGAGCGGCGAGATCTTTTGCGTCATTTCGCGCCGTGTCTCGACCTATCGGGATGTCAGACTGGCATGGGCAGCAGGCGCATCGCTGGTACTGCCCGCGATACTGGTGCCGATGGGCCTGACGGGCGAATGGTTCGGCCTTGGCGACGGCTGGGAGATCGCCCACGCCGCCAGCCAGTCGGATGAGGTCAACCGCGCCCTCGTTGCCTATGTGCTGGCGCAGGTCCTGACGTTTACGGGCGTCTACCTGCTCAGCGTCATTCCCCTTATCGGGCGCTTGATGGTGCCACAGCGCATCCGCCGTGCCCGTGTCCGTCGTGTGGCCCTGCAACAGTTCCTGGCCCACGGTCTGCACGACACCGCAGACCGCACAGGCGTGCTGATCTTTGCCGCGATGGCCGATCACGAGGTCGAGGTCATTGCCGATACCGGCATCTATTCACGCACCACGCCGGAGTTCTGGGGCGAGGCTGTCAGCGCTCTCGTTCAGGGGATCAAGCGCGGCCAGCCCATTGAAGGCATGGAAGCGGCCATCGCACTTTGCGGCGGGGCTTTGTCCCAACATTTCCCGCCGCGCGACAACGACATCAACGAAGTCCCCGATCGATTGGTCGTTCTTTGACGAGCGACTGATCTTTCGTCTCAGAACTGCGTTTCCATACGGTCATGCCCACATTGCTCACCTATAATGTCCACCGCTGTGTGGGCACTGACCGTAGTTTGGACGTCGGACGGATAGCCGACGTCATCGCCCGTGAAGATCCGGACATCGTATGTCTGCAGGAGCTGGATGTCGGCAGGCTGCGGACCAACAGCGT
Organism: Brevundimonas sp. UBA5866; assembly: GCF_002432125.1. Lineage (GTDB taxonomy): Bacteria > Pseudomonadota > Alphaproteobacteria > Caulobacterales > Caulobacteraceae > Brevundimonas. The sequence goes on from NZ_DJFS01000058.1 coordinate 984, forward strand.
GGATCAGGCCTCCGAGCTGGCCGCGCTTCTGCGGATGTCATCGCGCTTCCACCCCGCCATGCGCGTAGAGGGAGAGGAATACGGCGATGCCATTCTCACCCGCTTTCCCGAGACACTGATGCGGGCCGGCCCTCTGCCGACCGTAGCGGGGATACGCGGGCTCGAACCGCGCGGAGCCGTATGGTCGCGTATCCAGGTCGGCAACTGCTTCCTCAATGTCATCAATACCCATCTCGGACTGGTGCCACAGGAACAGCGCCGCCAGGCAAAGGCATTGGCCGGATCTGAATGGATCGGCGCGTGCGAAGGCCCCACCATTCTGGCCGGTGACTTCAACGCCACCTCGATCACCCGCCCCTATGGCACGCTGGTCCGGCATCTGGCCGATTCCCAGCGCGTGCTTGGGTTGAAGCCGTCGGTGAAAACCTTTCCATCGGCTTTTCCAGCCATCCGGATCGACCACATCTTTGTCAGCCCGCACATCAAGGTCCGGAACATCCGTACGGCATCAGGCGCATTGGCCCGCGTGGCCTCCGACCACCTGCCACTGGTGATGGAGTTCGAGATCCAGGTCTAACCGGCTGCCGTTCCGCCTTCGGATCGCGGGCGTGTCGAGCGCGTCAGATGGCGGCGACGCCACGGACGCCACGCATCCCGCGCCGACGTCGGATCACCCAGCTGCCATTCGGCAAACATACGCTCGATGCCTGTCGGCTGACGCAACCCCATGACCTTCATGCGAGCCTTGCCGAAGGTAGCGATGGATTTTCCGATACCACCCAGCAGACTTTCGGCCTCGGCAAAATCCTCGGTCGTGACGCCGATGAAATGGCCGATGGAATGCTGGCGTAGCTGCCTGATCCGGGCCATCTCCTGTTCTGTCCGCGCCTCGAAAGACAAATCGCATTCGGTATCCACACCCATCGAACGATTGTTCAGATTGCTGGACCCGATGCGCATCAGCTTGTCATCGATAATGGTCATCTTCGCATGCACGATAATGCGGTCGCCGCGCCGCGTGACCGGATAGAAGGCATAGAAGCGGTCGTGCAGATCGGCTTTTTCCAGCCTCCAAAGTACTTCGGCCCTGGCCGTATCCATTGTCAGTCCGTCAAACCACGACGGGCTTCGCCCCGTTGACACCAGCACCACCTCCGGCCCGTCAGGCTCAGCCAGGCGCTCGGCGATCGCCGAGGCGATCAGCGGCGAGGTAAAATACTGGTTCTCCATATATATCAGCGACTTGGCGGACTTTATTGATTCAAGGAACAAGGTTTCGTTTTCACGAACCTCTTCCATGCCGCGCACCGCAGGATAGGTCCGCGACAAGCCCATCCGGATATCGTGAAACAGCGGTTCCACAGGCTCGGGCCACGGATCGGTATCGGTCTCTACGACAGGCAGAACCTCTCCCGTCGCCCTTTCCCAACGCTGGCGCACCAGATCCCCCAGCAAACGGGCTGCGGCACCGTCAACGACGCACATCCATTCATGCCTTGGCGAGGGTATCAGTCCCGAGGGCATGCATCGCCTGGGGTCGCCGCTGTAATGTCCCTCCTCGTCCCAACGGTCGACGGAGATATCGCCTCCGCCACAGAAGGCGACCTTGTCGTCGATGACGACCACCTTCTGGTGATGGCACGCCCCCAGCAGACCCACACCTTCAAGCTCAAGACGCACCATGCGTTTCTTGAAAAACTTCAGTGCTTTGTGGGGGTAAAAGCCCTGTGATGCCGCGATCAGGATGGGCGAGCGCCAGATCAACAGCCTCACATCAAGGTCAGGCCGGCTTTTGACCATCCGCTTCAGCCGCTCTCCGATCTCTTCGCTGCGCTCGTAGTCGGGCGATTGCGGATCAAGTCGTGTGCGCGGATCAAACTGCCACCCCAGCACCAGTACCGACTTTTCAGCCTTGTCGAGAGCCGCGCTCAATGCTTCGAAATAGGCGTCGTTTTCCATGATCGGCGACAGACGGTTTGCCAAGGCAGTGCGCCATATCGCATCACCCTCTACGAGCAGGGATTGGTCGTAAACAGTTTGTCTAAGCATACCGTCCCCCTGCCCTTACCCCGGTTGCACCAGATCAGCGACAACCGCGTGACATGGTTCCGCAAAAGCGGAAAAAACACATCCGATGTGCAGCTTATGAGTGTTGAACATTGCCGCAAGCCCCATCTTCTGGCATGAACGGCATATGAAAATGCTGATCGATTTTCTGGCAGGTATTGTTGCCTTCCTGGCTGCTGCGGCGATGGCGCAGTTCGGCCTGACGATCGATCGCGCCACACAACCCATTGAAGTCAAGCGCTTGCCTGAGTGTCATTCTACCCAGGATGAGAGGCCGGCCACCACCGTCTCTCCCCGCTGCTGAAACGCCAAGGCCGCGAATCTGCGGCCTTTTGCTTTTCCGGCGCACGTTTTCCCGCTGATTTTCATCATCTTCTTAGCAAAAATCAGCCTGTTGCCGCTTTGCGTGGCTGTTTCCAGCGTCTAGGGTCACCGTCTGGACCATGCCCAAGACGCATAGCCGACTGAGATTGATGCCCATGACCGCACCCCATCGGCCCGAACACTCGTCAGACAACGCCGCAGCAGTCGATGCTTCGGATATTGAAAACGCGCCTCTGAACGACCCGTTCGAAACCCCGATAGGCGATATTCCACCATCGCCCCAGCCTGCGGCACCGGCCCCCGGGCCGGAACCGGACCCGTACGCGCGTCCGATGTCGGAGCGTCAGCGACGTCGCCTTGCCGAGCAGCAGCGCATAGCCGAGCAGCGCGCCCTGGAAGCCGAGCGCCAGAACCAGTTTCTCTCGCCGTTGGCCGAATCCGCCGACGGCTCCCTGACCAAGCCCAACGAAACCCAGCCCTCGGTGGCGACCACCAAGGTCAGCAAGGCCGCCAAAACCGCCAAGCCAAAGACCGCCGGCAGCAGTGCCGCCTATGTCTTTGCCATCATCGGCTCGGCCCTTTGGGTGGGCGGAATTGCCTCTTGGTTTGCCTTCGAGTTCGGCTCGGGCATGGTCGATCTGGAGCCGATCCGTATCGCGGTCTATGCCTTGATCGCTCTGGCTCCGGTCGGGCTGGCCTTCCTTCTGGCCCACGCCCTTCGCCTCGGCTCTGCTCTCGCCCGCGAGAGCCAGCGCGCCCGAGAACTGGCCGATGCGATGGTTGCCCCTACCGTTTACGGGGCCAGACAGACATCCGACATCGTGTCCTCGCTACGCGGCGACATAGACGAAGCGGCCAATATGGCCGAACGCGCCCGCCAGGAACTGACCCAGCTGCGCGAGATGCTGCTGACCGAAGCGACCCGCCTCAGCGATGCGGCCCGCACGGCACAGGCGGCAACCCAGAACATCACCCGCACGATGGGTGACGAGCGCCAGCAACTGGCCACCCTCGGCGAAAATCTCGACACCAAGGCCCTGGCTGTCGCCGAGGCCGTCCAGCGTCAGGCACAGATGGTGGTCGAGGCCTCCGACATGGCACAGGCCCAGCTGCGCGAGGCAGAGGCCGCTCTGGCGGCCCGTGC
>NZ_DJFS01000073.1:0-204 GCF_002432125.1 Brevundimonas sp. UBA5866
GATTTGATGGGGTTGCGGCAGATACCGGTCGCGCTGGTGGTGGCGTTGGTGGTGCAGACGATTGGTGGGTTGGTCTGGGCCGGTGGGGCGGCGGCGCGGATTTCGGCGCTGGAGGAGAAGGTGGCGGAGCAGGCGCTGGTGGCGGAGCGGCTGGCGCGGCTGGAGGCGCAGGGGGAGGCGATGCGGGCATCGCTGGAGCGGATC
>NZ_DJFS01000073.1:250-5467 GCF_002432125.1 Brevundimonas sp. UBA5866
GTGGCGGACCTGAACGGTGATGTGGTGCATCGTGGAGCCTTTGCGGACAGCTTGGCACGGACCGGAGCCGAGGGCGTTCGCATGCTGTGGCAGCATGACGGGCGCGCCGTGATCGGGCGCTGGGAGCGGATGACCGAGGACGAGCGGGGACTGTTCGTCGAGGGCTTTATCGGGGACTGGTCAGCGGATGCGCGGATGGCCAAGGCAGTGTGCAAGGCGGGCGCGGTGGACGGCCTGTCCATCGGGTTCCGCACGGCGCGGGCGCGCAAGAGCGGGCGCTTGCGGGTTTTGAGCGGGGTCGGGCTGTGGGAGGTGTCGGTGGTGACGTTTCCGGCGTGTCCGGGCGCGCGGCTGAGGGTGGCGAAGCGGAACTAGTCGAGGCGGGAGCTAAGCCAGAAGGGCGCGGAAGGTATCGCTTAAGGGGGCTGATTTGCCGTTGATGGCGCGGACGTAGGTTAGGGTGATTTCGGTCAGCTCTGTGGTGTCGCGGCGGACGGTGACCGACAGGGTGAAGCTGGAGGTGCCGATGCGGGTGGGCTGGACCGTGCAGGTGAGGAGGTCGTCCGCGCGGGCGGGGGCTTTGAAGCTGAGGTGGGCGTCGACGACGTAGAGCTGGAAGAAGTCTTCGATGTCGGAGCCGAGGACGCCGAGGTGACGGAAGTATTCTGTGCCAGCGGCGTCGGCATAGACGAGGTAGTTGCCGTTGAACACAACGCCCTGTGGGTCGGCCTCGCTCCAGCGGACGCGGATCGGGGTGGAGAAGGGCTTCTTTTCGGCTTGGCTCATGGTGACGACGGAAGTCCTGTTATGAAAGTAACGAGACTATCGGTTGTTTGGCCGACCGCAAGACCTACTTGGTGATGGCTTTGAGCACGGTTTGCCGATGGGAAATGCCCGATGCGACAAGGCGTTCTATGAGGAAGGCGGCGTATTCGGGTGCTGGATCGGGGGACGTTCGAGCCGGTTACGTGCGCAAGGCGATGGAGCGCGACAGGATGTCGATCGCCGCATGGCTGACTTCAGGAGCGATACGGTGAGCCACCCAGCCAAGAAACTTGGGGGCTTATGGAACGGATGATTTTCGTTTGTCGCTATGAAAGCCGGGGCAAGGATTCGGGCGCTGAAGGCTCTTCGCCAATACGATAGGCATCGTAGAGGCGGCGGTATTGGCGGCGGATAAGGACGATTGTGGTCAGTATGAAGCCGGCAATGAAGCTGTAGGTGATCACGGCGGCGGACTGCGAGAAGACGAGCCAGACCTGCAACGGCAGAATGAGCACAAATACCAAAACTACGAGAAATCTGTCGGTTATCCGAAGGATCGCGCCGAGCCTTGGATAGGGTAGGGGGCGGCCGAGGATGCGGATAAGAGCCTGGAACCGGGGCGGAATGGTCGAAAACTCGGGCAGGAGGGGGAGTGGCTCGCGGTTGATGTCGTTCAGGGTGCCGGACGTGGCGAGCTGAAGAGGGTTACGGTTACCGGACTGAGGTGGATTGGGCGTGTGACGTGCGGTGAGCGCGTATTTGGGATTGTGCAGAAGCAGCATGGCGCAAAAGAAGCCGAGCAATGCCACAGACGGTTCTTTTGCCCAAACGAGATAAAGACCAAAGCCGAATATGAGCACCAAACCTTGCCAAATTGGCTGAAGGACTAGGTTGGGCCAGTTGAGGCGGTGGTACTGGCGTGGTTTGGGGGAGGCGCTGTCCATGATGGACATACTATTTGCATACCATCGATACGCAAATAGGGCAGTGGTTTTAGCGGCCAGGGCGGGATGGCGACGAGCGCTTAAGAAACCTGCCCGCGAGGGATACCTCTGGATATCGAGTTTCAATCTAAACTGTCGCAATAACTATCGGTACAAGAAGAAGAATTAGTCTTGTGTACCAACATAAAATAGCACTGGTCCAAAGAAGCTACGCGGCGGGGCGCAGAAGTTCTCGACGCCAGGATGCTGCCGGGATGGTGGTGCGTGGCCTCGAAGCGCTCAACATAAGCGCAAAAGTATCCGCATAGCGCGGGTTTTAAGGAGAAAAGATGAAAGAGATCAAGACCGTGTCGGGTTCGCCCGAGGCGCGCGAAGTCGTGCGCGAAATGATGGTGGCGTTTGAGGCGTTCAAGGATGCCAATGACGAGCGTATGGCGCAGATCGAGAAGAAAGCAGCCTCCGATGCGCTGCTGGAGGAGAAGGTCGCGCGTATCGATCAGGCTGTGGCCGCGGCGCAGGCGCGTCTGGATCGTCTGGCGAGCGAGGCGCGTCGTCCTGTCTTGGGGGAGGGCGGTGAGTTTGTGGCCTCGGCGCCGGAGGCCAAGGCGGCGTTTGATGGCTATCTGAAGACGGGCTCGGTGGCTGGCCTTGAGGTGAAGGCGGGTCTGTCGTCGGGGGCGTCGTCGGGTGGCTATGTCGTGCCGCCGGAGACGGAGCGTGCGATCGAGCGCCGTCTGCTGGCCGTGTCGCCGATGCGCGAGATTGCGTCTGTGCGCACGGTGGCCAGTGGTGTGTTCAAGAAGCCGGTCTCGACGGCGGGTGTGGCTGCGGGTTGGGTGGCCGAGACGGATGCACGTCCGGAGACGGATCCGGCGACGCTGGCACTGCTGGAGTTTCCGGCGGCGGACCTTTACGCCAATCCGGCGGCGACGCAGGCCCTGCTGGATGACGCCTTGGTCGATCTGGACGAGTGGCTGGCGGGCGAGGTCGAGGATGCCTTTGCCGCGCAGGAAACCACGGCCTTTGTGACGGGTAATGGCGTCAACAAGCCCAAGGGCTTTCTGGCCTATGACACGGTGGCCGACAGCGCGCATGTCTGGGGCAAGATCGGCTTTGTGGCCAGTGGTGGTGCGTCGGGTTTTGCCAGCTCGGCCCCTGTGGATAAGCTGATCGATCTGATCTATGCGCCCAAGGCCCAGTACCGCGCCAACGGGCGTTTTGTGATGAACCGCAAGACGCTGTCGGCTGTGCGTAAGTTGAAGGATGCGGACGGCAACTATGTCTGGCAGCCGGCGCAGCGTCTGGGCGAGGTTTCGTCGGTGATGGGCTATCCGGTGACCGAGATCGAGACCATGCCGGATATTTCGGCGAACAGTCTGTCGATAGCGTTCGGTGACTTCCAGCGCGGGTATCTGATTGTTGATCGTGCGGGGGTGCGTGTGCTGCGTGATCCGTTCACGGCCAAGCCGTATGTGCTGTTCTATACGACCAAGCGTGTGGGCGGCGGCGTGCAGAACTTTGATGCGATCAAGGTGATGAAGTTTGCGGCTTCATAAAGTGCCCTAGCGCAAACGCCGCGGGCGTTTGCTGCTTGAGGGCGCCCGCCGGAGGCAGGAGGCCGCGTCGGGAGGCCCCGTGAGGGCCGACGAGCGCGGCTAAGCGTAAAGCGATGACAAAGGGCGGTCCGTGTGGGCCGCCTTTTGTCGTTGTGGGTGGTTTTTGAGGGGGGACCCTCATCCGGCCCTTCGGGCCACCTTCTCCCATAGGGAGAAGGAAAACAGGAAAGGGGCGATATGGCAGCCGTGGTGACGCTGGCGGAGGCCAGGGTGTTTTTGAGGGTGGAGCATGGGGCGGAGGATGGGTTGATCCAGACTCTAATCGATGCGGCCAAGGCGCGGGTGGAGGGGGAGGTGGGGTTGAGCCTGACTTCGACCTCGCCCGCGCCGTTGCGGCTGGCGGTGCTGATGCTGGTGCTGAGGGCCTATGAGCGCGGGGAGGCGGCGATGGATGTAGCGCCGATCGAGGCGTGGATTGCGCCTTATCGCGTGGTGCGTCTGTGAGGCGGATCAGCGACGAACGAAAGCAAAGATGATGAAGGTGCTGGCGGGTGTTTTCCGGCCTGTGGAGACGGTGACGGCGCAGGGCGGTCGGGCGGTTTTCCATGAGGCGATGGGGCAGGTCTGGCTGAAGGCGGGGGCGCGGCGTCGTGCTGAAAAAGGCGAGGCGGGGGCTGTGGTCGTGTTGGAAACCATGAAGGCCGAGGCGCGGGCCGATCCGAGGCTGGAGGAGGGTTTGCGCCTGAGGTTTTCGGGGGCGGACTGGAAGGTCTTGGTCGTGGACCAGACGCTGAAGGCGGGCCGGATGATGCTGGAACTGGAGCGGGTGCGATGAGCGATGTCGCGGGGGGTCTGGTGAAGGCGGTGGTGTCGGCGTTGGTAGCAGATGCAGGTGTGCAGGCTCTGCTGGGTGATCCGGTCAGGGTGTTTGATGCGCCGCCGAAGGGGGCGGTTGCGCCCTATCTGCTGGTGGGGCGGGGCGTTGAGGTGCCGTTGAAGGCCGAGGGCGGCGGGGCGGAGGTGTCGCTGTCGCTGAGCGTGGTGAGCCGTTTTGCCGGACAGGAAGAGGCGCGGGCCGTGGTGGCGGCGGTGCGTGATGGGCTGGACGGACTGGCGGTGTCGGAGGGCGGCGTGACGGGTGTCGTGCGGGTGCGCGGGACCGAGGTTTTTGCAGGTGCTGACGGGCGCGGGGCCTATGGGGTTTTGCGTCTTCGAGCGGTGATGGAGGGATAGATGGCGGTGCAGAGCGGGCGTGACATGCTGCTGAAGATTGCGGGCAGCGGCGGGGCTTTTGTGACGGTAGCGGGCCTGAGGGCGCGGACGATTTCGCTGAATGCCAAGACGGTGGATGTGACCGATGGCGATAGCTCGGGACGCTGGCGTGAGCTGTTGGCGGGGGCGGGCGTGAAGTCGGCGGCGGTGAGCGGGCAGGGGATTTTCCGGGATGCGGCGTCGGATGCGCTGATCCGCGAGGCCTTCTTTGAGCAGTCGGCCAAGCGTTGGCAGTTGGTGGTGCCGGACTTTGGTGTGCTGGAGGGGCCGTTTCTGGTGAGCGCGCTGGAATACGCGGGCGAGCATGAGGGCGAGGCGAGTTTTGCCCTGTCGCTGGCCAGTGCGGGTGCGGTGGAGTTTTCGGCGCTGTGATCAATGCGGTGAGGGGTGAGGTCGCGGTCGAACTGGCGGGGGCGAGGCGCAGGCTTTGTCTGACGCTGGGGGCACTGGCGGAGATGGAGGCGGGGCTGGGTGTGGTTGGCATGGAGGCGCTGGCGCAGCGTGTGGCGCGAATGTCGGCGGGGGATCTGATGGTGGTGCTGGTGGCCTTGCTGCGGGGCGGCGGCGAGGTTGAGTTGGCGGACGGTTTGGCGCTGGCAGCGGTGGAGCCGAAAGCGGCGGCCGAGGCTGTGGCGGCGGCGTTTAGGGCGGCGGTGTGACGGGTGACATCTGGGGCGCGA
>NZ_DJFS01000023.1 GCF_002432125.1 Brevundimonas sp. UBA5866
CGGGCACGCTCGGCGGCTGCGGCGGCGGCGCTCGCACGGCGGGTCGCTGCATCCTCGATCGCGGCTGCCTGCTGCGGTGTAGGAGCCGGAGCGGCATCCAGCGCTGCAAGCGCAGGGGCATTCAGGGCCGAGGGATCAACCAGTTGGTTGAAATCCTGGAACAGCAGCACACGCACATAATCAATGGCTGCGCGCTCACTGAACAGTTTGACGCGCCACGAGCCATCGACACCCTTGGCCACAATGCCGACCGGAAGACCGCGCGGGATACCGCCACCATCACCCGAGGTGATCACGCGGTCACCTTCCTGCACCATGTTGATACCGCGCACATAGTCCAGACGGGGGTTGCGGCTGGCATCGCCCGTCAGAATGGCGCGGGCATCGGTGCGTTCGACCATGACCGGAATACGCGAGGCCACATCGGTCAGCAGGACCATGCGGCTGACAGGGCCGCTGACACCGCTGATACGGCCCACAAGCCCGTGCTCGCTCAGCACAGGATTGCCCGGACGCACACCGTCGCCCTGACCGATGTTCACAAGACGGGCGCGGGCGAACGGACCACGCGTGTCCGTGATCGCGCGTCCCGTAACCATCGGGATCGGCGGGTCAGTGTGAATGCCCAGCATCTGTTCGTAGCGGGCGTTGATATTCTTGAGCGCGATGGCCTCGTCTCGCCAGTCGCGCAGTTCCAGCAGTTCGGCACGCAGGCGGCGGTTTTCCGAAACCGCGAAGAAATAGCCGCGCACATATTCAAACGCATTGCCGGTCCAGCGGACGGGCGCCGACAAAGCCTCTCCGACCGGCGCAGCCGCCGTCTCGACGCCTGCGCGCATATAGGACATCCGGGTGGGCGCGGCCTGACGCTGACCTCCGGCCAGCATGAAAATCGCGGCAATAATGCCCACGACAACAACCACCGCGGCGGCCCACGCCAGCGGTAGCTTGATGTTCTCGAATGGTCCGTCGCGAAACGCCACGGCCAACCTTCCTGCTAAGGGTTCAGAATCGGCGCAAGCGCCGGGAGGGGGAGATAGAGTAAAGGCCGATTCTCACGAAATCGGCCTCTACACCAGTGGATTGTCGAACCTTAGAGGGTCGAATCCAGAATACCCTTCATCCACGACGGATGTTCCAGCACCTTGCCGCAGCCGATGGCGACGCACGACAGCGGGTCATCGGCCACCTGCACCGGCAGACCGGTGTGATCGCGGATCTCGGCATCCAGACCGCGCAGCAGCGCACCGCCGCCGGTCAGCATGATGCCCTTGTCGGCGATGTCGGCAGCCAGTTCCGGCGGCGTGGCTTCCAGAGCGACCTTCACGGCCTCAACGATCTGCGAGACGGGTTCAGCCAGCGCCTCGGCGGCCTGACGCTCGCTCATCTTCACTTCGCGCGGCACGCCCTGCATCAGGTCGCGGCCCTTGACCTCGATCGACAGGCCTTCGCCGTCGGCAGGCGTACGGGCGGTGCCGATGTCCTTCTTGATGCGCTCTGCGGTCGTTTCACCGATCAGCAGGTTGTGGTTGCGGCGCATGTAGGCGATCAGCGCGTCGTCCATCATGTCACCGCCCACACGGACCGAGCGCGAATAGACGATACCCGACAGCGACAGCACGGCCACTTCGGTCGTACCGCCACCGATATCGACAACCATCGAGCCGGTCGGCTCGTGGATCGGCAGTCCGGCACCGATGGCGGCGGCCATCGGCTCGTCGATCAGGCCGACGCGGCGCGCCGAGGCGTTCAGGCACGAGTCGTTGATGGCACGGCGTTCAACAGCCGTAGCGCCCGACGGCACGCACACGATCATCTTCGGATTCACGAAACCCTTGCGGTTGTGAACCTTGCGGATGAAGTGCTTGATCATTTCCTCGGCGACTTCGAAGTCGGCGATAACACCATCGCGCATCGGGCGGATGGCTTCCATGTGGCCCGGAGTACGGCCCAGCATCTGTTTGGCCTCGAGGCCAACGGCGTGAACAATCTTGCGACCGCCAACGTTGCGCAGGGCAACCACGGACGGTTCGTTCAGAACGATCCCTTTGCCTCGCATGTAGATGAGGGTGTTAGCCGTACCCAGATCCATCGCGATGTCGTTGGAGATCATGCCGAAGAGGGGTGAGAACATGCGTCGGTTACCGCTATGTATGTTTTGGGCCTGTTAGGGCACTGAAAGATTTCGTCTGCAACGGCAACGCCCCCGCCCCCACACCACAAGAGTGTGCTGGCCCATCTGATCGTCCTTGCCAAGCCGACTGAGTTTTCGGTTTGCCCTTATGATGCGATGAATGCAAGCGCCTATGCGCCCTCATCAACCGCTTGTGCAGGCAGAGCCATAAATCTGGCAGGAAGATGGTGATTTCAAAACCCTTTCCGACAATCGCGCAGGAATAAACATGGCCTCAATCCTGCGGAAGACGAAGGCGGCTTTGAATCCAGCGTTTGGTCACCAGCATGATCAGCAGCCAAACAAGCGCGATACCGGCCAGAATCGCCGACGACCAAATCCCGTCCCCCTTTACCGCCGTAACGAACGAGCCCCCGAAAAAGGCGATCACCGCTGTCTTGGGCAGACTGCCAAGGGCGCAGCCCGCCAGATAACCCCAAAAATTGGCACGGACCGCACCGAATGCCGCATTCACCACGACAAAGGGGGCCGAGGGCACATTGCGGATGACGAAACTGGCCGCAAACGCATTCTGGCCGATAAAAGCCCGGACGCGCTCGAACCCTGTATTACCGAAACGGTCCAGCCACCGCGCGGCAGGCCCGCGCCCAAGCCAGTATGTGACCCCTGCCGAGACGATGGTCGCCACCCAGCTATAGGCAAAGCCATGCCAGGGGCCGAAAACCAGGACGCAAATGCCGATCAGAAGAAACTGCGGTGCGCCAGCCAGCGCCGCGGCCGTGAAGAGAATCGACGCGACAACCGCGCCCCAAGGCCCCGCCCGGTAGCCCGCCAGCCATCGCGCAACGTCATCCTGGCTCTCGACGAAATGCTGCTTTCCCACGGCAAACAGCACGGTGGTGCCGAGCAGAACCATCAACCCCGCCACAATAGCGGGCCAACGCCGCGCAAGGGCCTCAATAAATCGTGCGCCGGAGGTATTCTGCAAAGGTCTCAGTTCTCGTCCCTAGCGTCGGATAACGTCCGGTTTTCCAGCGTCCAGATGTTCATCGATGGGTCCCACGCCTGCTTCCGGGTGTATGCCAGCGTCTTAGCACTGATTTGAATGACGTCTGCGACAAACGACCCGCAGTCGGAAATAGGTCAGCCTGTCCGCCAGATACCCGGCTGGCCAACGTACAACCTGCGCCTTGCTGCCCTTCATGGCGATAATCTGCATCACCGAATTGGTCGTCTGTCGCATAAATCGCTCTCTAAGGAGGGAAAAATGCCGTGTTCGACGCACAAAGATTGTGCAAGCGGGCAGCAATGGGTAACTACCCTCGCCTCCCCGGCGCATTCGTCAATTTGTTCAGACGGGATCACTATGTCCAGCCTACAGTCGTCCGCCCTCGCCCGCGTCAAGCCTTCGGCCACCCTGGCCGTGACCGCCCGTGCGCGCGAACTCAAACGCGAAGGCCGCGACGTGATCGGCCTGGGCGCAGGCGAACCGGACTTCGACACGCCGGACAACATCAAACAGGCCGCCATCGACGCCATTTCGCGCGGTGAGACAAAATACACCGACGCCGACGGCATGCCCGAACTGAAGGCCGCCATCGTGGCCAAATTCGCCCGCGAGAACGGCCTGAAGTACGAAACCAACCAGATCCACGTCGCCCCGGGCGGCAAGCCGGTGATCTACAACGCCTTCCTCGCCACCCTGAACCCCGGTGACGAGGTGATCGTGCCGGCACCGTACTGGGTGTCCTATCCGGACATGGTGCTGCTGGCCGGTGGCGAGCCGGTGACGGTTGTCGGCGAGGAAGCCGACGGTTTCAAGCTGCGTCCCGAGGTGCTGGAATCCGCCATCACCCCCAAGACCCGCTGGATCATCCTGAACAGCCCGTCGAACCCGACCGGTGCCGCCTATACCCGCGCCGAGCTGGAAGCGCTGGCCGACGTGCTGCGCAAGCACCCGCACGTTTGGGTGCTGACCGACGACATGTACGAGCACCTGACCTATGACGGGTTCGAATACACCACCATCGCCCAGGTCGCGCCGGACCTTTACGACCGCACCTTGACCGTCAATGGCGTATCGAAGGCCTATTCGATGACCGGCTGGCGCATCGGTTACGCCGGTGGCCCCAAGCCGCTGATCGACCTGATGCGCAAGGTGGCCAGCCAGACGACGTCGAACCCGACCTCGATCTCGCAGTGGGCCGCCGTCGAGGCCCTGAACGGCACGCAGGATTTCCTCGCGCCCCGCGCCGCCGCCTTCAAACAGCGCCGCGATCTGGTGGTGAAGATGCTGAATGACGCCGAAGGCATCACCTGCGCGACGCCCGAAGGCGCCTTCTACGTCTATCCGTCCTGCGCGGGCCTGATCGGCAAGACCACGCCTTCGGGCGTCGTCATCGAGAACGACGAAGTGTTCACCACCGAACTGCTGAATGCCGAAGGCGTCGCGGTTGTCCAGGGCTCGGCCTTCGGCCTGTCGCCATACTTCCGCATCTCCTATGCGACCTCGGACGCCGTTCTGACCGAAGCCTGCACCCGCATCCAGAAGTTCTGCGCCTCGCTGAAGTAAGCACCAGGCCGCAGGCAGGGATCAAAGGGCACCGGGTCATCCGGTGCCCTTTTTCATAGGCAACCGCCGACAAAAACCCCGCCGACCCTGGTCAGCGGGGCTTTGTCCTGATTAGAACGAAGTCCGTTACGCGCCGCGGCTGACCGCGAAGTCGGCGACATCTTCCAGAGCCTTGCGCCACGGCGTTTCCGGCAGGATCGACAGGGCAGCCTTGGCCTGGTCCGCATATTCATAGGCACGGTCCAGCGTGCCGGTGATAGCCCCGCATTCACGCATCAGCTTCAGCGCGGTTTCGAAATCGCCTTCGACGCGTTCGCCCTTGTCCACGGTGCGGGTCCAGAACTCGCCATGCGTATCCTTGGTGCGTTCGATCGCCAGCAGCAGAGGCAGGGTCACCTTGCCTTCGTTGAAGTCGTCACCGGCGTTCTTGCCCAGCGCTTCCGAAGTCGCGCCATAGTCCAGCGCGTCATCGGCCAGCTGGAAGGCGATACCCAGCGCCATACCGTAATCGCGCATGGCCTTCACTCGCTCTGCCGATACACCGACGCCCAGCGCGCCCGTCTCGGCGGCGGCGGCGAACAGTTCCGCCGTCTTGGCGCGGATGATCTGGAGATAGGTGTTCTCGTCCAGATTGACGTCGTGCGAGCGGGTCAGTTGCAGGACCTCGCCCTCGGCGATCACCGACGACGCCGTGGCCAGAACACCCAGCGCCTTGATGGAATCGGTTTCCACCATCAGCTCGAAGGCGCGCGCGAACAGGAAGTCACCGACCAGCACCGACGATGCCGAGCCCCAGATCAGGTGCGCGGCCACCTTGCCACGGCGCATTTCCGAGCCATCGACGATGTCGTCGTGCAGAAGGGTGGCGGTGTGGATGAACTCTACCGAGGCGGCCAGTTTGCGGGCGGCGGCAATGTCACCCTCGCCGCCCACGGCGCGGGCCGACGCCACCGTCAGCAGCGGACGCAGACGCTTGCCGCCCGCTGAAATCAGGTGCTCGGCCAGAAGGGGAATCACCGGCACATCCGACTGCATGCGGTCGATGATCAGGGCATCGACAGCCGCCATGTCCTCCTTCGCCAGAGCGACAAGGGCGTTCACATCCCCTTTCGAACGGGGGGTGGTGGCGATTGCAGCGTCCACAACAGTCTCTTTCATCACAAAATCATGCCGCGCCGACTTGCCCCGACGCGATGCGGCGCACAATGGTGGCCGCACTATGCAGGGTCAAGCCGAAGACGACATCCAAAACGCCCGCGATACGACGGAAACCCATCTTCTGGGTGGCCGTGTGTCTTTGCGCCAACCGGCCAAGGGCTATCGCGCGGGGATGGACGCCGCATTGCTGGCCGCAACCGTGGCTCCCAAGGCTGGCGAGCGCATCATCGAAGCGGGCTGTGGCGCGGGTGCCGTTCTCATGCAGATCGCCCTGCGCCATCCGCAGGTCAGCGTAACGGGACTGGAACGCGATCCGTTCGCCTATGAGCTGGCCGTGCATAACGCACAGGCCAATGATGTGGTCGACCGCGCCCATATCATCCACGGCGATGTTGCTAACCGCTTCAAGGCGCTGGACCTTCCGACGTTCGACTGGGCCGTCAGCAACCCACCCTATTTCGATGACCCGAACACCATCCGCGCCCCCGCAGAGGAACGGCGCGGTGCATGGATCGCCGATCACGGCCTGAAGGCGTGGACCGAGTTTCTGGTGAAATCCGTGCGCGAGGGCGGAAAAATCGTCATCGTCCACCGCGCCGACCGACTGGCCGACATCCTGTCGCTGCTGGCCCCCAAGGCAGGCTCATTCGCCATCCGCCCCGTCCATTCCTTTGCCGACGAACCGGCCAAGCGCGTGTTGGTCCAAGCCACCAAGACGGGCAAGGCGCCGTTGCGCCTGCTGCCGCCTCTTGTCCTTCATCCTCGCACCGGCCCCAAACACACGCCCGAGGCCGAAGCCATCCTGCGCGGCGAAGCGGACCTGACTTTTTAGCTCGCTATTGCCCTTTACATACGGGCCAAATTCACGACGTTTCCTATATCAGATAAGAGATTTGCAAAATCAGCATCAGAAAGGCTTCTACGCAAATAGAGCGCAAAGTTCCCTAGGCGATCTTTTCCGCCAGCAAATTCGGGTGCAGCCAATTCGTCGGTAAGAAAAATCTGCACGAACTGAGGCTGTTCGTCCTCGACATAGCTAAACTGCGCTTCATTATCACGGCGCAGTTTCAATATCGTCGCTTGAATACTTGTCACGATTGCTCTTTAAGATTAGCTATTTATAATACAAATAATAACACAGATTTATTAGAATTACCAATCGCACGATGGTCTTTCTGGCTCAAAAGCCTAAAGACGAAGTATGTCTATCCGCACCCTCTTCCCTACCCAGATCTACGAAACTTCCGTCGCCGCCGACAAAGGCTGGGCCGAGCTGCATGAGGAGCTGCTCGATCTCTGCCTCGTGATGGGCGAAGAGGACGAGGCGGGCATCAAATGGTGCGAGGACAACCACTATCCGGGCTATACCTCCTATGGCTCGATCAATGACCTGCCCCAGCGTTTCCCCGAGTTTGCCGAGCTGAAGCGCATCCTCGACAGGCACGCGGCGGCCTACGCCAAGGCGCTGAACTTCGATCTGGCGCGCAAGCCCAAGTTGGACAACCTGTGGGTCAACATCCTGATGCCGGGTGGTGGCCACACGGGGCATATTCACCCGCACTCGATCATTTCCGGCACCATCTACATCCACATCCCCGACGGCGCGTCCTCGCTGAAGATGGAAGACCCGCGCCTTGTCATGATGATGAACCGCCCCGGCGTGACCGAGGCCGCGACCGAGGCCGAAAAGCCGTTCGTCTATCTGAAGCCGCAGGTCGGAACGATCCTGATGTGGGAAAGCTGGCTGCGCCACGAAGTCCCCGCCAACCGCGCCACCGAGCAACGCATCTCGATCAGCTTCAACTACAGCTAAAACCGTACTACTTTTTGTGGGATTGTCACGCAAAGCGGTCGGGCGAGATTTGCCCTTTTGGCCCCCAATCGCTACATCCCCCTGCAACTCTCCCAATTCCTCTGAATCAAGGGCGCGACGCACCGAATGGCGCAACAATATATTTTCCAGATGCAGGGCCTGACCAAGGCCTACCCCGGCGGCAAGAAAGTCTTCGAGAACATCTGGCTCAGCTTCTACAACGACGCCAAGATCGGCGTGGTCGGCGTGAACGGCTCGGGTAAGTCCACCCTGCTGAAGATCATGGCTGGCCTCGACACCGAGTTCCAAGGCGAGGCGCGCGCCGCTGACGGCATCAAGCGCGGCTATCTGGAACAGGAACCGAAGCTGGACGACAGCCTGAACGTCCGCGAGAACGTCGAAGCCTGGTGCGAAGAAAAGCAGTGGGTGAACCGTTTCAACCAGATCGCTGCCGAGCTGGGTGAAAACTACACCGACGAACTCATGGAAGAGATGACCGCTCTCCAGGAGAAGATCGACGCCGCCGACGTGTGGGACATCGACAGCCGTATCGAAATGGCTATGGGCGCCCTGCGCTGCCCGCCGGACGACTGGGCCGTGACCAACCTGTCGGGTGGTGAAAAGCGCCGCGTCGCCCTCGCCCGTCTGCTGCTGTCGAAGCCCGACATGCTGCTGATGGACGAACCGACCAACCNNCAACCACCTGGACGCCGAATCCGTCGCTTGGCTGCAGCACCACCTGGAAAACTTCCCGGGCTGCGTCATCCTCGTGACCCACGACCGTTACTTCCTTGACCAAGTGACCAAGTGGACGCTGGAACTGGACCGCGGCAAAGGCCACCCGCACGAGGGTAACTACTCCTCGTGGCTGGAAGCCAAGCAGAAGCGCGTCGTTCAGGAGCAGTCTGAATCCGAAGCCCGCCAGCGCGCTCTTACCCGCGAACTGGAATGGGTCCGCTCGGGTGCCAAGGCCCGTCAGGCCAAGTCGAAAGCCCGTCTGGCTGCCTATGAGCGCATGGTGGAGGAACAGGAGTCGCAACGCGGCGCCCAGACCTACGCCCACATCCAGATCCCGCCGGGCCCGCGCCTCGGCAACGTGGTGCTGGAAGTCAACGGCCTGTCCAAGAAGTTCGGCGACAAGCAGCTCTTCAAGGATCTGACCTTCAAGCTGCCGCCGAACGGTATCGTTGGCGTCATCGGCCCGAACGGCGCCGGTAAGTCGACCCTGTTCAAGCTGATCACCGGTCAGGAAACCCCGGACGAAGGCACCATCCGCGTCGGCGAGACCGTGAAGCTGGCCTATGTCGACCAGTCGCGCGATGACCTGAAGCCGGAAGACACCATCTGGCAGGCCATTTCGGGCGGCACCGACGTGATGATGGTCGGCAAACGCGAGATCAACACCCGCGCCTATGTCGGCTCGTTCAACTTCAAGGGCGGCGACCAACAGAAGAAGGTCGGCCTGCTGTCGGGCGGTGAGCGCAACCGCGTCCACCTGGCCAAGACGCTGGCGACCGGCGGCAACCTGATCCTGCTCGACGAACCGACCAACGACCTGGACATCGAAACCCTGCAGAACCTCGAAGAGGCTCTGGAAGAGTTCGCCGGCTGCGCCGTGGTCATCAGCCACGACCGCTGGTTCCTCGACCGTCTGGCCACCCACATCCTCGCCTTCGAGGGCGACGGTCACGTGGAATGGTTCGAAGGTAACTTCGAAGCCTACGAACAGGACAAGATGCGCCGCCTCGGTGCCGACAGCATCATTCCGAAGCGTATCCAGCACCAGAAGTTCGGCCGCTAAGCCGATCTTCCGCTGAGTTGATCAACGGCCTCGCCCACAACGGGCGGGGCCGTTTTTCTTTGCCGAACATGTGAGCGACCACCCGCTAGGCAACGACGTTATCTGCGATAATCTGACAGGCATGTCCCGTCCTGCACTCATGATCGTTCACCGGATGCTGGCACCGCTCAGCCCGTTTCTTGAAACCCAGTACGACGTTTACCGCCTGTGGGAAGGCCCGCCACCCGAAGCGGCCACGCAGATCGAGGCCTTGGTCATTGCGGGTGAGCCACCGCTGGACAAGGCACTGGTCGAGAAACTGCCCAATCTGTCGCTCATCGCCTGTTTCACCGCCGGTTATGACGGCGTGGACGTGGAATGGTGCAAGGCACGGGGCCTGAAACTGTCCCATGCACCCAACGTCAATCACGAGGATGTCGCCGATCTGGCCATCGGCCTGATGTTGGCCAGCCGACGCCAGATCATCTCGGGTCAGCAGCGCCTGCTCAATGGCGAGTGGGTCGAAGATGCCCGCGTCATCACCGGATCGATACAGAAGGAGCGGATCGGCATTGTGGGCCTCGGCGCGATCGGTCAGGCCATCGCCAGACGGGCCGAAGCCTTTAACATGGACGTCAGCTGGTGGGGTCCGCGCCCCAAGGACGCCCCCTGGCCCCGCGCGGACAGCCTGATCAAGTTGGCGAATGATGCCGATGTGCTGGTCGTGGCCTGTCGTGCCACGCCGGACAACCGGCACATTATCGATGATACCGTGATCCGTGCCGTTGGGGCGCATGGGCTGCTTGTCAATGTCGCACGCGGATCGCTTGTGGACGAAGAGGCCCTTATCGCGGCACTGCGGTCGGGGGCATTGGGATCAGCGGCTCTGGATGTATTCGCCCACGAGCCCACAGACCCCGAGCGCTGGAAAGACGTGCCCAATGTCGTACTGACCCCGCATACAGCCGGGGCAACGACCCACGCCGTTCAGGGCATGATGCTCAACGTCATGCAGAACCTTGCCGCTCATTTTGCAGGCAGTCCGCTTTTGACGCCCATCGAGGACTGATTTTCCAAACAAACCGCGTTATGGGCGGTCACGCTGAATGATACGTGCGTGGATTCGGTGAACACGCAGCGGGCAAGTGCGGCCAAAAGCAGACATTTCGCTTGCATAATCATATAAAGATATCTTTATATGAGGCATGAACCTTAGTGCCGATCAGACCGTAGAGATTCTCCGCGCCGCGGGTGAGCCCACGCGTCTGCGTATTCTTTCACTGCTCGCTGCCGAAGAGTTGTCGGTGATGGAATTGTCGCGCGTTCTGGACCAGAGCCAGCCGCGTGTTTCCCGCCATCTGAAGCTGATGGCCGACGCAGGGCTGATCGAGCGTTTCCCCGACGGCGCGCGTGTCTTCTATCGCCTGTCGCATGACGCGCTGGCCCGCCGCCTGACCGATACCGTTCTGGATATCCTGTCGGATGACGAGGGCGAGGCTGACCATCGCCGCCTCGAAGAAGTCCGCAAGGAACGCGCCGAGGAAGCCGCCCGCTATTTCGAGCAGGTCGCGCCCCAGTGGGACAAGATGCGCTCGCTCTACGTGTGCGAAAGCGACGTCGAGCGCGCCGTGGAACAGGCCGCAGGCCCCGGTCCGTTCGAGCGGGTAGTGGACCTTGGCACCGGCTCGGGCCGCATGTTGACCCTGCTGGGTCGCAAGGCCCGCATGTCCGTGGGTCTGGACCTCAGCCAGAACATGCTGAATATCGCCCGCGCCAATGTATCGGCTGCGGGGCTGGACAAGGTCGAGCTGCGCCACGGCGACATCTTCTCCACGCGCCTGCCGGTCGGCAGCGCCGATCTGGTGATCGTGCATCAGGTCTTGCACTATCTGAACGATCCGGCAGCGGCGATTGCCGAAGCCTCGCGGCTGGTATCGCCCGGTGGAAAGCTGCTGATCGTTGATTTCGCGCCGCATAATTTCGAACACCTGCGTGATGCCCACCAACACCGCCGCCTCGGTTTCGCGGACAGCGAAATCGCACAGTGGCTTGAACTGGGCGGACTGACGCCCAGCGATCCCATCATCCTGCCGCCCGACCGCGAGGGTTTGACCGTCCATATCTGGACCGGCACCCGCCCCGCTGACACCATCCGAAAGAGCGCCTGACATGGCCCCTTCCTCACTCGCCGAAGCCCGCGCCTTGCTGCTGTCGCCGCTGGGTCCTGTTGCCCGCGCCGGAAACAGCAAGACGTCAGTGAACGTCTCGTTTGAGTTCTTTCCGCCCAAGTCGGACGAGGCCGAGGCGAATCTGTGGAAGGCCATCCGCCGACTGGAGCCGCTGAACCCCGCCTTCGTGTCGGTGACCTATGGCGCGGGCGGCTCGACGCGTGAGCGCACACACCGCACGGTCCAGCGCATTATCACCGAAACAAGCTTACGCCCCGCCGCACACCTGACCTGCGTAGAGGCCAGCCGCGCGGAAGTGGACGAGGTGATCGAGGGCTACAAGTCCATCGGCGTGGACCATATCGTGGCCCTGCGCGGCGACCCGCCGGGCGGTAACGGCATCGGCGGCGTCTATCAGCCCCGCGCCGACGGCTATGCCAACGCCACCGAACTGGCCCGGGCCATCAATGCGGTCGGCGGTTTCGACATCACTGTCGGCGCATACCCCGAGAAACACCCCGAAAGCCCGTCGATCCAGCATGATCTGGACGTTCTGAAGGCCAAACAGGATGCCGGTGCCACCCGCGCCGTGACCCAGTTCTTCTTTGATCTGGACGCCTTCCTGCGCTTCCGCGATCAGGTGCGCGCGGCGGGCATCACGCTGAAGCTCATTCCGGGCATCATGCCGGTGTCGAACTTCGCCGGTCTGCAACGCATGACCTCGGCCTGCGGTACCGCCCTGCCCGACTGGTTGGCCGCCCACTTCGACGGCTTGGACAACGACCCAGAGACGCGCAAGCTGATCGCCGCCTCGGTCGCCGCCGAAACCTGTGCCCGCCTTCAGGAAGAAGGCTTCGAGGACTTCCACTTCTACACCCTGAACCGCGCCGATCTGGTCTATGCCATCTGCCGCGTTCTGGGCGTGCGTGAACAAAAGGCTGCTTGAGTTATGGCTCTGACCCGCTCCGAACGTATCGCGGCGCTGCACAAGGCGGCCAAGGAACGCATTCTGGTTCTGGACGGAAGCTGGGGCGTGATGATCCAGCGCGAAAACCTGTCCGAGGAAGACTTCCGCGGCGAGCGGTTCGCCAACCACAGCCACCCGCAGAAGGGCAACAACGACCTTCTGATCCTGACCCGACCCGATATCGTGGCGGGATTGCACGACGTTTATTACAGCGTCGGCGCGGACATCTCCGAGACCAACACCTTCTCTTCAACCACGATCGCGCAGGCCGATTACGGGCTGGAAGATGCGGTCTATGATCTGAACTATGAGGGTGCGCGTATCGGGCGCGAGGTCGCCGACCGCTGGACCGAGAAAGAGCCGCACAAGCCGCGCTTTGTCGCCGGTGCCATCGGCCCGACGAACCGTACCCTGTCGCTCAGCCCCGATGTGAACGATCCGGGCTATCGCGCTGTTTCCTATGATGAAGTCTACAATGCCTACAAGCAGCAGGCGAAGGCCCTGCACGACGGCGGCGTGGACCTGTTCCTGATCGAGACCGTCTTTGACACCCTGAACGCCAAGGCTGCGATCAAGGCCGTGAAGGACCTAGAGGACGAGGGCTATGAGCCCCTGCCCATCTGGATTTCCGGCACCATCACCGACCGTTCGGGCCGCACCCTGTCAGGCCAGACGGCAGAGGCCTTCTGGAACTCGGTACGCCATGCCAAGCCGTTTGCCGTGGGCTTCAATTGCGCGCTGGGTGCCGAGCTGATGCGCCCGCACATAGCCGAGCTGAGCCGCGTCGCCGACACCCTCGTCTCGGCCTACCCCAACGCGGGCCTGCCCAACGCGATGGGCCAGTACGACGAAGAGCCCCACGAAACCGGCCATTTCATCGAAGAATGGGCTAAGTCGGGTCTGGTCAACATCGTCGGCGGCTGCTGCGGCACCACACCGGACCACATCAAACACATCGCCGATGAAGTGGCGGGCGTGTCGCCGCGCGCCATTCCGGAGCGCCCCGTCGCCCTTCGCCTGTCGGGTCTGGAACCGTTCGAACTGATCGCCTGATGTCTGACCTGCTGACGTTGGCCGATGAACTGGACGCCACCACCGACGAGCAGTTCGTCACGGGGGAGCGGACAGGCACCGGCTTCACCTATGCCAAATACGCGCCTGTCTTCCATGCGTGGGAACGGGCGCTGGGTGCCATCGGCCTCGGCGGGCCGTCGGATGTCTATGACCGCATGCTGAAGGGCGAGCGGATACCGAACCCTTCGCTTGAAACCATAGCTTCCGCCGATCAGGCCACCCTGCTCGGCTATGCCACCTATATCGTGCGTTCCGAAAAGTTCAGCGAGGGCCACATCGCCGCTTGCCACCGCAAGGGCTACCTCGCCGCTATCGTCCGCCGCCTTGCCCAACTGGAAAACGCCTGATGCGCCCCACCTTCATCAACGTCGGCGAACGAACCAACGTCACCGGCTCGGCCAAATTCCGCAAGCTGATCGTCGAGGGTGATTACACCGCCGCGCTGGACGTCGCCCGCCAACAGGTCGAGGCCGGTGCCCAGATCATCGACGTGAACATGGACGAAGGCCTTCTGGATGGTCCCAAGGCCATGAAGACCTTCCTGAACCTGATCGCCGCCGAGCCGGACATCGCCCGCGTGCCGATCATGATCGACAGCTCCAAATGGGAGGTGATCGAGGAAGGCCTGAAGTGCGTTCAGGGCAAGCCCATCGTCAACTCGATCTCGATGAAGGAGGGCGAGGACGCCTTCCGCCATCACGCCGTCCAGTGCCTGCGCTATGGTGCCGCCGTCGTCGTCATGGCCTTTGACGAGCAGGGTCAGGCCGACACCGCCGCGCGCAAGATCGAAATCTGCACCCGCGCCTACAACATCCTCGTCAACGAGGTCGGCTTCCCGCCCGAAGACATCATCTTCGACCCCAATATCTTCGCCGTGGCGACGGGGATCGAGGAACACGACAACTATGCCGTGGACTTCATCGAGGCGACCAAGGTCATCAAAGACACCCTGCCCTACGCCCGCGTTTCGGGCGGTGTGTCGAACGTGTCGTTCAGCTTCCGTGGCAATGAGCCGGTGCGCCGCGCCATCCACTCGGTCTTCCTGTACCACGCGATCAATGCGGGCATGGACATGGGCATC
>NZ_DJFS01000057.1 GCF_002432125.1 Brevundimonas sp. UBA5866
CCGCGCATCAGCCCCGACTGCTCAGAAGTTTGTCCTTTGGGCAGATTACCGGTCAATACAACCGGAAAGACCTGTCCACGCACCTGACGTCGGATGCCAATGCCGGACTATTGATCCGGATACTGAACACATCCTCTTCAAGTCAGGAACAGCCGGCCAGGCGGAGAGTTGGGTTTGGGCAAACGCAGCCTGCCCCCCGTCATTCCTGTCTGGGGACGGCCAGTAAAAAAGGAATCCGACCATGTCGCTAAACGGAAAGACCGTAGCCATTCTGTTGGCACCGCGCGGTAACGAGGATGCCGAGTTTTCGCGCCCGAAAGCCGCGTTGGAAGAAGCGGGCGCAAAGGTAGTCGTTGTCGGACTGGAGGCCGGAGAAGGCCAGACTTTCGAGAATGACCTCGATCCGGTCTCGAAATATCCCGTCGACAAGCCCGTAAAGGATGTGACGGCCGAGGATTTCGATCTTTTGATCGTGCCGGGCGGCACGGTGGGAGCGGACAAGTTCCGGATGGATTCCAAAACCATCGCCTTGGCCAATGCCTTTGGCGAGGCGGGCAAGCCGGTAGCTGCCATCTGTCACGCGCCCTGGCTGCTGATCGAGGCGGGATTGACCAAGGGGCGTCGTCTGACCTCTTTCAAGAGCCTTCGGACCGATCTTGAAAATGCCGGTGCGATCTGGGTCGATCAGGAAGTGGTCGAAGACAACGGTGTGATTACCAGCCGCGACCCGGATGATATTCCGGCCTTTAACGAGGCCATCATCAAGGCTTTGTCCTGAGGGACAGCAGTGCGTATTTACCCTTAGCACGAGCTTAGCAATATATAACGCTGTTCTGTAAATTCTGGTCCCAGCTTCGCCTAGAGACTGAGGACTAATACCATGTCTGATAGCACGGCCCTGAACGAGCGCCTGTCATTCATCCAGATGGATGCGGAGGCACGACGCCGACTTTCAAATGCCCAACCTGTGATCGAGGGGGCGTTGTCGAGCAGTCTCGATGCTTTTTACGCGCAGGTCAGGGCCTATCCGGCCGTGTCCCGCTTCTTCAACAGCGAGCAGATGATCGCCGGTGCGAAGTCGGGTCAGTCAAGGCACTGGGGCCAGATATCCTCTGCCCGTTTTGACTCCACCTATACGGACAGTGTCCAGAGGATTGGTGCCACCCACGCCCGTATCGGGCTGGAGCCGCGCTGGTATATCGGCGGCTATGCCCTGGTGCTGGATGGTCTGGTCAAGGCCGTGGTGTCCGACCACGAGAAGAAACGCAAACGCTTTTCGGCAGGTGACGGCGGCAAGGCGTTGGGCGAGACCCTAGGTGCAGTGGTCAAGGCCGCTCTGCTGGATATGGATTTCGTCATTTCCATCTATCTCGAGGCTGCGGAAAAGGCCCGCAAGGAAGCGGATGCCCTGCGCGCCGAAGCCGAGGCAGCCCAGAAGCGGGTGGTCGAGGTGACGGCATCGTCGCTGGCGCGGCTGGCCGATGGGGATTTGACGACCCGCATCCACGAAGAGTTCAGCGGCGACTACGCCCAGCTCAAGACCGACTTCAACGCTGCTATGGAGCGACTGGAGGCGGCTATGCAGGAAGTGTCTGAGAATGTGGGCCTTATGCGGGCCGGCGCAAACGAGATCAGCGGTGCATCCGATGATCTGTCCAGTCGCACCGAACGCCAGGCTTCATCGCTGCAACAAACCGCGGCGGCGCTGGACGAGATCACGGTCACGGTCAAACGTACCGCAGACGGTGCCCAGAAAGCCCATCACGTCGTCAGCGGAGCCAAGAGCGATGCGGAGCGCAGCAGCGAGGTTGTGTCCGATGCTGTGACGGCAATGGGCGAGATTGAATCCTCTTCCGACCAGATCAGCCGCATCATCGGTGTTATCGACGAGATCGCTTTCCAGACCAATCTGCTGGCCCTGAACGCGGGGGTAGAGGCTGCGCGTGCGGGTGATGCGGGGCGCGGCTTTGCCGTTGTGGCGTCCGAGGTGAGGGCGTTGGCCCAGCGTTCGGCGGATGCTGCCAAGGAGATCAAGACACTGATCTCGTCCAGCACCCAACAGGTCAAGAACGGTGTGAAACTGGTTGGCCAGACGGGCGAGGTCCTGTCGGACATCGTCAACAAGGTCAGTGAAATCGCCGAGCTGATGAACGAGATCAGCGCCTCGGCCAAGGAACAGGCGACGACCCTGACCGAGGTGAACTCGGCTGTGAACCAGATGGATCAGACGACCCAGCAGAATGCCGCGATGGTCGAACAATCCACTGCCGCCTGTCACCATCTGACCAGCGAGGCCGAAAAACTCACTGAACTGGTCAGCAAGTTCAAGGTGGCGCGTTCTGTTGCGGCACCGGTGCGGGCAATGGCCGGCGCCAATGCTGCGCCCATACGCACGGCCCACAATGAGGGTGTAGAGGCAACCCTGGCGCGGCGTGCGGCTCCCGCTGCTGCCAAGGCCAATCTGGCTTTGGCCGCCAGTGCTGACTGGGAAGAATTCTGATACCGCCACCCGAAACAAAATCTTGTTAAGCTTTGCTGTCTAGGGAAGGGGGTCAGACTACCCGAGGCTTGTTTTGAGCAGCGATATCAATCGGTTCGGACTAACAGGAGCGATTGCGGCGTTAGCTGTAGCCACCCTGTTGGCCTGCAATCCCGAGCCCCGACCTTCTACACATTCCCCGCTGGGCGAAGCCTTGAATTTGACGGCCCAGACAGGGCCTCAAACCCTGTCAGGGGCCACCTTTACGGTGCATCGGATCAGCGGCAACCGCGCTGTGCTGCGTTTGAAGACAGCGCGAGGACCTGGGCTGGAGCTTGAGGGCGGACCCCAGTTTTCGGTTGTCCAAACCGTGCTGGATGACTCTGTCCGGGGCGAGCAGTTCTTTGTCGCCAGCGCCATCCAAGAAGGTGGCCGCGTAAGGCACACCGGATGGGTGGTTATGCGCGAGCGCGGCGACTGGCGGATGCTGCCCCTGCCATTCCATAGCCCTCAGCCCATCCGTCCGCCGGTAGACGTCAATGCCGATGGTCGCCCCGAATTTGTATTGGCTGACACAGGCTTTGGATCGCTACAGGTCGAGGATCGGAGGCTGGGTGGTCCGGAGCGCTATTTTATCGTCAAGGATGGCGAGGTCATCGACCATACCGCTCATGAGCAATACGCGGCGCGGCGGGGTGAAAAGCGGAATCTGGCGCTTCAGGCCTGCCAGACGTCCCGGACACTGGAGGCTTGCAGCCTTTATGCGGCGTGGTCGGCCCATGCGCGCGATCTGGATGAAGACTGGTCCGTCATCCGTGGACTGGTCGATATGCCCGAGGTTTCGGTCTGCCGTCATGACGGCCGTATCGATATCTGCGCGCCCCAAACGCCCAACAGCCTGTCGGTGACGGTACCGGAGGCCATACAGGTCCGTCTGGGCGAGGCTGGCTACACACAGCCGGTTTACCTGAACTTTCCCGATGATACCGATACCTCGTTCGGCTGCGATCAGGCCAATACGATTGCAGAGCGCACCATCTGCGGTGACGAGGCCCTGAGGGCCCTTGAGCGGCGCGAGGCGGCGGCTTCATTCCGGTCGCTGGCCTTGTCGCAAGACCGCGTGTCCGTCTTTGAAAACCGTATGAGTTTTCTGGCCCAGCGTAACCGCACCATCGGCAGCGCGGCCCTGACCGAACTCTATAACCAGCGTTTGTCCCGACTGGGCGGTTAAGACCAGCGGATGACCGCTCTGGTCCAAGAAATATGGACATCGGGCCAGATGGAACGTATCATGAACAAATGGCCCGTATCGACCTCCGACGTAAGCTTTCCGTGCTTGCCGATGCTGCGAAATATGATGCCTCCTGTGCATCTTCCGGAGCAAAAAAGCGCGATTCCCGCAGTGGTACCGGAATCGGTTCGACCGAGGGTATGGGCATCTGCCATGCCTATACGCCCGACGGTCGCTGTGTCAGCCTGCTGAAAATACTGCTGACGAATTTCTGCATCTACGACTGCGCCTATTGCATCAACCGCTCCAGTTCCAACGTGGAGCGGGCGCGTTTTACGGTGGACGAGGTCGTTGACCTGACGTTGGCCTTCTACAAGCGCAACTATATCGAAGGGCTGTTTCTGTCGTCGGGGATCATCCGTTCCGGCGACTATACGATGGAGCAACTGGTGGAGGTCGCCCGCAAGCTGCGCGAGGAGCACGACTTCAGGGGCTATATCCACCTCAAGCTCATTCCCGAAGCGGACCAGCGCCTCATCGATCTGGCCGGGCGGTACGCCGACAGGCTGTCTGCCAATATTGAACTGCCGCGCGACGAGGCATTGGGGCGTCTGGCACCCGAAAAGGACGCGGGTGTTATCCGCAAGACGATGGGGCAGGTGCGCCTCAGGATGGAAGAGGCAAAGCCCGCCAGGCGCGAGCGGATCAAACCGCCCACCTATGCGCCCGGTGGCCAGTCCACCCAGTTGATCGTCGGAGCCGACGGGGCTCCCGACAGCGAGATACTGGACCGCAGCGCCTCGCTGTACGGCGGCTATGGCTTGCGCCGGGTCTATTATTCGGCCTTTAGCCCCATACCAGACAGTTCAGCGATCCTGCCGGTATCGCGCCCCCCTCTGATGCGCGAGCACAGGCTGTATCAGGCCGATTGGCTGATGCGTTTCTATGGCTTCACCGCTCCTGAAATCTCGGAAACGACCGATGGCGGCATGCTGGATCTGGCGATTGATCCCAAGCTGGCCTGGGCGCTCAAGAAGCGTGAGATCTATCCGGTCAACGTGAACACGGCGGATCGTGAGGCCTTGCTGCGCGTGCCGGGACTGGGGGTCAAGGCGATCGACCGCATTTTGTCGGTGCGCCGTTACCGGACCCTGCGGCTGGAGGATGTCGCGCGTCTGACCCGCTCTATCGACAAGGTCAGGCCTTGGATTACCGCGCTGGACTGGACGCCGGGGGGGCTGACCGACGCCGTTGACCTGCGCGCGCGTCTGGCCCCCCAAAAGCAGCCGCAGCAATTGAGCCTGTTCTGATGCGCACCGTACATCTGGTCGACGAGACGGACTTCGCGGGCTGGCGCGATGCGGCGCGTAGCTTGCGCCTGTCCGGCGTCGAGCCGGCGCGGGTCCGGTTTGTCGTCGGAGAAAAACAGGCCGGTCTGTTTTCCGAGATCATATCCGAGGGGCGCGGCGAGGATCGCCCATTCAAGGTGTCCAAGGCCTTTGTGGATCTGGCGGGCGAGGTGATCCTGCATCGCGATCCGGATCGCTTCGATCTGCTTTACCGCCTTTTGTGGCGGCTGCAGGACGAACCGGACCTGATCAAGGTCACGTCAGACCGCGATGTCGCGTGGGCCATGGAAATGGCCAAAAACGTCAGTCGGGCGTCACACAAGATGAAGGCCTTCGTCCGTTTCCGCCAGCAGGGTGAGGGTGACAACGAGCGCTGGATCGCATGGTTCGAACCGGCGCATCGCGTGCTGGCGAAAACCGCCCCCTTCTTTGTGCGGCGCTATGCCAATATGCGCTGGTCGATCCTGACGCCGGATGGCGCGGCGCATTGGGATTTGCAGACCCTGAGCTACGGGCCGCCGGCGCGGAAAGAGGACGCTCCGCAAGAGGACGAAATCGAAGACTTCTGGAAAACCTACTACGCCTCGACCTTCAATCCTGCCCGCCTGCGGACCAAGGCCATGAAGGCCGAAATGCCCAAGTCCTATTGGAAGAACCTGCCCGAGGCCGAGCTTATCGCCGATCTGATCGCCGGGGCGACAGGCCGGACGGAGCAGATGGTCACGGCACCGGCTCCAGAGCCCAACCGCCGCTTCGATCAGGTCCGTGCCGCGCCGGTCGATCGTACCGTTACAGATGATGTGGTGCCGGACACGCTAGAAACGCTGAACAAGGCCCTTGAAGGGTGTCGGCGTTGCCCGTTGTGGCGCGATGCGACCCGCCCGGTCTGTGGCGCAGGGCCCGGCCGCGCGCGGCTGATGATTGTCGGCGAACAGCCGGGTGATCATGAAGATCTGACAGGCAGGCCCTTTGTCGGTCCGGCGGGCAAGGTGCTGGACAAGGCTCTGTCCGATGCGGGGATAGATCGTCAGCTTGTCTATCTGACCAATGCGGTCAAACACTTCAAACATACGGTGCGTGAACGCAAACGCTTGCACAGAACACCGGCGGTCAGTGAAATCGACCGATGCCGATGGTGGCTCGATCATGAAAGGTCCCTGGTCAAACCCGATCTCATCGTGGCGATGGGGGCCAGTGCCGCGCGCGGCGTGACGGGGCATGCGGTCAATGTGAGCGAGCGTCGTGGCCGGATAGAGGAGGGGGCGCACGGCGCCCTGCTGGTGACCTATCATCCCGCCTATATTCTTCGTCATCCGGACCCGAACGAGCGGCAACGCGCGCAGGCGGCCTTCACGGCGGATCTGGCGTTGGCCGCGACCTATCTGAACCTGTCTCAATAATTTAGAATATCTCATATATTCTCTGCATCATTGTACCCGGCGCGCATTGATCCGCCCATGCCGTTTCAGCCTGACCGGAACACAGGCTTTGCTCTGCGTCTCACAGGGGTGAGACGTTCGGAGCATTGTATAGGTTGTGTTTGTGCGCTGGCTCGCGCGGCAAGGTTTGTTAGTGTCTCGTTAAGACTCTGGTGCGAGCGATGTAATGTGACGTCTGTTCGGCTTCGGAGAACCGTTCAGGACGATTTAGATTTATTGTGATTTTGCGGCCCATATTCCGGTCGCAGGATACGGGTGGGACTGGGCGTCTGTGGCGGTAGTTGTTCGGGATCGTGAGGGGATCGACGCGGATGCGCGGATAGCCCGCTCTGTGCTCGATACCGCCCTTCTGCCGGAGAATGCCCGTATCGGTGTGTGGCGCGAAACCGCGGCGTCGGTCTGGGAAATCTCGTCCATTACCGATGCGACCTTCTACGCCAAGGTGGATGCTTTTCACGCGGGCGATCTGATGTTCGGCTCTGTGGTCAGCTGCGCCCAGCGGACCCAGAGGAACGCGGCCCTGATCGGTGCGGACGGGCTCGATTACTTTCTGATGCAGTTCTACATGGACGGCAGCCGTGTGGCCCGTACCCGCGGCAGGGATCAGGTCTTTGCCAACGGCGACATGCTGATGGTCGATATGACACAGCCCATCCAGACCGAGTCCACGGCCTATCGCACGGTTGACCTGGTTCTGCCGCGGCGCGTGCTTGAACCGCTGCTGATCGATCCGGATGCCCACGCGGGCCAGCGTCTGGTCGCCGCCCATCCGCTGACGGCATTGTTCAGGACGCACCTGCTGGCGCTTTATGAACAGGCACCGCGTATGACCGAGGCCCAGGCCTTTGCGACACAGGGGGCCACGCTGGCCCTGGCGGCGGCGGCACTGAACGGCACCATCAGTCCCGAGCACGCCAGCGCGGTACGGGCCGCCGCGTGGCTGCCGGTACGGCGCTATATCGAAGAACATGTGGCCGATTTGAAACTGGGCGTCGGACAGGTCTGTCTGGCGTTCGGCATTTCGCGGGCCACGCTGTACCGCATGATGGAGCGGCACGGCGGCTTTGTGCAGTACGTGCGCAGGCGCCGCATGTACCGTTGCCGCGATGACCTGTTGTCAGCGGAGAATGCGCATCTGACGATTGCCGAGATCGCGGCGCGCTGGGGTTTCTCGAACGCTTCTGCGTTCAGCACGGGCTTCAAAGAGATTTTCGAGATGACCCCGCGCGACTTCCGGCAACTGGCCCGGGGGCGGGTGAGGCGGATCAGCGAGCGCGGCTCGGAAAGCGATTGGTCCAAATGGCTGGCCGCCATGCGCTAGCGGGCTGGACCATCGGGCATCATGCCGTCTGAGACAGGCGGAAAACTCGCTGAGACGTCACAGAAAAACGTTTAAAAATAATGTGATAGAGCCGCTTCAAAGCGTTGCTGTGCCCGATGGGCCGTCTTAGCGAACCAAGTTGAAATCTAGTCCGTCCGAGTGGCGGTCAAAAGTTGCGCACCCCCGCCTGTCCCCTTGGGCGGAAGGTGACTCGAGGGATCCGGGAATGAAAATCAACGCACGCGAAATGAACCGTATTGCCGGCGTAATCGACCGCGTGGTCGCCGAGCTGGATATCCGTGCCGCCGAAGAGGGCCAGCGCCGGATCGTTCGTGAGGAAGCGCTGCGTCTGCGGGCCTCGCTGTCGCAACAGTCCACCAAGGCCGCAGAGCGGCTGGACAGCAGTCTTGGGCGGCTGATCCAGTTGATGGACAACCCCCGGCCCGTGGCGGCGGCACCGGCACCGCGCCATCGTGCGGTTCTGTCGTGGCAGTCACTGTTGAAGGCCTTTGCCATGCTGGCGGGTTCGGCCCTGCTGGCCACACCGGCCTTTGCCGCGCCTTCGGTGGGTGATGCGGTATCGCTGCCCGGCGGTGTCAGCGGTACGGTGGTTGAGGCCGTGTCCGAGGGCTATGTGGTCCGCGATGCGGATGACAAAGAGTATTTTGTCTACGCGCCGCCCGCCATCGGTGCGCAGGCTGTCGTCGGCAACAATTTTGACGCGCAGGGCAATGCGACGCCGGTCTATGACACGGTCCTTGCCTACCGGAACAGCAATGGCGACCGCGTCAACACCATCACCTGGGTGTCGGGTTTCCCAACCGACGGGGCAGGGAACGCCATTACGGGCGTCGTCTATGGTTCGCCCGAACAGACAACGGGCGGCGTCACCACGCCGGAAGTCGTGCGGGGAACCGTCACGGTCGTAGAAAATCTGGGCGGGGGTATCGATCCGTCCGATGCCACGGTGCCTTCGTCATCGGCTGACCAGAACCGTGTCAGCATTATCCGCCGTGCCTCGAACGGATCCAACGGGCGCAACGGGGCGATCTTCGTTCCGGCCAGCGGCGGCGGAGCGGGGCAAAACGGTGCCAACATCAATGAGACCCTGACCGAAAACCGCGACGTCGTCTCAACCGGTAGCGGTTCGCCGGGCTATATCGTCGCCAGCATCGGTGGTGATGGCGGCAAGGGCGGCAACTCGTATCTGAACCTTGCCGGAGGCGGCAAGAGCGGCGGGCGTGGCGGCAATGGCGGCAATGTCACCGTCAATCTGACCGGCTCCGGCACCATCGAGACCCAGGGCGGCCAGGCGCACGGCGTCGTTCTGCAAAGCCGTGCTGGCAAGGGCGGTCGCGGGGGCAATGGCTGGGCGTCTACCGGAGGATCGGGCTCGGGCGGTAACGCGGCCAGCGGCGGCAATGTCGTAGGCACGGTCAACCTTGAGCAGATCACCACCTACGGTGAGGGCTCGCACGGGATTTTGGTGCAGTCCCTCGGGGGCGGCGCGGGCAACAGCGGCTCTTCCTACGGCTTGTTCGGCTCTGCTGCCGACGGCGGATGGGGCGGCAACGGCGGTGCGGTGACGCTGAACAGCGGCTCGAACATCTACACCGCCAACAATTCCGCCTATGGTATTCTGGCCCAGTCCATCGGCGGGGCCGGTGGCGATGCCGGCGGCAGCGGCGGCATTGTCTCGTTTGGCGGTGCGGGCGGTAATGCCGGCAACGGCGGCGCAGTTACGGTGAATGTGACCGACGGGCGCATCGAGACGGCAGGTCGGTTTTCCTATGGCGTGGTGGCCCAGTCCATCGGCG
>NZ_DJFS01000034.1 GCF_002432125.1 Brevundimonas sp. UBA5866
CCGCGCCACCGCAGCCGCTGCGAAGGCCCGCGTCACCGAAGAATTCAATGCCCGTCTGGCTGCCGACGAAGCTGTCGTCAGCGCCCGCATCGCCGAGGCCGAGGCCAAGATCGCCGCGACCCGCGACGCGGCTATGGGCAATGTCACCACCATCGCTTCCGAAGCGACCAGCGCCATGCTGGAGCGCCTGACCGGCAAGGCCCCGACCACGGCCGAGCTGGAAGCTGCCATCAAGGGAGCTGCCTGATCATGCCCGCTTTTCTGACCGCCCACTTCTGGGACATCAGCAACCCTGAGTTCTGGGTTGGCGTCGGCCTTGTTATCTTCTTCGCCATCGTAATCCTCGCTGGCGTGCCGAAGCTGGTCGCTGCTGGCCTCGACGCCAAGGCCGCCAAGATCCAGGCCGATCTGGACGAAGCCGCCCGTCTGCGTGCCGAAGCCGAAGCCATGCTGGCCCAGATCCGCAAGGAAAAGGCCGAAGCCGAGGCCCAAGCTCAAGAGCTGCTCTCGACCGCCGAAGCCGAAGCCAAGCGCCTCGAAGCCGAAGCCAAGGCCCGCATCGAGGAATCGACCGCCCGCCGTCAGGAACTGGCCGAGCGCCGCATCGCCCAGGCCGAAGCCGAAGCGACCCGCGAAGTGAAGTCGGCCGCTGCCGATCTCGCCGCCAAGGCCGCCCACGAGATCCTTTCGGCCCGTATCGCCGGTGCCAAGTCGGATCCGGCTCTGGACGCGGCCATCGGCCAACTGGCTGGCAAGCTGAACTGAGTTTTCAGGATATCCTGAACGTCAAAAGGCCCCGCATTGCGGGGCCTTTTTTCTTGTCCCGGGAACAGCGCCCTAGTGGGCGGGGGCGGCACCTACGGGATGGGCATGCGCCTTCTCGCGCTTGAGGAGACGTTCAAAGGCCGCGCCGAGCACCGCACCATAGATGGCGTGCGTCGCCAGCATCCAGGCCATACCTTCAAAACCACCAGAGGGCAGGATTCTCTGACCCGGTACGATCATGGTCGCATAGATCATCAGAACCACCCATGCGCCGACGGCAAAGGTGATGCCTTTGGCCATCGGTACCTTGGTGGGCAGGCGGCCATAGAGCAGGCCAAAGGCCGTCCCCAGAACCACTACGCCGAACAGGATGTGAAGGACCCACCCTGCGGTGACATTCCCTGTCATCCCGAACATCTTGGCGACGATCATCGGGAATGGGGGAAACATTTTCAGGACGAACATATTGATGGCCTCGATGAGGCTCACCACCACTGTTGCGGAGATGCCCGCTACAATGCCGTTTTTTACGCGTGACATCATTAGTTCAGCGCCTCCCAACGCCAACTTCTCGAGACTACGCAAGACCTAGGGTAAGCTTTTTTTGGCCTTGTGTCGAAGAACGGCGTTCACATTAACGTGCGTAGGCGACGCGGGGCGCAGCAAAAAGCCCGCGACCCGAGGTGGCGGGCTTATGCGTTGCTATGGAAATCCGGCTTAGCCGCAGCGCGTGCGCGACGCAGCCTCGGCCCTTCTGGCGGCCCGCTTGATGCGCGAACGGCGCACGGCGCAGCGGATGCGGCGACGCAGTTTCGGCAGGGGACGACGACGGCGCGGACGGATCACCAGCTTTTCGACACGCAATGCCTGCTGCCAGAAAACCGGAGCGATTTCAGGGTTTTTGCGCATCAGGCGGCGGAAGGGATAGACCCAGTTGGGCTTGGCCTTCTGTGCCTTGATGAACTGACGTTTCGCCCAATAGGAGTTGCGCAGCACGATCACCAGACCCAGGGTGATGACCGGAATACCGCCCGGTCCGGGCAGGGGCGCAATGATGATCCCCACAAGAATGACCAGCACGCCAACAGCCATCAACGCCAGACGGCGAAGGCGGCGGTTCCCCTGACGCGGGGGCGGCGATACCAGCGGGGACAGTACCAGAGTCACGGGCGACACAGTCTCGAAAGCAGGCGACGGGGAGGTCGTCGGGGATGGAAGTGGGGTGTCCGGGGAGAATCGACAACCTGCTTGAACGAGATTGAAGGCTTTAAGGTGTCTGTTGGATGAACGCCGGTTTAGCTTTGCTGAAAAAGAAAACGCCGTGTCCCGAAAGACACGGCGTTTGGTCAGCTAAAGCTTGATCCGGACCTAGGCGGCCTGGTTGGAGCCTTCCGGTGCCACCCAGCGCAGCTTGGGCGAGCGGGCGGCCTTGGTTTCGTCCAGACGGCGCATCGGGGCGTGGAACGGCGCGCCCTTGAAGCGGTCGACGTCGCCCGCCTTGGCGGCCTGTGCCAACAGACGCATGGCTTCGATGAAGCGATCCAGCTCGGCCTTCGATTCCGTCTCGGTCGGCTCGATCAGCATGGCCCCGTGAACGACCAGCGGGAAATACATGGTCATCGGGTGGAAGCCCTCGTCGATCATCGCCTTGGCGAAGTCGAGCGTGGTGATGTCCGTACCCTTGAGCCATTCGTCGTCGAACAGGGCCTCGTGCATGCACGGCCCGTCCGGGAAGGCGGCGCTCATCAGGTCGGACAGGCGGGCCTTGATGTAGTTGGCGTTCAGCACGGCGTCCTCGGCCACCTGACGCAGGCCGTCAGAGCCGTGGGACATCATGTAGCTGAGGGCGCGCACATACATGCCCATCTGGCCCTGGAAGGCGCACAGACGGCCAAAGGTTTGGGCGGCCTCGTCCTCTTCACGCTCGACCAGTTTGAAGCCGTCACCGGTGTTCACGACCCACGGAGCCGGTGCGAACGGGGCCAGAGCTTCGGACAGCACGACCGGACCTGCGCCCGGACCGCCGCCGCCGTGCGGCGTCGAGAAGGTCTTGTGCAGGTTGATGTGCATGGCATCGACGCCCAGATCGCCCGGACGCACGCGACCGACGATGGCGTTGAAGTTGGCACCGTCGCAATAGAAATAGGCGCCTGCCTCGTGGGTCAGGCGGCTGATTTCCATGATGTCGCGCTCGAACAGGCCGCAGGTGTTCGGATTGGTGACCATGATGGCCGCCACGTCCGGACCCAGCTTGGAGGCGAGGTCAGCCACATCCACGCGGCCGTCGTCGGTCTGGGCGACCTCGACAACCGTATAGCCGACGAAGGCAGCGGTGGCAGGGTTGGTGCCGTGGGCCGAGGTCGGGACCAAAACCTTGCGGCGCTGCTCGTGCTCGCCCTTGGCTTCGTGGGCGGCGCGGATGGCCATCAGGCCGCACAGCTCGCCGTGGGCGCCGGCCTTGGGCGACAGGGCGACGGCGGGCATACCCGTCAGCGTGGTCAGCCAGTGCGACAGGCTGTCCATCAGCTCCAGCGCGCCCTGCACCGTCG
The DNA here is from genome assembly GCF_002432125.1 of Brevundimonas sp. UBA5866. Lineage (GTDB taxonomy): Bacteria > Pseudomonadota > Alphaproteobacteria > Caulobacterales > Caulobacteraceae > Brevundimonas. The sequence continues at coordinate 3,315 of NZ_DJFS01000034.1, forward strand.
ATTGCGGTTGCAGCGGGTGGATGTCCGAGAAGCCCGCCAGGCGGGCCATCTTCTCGTTCAGGCGCGGGTTGTGCTTCATGGTGCACGAGCCCAGTGGATAGATGGCCAGATCGATGGCGTGGTTCTTCTGGCTCAGGCGCACATAGTGGCGCATGGCTTCCGGCTCGGACAGGCCCGGCAGGCCAATCGGATCGCGGCGGACCAGATCACCGAGGTCCGAGCCATCGGTCTTGGGCGTGGCGAGGTCCACGCCCGTCTTGCCCCAGCCTTCGCCTTCGAAGATCAGCGGCTCGTCTTGCAACAGGCCACGGCCACCGGTCAGGGTAGCGGGCTTGGCCTCGACAGTGTTCGGGGTGGTCGGGCGGCCGACGTTGTTCATGGTGCTCATGTCTTTGGCCCTTCCTTACGCGACTGCGGATTTGAGTGCGGTGGCCAGCGCTGGGATGTCGCTGTCCAGCGTGGTCTCGGTGGCGGCGACCAGCAGGACGTCGTCCATGCCGGCATCCGGTGCGAGGCGGCTGTAGGGGACACCGGCGAGGATGCCTTGGGCGGCCAGCGTCTCGACGACCTCGGCGGCGTTCTTCGGCAGCTTGACGGCGAACTCGTTGAAGAAGCGCGGGGTCAGGACCTCGACGCCATCGATGGCGGCCAGAGCGTCACGGGTGGCCAGCGCCTTCTCGTGGTTCAGCAGGGCCAGCTGGCGCAGGCCCGTCTCGCCCAGCAGGCTCATGTGGATGGTGAAGGCGAGGGTGCAGAGGCCCGAGTTGGTGCAGATGTTCGACGTCGCCTTGTCGCGGCGGATGTGCTGCTCGCGCGTCGAAAGCGTCAGCACGAAGCCACGACGGCCCTCGGCATCGACCGTCTCACCGCAATAGCGGCCCGGCGTCTGGCGCAGCAGTTTTTCGCGAGTGGCGAACAGGCCGACGTAGGGTCCGCCGAAGTTCAGCGCGTTGCCGATCGACTGGCCCTCGGCGGCGACGATGTCAGCCCCCATTTCGCCCGGCGACTTCAGCAGGCCCATCGACACGGCTTCTGTCACGACGACGACCAGCAGGGCGCCGTTGGCCTGTGCGGCCTCGGCGATCTTGGTGACGTCGGTGGCGGTGCCGAACACGTTCGGGGTCTGGACGACGACGCAGGCGGTGTCCGGACCGATCTGGGCGATGACGTCGGCCTCGGCATCGACTGCCGGAGCCAGAACCTGCGTTTCCACGCCCATCGCGTGGACCACGGTCTCGGTCGCACGGACATAGTGCGGGTGAACGCCGCCCGAGATGACAGCCTTGTTGCGGCGGGTGACGCGGGTGGCCATCAGCACGCCCTCGGCCATGGCGGTCGAGCCGTCATAGAGCGAGGCGTTTGCGACCGGCATACCCGTCAGGTTCGCGACCTGCGTCTGGAACTCATAGAGGTATTGCAGGGTGCCCTGCGCGATTTCCGGCTGATACGGCGTGTAGGAGGTCAGGAACTCCGAACGCTGGATGATGTGGTCAACCGTGGCCGGAACGTGGTGCTTGTAGGCACCCGCACCGCAGAAGAACGGAACCGAACCGGCGGTCTTGTTCTTGGCCGCCATCGCCGACAGGGCCCGCTCGACTTCCAGTTCGCCCGCCACGCGCGGCAGGTCCACAGGGCCGCTCAGGCGGGCCGCTTCCGGCACGTCCACAAAGAGGTCATCGATCGACTTCGCCCCGATCGCGGCCAGCATGGCCTCGCGATCATCGGCGGTCAGAGGGAGGTAACGCATGTTCGTTTCCGATCCATCCGGCATTCGGCCGGAGTATTGGGAAGGGTAAAAGAAACCCGCTCCGGTTGGACCGAAGCGGGCAGGGCAGTCTTAGAGGGTCGCGAGGAAGGCGTCGTAAGCCGCCTTGTCCATGAGGCCGTCCAGTTCCGAGGCGTCCGACACCTTGATCTTGGCGAACCAGCCTTCGCCTTCCGGCGAGGCGTTGACGGTTTCCGGCGCATCGGCGAGGGCACCGTTGGCTTCGACCACCTCGCCCGAGACGGGGGCGTAGACGTCCGACGCGGCCTTGACCGATTCAACCACGGCGAAGCTGTCGCCCTTGGTCACGGCCTTGCCGACTTCCGGCGTTTCGACGAACACGACGTCGCCGAGGGCTTCAGCCGCGTGGGCCGAAATGCCGACGGTGGCGATGTCGCCGTCCAGCGAGACCCATTCGTGATCCTTGGTGAATTTCATGGCTGATCCCTCTCAAGCCTTGGGTTTGCGGTAGTAACGGGTCGGTACGAACGGGCTGGCGACGACCTCGGCCGCGGCGGGTTTGCCGCGGACGATGACCTTCAGCTCGGTACCGATGTCGGTGTAGGCCGGCGGCACGAAGCCGATGGCGATCTTGTTGCCGGTCGAAGGCGAGGGGCCACCCGAGGTGACCACGCCGATGACGTTTCCGTCCTTGTCTGCGATCTCTGCACCCTCGCGGGCGGGCGCGCCTTCCTTGACGATCAGGTTCACGCGCTTGCGGGCCGGACCGTCGGCCAGTTCCTTCAGGATGCGCTCGGCACCCGGGAAGTCGGCGGCTTCCTTGCGCGACTTGGACAGGGCGAAGGTCAGGTCGGCTTCGACCGGAGAAACGGTGGCATCGAGGTCATGGCCGTGCAGCGGCAGGCCCGCTTCGAGGCGCAAGGAGTCGCGCGCGCCCAGACCGATCGGCTTCACCCGCTCGTCTTCCAGCAGCAGGTTCCATACCCGTTCGGCTTCGGAAGCGGGGATCGAAATTTCGAAACCGTCCTCGCCTGTATAGCCAGAGCGCGAAATATAGCAGTTTACCCCGAATACGTTCAGGCAGGTGACGTCCATAAAGGCCATTTCCGCCAGCGCCGGTTCGTGCTGGACCATGACATCGATGGCTTCCGGCCCCTGGATGGCCAGCAGGGCGCGGTCTTCCAGAACTTCCAGCTTGGCGTCGCCCTGCAGGTTGGCACGCAGGTGGGCGAAGTCGGCGTCCTTGTTGCCGGCGTTGACCACCACATAAAGACCGTCGTGGTCGGGCTTGCCCGCCATCAGGTCGTCCATGATGCCGCCGTCGTCGTTCAGCAGCAGGGAATATTTCTGTTTGTGATCCTTGAGGATCTTGTAGTCGCCGGGGACGAAACGCTCGAACTGCTCGATGGCGTCCTTGCCGGTGATCTTGGCCTGGCCCATGTGGGAGACGTCGAACAGACCGGCGTGCTCGCGGGTCCATTTATGCTCGGCCAGCACGCCTTCGTACTGGACCGGCATGTCATAGCCGCCAAAGCCGACCATGCGCGCACCGAGCGCACGGTGAGCCGCGTTCAGCGGGGTGGTTTTCAGGACTTCATCGCTCATGGGCGCACTCCGGAGTCGCGTTCTCACGGCAAAGGCTTGCCGTACGCGCCCCCGCTGTCCCTTAGGCCTGAGAGATTCCGATCGTCCCGCTCATGTGAGGGTGACAGGACGACCTTGCTCCTTCGGCGCGCCTTGGGGCCTCCACCCGTCAGCGACTTTCCAGCGTTTCAGTCCCCTCGCGGTCCTTTTGCCTGAGCGTTTCCGGGGCGGTTGCGCCTTCGGCTCCGGAGCAATGTTTCCCATTCCCCCGATCTCTCCCGCGAGAGCAAGCCGACCTAAGCCATCGACTCCGGTTCGAAGTCAAGCGCCGCCACACTTGCGGCATCAATGAACAGGCGTCATTGAGGGGTTTCATCCCCAGTCCCGAAGCTGATTTGGATTTAATAACCCATCATGACCGACGTCCGCACCGATCTGTCTGCCCATCTGTCTGCCTCTGGCGTGGACGGTGATCTGGCCGAACTGCTGCAGCGCATTGCCGCTTCGTGCGTGGATATCCGCAAGGTGGTGTCGGGCGGCGCGCTGGCGGGTGCGCTGGGTGCGTCCGGTGCCGTGAACGTGCAGGACGAAGAGCAGAAGAAGCTGGACGTCATCTCCAACGACATCCTGACCGACGCGCTTCTGGCCTCGCCGCTGGTGGCGGGCGTCGCGTCCGAGGAGATGGACAACAGCCAGCCCGCCAAACATTCGGGCGGTAAATTCCTCGTGCTGTTCGACCCGCTGGATGGCTCGTCCAACATCGACATCAACGCCCCTGTCGGCACCATCTTCTCGGTTCTGGCCGCGCCGGAAGGCGAGATCACCGACGCCGCCTTCATGCAGGACGGCCGCAAGCAGCTGGCCGCGGGCTATGTGCTGTACGGTGGCCAGACCATGCTGGTGCTGACGACGGGCAAGGGCGTTGCGGGCTTTACCCTGTCGCTGGACGGCCAGTGGCTGCTGACCCACCCCGAGATCAAGATCACGCCCGACACCAAGGAGTTCGCCATCAACATGTCGAACCAGCGCCACTGGGCCGAGGGCGTGCAGAAATACGTCGAGGGCTGCCTTCAGGGGGCCGAGGCCAGTCGCGGCAAGAATTTCAACATGCGCTGGGTCGCCGCAATGGTGGCGGACGTGCACCGCATCATGATGCGCGGCGGCGTGTTCCTCTATCCGTGGGACAAGCGCGAGCCGAACAAGCCGGGCAAGCTGCGCCTGATGTATGAAGGCAATCCGATGAGCTTCCTCGTCGAACAGGCGGGCGGCAAATCCACCACCGATGGCCGCAACGCCATCCTCGACGTTGTCCCTACCCAGCTGCACCAGCGCGTTCCGGTCATCCTCGGCTCCGCCAACGAGATCGACATCATCGCCGATACCTGCGGAGTGTAATCCGATGATCATCCCCGCCTTCGACGTGACCGAACGTGATGCCCTGATCGTGGTCGATCCGCAGAATGACTTCTGCGAGGGCGGGGCTTTGGCTGTTCAGGGTGGGGCAGGGCTCATGCCGCTGATCAATGACATCGCGGCGCGGTTCAAAACCGTGGTGGTGTCGCAGGACTGGCATACGCCGGACCAGATCAGCTTTGCCTCCAACCACGAGGGCGCGGTGCCCTTCACCCAGATCGAGGTGGCATACGGCCCGCAGATGCTGTGGCCCGACCACTGCGTTCAAGGATCACAGGGGGCGGACTTTCACGACGACGTTGCCCCTACCGTGCAGCGTGCGGCGGCCATCATCCGCAAGGGCGCGAACCCTGCCGTGGATAGCTACTCCGCCTTCTTCGAAAACGACCACAGGACCTCGACAGGTCTGTCGGGCCTGTTGCGCGGATTGGGGGTGGAGCGCGTTTTCATCTGCGGCCTGGCCTATGACTATTGCGTCCGCTTCACCGCCGAGGATGCCGTGCGCGAAGGCTTTGAGGCCGTGGTGATCGAACAGGCCACCCGCGCCATCGCCGTGGACACCGCACAGGCCGCGCGCGACAGCTTCGCGGCCCTTGGCATCACACAACTCTAGCGAACCCTCATTCCCAGAAATCGTGTTCCTCGGGGATGCGGTTGAAGGCGATCTTGGCTCCCATATACTCGGGCAGGTTGTTGCTGGGTCCGATGCTGACCGTATCCTTGCCATAGCGTTTGTTCAGGACATCCAGCGCCTTTGACAGCTTCAGTGACTTGGCGTTGCCGCCCTGATCTGGAGCGTCGTTGAACAGGTCCGGCGCATGCTCGCTTCGGAACTTCAACTCGTCGATATGGACGCCGACTGTATTGGGGCGGGCACGGCGCAGGACGGGGGCGACCTGGACCCATAATGTGTCCAGGGCTGCCAGCAGGGCAAAAGTGTCCTGTGTCGGCGGGATATGACAGTAGGTCGAGACGCGTTCACCGCGGCGCCGCTCAAAACGGTCCTTGCCTTCCAGTTCCAGAGTGAGGGCCAGTATCGATCCGGTCATGTCCATCCGTCGCAGGCGGGCCCCGCATTTGACCAGCAGGCGGCGCGCGACGGCGCGGCATTTGTCGGGCGTACGCATTTCCGATTGCAGGACATGGCTGTGGCCGATGCTGGCAGGCGGCTTTTCAGGCGGCGGTTCGACATGAAGACCGTGCAGGCCGCGCCATATCCGCTCGCCCTCGATGCTGTTCCACACATGGCGGGCCTGTTTGGCGCTCATGTTCCAAAGGTCGGCGGTGGTGTGGATGTCGGCATAGCGCAGGCGTTGCAGCATGCGTTTGCCGATACCGGGAAAGTCCGACAGCGGCAGCTTCAGCAGCGGACCGGGCAGTTCATGCATCCGCAGGATCGTCAGCCCGTCCGGTTTCTGCATGCCGCAGGCGGTCTTGGCCAGAAACCGGCTGGGGGCCAGCCCGACCGAGGAACGCAGGCATTCCCCCACATTGTCCCTGATGCCCTTCTGGATGCGTCTGGCCAATGCCACGGCATTGTCTTCGCGTCGCTGCGGCCCCATCAGTTCACACGAACATTCGTCGATGGAGCCGATCTTGTAGATGGGAATGTGCCGCTCGATCTCGGCCATGATCTGCTTGTGCAGCTTCACATAGACGTCGGGCCGCGCCTCGGCGATGATGATGTCGGGGCAAAGCTGGCGTGCCTCGCGCACACTGGTGCCGGTCCTGATGCCATAGGGGCGGCTCTCATAGCTGGCGGCGATGGCCCCCGAAAACTCGCTGGGCGCAGGGCGCACGATCACCGGCCGCCCGCGCCATTCGGGGTTCATCTGCTGCTCCGCACTGGCAAAGAAGGCGTTCAGATCAATGAACAGCCATCGCAACTGCGCGGGGTCACTCTCGCTCTCGGGCTTCTGCTCCATAACCAGAACATAACAGGAACAAATCCGCGAGTGGAGTCGCCCCAAAGGCGAGTCTCAGCCCATCCCTGTGGGGTGTTCTGTGGATAAATTTATGGGTAAGTTTGGCTCGGTCCTGTTCAAATTTAACACCGAAACCGCCTGACTAGGCGCGGTAGGGGCCCAGTTCACACCAGTACGGAACATCGTAACCGTGCTCTAAAAAGAAATCTCGAACGACGTGGCAGTTCTCTAGATTGTAGCTAGCCGTTTCATCAGCGTCGAAAGTGGCAATATGAACACGCGCTACTCCAGGAACTATAGAACCAACGGTAGAGTGTGTAAGTTCGATTCTCTTTGCTTGATGGGCTGCAGGAAGCCAAAGATATCAAGCCAACGATTGCAGTGAGACGCATACTTTTCTCCTTACCATTAGAGTGGGTTGGGGAAGCGTAGGCTACATAATAAAAAGCCCCGCCATTTCTGACGGGGCTTCGTAAGCTTAGTTCGCCGCGACGTAGGCGTCGATTTCGGCCAGATACTGGGCCTTCTTGTCGTCGGGCAGGAAGCTGCCTTCAAACGAGTTCTTGGCGATCTGGATGACCTGTTCGCGGGTCAGGCCGACGGCCTTGGCCAGCTGGATGTAGTTGTCGTTCACATAGCCGCCGAAATAGGACGGGTCGTCCGAGTTCAGGGTGACGTGCAGGCCCTTGGCCAGCATGGCGGGGATGGGGTGATCCTTCAGGTCCTTGACCACGCACAGCTTCAGGTTCGACAGCGGGCAGACGGTCAGGGTCATCTGCTCGGCGGCCAGACGCGCGACCAGTGTCTTGTCTTCCATCGAGCGGTTGCCGTGGTCCATGCGGTCGATCTTCAGCAGGTCCAGCGCCTCGTGCACATAGGCGGGCGGGCCTTCCTCGCCGGCGTGGGCGCAGATTTTCAGGCCCAGCTCGCGGCAGGCGGCAAACACACGCTCGAACTTCGACGGCGGGTGGCCGACTTCCGAGCTGTCGAGGCCGACGCCGATGAAACGGTCCAGATAGGGCTTGGCCATTTCGAGGGTGTCGAAGGCGGCGCTTTCCGGCAGGTGGCGCAGGAAGCTGAGGATCAGGCCGGAGGTGATGCCCAGCTCGCTCTCGGCGCGGTTCATGCCCGCGATGATGCCCTCGACGACGACTTCAAAGGCGACGCCACGGTCGGTGTGGGTCTGCGGGTCGAAGAATATCTCGGCGTGGCGCACATTATCGGCGGCCACACGCTTGAAATAGGCGAAGGTCAGGTCCTCGAAATCCTGACGGGTCAGCAGCACCTGCGCGCCCGCATAGTAGATGTCGAGGAAGTCCTGCAGGTTCGAGAAGTCATAGGCGGCGCGCACGGCCTCTACGCTGTCGTAGGGGATGGCGACATTGTTGCGCTTGGCCAGTTCGAACATCAGTTCAGGCTCAAGGCTGCCTTCGATGTGAAGGTGCAGCTCGGCCTTGGGCAGGCCGGCGATGAAGGCGTCGAGGCCGGATACAGAAACGGCGGGGAGGGTATCGGTCATCCCTGACATTTAACCCAACCCCGCCGCTCAATCTATCAGCCTAAGCTATGAGGCTCAGGTGTAGCTGATTTCCGAAATCTGCTTGGCTTCGTTGTGCAGGCCCATGGCGGTGGCCTGAGTGGTGTGGCCCGAGACGTTGTAGATCACGCCCAGAGCCTGAGCCTTCAGGAAGGAGCCGTCGATGAAGCGGGTCGATTGCGCCGAGGTTTCCCAGCCGAGGTGGGTGATGTCGCGGAAGGCGATCGTCTGGCCCTTATAGGTGACGATGCGGTCTGGATAGATGGTGATGGTGCGGTCGATCTTGTTCACGAACTTGATGAACACGAAGGCGTAGATCAGCAGGGCGATGAACAGCGGGAAGCCGAACGGGGTGCCGAACGCGCCAAGGACGAAGATGATCAAGGCTGGCAAAATGCCCATGACTGCCGGAAGGCCCGGAGCCAGACGCAGGCCGCGATAGGTGTACTGGAAGCCGCCATCTGCGGTCTGGGTGCGGGCATAGCCCGACTTGGGTGCACTCGACACTTGAAAATCCCCTTGTTTACAATTCCCCGGCAATGCAACCGAAGAGAACAAGCTTTGCCATTGGCGACACGTTTCAGCCAAGATTTAAAAGGGGTCTGGTGCAAAAAAGTATTTATGATCAGTAACCTATGGCTGTTTTGGGTTGCCGTGTTCAGCTTTGCGTTCAAGGCTGGACACTGTGGCTGACGGCATTGTCGCAGTGGGGAACGACAGCGTTAATCGCCCGTTTGCTTAGGTGTCGGGGGCATATCACACAGAGAGATGCCCAATGAATAATCCTCATTTTATCCGCCCGGGCATGACGGGTGACATGGACGCAACCGCCAAGACGATCGAGGACTGTGTCGTCGAGCCGAATGAAGGCGACGAAAAGGAAACCGAGGCCGCTCGTGAGGCCCGTAAGACTATTGATCCGATGAAGCTTGAAATCGATCAGGAAGCCGAAACCGATCATGACGGAAAACCGTCGCGTTGAGCGATCGATGAAAGGGCCGGATGAGATGATCATCCGGCCCTTGCTGTATGTGTACTGAAGGCGCGCGGTGAACAACTGCCGTACTCACGCATTATGGGCGCAAGGCAAAATGCCTTTGAGCATCTCCAGAAGGATGACCGATGACGCGTGAAGATATTTTGAAACCGCGACGCCCGTTCAAATCGGGTGCCAAGGTTGAGGCGGACGCAGCGCCTGTCGTTCCTGCGGAGACCGCGAGCTTTGATTCCGTCGCACCGCGTAGGACCTTTGGTCTGCGTCAAACGCGACCGACCATGCCGCTGAAACAATAGTGCAGTGGCTTAAACCAAAAGGGCCGGACGAGATGATCGTCCGGCCCTTTGTTTATGTGGCGAAAGCCGAGGCTTACATCCGTTCAGGCGTTTGGATGCCCAGCAGGCGGAGCGCCGTTTCCAGTTGCAGCAGGGCGGCAGCCGACAGGCCGAGGCGCGAGGCGCGGGTGGCCTCATGGCCCGGGGCCAGCACGGGGCAGGCGGCGTAGAATTTCGAGAAGCTCTGCGCCACGCGATAGGCGTGCTCGGCGATCAGGTGCGGCATGCGCTTGTCGTAGGCATCCGACACGGCGGAGCTGAACGCATCCAGCGTCAGGGCCAGATCGCGCTCGGCGGGCTCGGCAATGACGATTTCGCCCGCTTCGGCACCCTGATCGGCGGCCTTGCTCAGCAGGGATTTGATGCGGACGGCCTGATACAGCAGGTACGGGCCGGTCTTGCCCTCGAAACTGGTGAAGCGGTCGAGGTCAAAGACGTAGGAGGTGGTGCGCGCGTTCGACAGGTCGGCGAACTTCAGGGCGGCGATGGCTACCTTCTTACCAATATCGACGAACTGTTCAGCAGTTAGGTCTGCACCAAGCTTGGCTTCTAGAAGGCGTTCGTACGCCTTGTTAGTCGTCATCTCGATCAGATCGTGCAGCTTCAGTACGCCGCCCGCGCGGGTCTTGAACGGCTTGCCGTCCGTGCCGTTCATGGTGCCGAAGCCGAGGTGCTCCAGCGACTTCTCGGGCGCGTAACCGGCCAGATACGAGGCGCGGAAAACCTGCTCGAAGTGCTCGGCCTGACGCTCATCGACCACATAGAGGATCAGGTCGGGGCCGATCGACTTCTTGCGGTCCAGAATGGTGGCGAGGTCCGTCGTGCCATACATGGCCGAACCTTCCGACGAGATGACCAGCAGCGGCGGCGGCGAGGGAACTTGAACGACCGAACCGTCATCCAGCTTCTTCTTGCGGAACTCGCCTTCGCGGGCGACGTGCACGACCTGTGCGCCATTGTCCTCGACCAGAAGGTTCTTGGCCTTAAGGTCGGCGATCATTTCTTCCATGACCGGATCGGCGTCGGATTCGCCGTTCCACAGGTCGAAGGTCACGTCCAGAGCCGCGAACTCGCGGGTCAGGGCGGTGCGGCTGACGGCCACGAAATGCTGCCACAGGGCGCGGTAGCCAGCGCGGCCAGCCTGCAGCTCTGCGGTCGCCTTGCGGGCGCGGTCGCGGAAGGCGGGGTCTTCCTTGGCCTTGGCGGCGGCCTGCGGATACAGGCGCTCAAGGTCTTCCAGCGAGACAGGCGATTCAGACGGGAACGGGCCATCACCCTCGGCCATGAAGGCGTCGGCGATACCTTCGTCACCGCAGGCGGTGATGAGCAGGCCCATCTGGAAGCCCCAGTCGCCGAAGTGGGCATCGCCGATCACTTCGTCGCCACGGAAGCGGAAGATGCGCTTCAGGCTTTCACCGATGATGGAGGAGCGCAGGTGGCCGACGTGCATCGGCTTGGCCACGTTCGGGCCGCCGTAGTCGATCACGACCTTGCGGGCGGCATCCACGCCGGCGGCACCGGCCTTGTCGGCATCGGCAGCGACTTCGCGGGCGCGCTCCGACAGGGCGGCATCGGACAGCTTCATATTGATGAAGCCGGGGCCAGCGATCTCGACCGAGGCGAGGGCGGGGTGGCCTTCCAGACGCGCGGCGACCTTGGTGGCCAGATCGCGCGGGTTCATCTTCAACGCCTTGGCAGCGGCCAGCGCGCCATTGGACTGGAAGTCGGCCAGATCGGGACGGTCGGATGGGGTCACACGCGCGAGTGCGGCGTCCACGCCTTCGGCAGCGAAGGCGGTGGCGACCGCTTCGCTGAGAACAGTTTTAAGGTCGGTCATAAGCTTAGTTGGTTTGGCCTGCAGTCGGGCGGAAGCGGCTGCCCGAGCGGTTGAATTCCGCCTGCTCCGGAGAAATTTCGAAGCCGATCAGGATTTCGAAATGTCCGCCCGAAGTGGTGGCGTCGGCGCGGGGGATGACGATGGTGTGCGACGGCTCGGCGGTCGTACGGTCCTGACCGTTAAAGTTCACCGGCAGGTCGAAATATTCCTTGTCCAGTACGGCCGAGTTACGCTCGGTCACGGCTACCCAATAACGGTAGGTCTGGCCGTCGCCCTGTGCTGCCGGACCCTTGCCCAGCGAGAACAACAGGTTCATGTCGACGCGGATCGGATCGTTCTCACGGTATTGGCAGTCCGAGGACACCCCTTCGATCTCGCCGGTATAGCCGACGGTCGATGCCGACGGGCGCTGATAGTCGGTCATTTCGACATATCGGGCCGCATCATAGAGCACCTTCACATAGGGGCACGGACCGGCGTTTGCGCGTCGGGCCAGGGGCTGGAGGCGGAACTGGCGTTGCGGCTTGGCCTCGGCCTGGGCGTTTTGCCCGCGCTGGCGTTGCTGGGCATCGGCAGCGTTCGGCATCATCGTGGCGGCGATGGAGAAGGCAGCAAGGGCAGTCAGGACGCGACGCATCGGGTTCTTTCCAGCAATCCAAAGGAACGAGCGCAATCATACAGACGCGAAGTCTGAAAGAACACGCTGAGCGGTGATAGCGGCTAAAGCGAGGCGCGGCAAACGGCCAGTGCGTCTTGAGGGCCAACTAAGTTGATTTGAGCCTATGTCACAGTGGCGAAGCAGGGCGCAAACGACTAGGTTGCAGACTATGAACGCCCCTGTATCCGCTGTTGCCCCTTCGCTTGAAAAGCGCCCGCTGACTGTCCGCATGGCCACGCCGCGCGGCTTCTGTGCGGGGGTGGACCGCGCGATCCAGATCGTCGAGCGTGCCATCGAAAAATACGGCGCGCCCGTCTATGTGCGCCACGAGATCGTGCACAACCGCCATGTGGTGGACCGCCTGAAGGGTCTGGGCGCGGTGTTCGTCAAGGAACTGGACGAATGCCCTGATGACCGTCCGGTGGTGTTTTCGGCACACGGCGTACCCAAGTCGGTGCCCGAGGCGGCCAAGTCGCGCCAGATGCTGTACCTCGATGCCACCTGTCCGCTGGTGTCCAAGGTCCACGTCGAGGCCGAGCGCAACTTCAAACAGGACCGTCACATCATCCTGATCGGTCACGCAGGCCACCCCGAAGTGGTCGGCACGATGGGACAGCTGCCGCAGGGGGCCATCTCGCTGGTCGAGACGGTCGAGGACGCCGAAGCGTTCGAGCGTCCGGGCGATGTGCCTCTGGCCTATGCCACGCAGACCACGCTGTCGGTGGACGATACCTCCGAAATCCTTGCCGTGCTCAAGCGCCGCTTCCCCGAACTGCCGGACCCGCACAAGGAAGACATCTGCTACGCCACCACCAACCGTCAGGAAGCGGTGAAAAAGCTGGGCGACGGCTGCGATCTGGTGCTGGTGGTCGGGTCCAAGAACTCGTCCAACTCGGCGCGTCTGGTGGACGTGGCGCTGAAGGCCGGGGCCAAGGCCGCGCGTCTGGTCGATGATGCGGGCGATGTGGACTGGAGCTGGTTCGAGGGTGTGGATACCCTGGGCGTGACAGCGGGCGCTTCGGCCCCCGAGCCTCTGGTCGAAGGGCTGATCGAGGCCGTGCGCCAGCGTTTCGACGTCACCCTGACCGAGGATGACGGCGCGCGCGAAACCATCACCTTCAAACTACCGCGCGCGCTTCAGGACTAGCCTTCAGGCACGAACGGCAAGCGCGGCGGAACAGCCGGGCTTGGTGTTGGCGGTCATGCGACGCGCACCCCTCAGGGGCAGGGCTACGTCGTTCAGGTCGAAGGGATCGTTCGATAGGGCTGCGTCCGGCAGGGCGGTCCTACCCCCATATACATGGCGCAGACAGGGGGCGATGGCGGTTGATACAGCGCGGTCCAGGCCGGGCCATTGGGGCAGGGCCGTTTTGCTGTCGCAGCCGCGTTCGATAGCGGCTTCAACCTTTGGAGCTTCGCATGAAGAAGACCCTGATTGCTGCCGCCCTTGCCGTGATGGCTGCGGCCCCGGCCCTGGCCCAAGATGCCTCACAGGCACCGGTGTTCGGCCAAGCTACGCTGAGCGCGGGATTTGACGATGGCGCGCCGCTGCAACGCCGTTTCCGTGGCGGCGGCCCCAACGATGCGTCACGCCTGCCGGGCAATTGCACCGGCAATGTCGGCACCCCGCCCGATTTCCGCGTCAACTATACCGCCGGAAGCTATCCGCTGATTTTCCGCAGCGTGTCGAATGCCGATACGGCGCTGGTGATCAACGCTCCGGACGGGCGCTGGTACTGCGATGACGACAGCTTTGGCGATCTGGACGCGCAATACCGTTTCGACCGCCCGCAGAGCGGCGTCTATGATGTGTGGGTCGCCGTGGTGAACGGGCGCGAAGCCGACGCCACCCTGGTCGTGTCCGAACGCTGACCCGCCGCTAGGCCCGAAAACGAAAACGCCCCGGAGACTATCCGGGGCGTTTTTTCGTGACACAGGGTCTGGCGTCTTCAGGCCGTATATTGGGCCCAGACAGCGGCGGAATGGTCGTAAACGGCGGCGACATTTTCCGTAATGCGGACGGTGACATGGGTCTGGGTGGCGTGGTCGTAGCCGGTATATTCCCCGTCGGCTCCGGCCAGATGGATATGGCTGTTGCGACCGTGATCGAAGATGTCGGGAACGGCCCCCGAGAACTTTACCTTACGGTCCAGATCGATCGCATTCACCAGCGTTCCGGATGCACTGGCGGTCAGGTTCAGATGGCGGGCCGCCGCATGGTCATAAAGGCCGGTGACATTGCGCCCCGACGTATGGGCCAGACCGATGGCAGCGATGATGGCGCGAATGTCGGCGGGGATCATGCAAGCTCCGATACTCTGATCAACACAGCCAACAGCGATAGTCCGCTTGCCCCATGCGGGCAAAGAAAAAGGGCGCGGCGGTTATTCCGTCGCGCCCCTTGGTCCTAGATCTTGCCGTCTGGCTCGGTATCCAGGGTGTAATAGCTGTATTCGCTGCCGCGATACCATTCGTACTGCACGCGCTTGAAGCGCAGGCGGCGAAGAAGGTCACCGTTTGCCCGTTGGGCCTCGGCAATGTTGGAATTGCTGGCGAACATGCCGGCAATGAAGCGCACGGTCTTGGCCTGTCCCCCCTGAACCACCACCTCGACATTATGCTCCCATAGCGTGTTCGACATGATCTTGCCGAAGCGACGACGCATGGCAGGCAGAAGGCGCTGTTGGGTTGACGAGAGTTTTGAGCGCAGGCGCGCGTTCTTGTCGGTAATGCCCTTGTCGCCTTCGAACTCGGCGGCTTCCTTGATCGTCATCGAGGCGGCTTCAAACATGACCAGAGCCAGACGAATGTCCTCGCTGCCAGAAGTGTCGTTGATCTTCAACTCGTCCAGCAGGCGCAGGGAGTTGTCGAGCTGGTTGTTGAGCTTGGTGATCTTCTCCTGACGGTCCAGCTCGGCAACCGTATCCTTGGCCCGCTTGTACAGATCGGCCAGTTCGCCACCCTCGCGGATTTCGGTCGCATAGGTGTTTTGCAGTTCCAGGATGTCGCGCGCCAGATGGGTCGGGCTGCGGGTGCTAATGGATTTTTCGACGCTGGCGATAAAAGTCTCACGCTGGAGACGCAGATCTTCTTCGCTGGGTCCGGGGTTGGCGCAGGCGGCCAGGGTCAGGCTTAGGCAAGCCAGCAAAAGTGTACGCTTCAAAAGAGCCCCCTCTAGATACTGCTGCGCTTCTATGAGGGAAGTTACGTAAATTCAATGACTTGACTGTGAATTTGGGCGCAAAAAAGGCGCGGCACCCGTGGGGCCGCGCCTTTGTTTTCTGTCGCCTGTGGTGGGTCTTAGAGGCCCGGCAGCTTAAAGCGGCGGCTGTCCTGACGCGGGACGATGGTGATGCCTTCGCGGCCGCCGGTTAGGGCTTGCAGGCGGGCGTGCTCGCTGTTGGCGTCAACCGTGCGTGCGCCGTCCGAACCCTGAATGGTGGTTGCGGTCTGCGAAGCCGGATCGTTCTTGCGCCAGAACATGATGCGGTTGGCCCAGCTTTCTTCCTTGTGGGCCAGATCGCCGAACTCGTCGTCGATGACATAACGGGCCAGCGGGTCGGCACGGTCGCCACCGGCGTTGGCCACCAGAACCTGTTCACCCGGCGTGCGGGTGACGGCCTGACGCTGACCCAGAAGGATCTGGCGTGCTGCCGATTCGGGGGTCAGCTCCTGCGGGCGCGGTGCGCCCGGGTTCGGCGGGGTCAGACCGTATTCAGGCGGTACCACCAGCGGGGCCGAGGCCACGGTGACAAACTCGTCAGGCGTGACCTTGGTCAGGCCAACGCCCTGTCTGATCGAGTTACAGGCACCGAGCGACAGCACGGCGGCGCTGGCAACGGTCACGGTAAGGGCAGTACGAATTCGCATTTTAGGCTCGGCTCCGGTCGGCGCGCCCCTTCGGGCACTGCTCGGGTCGAATAGGAAGAAGGTTGATTACGACTTTTCGTGGGCGACGCCAACCTTGGAACGACGTTCCGAGAGGAAGGAATCGAGGATCAGAAGCATGACACCGACGGTAATTCCACTGTCGGCAATGTTGAAAATCCAAGGGAAGACGCCCGTTCCCGAAAAATCGAGGAAATCGACAACGCCGCCGAAACGGATGCGGTCGATCACATTTCCGACCGCTCCACCGATAACCAGGCCGATGGCGCAGGCCAGAAGGCGACGGTTGGCTTTCAGGGCCCAGACCGCCAATGCCACCGCCACGATCACGGAGAAGGCGCTGAGTATCCAGCGGGCTTCGCCGCCGCCGAACATGCCGAAGCTGACGCCGGTGTTCAGGACGAAGGTCAGGTTGAAGACAGGCGGCAGAACCTCGGCGATGCGGAAACCGTCCAGCAGGGGCGTGGGCGGTCCGGGCATGGCCGACAGGATCATGGCCTTGCTGATCTGGTCAGCGACAATGATGAAAAGCGCCAGACCATAGGCGGCCCAGCCGAGACGAGTGATCTTCATGTGCCTTCGCTATCAGGAACTTGGGGCAGGGGGGAGATGAAAAAACGCCCCGTCGTTTCCGGCGGGGCGTTTTCTCTCGCTCAGGTTCAGGCCTTCAGGCTGTCCAGATAGCGGACGGCGTCGGCGTCACGGGCCGACAGGTCCGGATATTCGGGGTCGGAACCCACGTCCGGCACCTTGCGCCACGAGCGGGCGCATTTCGGATAGTGGGCGGTCTTGATGACGGCGGTGATCTCGGCACCCTCGACCAGTTCTGCGCCCGAGGTACGGAACACCTCGGCGGCGTCCAGACCCTCATAGGCGGCCAGCAGGTCGGCCGGGGCGGTGACCGTCGGCCATGCGTCCAGAGCGCCACCGATGACCTTGTCGCGGCGGGCCGCTTCGAGGGCTTCGTTGACCACTTCCATGACCTTCTGGACCTTGGCCCAGCGGGCGGCCTCAGCCTCGTTCTGCCATTCGGCCGGAGCCTGCGGCAGGATGCGGGCCGAGTTGGCACCGGCTTCGGCTTCGGGGAAGCGCGAGGACCACGCCTCGTCCATGGTGAACGGGGTGATCGGCGACAGCCATGCGGTCAGGCGGGCAAAGACTTCGTCCATGACGGTACGCACGGCGCGGCGCTTGAGGCTGTCCGGACGGTCGCAATACAGGCTGTCCTTGCGGACGTCGAAGTACAGCGACGACAGGTCGCCGGTGCAGAACTCGATCACCGGACGGACCACGTCCTGGAAGCGGTATTCCTCGAACGCCTTCTTAACGTGGGCGTCCAGTTCCCACAGGCGGTGCAGGATGTACTGTTCCAGCGGCGGGAACTGCGAGTAGTCGGTGATGCGCTCGTCTTCGGTGAAGCCCGCGACGGCACCCAGCAGGTAGCGCACGGTGTTGCGTAGCTTGCGATAGGCATCAACCGTAGTCTGCAGGATCTGTTTGCCGATGCGCTGGTCTTCCGAATAGTCGACCATCGCCACCCACAGACGCAGGATGTCGGCACCCGACTCCTTGATGACGGTCGCAGGGTCAACGGTGTTGCCCTTGGACTTCGACATCTTCTCACCCTTCTCGTCGAGGGTGAAACCGTGGGTCAGGACGGCATCATACGGCGCACGGCCACGCGAGCCGCAGCCTTCCAGCAGCGACGACTGGAACCAGCCGCGGTGCTGGTCCGAACCTTCGAGATAGAGGTTCGCGGGCCAGTGCGACGGGCGGTCGCCGGTATAGCCGTGGGCCGGATCGCGGGCTTCCAGCGTGAAGGCGTGGGTCGAGCCGGAATCGAACCAGACATCGAGGATGTCGGTGATCTTTTCGTACTGGGCCGGATTGTGGTTGCCGAGGAACTGTTCGTCCGGTGCGGTGAACCACACGTCCGCGCCGCCTTCGGCAACGGCGGCGACGATGCGGGCATCGACTTCCGGATCGATCAGCGGCTGGCCGGTGGTCTTGTCCACATACATGGCCAGCGGGGTGCCCCATGCGCGCTGACGGCTGATCAGCCAGTCCGGGCGGCCTTCGACCATCGAGCGGATGCGGTTCTTGCCCGCCGCCGGGTGGAAGGCGGTGTTGTCCAGAGCGGTCAGGGCACGCTCGCGCAGGGTGTTGCCGTCGGCCAGTTCCTCATCCATGCGGATGAACCACTGCGGAGTATTGCGGAAGATGACCGGGGCCTTGGAACGCCACGAGTGCGGGTATGAGTGCTCGACGCGGCCACGGGCCAGGAGGTTGCCCGCCTCGATCAGTTTTTCCATCACCGCGCCATTGGCGGGGCCGAACTTGCCGGTCTTCTTGCCTTCGGTTTCCAGAACCTTCAGGCCCGCGAACAGCGGCACGTGCGGGTAGTATGCACCGTCCGGATCGACGGTGTCCGGCACATCGCGGTGGCCGTGGGCCAGCCAGACGGCATAGTCGTCGGCACCGTGGCCGGGGGCGGTGTGGACAAAGCCCGTACCGGCATCGTCCGTCACGTGGTCGCCCGATAGCAGCGGCACCGAGAAGCCATAGCCGCTGTCCAGTTCCGACAGCGGGTGGGCGCATTCCAGACCCGACGGGTCGATGTCATAGATACGGGTGAACTCGGCCACCTTGGCGGCCTTGAACACGTCACCGGCCAGCTTGTCGGCGATGATGAAGCGGTCGCCGGCCTTGGCCCACGGCTCGAACTCCAGACCCTCTTCCATCGCGACGACCTCATACAGGCCGTACTTGATCTCGGGGCCGTAGGAGATGGCGCGGTTGGCCGGAATGGTCCACGGGGTGGTGGTCCAGATCACGATCGACGGCGTCTGGTTGCGGAAGGCCAGCAGATCGTCCGGATGGCTGTCCGACATGCCGGTGACGGGGAATTTCACCCAGATCGTCGGCGAGACGTGGTCGTGATACTCGACCTCGGCATCAGCCAGAGCGGTGCGCTCGACCGGCGACCACATCACCGGCTTGGAGCCGCGATAGAGCTGGCCCGAGTTCTTGAAGCGGTGGAATTCGCCCACGATGGCGGCCTCGGACTTGAAGTCCATGGTGGCATAGCGGTTGGCGAAGTCGCCCGTGATGCCAAGACGCAGGAACTGGTCGCGCTGCAGGTCGATGAACTTGCCCGCATATTCACGGCAGGCGGTGCGGAACTCTTCCTTCGAGACCTCGTCCTTGCGGCGGCCCTTCTTGCGGTATTCCTCTTCGATCTTCCACTCGATCGGCAGGCCGTGGCAGTCCCAGCCCGGCACGTAATCGACATCCTTGCCCATCAGGAACTGAGAGCGGACGACGAAGTCCTTCAGCGTCTTGTTCAGGGCGTGGCCGATGTGGATGTCGCCGTTGGCATAGGGCGGGCCGTCGTGCAGCACGAACAGCGGTGCGCCCTCGGCCTGACGCTTGGCGCGCAGGGTGCCGTACAGGTCGCCCCACTTTTCGAGGATTTCCGGCTCCTTCTTCGGCAGACCGCCGCGCATCGGGAAGTCGGTTTCCGGCAGGAAGACGGTGTCGCGGTAATCGCGGCCAGCGGTCTCGGTCGTGGTGTTGTCGGCGTCGGACATGGATTGTCTTTTTCGTCTAAGCGCACGGCATCCCGATCAGGGGATGCGAATAATGTGTGGCAGTTTAGCGTGAAGTGAGGCTCGCGCCCAAGGCGCAGTGCATCAAGGCGTTCGGATATGTCGATCCCGGCGCGCGCGGGGCGGTTCCGCCCCAGTCTCCAAGATAGGGCTTGGAGCGCTACGCCGGGCGGCTAATCGAAATCGTGCGTGTCACGCAAAAGGTCATGCGGGCGATGTAGCAAGAGCGGCGGCATCAGGCCAGACCCGACTTGCCGCCAATCCGCGCCGGAGTAGTCTGTCGGCGAGGGAGAACAGGGAGGATCGCTATGAAGCTTTATCTGTCGGGGGCGCTGTTGGCCTTGGCTCTGGGAGCGGCGGCCTGTTCGCAGCCTGCCGAGCCGGAAGCGCCGCCTGCGCCCAAGCTGGTCGGGCGCGAGGCGGCCAAGGCGGCGGGCGAGGTTTCGCCGGAAGCCTTCGTGCGTGCCCTGTATGAGGTTTATCAGAACCCGCCCGCCGAGCCTGTGGCACCGGGGCGGGACGATCTGATGCAGCGCAGCTTGAACGCCATGATCTTTTATGACTGGCGCAACGCCCGCGACGCCGGAAGAAAGCCCTACCTGCAGAACGATCCGGTCTGTGACTGCACGGGCGGGGAGGTGGTGCTGAAATCGGTGAAGATCACCGAGGGCGAGCGCAACTATGCCGACGCCGATGTGGTGTTCACCGTTGACGGCACCGAGAAGTCGCAGCTCGTCAAACTGGAAAAGGAAGGCGGCCGCTGGAAGGTGCTGGACATCGTCAAGCCGGGTGAAAAGCCGCTGACCGAACAGCTCACTGCCGTGATCGGCTGACGGGGCAGACGGAGGCTGGCGTCAATCCCCCGCTTCGCGCACGGATCCGAGGATATCCAGACCGCCTTTCAAGGCGATGGCGGCAACGATGATACCCACCACCAGATCCGGCCATGACTGGTTCAGCCACATGACCAGACCGCCTGCGACCAGAATGCCGCCGTTGGAGGCAAAGTCGTTGAAGCTGAAGGTTTCGGCGGCGCGCATGTTCACGTCGTCGCTCTTCTGGCGGCGGATCAGCTCCAGACAGACCAGATTGATGACACCCGCCACCAGCGCCAGAACTATCATGGTCCAGCCGCCCGGATCGCTGCCGTAGATGAAGCGGCGAACCGCATCGATCAGCACCATCGCCGCCACGATCAACAGCATGATACCGGATGCCCGCGCGGCACGTTTTTTCCACACGATGGCGCGGCCCACAGCCAGAAAGCTGAGCAGATAGACGACGGCATCGGATGCATTGTCCACCGCATTGGCCAACAGGGCGCTGGAATTGGCCATCAGCCCCCCGATGCCCAGCACCACAAACAGGCCGAAATTCAACACCAGTACCGTCAGCAGGACCCGTTTCTGGATGTGGTCGGTATTGGAATGTGAGCCGCTCATTCAAAGTGTTCCGGAATGGATTCCAAAACAGCTAAGCGCCCGCCGCCGTGTTTGGCTGCGCGGCGGCGGGTCAAAAATAGTTATGGATCACGGGCGGTAGCCATAGTGGACGGCCAAGGCCTGCAGGCCTTGCTTCAGCACCGTCTTGCCCTGACGGCGCCGCAGCGACAGTTCCTGTTCGGCCAGCTGCAGGGATGATCCCCGCACGCAGACCTGTTCCAGCATAGGGCGAAGGTGCGGGCCGGCGGCGCTCAAAGCGGCCTCGACACGGGCCGATGCACCGATGGCGCGGTCCGACGGCTCGATACGGGCCGGGGCGGCTCCCGACTGGCTGCGTGGCAGTCCATCCCAG
>NZ_DJFS01000088.1:0-8697 GCF_002432125.1 Brevundimonas sp. UBA5866
CCTGGGGGTCGCAGGATTTGGGGTCGCAGGAGCTTGCGGGGCCGATGGCGTTGACCGGGCGCCCGGAATATTGGACCCGCCGCCCAGACTGCCCGCCCCATTGCCTGCCGCAGCGGGCGATCCGGCCGCGACCGATCCGGTGACACGTGGCGAATTGGCCGGTTGCGGGTGCGGCGGCATGGACAGAAGCCGTGCCAGCCCTTCGTCACGGGGCAGCGGCCCCGCCATGAACGTCGCCTGTGGCGGCCGCCCCCAGACAATGCGCCCCTTCTGGAAGGGGCCATCTCCGGCCTGTGGAATACGGGCAGGCGGCACCGACTGGCCCTGCGCATCCGCAGCAGGCATATCGGTATTCACATTCTTATCGTTGGGCGGCGTTGACGCTTTGGACGACATACACACTCCAGCATCCTGAGACTGACATTCAGGACATCAGCAGATGGGGTCAAATCTATGGCTTTCGAATATCACCGTCACACACGCGATGGCGAGCATGGATTTCAGGCTTTCCGACCTGTCGCACCCACCGCACGAAACAGCGGCAGACCGTCTATCAACGTCATGCCAATCATGACCGATGACACATTACGGTTGCATACAGGACAACCTCATCGCTTCAACCGACCATTGTTTACCTAGCGTCGCCCGATAACTTTACCCTGCGTCATACAAATCGTTCAAAGACTGTGTAGTTTTCGGCAACAATGGACCAATGCGGCTTTTCGAGCAGTTGACCAGACACGCCATGCCGTTCATCAACAAAGAAAATATTCAATGGGGAAAGGCTGCGCACTCATGGGTATGGTGGCGAACATCAAGAGCGAAATCCGCTTTCTGGGAGGCCTGGTACGCCTTCTGAAGCGCATCAAGCCGATCGCTCTGGATAGTGATGTTCTGGTCTGCGACGACATCGAAGAAGCCGTAGACAAATACTCCGACAACGTGTGCGTCGAAGACGAAAACCGTCGCCTGACCTATCGCGAGTTCGAGGCCCTGGCCAACCGCTACGCGAACTGGGCCGCCAGCCGCAATCTGAAGCGTGGCGACACCATCGCCCTGGTGATGCACAACCGCGTGGAATATGTGGCCGCGTGGTACGGCTTCTCCAAGATCGGCGTCGCCACCGCCCTGATCAACAACAACCTGACCGGCGCGGCCCTGGGCCACTGCCTGAACATCTCGGGCGCATTCAACGTCGTATCCGACGAGGACTGCTGGCAGGCTGTCGAAGAAACCCGCGGCCGCATCGGTCGTGACCTGATGCTGTGGGTTCTGGGTCTGGGCGAGGAAAACGAAACCAACACCCGTCGCGACTTCGACAATGCCGTGCGCAGCGCCTCCTCGGTGCGTCCGGACCGTGGCCTGCGTAAAGGCCTGACGAACCGCGACACGGCCATGTACATCTACACCTCGGGCACCACCGGCCTGCCCAAGGCGGCCCGCATTCCGCACTCGCGCGCCCGCACCTATATGCGCGCCTTTGCCGGTGCCACCGGCTCGACCCAGAAGGACGTGCTGTTCAACGTACTGCCGCTGTACCACTCGACCGGCGGCTTGGTGGGCGTGGGCTCCATCCTGCTGAACGGCGGCAAGATGATCACCCGCCGCCGCTTCTCGGCCTCGACCTTCTGGCCTGACGTAAAGGCCACCGGCGCGACCACCTTCGTCTACATCGGTGAGCTGTGCCGCTATCTGGTGAACTCGCCGGAAAACCCTGAAGAGCGTAACCACAAGCTGCGCCTTGCCTTTGGCAACGGCCTGCGTCCGGACGTCTGGGAAGAGTTCCAGTCGCGCTTCAAGGTCGGCAACATCCTCGAATTCTACGGCTCGACCGAGGGCAACGTCTCGCTGTTCAACTTCGGCGGCAAGGCCGGGGCCATCGGCCGCGTACCGTCCTATCTGAAGTCGCAGCTGAACCTGCGCATCATCGAACTGGACCCGGAAACGGGCGAACCGGTGCGCGGTCCGAACGGCCTGTGCAAACTGGTCAAGGTCGGTGAAACCGGAGAGGCCATCGGCGTCATCGGCTCCACCGTGCGTCAGGACTTCACCGGCTATGCCGACAAGGCCGCCACCCAGAAGAAAATCCTGACCGACGTCTTCAAGAAAGGCGACCGCTGGTTCCGTACCGGCGACCTGATGCGTCAGGACAAACAGGGCTATGTCTACTTCATGGACCGTCTGGGCGACACCTTCCGCTGGAAGGGCGAGAACGTCTCGACCGCCGAAGTCGAACAGAACCTGTCCGAAGCCCCGGGCGTCAACGAAGTGATCGCCTATGGCGTCCACATCCCCGGTCAGGAAGGCCGCGCCGGTATGGTGGGTCTGGTCCTCGAAGGCGACACCTTCGACGCCAAGGCCTTTGCCGCCGAAGCCGATGCCCAACTGCCGCCCTATGCCCGTCCGTGCTTCGTGCGCCTGCTGAAATCGGCGGAAACGACCGGTACCTTCAAATACCGCAAGGTTGATCTGGTGAACGACGGTTTCGATCCCGAGAAGGTAGACGGCCCGCTCTATGTGCGTGGCGGCCCCGATGGATACCAATTGCTGACCGACGAAATCCGCCAGCAAATCATCGACGGCACCCTTCGCCTCTAAAGGCGGCAAACGCCTGAATCCCGAAGGGGCGGTGGATCATTCCACCGCCCCTTTTTCATGGCCTTATTTGGTGGTGTAGCCACCGTTGACCAGAATGGTCTGGTCGGTCATCCACCACCCTTCGGTGACAAGGAAACGCACCCACGGCGCGATGTCCTCGATGTCGGTCAGTCCCGTCTTCGACAATCCCGACAGAGCCGCTGCGGACTTGTGATAGGCCTGCGCCCCCTCGTCTTCCTGTCCATAGAAGAAGGGCGTGTCCATCGGGCCCGGACCGATAGCGGTCACCGATATGCCGCGCTCGCCGAACTCCTTGGACGCCGCACGGGTGAAGTGCTCGACAGGTGCCTTGGTCCCCGCATAGCTGGAATAGAAGGGCGTAAAGGCCCCGAGCAGCGACGTAACCAGAGTACAGATCGCGCCATTGTCGTTTACCGAACGCCCCGCTTCCTTGAGGAAGAAGAAGGCCGATTTGGCATTTACCGCGCTCATGGTGTCGTATTCCGCCTCGCTGATTTCCAGCATCGGTTTTTTCAGCACCATGCCCACCGTGTTGATGGCGATATCCGGTCGGCCGAAAGCCGCCTCGGCCTCTTTGAAGAGACGCTCGACTTCCGACGCCTGGGTCAGGTCGGCCTGAACAAGAAGGGTCTTGGCACCGGCGGCCTCGACAGCCTTGGCCGTCTCCTTGGCTTCTGCCTCGGCCGAAGCACTGTGGTAATGGATGACAATCGATTTCGCGCCCAAATCTGCGAAATCACGGGCAATCAAAGCCCCTAGATTCTTGCCGCCACCGGCAATGATTACGGCTTTATCCGCGATTGTTCTGCGCATTATTTACATCCGATCAGCAAAATCACTGTTTTGCCAAATTACGGCGTCGTGCTTCATTGATAAATCGGAACAATCAGAATTCACTGTTCAGAAATCGATTATAATGGATCGGATCGAGCTTTACCGTATATTCAACGCAGTGGTTGAAACCGGCAGTTTTACAAAAGCCGCCGATCTTCTACATCTTCCAAAGTCACGGACCTCTACTGCCGTTTCAGCACTGGAAGCCATTGTTGGCGCTCGACTTCTGAACCGCACGACTCGCAGTGTCAGCCTGACCCAGGAGGGTCAGATCATTTACGAGCGCAGCCAGACCTTGCTGGCCTCCAACGAAGAAATGGAGAGCCTCTTCAGGTCGGACACCCAGTTGGCGGGGCGTATCCGGCTTGATGCCCCGTGGCGGATTGGCCGGTTGATCATTGCCCCCGCCCTGCCCGACTTTCTGGATCTATGGCCGGGTCTCAGGATCGAACTGTGCCTCAATGACAGGAACGCCGATATGGTCGGAGAGCGCGTGGATGTGGCGCTGCGCGTCGGCACCCTCGCCGATTCCGGCCTCAAGGCCCGCCGCATCGGCGAGGTCGCACAGATCAATGTGGCCAGTCCTGCGTATTTAAGGACCTATGGCACGCCCCGATGCCCCGATGATTTGGGCGGCCATCTGCAGGTCGCCTATGCCTCGCCGGTCACAGGACGCATACTGCCTTGGGAATGGTCCGTGGCCGGAGAGAGCTTCAGCCAGCCAATGGACTGGCGAGTCTCGGTGAACAATGCCGAGGCCTATATCGCCGCCGCGCTGGCGGGAATGGGCCTGATCCAGATTCCCGCCTATGATGTGGCCACCGCCCTGAGCCACGGCGATCTGGTACAGGTCATGCCGCATCATGTGCCCGCCCCCATGCCTGTCAGTCTGGTCTTTCTCGAGAGGTCGGGGCAGAGCCGCCGCCTGGCGGTTTTCAGTGACTGGCTGGCACAAACAGTTGCATCAGGTCTGCGGGTTGAAACCTGACCTTAAGCATTAACCGTCACAAGAAACGCCAAGCTTACCTTCTTGCGGACGCCTTCGGCCCATGTTCCAGATTATCGGCATCATCCTGCTCTTCGCCATGGTGTTCGGCAGCTTCCTGCTGCACGGCGGCAAGATGGCCACCATCCTGTACTCGCTCCCCTATGAGCTGATGGCGATTTTCGGGGCCGGTATCGCGGCCTTCCTGATCTCCAACTCCATGCCGGTCATCAAGGGCGCGCTGGGCGGTCTGGGCAAATCCTTCGCCGGACCCAAGTGGAAGAAGCAGGACTACAAGGACCTGCTGGGCCTGCTGTTCCAACTGACCAAGACGATGAAGTCCAAGGGCGTCATCGCCCTGGAAAGCCACATCGAAAAGCCGGCTGAAAGCACCATCTTCCAGAAATATCCCAAGATCCTGAAGGACCACTTCGCCGTGGACTTCATGTGCGACACTCTGCGCATGATGACCATGAACCTCGAAGATCCGCACCAGATCGAGGATGCGATGGAAAAGCAGCTGGAGAAGCACCACCACGAGGCGCTGGCTCCGGCCCACGCCCTGCAGAACCTTGCAGACGGCCTTCCGGCTCTGGGCATCGTGGCCGCCGTGCTGGGCATCATCAAGACGATGGGTTCCATCACCGAGCCGCCGGAAGTTCTGGGCGGAATGATCGGCGGCGCACTGGTCGGTACCTTCCTCGGCGTGTTCCTCGCCTATGGTCTGGTCGGCCCCTTCGCGGCGCGTCTGAATGCCATCGTCGAGGAAGAAGGTGCCTTCTATAAGATCATCCAGTCGGTCCTGGTGGCCCACCTGCACGGCAATGCGGCGCAGATCTCCGTCGAGATCGGTCGTGGCGACGTTCCCTCCACCATCCAGCCCAGCTTTGCCGAGATGGAAGAGGCTCTGGCCGCCGCCCCGACAGAGTAGATATTTTCCTGATCCGATCCTTTGCGGGGGCCTCTCGATGCGGCCCCCGCGAGTCGTTTCGGATAAAAAGGCATCACGATTTCGCGGCTCCACCGCGCCTTAAAATCAAACGCCAAACGCCTCAAACGACCAAGAAACCGCGGCACAAACACTGTTTTCTCGTAGTTTTTTTGCCTGCATTTTCAAACTGCCGCGACGTTTTCAACGCTCTCCACATCACACTTCACGAAGGCGTGAGAATTTCGCTTGCGATTCCGCTCACGATCCCGTTATCTGTTTCTCAGCGAGGCTTTGGGCCCCGCCTCAACCTTCTCAAGGAAGACTAACATGCGCATCACTGCCCTGATCGCCGCTTCGGCCGCTGCTCTGGCCCTGGCTGCTTGCCAACCGGCTGCTGAAACCACCGAAGCTCCGGCTGCTGAAGCCACCGAAGCTGCTGCTGAAGCTACCGAAGCTGCTGCTGAAGCCACCGACGCTGCTGCTGAAGCTACCGAAGCTGCTGCTGCTGACGCTGCTGCTCCGGTTGCTGCTGAAGCTCCGGCTGCTGAAGCTCCGGCTGCTGCTAACTAAGATTTTCATCTTAGGCACGCGGGGCTTCGGCTTCGCGGGCGAGAAAGGGGTCACCTCGGGTGGCCCCTTTTTTCGTGCCCGCTTCGGGGCTAGACAGGCCGCCTGATGACCCAAGACGCCCCAGCCGCGAACCCCACGTCCCCACAACTCCTTTGGGCCGATGACGGCTCGCCGCGTTCGGGCCGTTTTGGGGACGTCTACTTTTCCAAGGATGACGGTCTGGCCGAAACCCGCGCCGTATTTCTCGGCGGCTGCAACATGCCCGCCGTCTGGCAGGGCCGATCCCATTTCACTGTGGGGGAACTGGGCTTTGGAACCGGCCTGAATATCATCGCCCTCATCGATATGTGGCGCCAGCATCGCCCCGCAGACGCAAGGCTCCACGTCTTCTCGGTCGAAGGTTTTCCCCTGACACGTGAAGAGGCCGCCCGCGCCCTCGCCGCATGGCCGGATGTGGCCGATACCGCCGAGGCCCTGCTGGCCCAATGGCCCAGCCACCGCCCCGGTTTTCACCGTATCGATCTGGACGCATGGGGCGTGACCATCGATCTGGCGATCGGCGAAGTCGAGTGGGCTTTGGCAGAGTGGCAGGGACAGGCCGACGCATGGTTCCTCGACGGTTTCAGCCCCGCGCTGAACCCCGGCATGTGGACCGAAGAGATCATGGCCGCTGTCGCCGCCCGTTCCGCACCGGGCTGCCATCTAGCGACCTTCACCGTGGCCGGTGCCGTGCGTAGGGCCCTGGCCGCCAATGGCTTTACCGTCAGCAAAATGCCGGGCCACGGTCGCAAGCGTGAACGGCTGGAAGCCCGCATGGAGGGCAGCCCGGCACCCGCCGCCCCTCCCTCTGTCGCCATAATCGGCGCAGGCATTGCGGGCGCATCGCTGGTACGGGCCGCCCGCGCCGCCGGCCTCTCACCACGGCTTGTCGAGGCACAACACGCAGGTTCCGGAGCCTCCGGCTTTCCGGCCGCCCTGGTCACGCCCCGACTGGACGCCGGTGATGCCTTCATCAGCGGCCTTTACGCCCAAGCCCTGGAACGGGCCGGACAACTCTATTCCAAAGTCTCCGGTGCCATCATCTCGCGCGGGGTGATCCAGCTGGAACAGGCCGCGCGCGATGCAACCCGTTTCGACAAGATCGCTGCCCAGTCACTTTGGCCCGATGGGGCAATGTCCCGCCTCGGCCGCGAACAGGCCGGCGAGCGTCTGGGCGAGCCGGTTGCCGCCGGCGCGCTGTGGATGGCGCAGGCCTTTGCCCTGTCGCCTGCAACAGCCATCACCGACTGGCTGGCCGACACCCCTGTGATCAAGGCCCGTGCCGAACGGATCGTCCGGGCGGGCCAGCAGTGGCAGGTTCTGGATGGTGAGGGGGCCGAGATTACCCGTGCCGACCATGTGGTTGTCGCAGCGGGTTGGGGCACATCCACCCTGATCCCTGATGTCGCCCTTGCCCCTGTCGCGGGTCAGGCAGACTGGACGGTCGAAGATCCAGCCCCCGCAGAGGTCGCGGTCGCATGGGGCGGATATAGCGTCCCGACGGGATCGGGCATGCTGTTCGGTGCCACCCATGATCGCGGCGTGACCGCGCCGGAGCCGGGTCAGGAAGCCTTTGAGCGCAATCGCCAGACCTTGTGTGCCACCCTGCCCCGCCGCTGGGAACGCCATGCAGGCGCACCTGTGCATCGCCGCACGGCGGTTCGTGCCACCACGCCCGACCGCCTGCCCTATTGCGGGCAGATCGCCCCCGGCCTGCACATTCTGTCGGGACTTGGCTCACGCGGCTTCTGCGCCGCACCTCTGCTGGCCGAACATCTCGTCGCGGTCATCGCCGGGCTTCCATCGCCCCTGCCCGCCCATTGGGCCGCCAGGCTGGCGCCAGACCGCTAGGGCAAAATCCAAGGCGGCATACGGCGCGTAAGCCACAATATTCTGCATAGCTTACTTTCTGTTCATTTGACCTGTTGAACAGTCTGTATATCCCTGCGTTCTCTCAAGACGCGTGGCCAAAGGGCTGCGCGGAGTTTGATGGCGTTCCTCCTCCCCTCTGAACATTCGCTCATTTGTCAAAGTCTCCCCTGATGAAAGCACTGCGATCCTGCGCAATCCTCCTCTCCTGCGTGTCCGTCCTCGGTCTGGCCGCTTGCGGTGACAAGGAGACAAAGGAAAAGCCTGACAACAGCATGACTGTGAGCGTTGTAAGTGCCTCTGTCGCGACCCTGCCCCGCAAGGTCGTGGCCTCCGGTACCGTCAGCGCATGGGAAGAAGTACCGGTCGGTGCCGAAACCGGGGGGCTGACGGCCACCGCCATCTATGTGGACGAAGGCACCTATGTCCGTCAGGGCCAACCACTGGTCCAGATGAACGATGTCCTGCTTCAGGCCCAGTTGCGCCAGCAGCAGGCCGCGGTGCAAACCGCAGAAGCCAACGCCGCCCGTGACGATGCCGCCCTTGCCCGCGCGCAGGAGCTGAAAGAGCGCGGCTTCCTTTCGCAGGCATCTCTGGACACGGCATTGGCCAATCAGCGCGCCTCGGCGGCGCAGTTGGCCGCCGCCCGCGCCAGCCTGTCCGAAACCCGCACCCGTTTGGCACAGGCCACCATTCGCGCCCCCGTAGCAGGCCAGATCATCAGCCGCAGCGTCACCAAGGGCCAGATCATCCAGCCGGGCACCGAACTTTTCCGCATGGTGCGTGACGGTCGTCTGGAACTGGATGCACAGGTACCTGAAACCGATCTGCCCGCCCTTCGTGCCGGTCA
>NZ_DJFS01000088.1:8800-9027 GCF_002432125.1 Brevundimonas sp. UBA5866
TTCGCCCGCGCCGAGATCGATGCCGGAACCCGCGAGGCGACCGTCGTACCGACACAGGCTATCCTTTACCGAGACAACAAGGCCGGTGTGTTCGTCGTCGGCGAAGGCAACAAGGTCAGCTTTGTCAACGTGCGCGTCCTGCAACGCAGCAACGACCAGACCTCGGTCGAGGGCATACAGGCAGGTGCCCGCGTCGTGGTCGAGGGGGCTGGCTTCCTCAACAACGA
>NZ_DJFS01000003.1 GCF_002432125.1 Brevundimonas sp. UBA5866
GCTGGCCAGCCTGCCGGTGATGGTGGAACGGGCGGTGGATGCGCTGGGCGTGCGCAAGGCGACGGCGGGGCTGGTGCTGCCGCTGGCGGTGGCTGTGTTCCGCATCACCTCGCCGGTGGCGAACCTGGGGGTGGCCCTGTACTGCGCGCACCTGTTCGGTATCCAACCGAGCATGGGGCAGCTGATTGCCGCCANNTCTCGGTGGGGACAGTGGGCCTGCCCGGTCAGGTCAGCTTCTTCGCGTCGATTGCGCCGATCTGTATCGCTATGGGTGTGCCGCTGGAGATGCTGCCGCTGCTGCTGGCGGTGGAGGTCATTCCGGACATCTTCCGTACGGTCGGCAATGTCACGGCCGATGTCGCGGTAACGCGCATGGTGCAGGGCGGAGAGGTGGAACCGGACAGTGAAATGAAAGCCGGTATCTGAAGGCGGTACGAACGCTATGCGGGCGGCGCGGTTCCAAAGGGGCCGCGCCGTTTATTTCGCCCTAGTCCTGAAGGCGCTCGAACATGGTCTCGGCTTCGTCGAAGTCGTCGAACTCAAGCCGGGAGGGGTCGTGCGTGATCACATAGCGCGTCAGCGGCGAGCCGCCGTTCGAGCGACGCTCCCACTGCCAGAGGGCCCGGTCCGGGCGTTGCTGCAGCAGGGTCCAGTGCCCCGGATCTTTTGGTGGTGTTGGTGACACGTGCCTTAACATCATAGTGGTTCCCTCCCCTGAGAACAGGAAACCACTCAATCCGGACGAGAGTCAAAGAACCTCGTCATATCGGTTGTTAACATTTGCGTTGATGGGGTGGCCGCCGTCTGTCACTGGCCCTGTGCCGCAGGGTCGAGGGGCGCGCCGAGGATGGGCGCGCCCCGCAAGCCTTACTACTGGTACTCGTTGTAGGGGTTACACATGCCGATGGCGGGGCTGTAGGAAGACAGGGCACCGCCGGAGGGCACCAGTTTCTCGCCGTCCCAGACATAGCGCTGGTAGTGGCAGATGGAGCTTTCGGTTTCGTAGGACGGGAATTCCCACGTCGCGATCAGCAATTGGCTGTCGGGGCGGTAGTTCAGCTGCATATAGGGCTGGCTTTCGCCGCCCAGACCCAGACTGGTGACATTGCCGCTTTCGACATCGACGATGTAACCGCCGGTGCATCCGCTGCCGCAACCGAACACGGCCACCACCTTGTTGCCTGCGAAATTGACAGGTTCGGTCGAGGCCTGGGTGATGCGGGTGCGGTAGTTTCGGTTCTCGGGCGTGAGAATCGGTGACACGCGGGGGCCTTCATAGACCCGGGCCGGATAGTCGGAGAACTCGGCCAGGTCGGGTGCCATCAAGCCGCCGGACGGGTCGGCATAGACGGTGACGGCAGCGGCCTCAGGAACCAGTTCGGGCTCGGGCGGCGGTGGCGGCGGATCGGCAATGGCGGTGGTATCGACCACGGTTGCCGATGGGCCAGCGGCATTGTCACAGGCGACCAGCGCGGTCGCCAGCACAATGAGCAGTGCCGGTGTGGCGAGGTCGCGCAGGTTCATGGCTGTGACGTCAGCTTGTGGACTTGAACCACGCGCAGGTTGCGCTCGATCTTTACCACGACGAACAGGAAGATGATGATCAGGAAGGCCAGCAGGGAAATACCTGCGACGGTGATCGCCAGAATGGCCTTGGCGCGGTCTGCGGTGGCCTTGATCTCGCTTTCGGCGGCGGCAGACATGAATTTCTGCGCGTGCCAGCGGATGGCCTGATTGATCTGGTCGGTCGAGATCGGCGTGCCGGTCGAATTGGCCAGTTGGGTCGTAAAGTCCTGAAGGCTGATGGCATAGTCGCGCTGGTAGTCCGCGGACATGTCGTCATAGATGCCGCCAAGGAAGCTCAACGCATTGGCGTGGCCGATGTCGTAGTTCTGGTGCTTTTTGATGTAGGCCACGACATTGGTGGCGGAATTGACGATGGTGTCCGGATAGATCGCGTCCGAGGCAGCGGGCGGGCCATAGCTGTTCTGGCCTGTGGCCGGAAGGTTGGTCTGGACGAACTGTGCGAAGGAGGCGTCTTCGACCTTAGCCCTTGGCTTCAGGCCGATGAACTGGCCGACAAGCGGGCCGGTCTGGGCGGCCGTCAGGGCAAATACGACCAGTGCAATCGTGGCAATGGCCAATACGGCGATACGCAGGATGTTCAGATAAATGTCTTCCAGCTTGGCCAGCATGTAAGGTCCCCCCTTTGAATGTGCTGAAGTGGCTGGTTCGGTAATATTGTACCGGCGTTATTTTTCTATTGCTGCGTGTGGCGGTGCGTTCGAGGGGCGGGCGGGGCAAAACGACCCAAGGGGCAACCAAGGGAGGACGGGGTCGTTAGTTCTGGGTCGGGGAAACAAGGAGTAACCTATGAACCTGCCCAGTAATGCACTTGTTGCTGTCGTTGATGGCGAGAAGCTGGCCCTGTTCCGCAACAGCGGCAGCGCGACCGAAGTCCAGCTGAAGGCGGTTGAATCGCCACCGCTGGAAGACCGTGTTGTGGGCTCCGCAGGCCGGGTTTCCAGTGATGCCAATCCGGACAATGACAGCCAGGCCGAGGACGGCCATGCCATGAGTGTCGCCAATGCGCTTAATGGTTGGGCACTGAAGAACAAGTTCGACAAGCTGGTCGTGATCGCGGCCCCCAAGACCATGGGCGAGCTGCGCAAGCACTGGCACAAGGAGGTCGAGGGCGCGATCATCGGTGAGATCACCAAGACCCTGACCAATGCCTCGACCGACGACATCATCAAGTCGATCGAAGCGGCGTAAGACATCGCCTGAGAGGGCGGCCTGACGCTTGTAGCGACAGACGGTCCGGTAGCGGGAGCTATCGGGCCGTTTTGGCTTTCTGCGGAGACTTATCGTTAGAACTGGAAGTTGCCGCCAGATTTCCTTTCCAGCCAGCAGGTGGCAGGAAGCGCCCGGACTTTTCATCACGGGTGCCGTTCTTGGCGACCCACGCGGCCTTTTGGCCAGCGCGTTTCAGAACTTCCATGGAGAAGGTCGTTTTCATAGCGGACCACTTTCTAGCACTTGCATGCCTTCCTCGCCACTTTCCCATATCTGCCAACTATGGGCGAGGGGTTTGTACGGGATGTTTAGGTACTGAAGGCTAAGCGGGTATCGACGCCTGAGTGTTCCCTCGGGAATATCGTGTCCACCTGCTGCGACGCGCAAGGCAGCGCGTGCGATCGAAGCCTCAACCGATGGCAGTTGCAGATAGATCAGTTCGATCGTGTAGCCCTTATTCCTCAGCCTTCTGAGGCGGGTGGAAAGTGTTCGGGTCGCCAGCGTGGTTTCGAGCATAATGTTCTGCTGCCTCTCCTCAAGAGCGGATAGCGTGCTGATGACCAAGCGGGCGGCGGCAGCATCCCGATTGGGGATCTCTTGAGGAAGGTCTCGAGCGACTTCGTCCGGATTGACGTATGTGAACGCCTCGTCGCGTTCGCGCAGGATCTGGTTGATCCATGTCGTTTTGCCCGCTCCGTTCGGGCCGGCGAACACTACGATCGTTGGCATGACACGCTCCCCTCAATGCATAGAGTGGCATGCGCGTTTTATCCGAATCTAAAGCCTATGCCAGGAACAGGCGTGCGGCGGGGTTGTCCGTTTCTTCGATGTAGGGGTAGCCGAGGGCCTCTAGGGCGGCGGTGATGGCGTCTTGGTCGCTTTCGGGGGCGTGGATGCCGGCGAGGACGCGGCCCACGTCGTCGCCGTGGTTGCGGTAGTGGAAGAGGGTGAGATTCCACGCGGGCTGGAGGCTGTTCATGAACTTCAGGAAGGCCCCCGGGCGTTCGGGGAATTCGAAGCGGAACAGGCGCTCGCCCGACAGTTCGGGGGCGCGGCCGCCGACCATGTAGCGGACGTGGAGCTTGGCGATCTCGTTGTCGCTCATGTCCTCGACGCCATAGCCCGCGTCGTGCAACAGGGCGCACAGGGCGTGGCGTTCGTCCTGACCGTCGCGAAGGGCGATGCCGACAAAGATGCGGGCCGTGTCGCCGCTCCAGCGATAGTTGAACTCGGTGATCGAGCGGCCTTGCAGGCTGTTGAGGAAGCGGTGGTAGGCCGCGCGGTCGTCGGGCATGGAGACGGCCAGAAGCGCCTCGGTGCCCAGACCGATCTGGGCGCGTTCGGCCACATGGCGCAGACGGTCGAAATTGACGTTGGCACCGGAGTTGATGGCGGCCAGAGCCCCCTTGCCCGGATTGCGCGCGGCCCAGACCTTCAGGCCTGCCAGAGCCACGGCACCGGAGGGTTCGGCGATGGCGCGGACATCGTCGAAGATGTCTTTGACGGCGGCGCAGATGGCGTCTGTGTCCACCAGTACGATTTCGTCCAGCAGGTCGCGGCACAGGCGGAAGGTCTCGTCGCCGACGCGGCGCACGGCCACGCCGTCGGCGAACAGGCCGACCTGATCCAGTGTCGTGACTTCGCCCAGTTCAATGGCCGCCTTCATCGACGGGGCCTCGGCGGCTTCAACGCCGATGATCTTGGTTGTGGGGCTGAGGAAGCGGATGATGGCCGCCACGCCCGCCGCCAGACCGCCGCCGCCGATGGGCACGAACACGGCATCGAGCGGCTGTGAGTACTGGCGCAGGATTTCAAGGCCGATCGTGCCTTGGCCCGCGATGACGAAGGGGTCGTCGAAGGGGTGGACGAAGGTGGCGCCCGTTTCGGCCTCTAACTTGCGGGCATGGGCGCTAGCGTCGTCGAAGCTGTCGCCGTGCAGGACCACATGACCGCCGAGGGCGCGCACGGCGCTGATCTTGATCGCGGGGGTGGTCGTCGGCATGACGATCGTGGCCTTGGCCCCGCGACGGGCCGCGGACAGGGCGACGCCTTGGGCATGGTTGCCCGCCGAGGCGCAGATGACGCCGCGTTTCAGTTCCTCGTCCGTCAGTTGGGCGATACGGTTATAGGCCCCGCGGAGCTTGAAGCTGAACACCGGCTGGAGGTCCTCGCGCTTGAGCAGGACCGGACGCTCCACGCGGGCCGACAGGCGGGGCATGGGGTCAAGCGGGGTTTCCTCGGCCACGTCATAGACGCGGGCCGTCAGGATGCGGCGGACAGTCTCTTGCACGATTTATTCTTAAGGTAGGCAGTTTGGGGAATGTTCAATCAACTAAGGACTCTGAGGTGTGAAGTCTAGGGTTGTTTGTTTTCTATGTCCGGTCGCTGCTGGCCGTTGGGATTGTGGCGGCATTACTGTTTGACATGTAACCTATAGGTATCATATGTAACCTGTAGGTTACTTGACGGGGAGGGGGCCGCGCAGTGGGATCGGTAAGAAACAGTCGCTTGGGGCGGCCCGGGCTGCAGATGAAAAATGTGGTCCAGATTCTGGGCGGCGCAGGCGCAGGCGGGATCGTGGGCGGCCTGATGGCGGCGGTGTCAGGCGGTAAGCCGGTCGTCGGCACTGTGACGATCGTTGTCGGATGTCTTTTGCTGGCGGTCGCCATCGTCCTGTCGGGTCGATACCCGTCCAATCCGGGTATTTCGACGGATGTACGTCAGTCGCAATGGGCGCTGAGCATGGCGATTATTCCGATATCCCTGGTTTTCATCAGCCCGTTCACCGGTGATGCCTTGTGGAAGGTGGCGAGCCAGCAGGCGCTGGAAGCGCGGTGGCCGTTGTTGATTTTCGTTGTCTGGGCGCTGGGTCTGGTCGCGCAGCTGGCGTGGGGATCTCCGCGCGGCGGCCTGGGGGACGAGTTGATGCGCGCCTGTCTGGGCAGCGCCTTGGCGTGGGGTTTTGTGGCCGCTTTGACCGGAATGGTGGTGCTGGGCTTGCTGGTTCTGGTGGGGGCGCAGGCTGTGGTGATGGCTGTTCCGGTCGTGTTTTCACTGGTGCTGTGGGCGGTCGGTTTGAGGCTGTGGTGGCAGGTGAGGAGGGCAGACGGTGTCTGACGTATCGAATGTTTGGCTGGACCGGGTAGCCGGATCGCAATGGCGGTGGCTACGGCCTGTCTGTTGGCCAGTCTGTTTGTACCGCCCCGTCTGGAAGCGCCGATGGCCTGGACAGGGTTTGGCCTGCTGGTGGTCGGGGCGATGGTGACACTGGTGGTGGATGGGTCGCGACTTGAGGCCCGCAAGATTGTGAAAGCCGGTACGAAACGCGATGCCGAGCAGGAGAAATGGTCCTATTCCGTACTGTTGATGGGTCTGTTCTCGCTGCCGCTATGCGTGCTTTCCAGCCGAGATTTGTGGACCTTTGCCAATGGGCTGGGCGAGCCGCGCCTGAGTGCGATGGCGCTGGGGCCGCTGGCGACCGGTATGGCCTTCGTCTTTATCTGGAAGGGGCTGGAAAAAGGGGCGCACGCGCAGAGATGGCTCGATGACGAGCTGATGCGGGCCTATCGGGCCAGTGCGATGGCATGGGGCTTTGTGGCTGCCTTTGTCGCCATGTGTGTGGTGTTCGGGCTGATGTTGTGGCAGGTGCCGGTCGCGGTGGCGGCCATGCCTTTTGCGATGTGGCTGACCGTGAGTACCGCCGGTGTGCGGCTGTGGTGGCAGGTAAGAGACGCCGAACGTGGCTGAAGCGCGGCTTTATGTGAATCTGAAGGCTGTGAGGCAGGAAGCCGGACTGACGCAAGGCGAGCTGGCAGAGCGGGCGCGCGTGTCCCGCAAGACGGTCAACACCATCGAGAACGGGGTGTTCACGCCCTCGGTGACGGTGGCGTTGACGCTGGCGAGGGCGCTGGATGTGCCGTTGGACGCGCTGTTCCGGCTGGTGGACTAGCAGGCGGCGAAAACGATGCCGGATTTGCGCGGTACTGGGCCGGATCGTGTGAGGGTCAGGTGCCGGGGGGCGTGCGCAGATAGAGGGTCTGCTTGCTGATATCGATCACGGCGTCATGGCGGGTGAGAATGTCCTGCCCTATGACGCCGTCGATCTCTTCACCCGTTGCGGCTTTGATCGCGGCGACCACACCGCCGAGGTCCATGATGGAAACCTGTTTCTGGTCCATGACCGCGCCGCCCAGCGACAGGCTGTCGATGGGGTGGCGGCTGATGGCGGTGTGACCGCCTGCGCCCGTGGCTGTGCGGTTGTCGTCTGACGTCGGGCTGTTCAGGCCGTATTTGGCGGCATAGGCGGTGTGGACCACACTGGCACCCGCGCCGGAATCCAGAATGAAGCGGCCTTTTACCCCGTTGATCTCGACCTCCAGGGTTTCGTGGCCGGTCGGTAGCTTGCCCAGTGAGACAGGTGAATAGCCGTAGCCGGACAGGTACTGGCCAAGGTCCTGCGCCGTGGCCGACGGGACCGAGACGGCAAGAACGGCGGTTGCGACAAGGGCGGCGATTGCAGGCTTGGCGAATGGCATGGGGGTACCTTCCGAAAGGTGTGGTCGCTCCGAAGAACGTCATTATGCGGATGCGTGCAACTTAACTTCCTGTCATGCGTGGCGCGGTTTTGATGGATTGACCTTGCGTCAGCGAACGGAGTGCTTATTGTATGCCTACCTTATGCTAAAAGTGAGCATAAGTGTTTAGGGAGACGGTCATGGGTGCTGCGTTCGGACTGACGAAGGAACTGGAAGCTGAAACCGCCGACGTGTGGGAGAAGGTCAAGGACCACACCACGCCGATGGAGTGGCCGGAGCAGGCGCGCCTGATCAGCGAGATCAACGCGCTCAAGAAAGAGCGCGACGCGGTCATTTTGGCGCACAACTATATGACGCCGGATATCTTCCACGGGGTGGGGGATTTCGTGGGCGACAGTCTGGCGCTGGCCAAGGAAGCGGCCAAGGTGGATGCCAAGGTGATCGTTCAGGCGGGCGTACACTTCATGGCCGAGACGTCGAAAATCCTGAGCCCTGAAAAGACGGTGCTGATTCCCGATCTGCGGGCGGGATGCTCGCTGGCGTCGTCGATCACGGGTGCGGATGTGCGCCTGATCAAGCAGCGCTATCCGGGCTTGCCGGTGGTGACCTATGTGAACACGACCGCCGATGTGAAGGCCGAGACGGACATCTGCTGCACCAGTGCCAATGCCGTGCAGGTGGTGGAGTGGGCGGCCAAGGAATGGGGTGTCGACAAGGTCATCCTGATCCCCGACGAATATCTGGCGAGGAATGTCGCGGCGCAGACGAGCGTGGGCATCATCGCATGGGCCGGTCACTGTGAGGTGCACAAGCGGTTCACCGCGCAGGACATCGCCGACATGCGCGAGGCGTGGCCGGGGGCGGAAGTGCTGGCGCACCCCGAATGCCCCGAAGAGATTCTGCACGCGGCGGACTATGCCGGATCGACGGCGGCGATGATCTCCTACGTAGAGAACAAGCGTCCGGCCAAGGTGGTGCTGATTACCGAGTGCTCGATGGCGTCGAACATCAAGGGCGATGTGCCGGAGGTGGACTTTGTCGGGCCGTGCAACATGTGCCCGCACATGAAGCGGATCACGCTGGAGAATATCCGCGACTGCCTGTTGCACATGCAGTTCGAGGTGACGGTGCCGGACGAGGTGCAGGAGCGCGCCCGCGCGGCGGTGCAGAAGATGGTGGACCTGCCGCCGCCGACCAAGCCTGCGCGCTATGATCTGGTACGGGCCAAGCACTCGGTTCAGGTGGAGTTGATCTGAGTGAGTGATCAGGGACCCTGGGGGCGTCGCGACGGGATCGATCCGCAGCCCTATACGCCTGCGCCCAAGCCCATACAGCCGAAGAAGGCGCGGAACGGGCAGGTTACGTTGGTGGTTTCGACCCTGCTGATGGTGGGCTTCCTGTGGTTTCTGACCGGAAGCTGGGTCATCGCCGGATCGCTGATGTTCGCCCTGTTCGTGCATGAGTACGGGCATGTGCTGGCGATGAACCGCTTGGGCATGGGACCGGCGAAGATTTACGTCATTCCGTTTCTGGGCGGGCTGGCCAAGGGGCAGACGGCACCGAGGACTGAATGGATCGGGGTGCTGGTATCGCTGGCGGGGCCTGCGTTTGGCCTGCTGGCCATGTTGCCGCTGTTGGCCGTCTGGGCGGTGACGGGGAATGTGGAGTGGGTGGCTGCGGCTTTTTTCGTGGCCATGCTGAACCTGATCAATCTGGTGCCTGCGCCGCCGCTGGACGGTTCAAAGGCGTTGGGTCCGGTATTGGCCAAGGTCCATCCCATGCTGGAAAAACTGGTGCTGCTGGCCATCGGTATTGCGGTGGTCGGATGGGGCGTGATGACGGGGCGCTATATTCTGGCGGTGTTTCTGGGGCTGGCGATCTGGGGGCATTTGTCCAAGGGCGGCCTGCGCAACTATGAAGGGCCGCTGAGCGGGGGCGAGGCGGTCAAGTCGCTGGGTCTGTTCGTGCTGACGGCGGCGGTCTGTAGCGGGGCGGCTGTGGGGTCGTTGCTGGCGATGACCGGCGGCAATGTCGGACGCGCGGTGGATATGGTGGGCCGCTATATCGGGATCAGCCTGTAATGACTGTGGGGCCTGTGCATGAGGTGCGGGTTCACAGTGGGCCGCTGATTGTCGGTGGCGGCTTGGCCGGGTTGTCGGCGGCGCTGGAGGCCGTTCCGGTGGCAGGGGTGTCTGACGGGGCGCTGGTGGTGACGCCTGCCCCCTTGCTGGATGCCTGTTCTTCGGCGTGGGCGCAGGGCGGCATGGCCGCAGCGCTGGGCAAGGAAGACAGTGCCGGACTGCATGCACGCGATACCGAGGCAGCGGGGGCCGGACTGGTGGTGCCGCAGGTGGCAGAAGCCCTGACCGGGCAAGGGCGCGAGACGGTG
>NZ_DJFS01000012.1 GCF_002432125.1 Brevundimonas sp. UBA5866
ATCGCAGGGTTCAGCCCAGCGGTTTCTCTCCAGCCACGGCCCGATTTATAACGTCTTCAATCTTCAACCGCACCTGATTTCCCGATCTGGCCTTCGCGTGCTGCGAGGTCAGGCCGAAACCGCTTGGTCGGCAGCAACGCAAGGGGCTTGAAATCGGCAAGGGGAGGGCTGCTTTAGGCTCAATCCAGTTAACTTGTCAGCACCCCTGGTTGTGCTCCTACTCACAGCCGCACGCGGTTGAGGCGCAGTGCGTTGGTCACGACGCTGACGGAAGACAGTGCCATCGCCGCCGCCGCGATCATTGGCGAGAGCAGGATGCCGAAAAAGGGATACAGAACCCCCGCCGCGATCGGCACTCCGGCGGCGTTGTAGATGAAGGCGAAGAACAGGTTCTGTCGGATATTCGACATCGTCGCCTTACTCAGGTCGCGAGCCCGGACGATCCCGTTCAGATCGCCTTTCAGAAGCGTCACGCCCGCGCTTTCCATGGCGACGTCGGTGCCCGGCCCCATCGCAATGCCGACGTCGGCTGTCGCCAGCGCAGGCGCATCATTGACCCCGTCGCCAGCCATGGCGACGATACGGCCTTCCTGTTTCAGCCGCGCGACGACAGCGGCCTTCTGATCGGGGAGCACATCAGCCTCGACGGCGTCGATGCCGAGTTGACGCGCGACCGCTTCGGCCGTCGTGCGGTTATCGCCCGTCAGCATCACCACGGTGATGCCATCGGCGCGCAAGGCGGTGAGCGCTTCGGCCGTGGTCGATTTGACCGGATCAGCAATGGCGAACACCCCTGCGACCATGCTGTCGATGCCCATGAAAATCGCGGTCGCCCCATCCGTGCGAAGTTGGTCGGCCTGCGTCGCAAGGGAAGAGGTGTCGATCCCGGCCTCTCCCAGAAAGCGGGCATTGCCCAGCGTGATGCGTCTGCCCTCAATCGTTCCCACCGCGCCCTTGCCCGTCGGCGAATCGAAGTCGCTGACGGAGGGGATCTCGATGTTGCGGTCCATCGCCGCGTTGACGATCGCCAACGCGAGGGGATGTTCGGACGCCCGTTCGACCCCGGCGGCGATGCGCAGCAGTTCTTCCTCCTCAAAACCCTCTGAGACGATAATCCGGGTGACGGCAGGCTTGCCCTCGGTCAGCGTCCCGGTCTTGTCGACGACCAAGGTGTCGACCTTCTCCATATGCTCCAGGGCTTCAGCGTTCTTGATGAGGACGCCGAGGCCGGCGCCTCTTCCTACGCCGACCATGATCGACATCGGTGTCGCCAGCCCCAGCGCGCAGGGGCAGGCGATGATCAGCACCGCCACCGCCGCGACCAGTCCGTGCGCCAGGCGGGGCTCCGGTCCCCATATGCCCCAGGCCACGAAGGCGATCACCGCGACCACCAACACCGCCGGCACGAACCATCCGGCGACCTGGTCAGCCATACGCTGGATCGGCGCTCGCGACCGTTGCGCTTCGGCGACCATCTGGACAATGCGGGCCAGCATGGTGTCACGGCCGATCTTGTCTGTGCGGATTACCAGCGCGCCGCCCTGGTTCATCGTCCCGCCGATCACCGTGTCGGCGACCGTCTTGGTGACCGGCATGGATTCGCCTGTCACCATCGATTCATCGAGCGCCGAGCGGCCTTCCTCGACGACACCATCGACCGGCACCTTTTCACCCGGCCGCACGCGCAGCCGGTCCCCGACCACAACCAGTTCGAGCGCGACTTCCTCTTCGCTGCCGTCATCGGCGATACGCCGCGCGGTTTTCGGTGCCAGGTTGAGCAGGGCCTTGATCGCGCCGGAGGTCCGCTCGCGCGCCCTCAGTTCGAGAACCTGCCCGAGCAGCACCAGGGTGGTGATCACGGCGGCAGCTTCGAAATAGACCGCAACCGACCCGTCCGAGGCCCGGAAGGCGGCCGGGAAGATGTCCGGCATCAAGGTCGCAATGACGCTGTAGCCCCAGGCCACTCCTGTCCCCATGGCGATCAGGGTGAACATGTTGAGATTGCGGGTCTTCAGCGACGCCCATGCGCGTTCGAAGAAAGGCCAGCCTGCCCAGAGCACGACCGGCGTCGCCAGGACGAACTGAATCCACATCGACAGCTTCATGGGCACGAGATGATGCAGCGCGGGGAAGAGATGCGCGCCCATTTCAAGGACAAACACGGGAAGGGTCAGCACCAGTGCAACCCAGAACCGGCGCGACATGTCGGTCAGTTCGGCGCTGGGGCCAGCGCCTGCGGTCACCATCTCCGGTTCGAGCGTCATGCCGCAGATGGGGCAGGCCCCAGGGTGATCCTGTCGGATTTCCGGATGCATCGGGCAGGTCCAGATCGACCCCGCCGGGGCTTCCACAATCCGATCAACAGACGGACTCAGGTAATGTTCAGGATCGGCGACGAATTTTTCTCGGCAGCCTGCGCTGCAAAAATGGTGATCATGGCCGGCATGGGTGGCGTGGTGGGCCGTCTTCTGCGGATCGACGGTCATGCCGCAAACCGGATCGACGGCCGTGTCGGAGATTCCGTCCGGCCCGTGCTTTGCATGACTTGCGGACCCATGAGGTCCAGCAGATGCGTTGTGTTTCGACTCGGCCATGAGCCGCCCCTTTTCAATCGTAGATCGATCCGGCCCCCGACCCGATGTCGGGCCGACAGTTGTTGATCCTAGTGAACCATGAAGCTGATGGAGCCGGACATCTTGTGCCCGTCCGGGGCTTCGGCGGTCCATACGGCAGTGTAGGCCCCCGGGGCGAGAAGCGGCAAGGCGACGCTGACAATCGCGGCGGCGGGCGCGGGCGGGGCTGCGACCACAATCGGCGCCTGGCCCTCGGCGGTGAGGGTGACGGTCTTAAGAATCATGGGGTGCGGGAAGGTCGCACTGAAGCGTTCCGGTGACCCATTCGTCATCGCGCCGTCGGCGGGCGTGGTGACGATGCCCGATGGAGCCAGGGTCGACTGCTGCATCCCGGCGTGGCCGGCGTGCGGGTCCTGGGCGGCGGCGGCTCCGGCGACCGTCAGAACGGCGGTGAGAACGAAAATACGCATAATGAGTCCAATATCCTCGATTAGAACCAGGCCTTGATCCCGACGATCAGGCGAACATCTTCGGCATCCTCGTCACGCGCCCTGGCGTAGTCGGCGGTGTCGCCCAGCGACCGGCTCCACTCGACCCCGACGTAGGGCGCGAACTCCTTACGGATTTCGTAGCGCAGGCGCAGGCCCGCCGTGACCGAGGTCAGACCCGAACCGATCTCCAGTTCTGGAATGTCGCTGGCCGACATCGCCACTTCAATGGCCGGCTGAACGATCCACTTCTGGGTGATGCGCTGGTCATATTCGACCTCGGCACGGGCGGTCAGGTCGCCTTCGGTCGACAGGAAGGCGGCGGCGTTCATTTCGAACCAATAGGGGGCGACGCCCTGAACGCCGACGGTCAGATAGGTGGTGTCGTCGCCGTCGGGGCGGAAGTCCTGCCTCACGCCCGCTTGAACGTCCCAGAAGGGGGCGATGGCGCGGCTGTAGAGAGCCTGGACCTCGGCTTCGTGCAGTTTGCCGCCGAAATCGCCTTCGCCCTCAGTCTTCCACCAGAAGCGGTTGATGTCGCCGCCGGTCCAGCCCTGAGCGTTCCAGCTATAGCCCTTCTCCCCATCGCCGAAGCTGGATTCAATCGAGTCGATCAGCACGGCGGTAGAGCGAATGTCGCCGTTCTCGACCAGCAGTTGCTTGCGCGAGGCCGCCATGACGGCGGGGTCGAACAGCAGGTCCGCCGCATGGGCGGGCGCGGCGCGGGCGGCGGCAGGCGGCGGCGTCTCGACCATCCGTCCCCCGACAGCGTCCACGCTAGTCGGGATGTTGGGCGCACCGCCAGTCATGGCCGACATGTCATGACCAGCGTGGGGATCG
>NZ_DJFS01000071.1 GCF_002432125.1 Brevundimonas sp. UBA5866
CCGGCTCCCCAGCCGGCAGACTCCGGTGAGGAAATGTCACGCGATGCCTCCATGTTGCCGGGCTTTGTGACCCGTCCGGTGGCGATCGAGGAAGCGGGCGAAGAGTCTCCGGCCCCGCGCCGCCGGGCCCCGCGCCGCAAGGCCGAGCCTGCTGCCAGCGAAGACTGATTTCCGGTATCGAAGCCTGAAACACAAACCCGCGGTACGAGAGTACCGCGGGTTTTTGCGTGTATGGATAGTAACTGAAACTTTCGTTTCA
The DNA here is from genome assembly GCF_002432125.1 of Brevundimonas sp. UBA5866. Lineage (GTDB taxonomy): Bacteria > Pseudomonadota > Alphaproteobacteria > Caulobacterales > Caulobacteraceae > Brevundimonas. Next base: position 260 of record NZ_DJFS01000071.1, read on the forward strand.
GGCGCAATGACGGTCGTGGATATTGCAGAACGATGTCATGGCGACCCCAGGTTTTACCCATCATCTGAGCGATCTGCTGGCACAGCTTCACCGGCTGTCGGGCCTGATGGGCGATCCCCTGCCTGTCGTTCCGGAAGCCTTGCCGCCCATGCCTGCGGTCTGGTGCAATCCGCGACGCTGTGTCGAGACGGCGGGGTGGCGGGTGAGTGACTATGCCTTCTTCCACCATGTCGATGTGCTGCGTCCCTATGGACTGGCCATGCCGATGGTGATGGTCGATGAGGTTGTCCTGACAGCGCTCATCGTCGAACTGATGAAATCCGCCATAGAGGCCAGCGCCGACAAGGGAGCGGTGGTCTGTCATCTGTATCAGGACCCGCGCGGGCTGCGCATCTGCATCTGTGACAGCAGCGGCCATAACCACAGGCACATCCTCCAACTGGAGGCAAACAGCCGCCTGCGGATATTCAAACAGGCCGCCGTCGAGGTGGATGCCCTTGGCGGGGTGTTGATTGTCGCCTGCCATCCGGACGAGGGTGTGGTGGTCGAGCTTCTGTTTCCGCCCGAACGCCTTGTGCAACCTGCGGCTTTCCTGCCTGCGCCCCTGTCGGCCAATGACGACAGGAAGGGGCGGCACCAGAAGATCTGAAGACCGACAGGACCGCTATTCGGGTTGACGTGAGCAACGCTTGGCTTTGGAATGGATGTTGTGGTCGCAGGGCCTCGTTGCGGGAGTTGCGGGTGAGTTTCCCAGGTGCCTATTCCGTAAAGCGCGGATGCGTTGGCGTGGCTGTGGCCATAGCTGCTGGTGTTCTGGCGGCCTGTGCGTCAACGGGCACGGTTGCGCCGTCTCCGGCAGATGCTGTGGCCGCGCCCCCACCACCGCCGCCGCCACCGAATGTCTCCGTTCTGGCCGATTGGCGCAGCCTGATCACGCCGATGGACCGTGATCGCTACCAACGCCGCGAGGCGGCGTGGACGGTGGCGCTGGAACAGGCGCATCGTCTGGGCGGCAGCGGCGATCTGAACGCCCTGGGGGCCTTGATCGACCCTGATGCAACGCTGAACGACCCGCTGCTTCCCGAAGGCAACTACCGTTGCCGCACCGTTAAGCTGGGCGCTTCGAGTGAGGACAGCGACCTTGGCTATGTCGTCTATGGCTGGTTCGCCTGCCGCATCACCCGTACGGACGAGGGGCTCAGGCTCACCAAATTGACGGGGTCACAGCGGGTGCAGGGTATCTTCTACCCTGAGAACCAGACCCATATGGTCCTGCTCGGTGCTATGGCCCTGGCCAATGAGGCGCGCGCGCCCGAGTATGCCAGCAGGCCCGATCGGGATGTGGTCTCCGTTCTTGAGCGCATCGGCCCGCAGCACTGGCGCGTGGTCACGCCCTGGCCCCAGGTCGAATCCAATCTCGATATACTGGAATTGGTACCGTCCACGTCGCGTTGACTTGGGCTGTGGCGATCCCCAAGCTGGTCAATGTGATGATTTCAGCGGAGGGGCCATGTCCACCACCACCCAATTCGGAACCAAGGCAACGATCTGGACCATCGTCAGTGTGATCGTGGTCGCCGCGGGCGTTCTGGTCGGCCTGCCGACCTACAACGTCTATTCCAAACAGATGCAGGGCCGCGCCGCCTATGAGGAGGCGGTCCAGAACCGCCGCATCCGCGTGCTGGAAGCCCAGGCCGCCCTCGATTCCGCCAAGCTGACGGCGCAGGCCGAGATCGAACGCGCCAAGGGTGCCAACGAGGCCAACCGCATTATGGCCGAGGCTCTGGGCGGGCCGGAAAACTATCTGCGCTGGTCCTACATCAACATGTTGCAGGAAACCGCAGGCAAGGAAGGTCGCCAGACCATCTACATTCCCACCGAGGCGGGCATGCCCATCCTCGAAGCGGGCAAGCGCAGCGACCGATGAACAGAAAAGGGCCGGATCATCTGATCCGGCCCTTTACCTGTCAGCTGACCTTGGTCAGCCGCAGGTTCTGATAGTCGTACGAGAAGTCGATATCCGGCGAGACGCCCTTGAGCGTCGCGCGGACCGGCTGCCTGTTCTCGACCTCGAAGGTGAAGAAGGCGTCTTCCTCGCGGGTATCGACAAATCGGGTGCGCAGGGTGTTGCCGTCATAGGGCTCCATCCAGCCCTTGAGCGCAGGGGTATGGCTGAAGGTCACCCACAGGCCTTCCTTGCGGTCACGACCGCGCCCCGTGGTCCGTTCCGAGATCAGGATGTCGCCGTACCAGGGATCACGCCACGTTCCGGTATAGGCCGATAGCGGCAGGGGCGTACGGGCACCGGCTTTCTGCTTGGCGTCGATTTCCTTGGCGGCATTCAGGGATTTTTCGATGCCCTCCGCCTCCAGGCGCTTGGAGTCGGCAATCCAGTCGATATCGACCCTGCCCATAGCAATGTCCGTAAGCCCCGAACGCAGCGCCCGAAGCAGGAAGCTTTCCTCGGCATTGGTAAAGATGCTGAATCCGGTCCTGCGGCCGGTAATCAGCACGGTCGAGGAGATGCCGCCCGGAGAGCCGCCGCCGTGGGTGGCGATCCGCTCGCCGCGATAGTCCTGTACCTGCAAGCCCAGTGCATAGGTCGAGGCAACCGCACGGTTCGGCAGAGCCGCCGTCGGCCCCTCGGAGTTGGAAACGACGATGTTCGGCTTGTACATTTCCTTGGCCACTGCCTCGGAGAACAGGCGCGTGCCGTCGGCCATCTGGCCGTTGTTCAGTCGCAGGGCGATCCATTTGGCCCAGTCACGCGGGCTGGCGCAGATGCCACCGGCAGCGGCGGCATTGTCCCAGTTCCAGACCTCGGCGATCGACTGAGCGATCTGGGTCATCTCGCCCTGATAGCGCAGGGGAGGGCCGACGCGGCCGTGCGGCAGGGCCGATTTGGCCGGATCGGCCAGACGCGCCAGCGGCACAGTGTCGGTCATGCCCAGCGGATCGAGCACGCGGGTCTGGACAAAGTCCTCCCACGTCAGGCCCGACACGCGCTCGATCACGGCACCGGCCACCACGAACATCAGATTGCAGTAATGGTAGTTGGCGCGGAACCCGTCCTCGATCGGCACGAAGGAGGCCTGACGCAGCACATCGGCACGCGAACGGTCGCTGTTGGGCCAGAACAGCAGGTCGCCCGCGCCCAGACCGAAGCCCGCACGGTGCGACAGGGTATCGCGCACGGTGATCCGTTCGGCGATCACCGGATCGGACAGGGTGAACTCGGGGATATAGGTTTTGATGGGTTCGTCCCACTTCACCTTGCCCTCGTCCACCAGCATGCCGAGGCAGGCCGCCGTGACATTCTTGGAGTTGGAGGCGATGGCGAACAGGGTGCTGTCATCAGCCGGAGCATTCTGGCCACGGATACGGGTGCCATAGCCCTTGGCCAGCAGGGTCTGGCCATCTTTCACCAGTGCGATGCCAACGGCTGGCTGGTCCGGCCATGCGGCCAGACAGCGCTGCACATAGGCCTCGAACGCTTCGGCCAGAGAGGCGTCGTCATTGGCCGCCGCGCGGGACACTGCCGGTCGTCCGGCCAGTGCAACGGCGCCGCCACTCAAAAGCGCGGTACGGCGGGAAAGGTGCGGGATCATGGTCACTCCGGCTAAACAACGCCGGTCAGGCTAAACCTGTGTGCCCATGCCGCCAAGGGCCGTTTGGCGGACGCGAACAGATCACGCCCGCCACAATGGCCCGCTACGGCGACCTCAGAGGTTCGCGCGCCAGCGTTGCAGATGGTCCAGGACGTCACTGACGATCTGTTCTCGGGTAAAGCCCGTGATATCGCGTGCACGCTTGCCGTCACTGCTGGTGACCATCATGCGCCACTCGATCTCGCGGCGGTTGCGACGGGCTTCGGAAGCGTTCAGGGCCGGACGGGGTCGTGAACCTGCCTTTACCGTATAGTGGAAGGCCCGCCCCTTTTCGTTGTCGATGGACAGGGCCACGCCTTCTTCCGTCGTGTCCAGATGGGCCAGTTCGGCATTGGCGCTCAGCGCGTCATGCACGTCCTGCAGGGCGGGCTGGGCCGTGGTCTGGATCTGGCGCTCGATCTGGGGAAGCGAAGCCGGTGCGAAGACAAAGCGCAGTCTGGCACCGAGATGCGGCGCGGCCTGCTCGATGACTTCGCCTCTCAGGTCGGCGTTCATCTGCCGGATCAGGCCCGCGCCCGTCAGCAGTAGGATGACGGCAAACGGCAGGGCCGCCACCAATGTCGCCGTCTGCAGCGCCGACAGTCCGCCCGCGACCAGCAGCGCCGATGACACCATCGCCAGAAGCGCCGCCCAATAGACCCGCATCCAGCCGGGCGCGTCATCGTCCTCTGTCGACTTGGCTGACAGATTGGCCAGTATCAGCGCACCGGAATCAGCCGAGGTCACGAAGAACACCATGACCAGCGCGATGGCCAGGCCCGACGTGACCATCGGCCAGGGGAAGTATTCGAGGAATTTGAACAGGGCCGTCGACAGATCGGTTTGCACCGCATTGGCAATCGCACCCTGGGCTGCACCCATGTCCAGTGCCATTGCCGAGTTGCCGAAAACCGTCATCCAGAGGAAGGTGAAGGCGGTCGGCACGGTCAGCACGCTGATGATGAACTCGCGCACGGTGCGCCCGCGCGAGATGCGGGCGATGAACATGCCCACGAACGGCGACCACGCGATCCACCACGCCCAGTAGAAGAGCGTCCAGTCCGCCAAACAAAACCCCCCCGGCCTAGTAGTAATGAGGGGGCGGGGGGGGGGGGGGGATGGNNCGCGCCCAGTCCGCCAGCCAAGCCCGCGGCTCATAGGCATAGAGCTGGAAGCTGCGGATGATGAAATGGTCCAGATACAGGCCGAAATTCTGCACATAGGCGCGGATCAGGAACAGGGTCGGTCCGGCCAGCATGATGAACATCATCAGGCAGACGGCGATAATAAGGTTCAACTCCGAAAGGCGGCGAACGCCCTTGCCGACGCCCGACAGCACCGACACCGTCGCCAGTCCCACGACGATGAAAATCAGCAGCACCTGAACCAGCGGCGTGTTCGGAATGCCGAACAGCACATTCAGGCCGGTGACGATCTGGCTGACGCCCAGACCCAACGACGTCGAGATGCCGAACAGGGTGCCGCAGATGGCGAAAATGTCGATCAGGTCACCCCACGGTCCATAAATCCGGTCACCGATCAACGGGTGGAACACCGAACGCATGGCCAGCGGCAGACCCTTGCGGTGCGCGAAATAACCCAGTGCCAGACCCACAAGTCCATAGATGGACCAGCCGTGCAGGCCCCAGTGGGTATAGGTAATGGCCATCGCCTCGCGTGCGGCCAGCATGGTGCCGGGCTCTGCCTCGGGAGGTGTGATGTAGTGCTGCACGGGTTCGGCCACGCCGAAATACATCAGGCCGATGCCCATGCCTGCGGCAAACAGCATTGCGACCCATGAAATGAAGGGGAAGTCCGGCTCGGAGTCATCGGGCCCCAGCTTCAGCCGTCCCATAGGGCCGATGGCCAGCCAAAGCATCAATACAAAGAAGACCGCCACAGCGGTCACATAGAACCAACCGAAATGCTCGATGGTCCATGACTGGGCGACGGTGAAAACCTGAGACGCTGTCTGAGGCAAAAGGATAGCGAATGCTGCGAGCAGCAGGATGATCGCACTCGCGCCGGAGAAGGTACGAATATTTGTGGAGGAAAGCATGAGCAGACAAACAGTGGAGTCCGCCTATGGTTCCAGATTAGAGGCTCAATTTCGGCATGAACGGCCAATTCAAGATATAATGAATCTAATCTTAAAACTTGATATTAATATTAGTATTTTAGATCTTTCTTCTGCATTTATCACCAATGTCATTAGAAGGACATATTATGAACTTCATGTAATCATGCATAACTATTGATTTATTTCTTATTGTTAACTTTAGGATTCCGTATTGCGTCGGTATAGGAATGCCAACCTTATTCCCCTCCGAGATTTCTGGCATGTCCTGTATGAAACTTGCTCTGCTTACCGGCGTCGCCGCCGCGGCAGTCGCC
>NZ_DJFS01000072.1:0-47477 GCF_002432125.1 Brevundimonas sp. UBA5866
CCCGCGTGCCGATCATGATCGACAGCTCCAAATGGGAGGTGATCGAGGAAGGCCTGAAGTGCGTTCAGGGCAAGCCCATCGTCAACTCGATCTCGATGAAGGAGGGCGAGGACGCCTTCCGCCATCACGCCGTCCAGTGCCTGCGCTATGGTGCCGCCGTCGTCGTCATGGCCTTTGACGAGCAGGGTCAGGCCGACACCGCCGCGCGCAAGATCGAAATCTGCACCCGCGCCTACAACATCCTCGTCAACGAGGTCGGCTTCCCGCCCGAAGACATCATCTTCGACCCCAATATCTTCGCCGTGGCGACGGGGATCGAGGAACACGACAACTATGCCGTGGACTTCATCGAGGCGACCAAGGTCATCAAAGACACCCTGCCCTACGCCCGCGTTTCGGGCGGTGTGTCGAACGTGTCGTTCAGCTTCCGTGGCAATGAGCCGGTGCGCCGCGCCATCCACTCGGTCTTCCTGTACCACGCGATCAATGCGGGCATGGACATGGGCATCGTCAATGCGGGCGACCTGCCCGTCTATGACGACATCGACCCCGAACTGCGCGAAGCCGTCGAGGATGTGATCCTCAATCGCCCCCAGCGCACCAATGTCTCGAACACCGAGCGTCTGGTGGACATGGCCCCGCGCTATAAGGGCGAGAAGGGCGCGGCCAAGGTCGTCGATCTGTCGTGGCGCGAACAGCCCGTCGGCAAGCGTATCGAACACGCCCTGGTAAACGGCATCACCGAATTCATCGAAGCCGACACCGAGGAAGCCCGCGCCCAGTCCGAACGCCCGCTGCACGTCATCGAAGGCCCGCTGATGGACGGCATGAACGTCGTCGGTGACCTGTTCGGGGCTGGCAAGATGTTCCTGCCGCAGGTGGTGAAATCCGCCCGCGTGATGAAACAGGCCGTCGCCTATCTGGAACCCTTCATGGAGGCGGAAAAGGCCGGCAAGCCGCGCGAACAGGCGGGCCGCATCCTGATGGCGACCGTGAAAGGCGATGTGCACGATATCGGCAAGAACATCGTCGGCGTCGTGCTCCAGTGCAACAACTACGAGGTCGTGGACCTGGGCGTCATGGTGCCCGCCGACAAGATCATCGACGAGGCCATCGCCCACAACTGCGACATCATCGGGCTGTCGGGCCTGATCACGCCGTCGCTGGACGAAATGGTGTTCGTGGCGTCGGAAATGGAGCGTCGCGGCCTGAACATCCCATTGCTGATCGGTGGTGCCACCACCAGCCGTACCCACACGGCGGTGAAGATCGAGCCTGCCTATAAGGCCGGATCGACAACCTATGTCGTCGATGCCAGCCGCGCCGTCAGCGTCGTCTCGGGCCTTCTGTCCAAGACCGACAAGGAAAAGAACGAGGCCGCCACCCGCGAGGAATACGCCCGCATCCGCGAGCAATATGCCCGTGGTCAGGAAGTGAAGGCCCGCGCCGCCCTGCCCGCGGCCCGCGCCAACCGCTTCCGTGCCGAAAATCCGGTACCGCCGCCCGCGCCGTCCTTCATCGGCACCCGCGCCTATGAGTGGGACCTGAAGGATCTGGCCGACCACATCGACTGGACGCCCTTCTTTGCCAGCTGGGAGCTGATCGGGCGTTTCCCTCAGATTCTGGACGACGATATCGTGGGCGAGGCCGCACGCGACCTGTACCGCGACGCCCGCGCCATGCTGGACCGGATCGTTTCCGAGAAATGGTACACGGCCAAGGGCGTGGTCGGCTTCTGGCCCGCCAATGCCAAGGGTGACGACATCGTGGTCTGGGCCAACGATGACCGCCGCGAGCAGATCGCCACCTTCCACGGCCTGCGCCAGCAGATCGCCAAGAACAATGGCAAGCCGAACCTGTGCCTGTCCGACTTCGTGGCCGAGGACGGTGCCGACTATATCGGTGCCTTCGCCGTCACGGCGGGCCACGGCGAGCTGGCCAAGGCGGCCGAGTTCAAGGCGGCGGGCGACGACTATTCCGCCATCATGGCGACGGCCCTTGCCGACCGTCTGGCCGAAGCCTTTGCCGAGCGCCTGCACAAGGAAGTCCGCACCAAGCTGTGGGGTTATGCCGCCGACGAGGACCTGTCGGTTCAGGACCTGATCGAAGAGAAGTACAAGGGCATCCGCCCTGCCCCCGGCTATCCGTGCCAGCCGGACCACACGGAAAAGGCAACCCTGTTCCGCCTGCTGGACGCCGAAGCTCAGGCCGGTATGGAGTTGACCGAAAGCTATGCGATGAACCCGCCCGCCTCGGTCAGTGGCCTCTATTTTGGCCACAACGAAAGCCACTATTTCGGTGTCGGCAAGATCGACCGCGATCAGGTCGAGGACTACGCCGCCCGCAAGGGTTGGGACGTGGCCACAGCCGAGCGTTGGTTGGCACCTATCCTCAACTACTGAGGCCAGGACCATATTGAAAAGGCCGCCCCAACGGGCGACCTTTTTGTTTGGGCGCAGACCAAGACGACAAAAGAATAAGGCGGTGATCCGAAGATCACCGCCTCAAAGTCTTTGATCCATCAGGGAGGCGGCGAACCGCCTTCCCTTCATGGATTAGAACTTCGCGGTCAGACCGATGAAGTAACGACGACCCAGGATGTCGTAGGTCGACGGGTCGGTGTTGGCCTGAACACCCGGATCCCAGGTGCGCGGCTCTTGGTCCGTCACGTTGTTGATACCGCCACGAAGCGACAGGGTGTCATTGATGGCCCAGCTACCGCTCAGATCGAAGTAGTTGGTCGCCTTCAGCACATCCGTCGAGCCGTAGACAGTCATTTCGCCAACACGACGCCAACGCGTCGTCACCGACCACGGGCCATTAGCCCAGTTGGCCGAGAACAGCGACTTCCATTCCGGGAAGGTATTACCGAAGTCGTCCGAGATGGTGCCCAGACGGTCGGTCAACACGCCACCGGCGACAACCGAGTCCTCACGGGTACCCATCCAGCCAACAACGGCGTTGAAGTTCAGCATACCCCAGTCCGGAGCGCCGATATCAGCCAGTTGCAGGCCCCAGTCGACTTGCAGGTCAACACCCGAAGTCTTCAGCACGCCGAGGTTGTCCAGGTTCTCGATCGCATCGACGATCGAACCGTTGAGGGCATCACGACGGAACAGCTGGCAATAACCGTTGCTGTTGCTGTAGTCGGGGTTTTCGCCAGTGCCGTTGAAGCAACCGTTCAGAGCATCCGAGATCGAGATGCTCGAGATCACGTCTTCGATTTCGATGCTGTAGTAGTCGATCGAAGCCGAGAAACGCGAGAACCACGGCGACTGCGACTGCGATTGGTAAACCAGACCGATCGAGTAGGTATCGGCGGTTTCTTCCTTCAGATCGACGTTACCGCCAGACCAGCCGTTAACCTGGCTGTTCGAGAACTCGTAAGTGTCGATAACAGCAGGCGACAGGCCTTGGGCCAGACACAGGTCTCGGACCTTGGCAGCATCCGGACCTCTACGGAAGAAGCCGCGAACGTCGCACGGGTCACCGCCAGGGGCCGACGCGCTAACGCTGCCGATGGCCGGGAAGTCCACGCCCGACGGCGAGAACAGCTCACCGATCGAAGGCGCGCGAACCGAGCGGTTGAAACCACCACGTACGCGGAAGCCGTTGACGACTTCCCAGTCGATGTCGGCGCGATAGGCGGTCGTACCACCGATCGAGCTGTAGTCGGCGTAACGCCAGCCCAGGGTCAGATCCAGCTGCTGGATGAACGGCTTGTTCGAGATCAGCGGCAGAAGGGCTTCACCGAACAGGTCGATACTGCGTACCGAGCCGCTTACCGAAGGTGCGGCGTTGAAGCCGGCGATTTCCACACCGCCGATGTTGCCGCCATCCGGCTGACCATTGGCACCAAGGTGCGGCGTGATCGGGTTGACACGTGCCAGCGACGGGTCCGACTCGAAGTCGTAGGTGTTCTCACGGTACTGGATACCGACAGCCACGCGGGCTTCACCGGCCGGAAGGTCGAACGCCTTACCTTGCAGGGTGCCTTCGACGACGATCTGCTCGTTTTCAGTCACGGTGCGCGACTTACGGCCGATGTAGTCGATACAGGCTGCGGAGATCGGTTGCACACCAAACGGGTTGAAGCCGCCTTCGCAGAGGCTTCTGCCACCGTCAGGTGCATCAAGCAGGGTTTGAACGGCCGAACGCGACACGTTGCCGGTCTGGGTTTCAGCATTGTTCACACGACCGTACTGGGCGTACAGGTCATAGGTCCATTCAGTGTTCGGCAGAGTACCGCGTACACCACCGGTCAGCTGATAGACGTTATAGTCGTAGGTCGCATTACGACCGCCGAGATCCGTAAAGCGCTTGTTCAGCTGGAACGAGCTCAGCGGGTTCGGACGGCTGTTCAGGAACGCCTTCAGATCCGCCGGGATGAACGGGTTGGTCGCCGGAGCGCGGAAGCCCGTGCTGGATGCAGCAGGCGTAGCCGCCAGTTCCTGACTGGCCTTGTACTGGTTCAGGATGGCGTCTGCATAGAACTCGGCGTTCTCGCTGATGGTATAGCGACCGCTCGTGTAAAGGTTCCAGCGCTCCATCGGCAGTTGCAGATAGTTCAGAGCGCCCGTGTTGAACAAATAGTTCGAACCCGGAGAATAGAAGCCATCATATTCAATACCGCCCGGGCTCTTGAAGTTCAGAGCCTTGGCGTGGCTGAAGACGGTGCCGTCATTGTTGAAGCCGAACGCACCGGTCAGTGCCAGGGTCGGGTCATTGAAATAGCTGCGCACCAGAGCGGCCGACGGCAAGTTGGCGCTGTCGAAAACGGCTGAACCCATCGGGCTGGTACCCGAAGCGCCCGAAACAGCAGCAAACTCACGAGCCGCGTTGAAAATGTTCTCGCGGGTCGAACGGTTGATCGAGATCACAGCATTACCGCGATCATCGGCGAAGTTACCGCCAATGGTCATGGTGTAGCTTTGGTTCACACCGTCTTCACGGTCGGTTTGACCGTACTGGGCGTCCACTTGGACACCCGAGAAGTTGTTGTTCAGAATGAAGTTCGCCACACCGGCGACGGCGTCCGAACCATAGGCGGCCGATGCACCGCCAGAGATGGTTTCAACGCTGCGGACCAGTGCCGACGGGATCAGGTTAACGTCAGCCGAACCGTCGCTGTTCGACGGGACCAGACGGCGACCGTTGACCAGCACCAGGGTACGCTTGGAACCCAGGCTGCGCAGGTCCAGGTTGGCCTGACCGCCATTCGACGGGTTGTTCGACGTCGACGAGATCGACGGCGTAAACTGCGGCAGATCGTTCATCAGGGTATCGATCGTAATCGAACCCGTAGCTTGAATGTCTTCGCTGTCGACAGTGACGATCGGGCTAACCGACTTATAGTCCTGTCGAGCGATACGGGACCCCGTAACGACGATTTCGCTGACTTGGGTAACATCGTCTTGCGACGATTGCGCGTGCGCAGCAGTCCCCACACTGGCGAGGGCAGCACCAGCCAACACACTGCTGGCGAGCAGCCACTTACGCCCACTCATATTAGACATATCGAGTCCTCCTCCGTGGAACGCCGATACGGTCGCATCCGAGCAAAACCGTCAACGGGCGGTCGCAAAATTTGGTTATTTGTGGCGAATAAGCTGTAATTGCGTCACATTTCGATCACAGTAACATTACGATCAGGCGGGCTTTTTTCATAGATGGTGCAAATATAGGTTTTGTGAAACATCCGGCATTTTCCAGGACAATCCGAACCTTTTTGTTTCATTTTTTATCATTAAAAAACAATGCGTTATTGAATATTGTCAAAGCTTGATACCCCACCCTACGCGACCGAGCTTTGCTTCAAAGTTTTCGAATGCGAGATGGATGATCCCGTTATTTTCATCAAAAACTGACACATCAATATGCAACCAACCTCAATGAGGCCATTCACAGGCCACATTTAGGTTACGCGAACGCGACTCACCGGCACGAAATGCGGCACGAACAGAAAAAGCGGCAACCGGAGTTGCCGCCTTCACTCCATAGATCTAGCGGCGCTTAGAAGCGGGCGCGCGCACCGATGTAGAAGTATCGACCGATCACGTCATATGTCGACGGGACTGTTTGGTACTGGTGGCCGCTTTCGTAGATGGGCGGGTTCCTGTCGAACAGGTTGGCGTCCGTGGCCTGGATCGAACCGCTCAGGCCAACGTTCGTCAGCAGGTCACGGACTTCAGCGCTCAGGGTGCCGGTGGTGGCAACCGGAACCGATAAGGCAGCCGACGATTCAGCCAGTTGGTTCGAGCTGGCATAGGTGCTGTACAGCATGTCACCATAGAACTCGACGCTGTCATTGATGTCGTATTTCAGCGTGGTGTTGAAGTTGGTGCGCTCGTACAGCGATTGCAGCAGGTTGACCGGGTTGAAGTCGTACCGGAAGTCCGAAGCCGCATCGCAACCGTTGGTGTTCGGGCCCTGCAAAGCCTGCGATCATAGACGTGGCGAGCCAACGCTCGCGCTTCGTGATTTAAGTCATAATTCCTCCGTGGTGGAGGTGACACAGCACGACATCCCCCGGTCTGTACCGCCCCCATAGAAACTGCAAAAATAGACCTTCATCAGTTCTGTCGTTTGCGCCATTCGGTGAACCTTTTCCCCGCCCATACACACAGGTCCCGTGACGCGCGCAGAAACAAAAGCTTTCAAGTATTTTGATTGAAGGCCTAAGCGCGGCTATAAATATCAATAGTTTGCAATGATTTGGGCAGTGACCAACTAGCCGGATCACAACCGAGGCGCTAACCTTTAACGGCCCTCCCCTTCACGCAGACAAACCCGCCATGCAGTTCATCAAAGCCTTTGATTTTGCCTATGGCCGGTGCGACCGGATCTCCCCGCTTGTCGAACGTGTGATCGCCAACAATCCAGGACCGTTCACATTTACCGGCACCGGAACCTATATCGTCGGTCGAGGCGACGGAGCCGTAGCGGTCATCGATCCCGGTCCTGCGGATGAGGCGCACCTTGATGCCCTGCTTGGAGCTATCGGCTATCGAAAAGTCAGCCACATACTGGTCACCCACACCCACGCCGACCACGCCCCCCTGAGCCGACCGCTTTCAAACGCGTGCGGCAAGCCACCGATCTATGCGGCTGCGCCCCCGGAACGCTCTGGCGAAAGCGTTCGACTGGATGAAGCAGACGATGAAGCCTTCTCGCCTGACGTGATTATCCGTGGCGGAGAAACGATCGAGGGCGATGGCTGGACGATAGAGGTAATGGCCACCCCGGGGCATGCCTCGAACCATATGTGCTTTGTGCTGGCCGAAGAGAACGGCCTGCTCAGCGGCGATCACATAATGGGCTGGTCCACAACCATCGTCGCCCCGCCAGACGGGGACATGTCGGACTATATGGCCAGTCTCGAGGCGGTTATGGCCCGTGATTTCCATATCGTCTGGCCCACCCACGGTGCCCCGATCACCGATGTCGAGCCCTTTCTGAAAGGGTATCACGCCCATCGGATGGCCCGTGAAGAACAGATCATCGAGCGGTTGAAAGCAGGCGACACCACGATCGAGCGGATGGTGCCTGTTCTCTATGCCACGGTGAGCCAAAGCCTGTGGCCGGCAGCCAGCCTGTCTGTGCTGTCACATCTGATCAAACTGGCCCGCGAGGGGCGCGCTGTGACCGATGACGAGAATAGCCTGTCAGGGCGCTGGAGCCTGATCGGCTAGATATCAACGCAGGGCATTCATTTCCGAGACGATCCGCCTGGCCAGATCGCACGCCTGAGGCCCGATTGGCAGGCTGTCCCGAGCCGAGACGCGAACATCTGTACGCCCGGGCCGGATGCGTACTGTGACGTCATGCTGGATGCCGAACCACATGCCTTCTTTCCAACCGTCCACTCTGAACGGCGACATTCCCATAACCGTCACGCCCGACTGTTTGAGCGCCCAAGCGACAACTTCGGGAGACAGCTGGCTGTCGATCGCTTCAAGCCCGTCGCATGCAACCGTATCTGTGGCACGTACACCCGCCGCGCGGCGGTCGGACAGCATGGCGCGCCCGAAGACCGGCGGGTCATCTGCATTCGAAGTGACATCCCGCGGCGCAGGGCCGAAACGCGTAAGCTGGTACTGCGTCGCCCCCAGCGTCACCGCGCCGATCACAACGGCAGCGGCCGCATAGGTCCAGAGATCGCGGTAACGGATCAGGAGCAGCAGCGACACCGCTGCCGCCCCTGCCCCGATCCATGCCAGAACAGGGGCCACCTTCAGGCCCAGCGTACCGAAACCGGTATCCAGGCCGATCATGCCCGTTCGGGTCGCCAGAACGGCACCCAGCACCAGCAACGGCACCAACAAGGTCACCAGAACCAGAAACTTGGCCAAGGCCGTTGGCGATGTTTTCCCTGACGGCATCCAGACCCCCTAAATGGCTGTTAGGCTATTGAAGGCAGGCGATAATCCTTCATTCGCTCACGCAACAGCTTCTTGTCGATCTTGCCCGTCGCGCCAAGCGGAATCTCTTCGACTGCGACAACATCATCCGGCATCCACCACTTGGCGATCTTGCCCTGCAGGAAGTCCAGATGCTCCTGCTTGTCGAGAGTTTCGCCCTCTTTCAATTTGACGATCAGCAGCGGACGTTCGTCCCATTTGGGATGCGCGGCACCGATCACTGCGGCCAGTTCAACCTTCGGATGGCCAAGGGCCAGGTTTTCGATTTCGATCGAACTGATCCATTCGCCGCCGGACTTGATTACGTCCTTGGCCCGGTCGGTGATGTGCATGAAACCGTGGGCGTCGATGGTGGCCACATCGCCGGTGTCGAAATAGCCTTCATCATCGACCACCGAGCCTTCGCCCCGGAAATAGGCCTTGGCCACGGTCGGACCCTTGATCAGCAGACGCCCGAAGGTTTCGCCATCGTGCGGCAGTTCCTCGCCCTTGTCGTTCTCGAGTTTGAGCGAGACACCAAGCGGCGGAATTCCCTGTTTCACACGCTGGCGGATTTGATCGTCCTTGGGCCAGCTGCGCATTTCAGGACGCAGGTTGGATACCGTACCGACCGGCGATGTCTCGGTCATGCCCCACCCCTGAACGACCTCGACGCCGTATTCGTCCTCGAAAGTGCGGATGAGTACTTCCGGCACAGCCGCGCCGCCGATCAGAACACGTTTGACGGTGGACAGACGCGAACCTGTTTCGCGCATATGCTGCAACAGGCCTTGCCATACGGTCGGCACCGCCGCCGAGAAGGTCACGCCTTCGCTTTCCAGCAGTTCGTAGATGGAGGCACCGTCCATCTTGGCCCCCGGCATCACCAATTTGGTGCCGGTCGCCGGTGCCGCAAAGGCAATGCCCCATGCATTGGCGTGGAACATCGGCACCACCGGCAGGATGACATCATCCGGCGTCGCGCCCAGAACCGAGGCCTGCATGGTGATCAAGGTGTGCAGGAAGTTCGAGCGGTGCGAGTACAGCACCCCCTTCGGATTTCCAGTCGTGCCCGAGGTGTAGCAAAGACCGCAGGCGGTATTCTCGTCGAACCCGCCCCAGACCGCATCGGCCGACGCCTGATCGATCAGATCCTCATAGGCCTCGCAGTTCGGCAGCTTGGTCTGCGGCATGTGCGCCTTGTCGGTCATGATGACAAAGCGTTCGACCTTGGGAATGTGCGGCAGGATGGCTTCCAGCAGCGGTACGAACGTCAGGTCCGTCAACACCACGCGGTCCTCGGCGTGGTTGATGATGTAGACCAACTGCTCGGCGAACAGGCGAGGGTTCAGGGTGTGGCAGATCGCGCCGATCCCCATGATGCCGTACCACGCCTCGATGTGACGGTCGGTGTTCCAGCAAAGGGTAGCGATACGGTCGCCCGCCTCCACCCCCCAGGCCTTGAGGACGTTCGAGAATTTTTTGGCCCGACCGTACATATCGGCATATGTCGTGCGGGTAATCGGGCCTTCGACCGAGCGGGTGACAACCTCCGTTCGCGGGTGCCAGTCGCGGGCGTGATCGAAAATGCGATCTACAGTCAGCGGCCAGTCCTGCATAAGTCCGAGCATCAGGCGTTCCTCTTAAATAAATCCCTGTCGTGCGCTCTTGTTGTTCTTTGATCGGCGCTATTTGGAAACGCTATGCCAATAAGGCGAACGCTTGCAACGTGACCTTAGGTAAGCTTATCGGACAAACCGGTGATTTTCGCCCTTGTTCGTCTTGCGCCAAAGCCGGCGACAGTGAATGAGAACGCCTCATGACCATTCTTATTGCCATCACCGGCGGCTCTGGCTCGGGCAAATCCACGCTGGCCGAAGCCCTGATTTCTGCCCTTCCCGAGGGCGTTGCAGCCCTTATTCGCGAGGATTCCTATTATAAGGACGCTGCCTCGGTTCCCGGCTTCGATGCGGCAACGCACGACTTCGATCATGTTGACGCGCGCGATCACGATCTTCTGATCCGCGACCTTACGTCACTGAAGAACGGTCAGGACATTGTCGCCCCGGTCTATTCCTTCATTACCCACGGTCGCGAAGCCGGTGGCGAGCCGGTGCATGCTGCCGAGGTGGTGATCATCGAAGGGACCCACCTGCTGTGCAATCCACAGCTGGCATCCCTGTTCGATGTGAAGGTGTTTGTGGACACGCCCGCAGACATCCGCTTCATCCGGCGCCTGTTGCGCGATCAGGCCGAGCGCGGCCGCACGGCGGATTCCGTGGTCAACCAGTATCTGCTGACCGTGCGCCCGGGACATGAGTCCTTCACCGAGCCATCGCGAGTACATGCGGATTTCATCGTTGCCGATGCAACAGCCGCCGTACGCCTTGTAGATCGCGATGTTGTACTACGCCTGATTGCACCAGTGTTACTGCACCCGTTACTAGTGCAATATGTCCGCTAAGACGTCGGGGATTAAATACAACAGCTACAACTCACTGCGGTCTTAATACGCACCAAGTAGTAACGCTGTTATCCTTGCATCAATAGCAAAGCTCGGTCACTATCCGGGGGCAGATGAAATCTCATCAACCCCCGGATTTTCATGCAAGTACCCCTGGACCCGCGGGTCCCCACGATTATCAACGAAGCTCGCCTTCGGTTTGTCACCGAAGGCTATGCTGCAGCTCGCATTGAACCCATCGCACGCGCCGCAGGCGTTTCAACCGCAACCCTGTACAGTTTTTTCGCCAGCAAGGCCGATCTGTTCGACGCCGTGCTGGAAAGTGCGGCAACGGAATTCTACGACAAGCTGTCACGTGTTTCGGACACTGCGGACAGGCCGACAAAGGCCGATCTGGTGGACTATCTGACCCGCTATACCGAGTTTCTGTCTGACGGGTTCGTGCGCAAGATGTTCAGGCTGATCCTTGCCGAACGCCCACGGTTCAGCAAACGCGCTGCCGAGTTCTTCGACAAGGGCCGGGGCGATATAGCCCACAGGCTGATCCAGACCTGCGAAAGCATGGCAAACAACGGCCTGATCCGGGTGGAAAAGCCCAGTTGGGCGGTCAGCCAGCTGCTGGGCATGATCGAACACCCGGTACTGCTGCTGCCGTTGGCGACCGACAAGGACCCCATCCAGTCCCGCAGCGCCCGCGCCATTGCAGAGGATGCGGTTGAGACTTTTTGGGCGCGATACGCTGTCTGATCAGGGGTAAAGGCGTTCGGTCACCCACACGCCGCCTTCGCGCACAAAGCGCATGCGGTCGTGCAGGCGGAACTTCCGGTCCCGCCAGAACTCGATAGCCACAGGCACAACGCGCCAGCCGGACCAGTGCGGCGGGCGCGGCACGTCCTGCCCTTCAAAGCGCGCGGTTTCTTCGGCAACGCGCTGTTCCAGCGTGGCGCGGCTGTCCAGCCCGCGGGACTGGGATGATGCCCAGGCTCCGATGCGGCTTTCACGCGCGCGGCTGGCGAAATAGGCATCGGCCTCTTCTGCGGTTACCGGCTCCACCACACCGCGCACCCTCACCTGACGGCGCAGCGACTTCCAGTGGAATACCAGCGCAGCCTGCGGATGGGCGGCCAGTTCCTGTCCCTTGGCGCTCTCGACGTTCGAGTAGAAGGTGAAGCCCCGCGCATCGATGTCCTTCAACAGCACGATCCGCGCATCTGGCATGCCGTTCGCATCAACCGTGGCCAGCGTCATGGCATTGGCATCGTTGGGCTCGGACTGGACGGCTTCTTTCAGCCAGTCCGCAAACACCGCCATCGGATCGGCACCGTCAAAGATGCTGTCGTCAGAGTTGCGGACCAACTGCGCTTCATAATCGGCGCGCGACGGGCTGGGTGGAATAGCAGCGTGACTCATGGCAAGGCTTATAGACCCCTTCGACGCTTTGACCCAAATACTGAACCGGGCCTCGTCGAATGTGATTACGGTTAACGCCCCTTTGACCATATTGGCCGCAAGCTCCCCCCTATGGAGCAAAGACGGCTGACAGTTCACGAGGCGCGCCAGATCCTGGGCCTGACAGGTCCGGTATCGGCTGCGGATTTGTCCAGCGCATTCCGGCGCATCGCCAAGGCCGTCCACCCTGACTCGCCTCATGGCGATGTCGTGCTGTTTCGCTATGTGGTTGACGCCTATCACCTGTTGCAGAACCAGCCTCCTCCGCGACCGGCGCTGGGTGCACCTGTGCGCAACCTGCATGTGGTGCGCCCCGATCCCGTCGCCGTGATCACCCCGCTACAGGCCATCGTCGGTGGCACGTCAGAGGTCTGGATCAATGAGAAGCTATACCGGCTGAAACTGCCCGCCGGACTGCGCCACGGCGACAGGCTGCGCCTGAAGGATGTCGGCACCATCCCTGTGCGCATCCGGCCCCAGCGCGGGATAGAAGTGTTCGGCTCCGACCTGTTCGTGCACAAACGCGTGCCCGCCCACTATCTGCGCGACGGGGGCCGGATCGAGCTGGACACCCCTGTCGGCCCGCAAAGCGCATGGCTGGTGCCGGATATGAAGGAGCCGGTGCGCCTGTCCTTCCCCGGAAAGGGGCTTCCCGCCAGAGGCTCCTACCCTGCGGGCGACCTTTTCATCACCCTTGAAGCCCGCGACAGCGATATTTCCGACGCCCAACATCTGCGCCAGCGCTTCACTGAGGTCTGGACGGCACGGGCGACTGCTGCGTAAAGCCGTACCCATGTCACATAACAGCTTCGGTCACCTGTTCCGCATCACCACCTGGGGCGAAAGCCACGGGCCGGCCATTGGCGTCGTCGTTGACGGCTGCCCGCCGCTGATCCCGTTGACCGAAGCGGACATCCAGCCTTTTCTGGATCAGCGCAAACCGGGCGGCAGCCGCTTTGTCACCCAGCGCCAAGAGGCCGATGCGGTGAAAATCCTGTCGGGCGTATTCGACGACGGTAACGGCCCCGTCACCACCGGCACTCCGATCAGCCTGATGATCGAAAACACCGACCAGCGGTCCAAGGACTATGGCGAGATCGCCCACGCCTTCCGCCCCGGTCATGCCGACTTCACCTATCAGGCCAAGTACTGCATCCGTGACTATCGCGGCGGTGGCCGTTCATCCGCCCGCGAAACCGCCAGCCGTGTCGCCGCTGGTGCCGTCGCCCGCAAGGTTCTGGGCGACAGCATCCAAATCCGCGCAGGCGTAGTGCAGCTGGGTCCGCACCGCATTCCTGACGATCAGATCGACTTTAGCGCCGTTTACGACAACGCCCTGTTCGCCGCATCCAACGAAGTGGTTCCGGAATGGGAAGCCTATCTGGATACCGTGCGTAAAGCGGGCTCCAGCATCGGCGCGGTCGTGGCGCTGGAAGTCACCGGCGTGCCCGCCGGATGGGGCGCACCGCTCTATGCGAAACTGGATAGCGAACTGGCTGCGGGCCTGATGACCATCAACGCCGTCAAGGGCGTGGAAATCGGCGCGGGCTTTGAGGCCGCCATGCTGTCCGGCGAGGAAAACGCCGACGAATTGCGCATCGGACCGGACGGCGAGCCTGTCTTCCTGTCAAACAAGGCGGGCGGCATCCTCGGCGGCATATCGACGGGCCAGCCCGTCACCGCCCGCGTAGCCTTCAAACCCACCTCCTCCATCCTCACCCACCGCCAGACCATCAACCGCGACGGTCAGGAAGTGGACCTACGCACCAAAGGCCGCCACGACCCCTGCGTCGCCCTTCGCGGCGTTCCGGTTGTAGAAGCGATGGCAGCGATTGTGCTGGCGGATGCCAAGTTGCGGCATCGGGCGCAGGTGGGCTAAGGAGCCGTAAGGGCGTCAGTATTGGTTTAAAGTTGTTGCGTGAACTCATTCAGACTTCCACACCAACCCAAGAGCGTACCAATGGCCCTCAACATCGCAGATGTTCTTCAGCAGCTTGGCGACGCTCTGGATTCCGACGCCTACAATCCTGACAAGGACGGGCTCTCACCCGATGACATCAGTGACATGCTGGGCTGGATTTCAGCGGCTAACTACGGTGCTTCAGTCCTACTGAGCCGACTGCGACGCGCGGGCGTCGATCTACGTCATCCCGATGGCCGCAACCTCGACGCCTGGACCGTCGAGCAGGTTAAAATGGGTAACTCGGCGCGAAACGCGCGGCATATGTACTGCCATGCGCACGGGATACCGCTTGAAGACTGACACCTCAGGTGTCGGCATCCTGCGCCATCGACCATTTTACAGATTACCGTTATTCAAATGAGTGTTAAGCTGCGCGCTGATGTTCCAAACGCGCGCCATTCACTAAGGATAGTACGGTGAAAAAGCCCCTATCAGTCCTATGTATATCCCTGTTTCTGGCATCGCCCGCGATATCCCAGGAAACACTGACCGTGGGCCGTCTGCATCACGGGGAGTTGACGGCCAGCGACGTCGATCCAAACCTTCGCATGCCGGTCGATTGCTACACAATCAGCCTGCGCGCAGGAACCAACTATGCGATTGATGTTCAAGGTGAAACCACCCTTAACCCCAAACTGATTGTCATTCCCGGAGATGATACAGCCGCTCCGGACTGCAAAAGCTTTTCTGATGGCGTGGACGGTCAAGGTGGCCAAAAAATCTCCTTTCTAACCTTCCATGCGGAGACCCCGATAAAAGTCGCTGTTGCGATCTTTAGTATCGGACTTCGCAATATTGAGACTGGTCGTTACAGTCTTCGTCTAACGAGCAACGATGATAGAAGCGTTCGAATTGCGCCCGGCTCCTATTATTACGGCGAACTGATAGCCGACGACCGTCAGACATCAGAGGGTGCCCTTTTCGATTGCTACCAATTTGCCGCCACCCAAGGCGAGTTGGCGCGGTTTACCTTGGAAATGTTGGGCCCAACGCTAACGATCTTTTCCGATGACGCCTGTAAAGGCAGCGTTCTGGCACAAAGTGTGGACGCTGAGGTCTATCTGAATGTTCAAAGCCTGCGGCACACGATGCCTCGGACCGGCACCTATTCGCTAAGTGTCCGATCCCATATGTCGAGTCGCGATAGCCGCTATACGCTTAGAATGTTCTGAGGCTAGCCCGACCGGCCCGCATCCTTGATACAGGCAACGGCCTTGCGAAGTTCGGCGCTCTGCTCTTCACCCGAACCGAACAAGGCCTTCTGCGGGTTGAAAGATACGTCAAGCGTGGCTGAAGCCTCGCCAAGTCGACCCGCACAGCTCCAGATCAAGCTGTCACCATCCACTCTCGCCCAGACCACCACCGGGGCATGAACCGATGAATGCGCGGGGGCGCTCAACGCCTCGGCAATGCAGGCGGCGTAAGTGTCGGTCTCCATACACCCCGCCACAGACGATCGCGACATCTCCAGAGGTTGATCGAAATAGGCGTCGTGCTGGATCATATAGGCGCTGACGGCAGCGCCGATTGCGCGTGCCTCGCGCGCATCGCCGATGAACATGATGTTATAGGTGGGCGGTATCGAAGCCTGAACGGCGGTAGCCGCTAAAAGGGCGCTGCCAACGGCGACTGGACTGATCACCCTTCCCCAATTCGTGACAAATCCGGCCATCATCACTCTCCGCTTCTGCTTGCTGCCAGTAAACACTGCGCGGCCCGCTGAACGTCTTCTATCGAAGGGTTATCAAGGGCGGCTCGATTAAAAGTGGCGACCTGCCGCGATCCATCGAATCCGGCTCGACCTGTCCCGGTACAGGTCCATTCCACCGAGGCGTTGTCATGTGACGGGGCGATGGTTAGAGACACTGTTCCTTCCGGTGCCTCCATTTCCTCTAGACGGGCACCGACACAGACCGGAAGGCTGACCCATCCTCTTTGATGGGACGTCATACATCCCTGAATGGGACGTCGGTCCAGAACGCTTTCCTCGATCCAAAGGTGGTGGCCAATCAGCTTGAGAAGCAGCCGTTCGTTATCCGCCCATACATCCTGCGTAACCTCGTCGCCGTACACCTTCAATAGCGATACCCATTGAAGTTCCGGCTCCATCGACAGAAGCGCGCCCGCAAACATCAAGCCATTGATCAAAGTATGCGCTCCCGATGAAAGCCACACAGAGAACGACAATACTTAATTGTCGTCAAGGCATGCATCCGGTCGTGATCTACCGCCAGACCATGTGACGGTGCCGAAGAACCGAACTGCTCGCCAATTCTCCACCGCTACGTTAGAAAGGAGCAGCGCGTAACAATCCGTGATCGCCACACCCCTATTCGTAACAGTTACTGTTCCTTATATAGCTCTCAACGACGCAGCAACGGGCTGCACACTTCAAGCGTTGGGGAGATCACCATGATCGATGTCCGTCCTTTCAATACCCTCGGTGGTGCCAACCACGGCTGGCTGAATGCCAAGCACCACTTCTCGTTCGCCAACTATTACGATCCCAATCGTATGGGCTGGGGCCGTCTGCGCGTGTGGAACGATGACGAAATCGGTGCGAAGTCGGGCTTTCCGCCTCACCCGCACGCCGACATGGAAATCATCACCTATGTCCGCACGGGGGCCATCACCCACCAGGACTCCATGGGCAACCAAGGCCGCACCGCCGCTGGCGATGTGCAGGTCATGAGCGCCGGTACCGGTGTGCGTCACGCCGAGTACAATATGGAGAACGAGCTCACGACCCTGTTCCAGATCTGGATCGAGACGGACCGTCCGGGTGCCGAGCCGTCTTGGGGTCAGCGCGAGTTTCCGAAGGCCGACCGCTCGGGCAAGTTCACGGTCGTGGCTTCCGGCGATCCGGCGGACGAAGCCCTGAAGATCAACGCCGACGCCAAGGTTCTGGCCGCCACGCTGAAGGCGGGCGAGAGCCTGAGCTATGACCTGAAGTCGGGCCGCCGCGCCTACCTCGTCCCCGCCGTGGGTCAGGTGGACGTGAATGGCACCACGCTCAACGCCCGCGACGGCGCAGGCATCATCGACGAGGCCGTGATCACCATCACCGCCAAGGAAGATGCCGAACTGGTGATGGTCGACAGCCTGTAAGGCGGTCGCCTTCCCCCAACGATCAAGGGCGCTGGATCACTCCGGCGCCCTTTTTCGTGTCCCTAAGGTTTAGCGGCCCGCCACACCATGCGGGCATTGGCAAAGGGCTGCCCCTGATCGTCTGCCTCGCGTTGGCTTTCGATCTCGAAACCATAGCGTTCGTAAAAGGCGATAGCCCTGATGTTGTCGGTATAGACTTCCAGGGTCATCCGGTTACGCCCCCGTGCGACATGATCCAGCAGGGCGCGGCCTATACCCCGCCCCTGCATGGCCGGATCAACGAACAGGGCCGCGATATGGTCCTTGAGCAAACACACAAAGCCCGCCGGTTTTCCCGAATATTCGGCCACCCATGTCCGGGCCATCGGTAGATAGACATCCTCCATCAGCGGTTGCTGCTCGCGCAGGGTCGCCTCGCCGATAAAGGGATGGGCGATCATCGACGCCCTCAGCCAGATATCCGACAGGGGCGCAGTATCCTGATCTACCGCAAACGGGCGGATATTCAGCGGCTTATTCATGGAAAATCCGAAACCTGTACGCAGTAATCCGTTGCGATGTGCGGCACGATGCGCCCGCAACGGCGATCCTTACGGGGCTCTGCGCATAATCCTTCCGTAGGCTGATGGCCTTGGGCGGGTCGATATAACACAGATCGTTTTCACGCAAAGCTGGTTCAGCCGCCGCACAACCGTTAAGGTTGCACCCCCGCTGTCGAGGTCATGTCCATGCGCCCCACCCCAGGTTCTATCATCCGTTTTGCCGTTATCAGCCTGTCTGGCCTGATGCTTTCAGCCTGTGTGGCCGGCGCGGTTGTGGGTGCGGGTGCTGCCGTCGTCGGCGGAACGGCCAAGGCGACAGGGGCCATCATCGGTGCAGGCGTCGATGCCGTCACCACCTCTGACGAAGAGGCCCGCGCCAAGCGCATCAAGGAAGAACGCCGCTGTGAACGGCGGCAACGTCGCGGAAAGAGCTGCTAGATCAGGCCTGCGCCCGCCCCAGCGTCCAGACCACCAAGCCCGCTATGGCCGATGCGCCCATCGCCGCCATGACTATGGGCAGTGTATCCGCCATCTGGCCGTAAAGCGCACCCCAGGCCAGAGCGATCATCAGGCCGCTGACCACGACCACAGCCATGAGCATTCTGGAAAACCGCTCGAACGCCTGACGTCGGGCCAGCCGCTCCATCACGGATAGATCAAACGCCGGATCAGGTTGCTTCGGCGCGTAGGACGCCATCAAGGCCATCAGTTTTTCTTCAGGCGTCATTTCATCCTCCCAGAGCGGCAACAAGCCGCTCACGGCTTCGGCTGATATGGGATTTCACTGTTCCGATCGGAATAGTCAAAGCCTGCGATATCTCTTCGTGCGTCCAGCCCTCGGCCAGCGACAGGGCGGCACAGGCGCGGGCTTCGGGGGCCAGCGACCGCATCGCCTGCTCCATCGCCAGCCTGTCTTCCTGAGTGACACCAGCGGGTACGGAGAGGGATTGCAGCCAGTCCTGATCGCGGCGGGCGCGGCGCTGGTTGCTGCGGATGTGATCCTGAGCCCTGCGCCACGCCATGCCGATCAGCCACGACCTGAAACGTTCCGGATGGCGCACGGCATAAAGACCCTGCCACGCGTGGACGAAGACCTCCTGCGCCACGTCGTCGGCATCGGCCCAGCCACCGCCCAGCATCCGGCGCAGGAAACCCCGCACCATCGCCTGATGGCTGGCTACCAACCGCCCATAGGCAAGGTCCGAGCCGTTTTGCGCCTCGGCTAGCCAGCGGATGTCCTGCGATGTCATACGACCGCGCCCGTAACCGCCGCCCTACTTCTTGAGTGTCAGAGCGACGGCCATAATCAGAGCCCAGACCGCAACCGCCCCCATGGTGAAGGCGACAATGGCAAACGGGTATCCTGCCGCGCCGGATGACCATGAGGCATAGGCAAAGCCCGCAGCGAATACACTGAACAGACCCACCAGAGACCAGTAATGCATCGGCCCCTGGACGCTCGGGCGGCGCGGAGCTCCCTCATCCCATCGCGCGGGCGCATTCACGCCCGGCTCGGCCAGCGAAAACCCCTTGGTCAAGGCTGCCAGCACTTCCTGCGGTGGAGCTTCGCCCTTTTCGGCATAGACCTTGAGCACATCCAGCATGGAACGATGCTGGCGATACTTCAGGAACGAGGTGAAGGCAGCATAGAAGAGCCCGAAGATCGGGATCAGCATAGCGATATAGAGAAAGTTCATGACAGCACCCTCCGGTGGTGACGATAACGTTGTTCTATCCGTTAGTCGTCACCGTGGGTGCTGTTGGATGCAGGGGCCTGAAAAAAATGACAGAACGCGCAACTTTTGGGCATCGCCCAAAGTGATGATCGTCTCCGCCGTCGCTATGGCCGTCCTTGCAGTTCCGGCTTTATGGTGGCTGAACCGCGAGGCCAACTGCCGTGAGCTTCTGGAGCGTCCCCAATTAGCCGATGAACGGATCGTCCGCGACAGAGCGGGCCGTTGCTATGCCTGCCGCGATGAGGGCTGGTTGTACGACATCGCCTTCGAAACCTGCTCTCTACCGCCTGCCCCCTAGCGGACGCCGATATATTTGTGCGTCTGGATGCTGAGCCGCCATTGCGGGTGCTTCAGGCAATAGTCCATAGCCGCCTGGGTGTTGGCGGCTTGTTCGGGGCCATCCATGGGTTGCAGCCAGAAACGCTCGAAATCCATGTGCTCGAAGCGCTCGGGCATGGCCTTTTCCTGCGGATAGACCAGTTTCAGCTCCTGCCCCGAAGTCTGGACGACCTCGGCGTCGGCCTTGGGGCTGATGCAGATCCAGTCGATGCCGTCTGGGGCCTTGAGGGTGCCGTTGCTCTCGATGGCGATCTCGAAGCCGCGCGCATGCAGGGCGTCGATCAGCGGCGCATCCAGTTGCAGCAGAGGCTCGCCGCCCGTGCAGACGACCAGTTTGGGGTCGCCCTCGCGGCCCGTCCAGAAGCTGTTGACGTGGTCGGCCAACAGGTCGGCGGTCTTGAACTTGCCGCCGCCGTCGCCGTTGGTGCCGACGAAATCGGTGTCGCAGAAGGTGCAGACGGCGGTGTCGCGGTCACGCTCCAGCCCGCTCCACAGGTTGCAGCCCGCAAAGCGCAGGAACACCGACACGCGCCCAGCCTGCCCCGCCTCGCCCTGAACGGTCAGGAAGGTCTCCTTGACGGAATAGGTCATCAGTCTTCCTTCCACTGGCGGTAACCCGCCTCGCGCAGTTCGCACGCCGCGCAGGTGCCGCAGCCATAGCCCCATTCATGGCGATGCTCGCGGTCGCCCGCATAGCAGGTGTGCGAAGTCTCGATGATTGAGTCCACCAGCGGCTGGCCGCCGATGCCGTGGGCCAGTTCCCAAGTCTGGGCCTTGGTCAGATACATCAGCGGGGTTTCAATCGGCACCGGACGGTCCAGACCCAGCGTCAGGGCCTGCGACATGGCGTCGATCGTGGCCTGACGGCAGTCGGGATAGCCAGAGTAATCCGTCTCGCACACGCCGGTCACCAGAACCTCCAGACCACGACGGTCCGACAGGGCCGCCGCCGCCGTCAGGAAGATCAGGTTGCGCCCCGGTACGAAGGTCGCAGGCAGGCCCCGCGCGTCCATTTCGATGGCTTTTTCGCTGGTCAGGCTACTTTCGGCGATCTTGCCATACCCCGTTAGGTCAACGACATGGTCGTCGCCCAGCCGGTCCGCGAACTGCGGCAGAACCCGCTTCATATCCTCACGTACAGCCAGCCTCGCCTGCATTTCGACGACATGCCGCTGCCCGTAATCAAAACCTATGGTTTCGACCCGACCGAACTTGGCCAAAGCCCAAGCCAGACAGGTCGCGCTGTCCTGACCTCCCGAGAAAAGGACAAGGGCGGACTTGGCATCGGAAATCGGGGAAGCGTTCATGAAAAACCTGCGGTCGGCCAAACGGCCGCGCGCATCCAGACAAATTCAACGGTTAAGCTAGGGGCAGAACTTATAGCGCCTTCTGCCAAGTGCTGCAAAAAAGCAGCATTTCTGCGACCAAACGAACGGCACATTTACCGACACAATGAGGCTTAATCGTTCGGCAAAGGTTTAGCAGTGATGTTACATTTCCAAAAGTGGAGTGCGGCCTATGCCGTCGATCGAGACGCTCACAGAATGTGTGCCACCAATTAGTCCTGAGGCCACCGTGCCTGAGGTTTTCAATTGGTTTGCCAATCATCCCGACAGCATGGCTTTGCCCGTGGTTGATGGCGGTCGCCCTGTTGGCCTGATCGATCGTCAGGATTTCCTGCTCAAACTGGCTTCTCCTTTGGGGCAAAGCCGATATTCGGCCCGACCTGTCTCCATGATCATGGATCCGGAACCGGCGGTGGTCGATGCCGATGTACGCATCTCTGCCTTTTCGGAAACCATCCTGAAGTCCAGCGCATCCACCCTTATGCGCGGTTTCATCGTAACGCGGCGCGGCAGATATTTCGGCGTGGGAACCGCCATCAGACTTTTCCACTTCGTCAACGGCCTGCAGGCCGAGCGCATCCGCGATCAAGAAGCCCTGATCAGCGAACTGGAAACGCGCAAGGCCGATCATACCGCCTTTGCCGAAGCCATAGCCCAGTTCGTCAGGACTTTGACGACCGCACTGGAAAAGCCGCTGAAAAATGTCGAAGCTTTTGCTGGCCTCATCGGACGACAGCCCCATTCCGACCAGCTTCCGGAATATGTAAGCGCCATCAGGCAGGCTTCGCGTGATGGTGCCCTGCTCCTGCAGCAAGCCCGCGATCTGGCACAGGCCGACGCCGGCCACTTCCCTATTGACCTGCAGCCGGTTGTCCTGCGCGTGTTTATGGATTCCATCGCCGCCGACTGGGCGAAACGCGCCGAAAGCGCGGGCATGAACCTGATGGTCAGCTACGAAGGCGATACCGAATTGGCGGCCATGATCGATGGTCCTCGTTTCCGCGCAACCTATGACACCCTGATCGACTGCGCCCTGAAGTGGTCGCGCAATGGCACCATCGAAGCAGGCCTTAAAGCAACCGTTGTCGATGGACGCGTACAGTTGCAGGCCAGGGTCCGGGACGACGGACCGGGACTTGAACCCGATCTGCTGAACAACTGCTTCGGCGATCTGGCGACTACAGGTGATTTGGCGACAGCCAATGCCTGGAATCTGCTGAATGCGCTGAAAGGTCGTATCTTCGCGGAAAACAACAAGGGCCGCGGCACGACATACGGTTTTGACGTCACGGTCGACCACGCCATCCTCGCCGAGCCGGAACAACCGAACATCGCCCAGCTGGACGGGCTGGACGTTATGGGCCGCCCGCACGTTCTAATTGCCGACGACAATGCCACCAACCGCGTTGTCGCCCGCGCCCTGTGCGAGATGTTCGGCTGTACCTCGGAAACCGCTGAGGACGGTCAGGAAGCCGTCGATGCCGCCCGCGATGGCTGTTTCGACATGATCCTGATGGATATCAAAATGCCGCGCATGGACGGTGTCCAGGCGACACTTGCCATCCGCGGCTTCGGTAACGACCGCGCCTCGGTGCCGATCATTGCCCTGACGGCCAACGCCGATCCGGACGATGTCGAAGGCTACATCAAGGCTGGCATGCTCTGTGTGGTTGAAAAACCGATCAAGCCCGAACGGCTGCGCATGGCCATGATCCGCGCCATGTCTTCGCGCAGCGCCGTGGAAAGCCTGTCGGAAGCACCGCTTCAAGCTGTAAATCACTGATAGCATCGCTAGACAAACCTTGGGGAAAGGCCTCACTGTTCGGCCCGCCCTCCCCAAGGAGTTTCAATGACTAATCCTGACTTGCTCGCGATCCTGCCTCAGTTGGCAGCGGGCTCAGCACACACCCACGCCCTCGGATTCGAGTATCTGGGCGTCGAAGAGCGGCGCGTCCGCATGCGCGTACCCTATCGCCCCGAACTGGTTGGCGATCCTGCATCCGGCATACTGGCAGGCGGGTTGGTCAGCACCCTGTTGGACCATGTGGGCGGCATGTCCGTCTGGCTGGCCCTGGATCAGTTCCAGTCCATTGCCACCTTGGATATGCGCGTCGATTACATGCGCGCCGCCGCACCGGGACGCGACCTGTTGGCCGAGGCCGAGTGCTACCGTCTCAACCGGACAATGGCCTTTGTGCGGGCATGGGCCTTTGAGGACGATGCTTCCGATCCTGTAGCGGCTTCCCAAGCGGCCTATATCATCCACAAGCCCAACCTGCGCGATCCCGAGACGGGAGACGCCGCATGACCAAGCCCTTGCTGGATCACCTTCCCTATGCCCGCTTCCTGAATCTGAAAACCGACGTGTTCGGCGACGAAGTGACGGTGGTCATGCCTTTTTCGGAACACCTCATCGGCAATCCGATGATTCCGGCCCTGCACGGTGGCAGCACAGCCGCCCTGCTAGAGTTTGCCGCGATGGCCAAGGTGTCCCACCTTTACCCTCGCCTGCGCCTTCCCCGACCGATCAATGTGTCGATCGCCTACCTTCGCGTAGGCCGTGCTGCCGATGTCTACGCCCGTGCACACATCAGAAAAGCAGGCAAGAAAGTGGCCTATGTCACCGCCGAAGCCTGGCAGGAGGGGCAGGACAAGCCCATCGCAACACTGACAGCGCACTTCCAACTCGATGATTCTACAGGAGATTAATTTCACGCCACGGTGAAATGGTTAAAAAATGGTTAATAGTCTCTTTACGAATAAGCTTAACCGTTGTTAAACATAATTCGCCAAATCGGCGTTTTATGGGGAACCATCATGGACCGTACCGAAGTCGTCACCAGCATCTCCTCCGAGCTGTATGCAACCGAACAGTCGGTTGATGCCGCTATTGCTCATGCCGCTGCCATGGTTCAGGCCATGATCGCCGGCCGCGCAGCCCTGTCGGTCTCGCCGGTCTCTGGCGCAGCCTCGCAAACCAAGGCCCTCGCTACGCTCGCAGCCCTGTCGGCTGCCCGCGAAGCCATCGTCGACTGCCATGCCGAAATGCAAAAAGACCACCGCCGCATGGGCTGGGGCACTTATGCAGCTGGTCCGGTCGACAAACCTCTGGAGTGGGACGACACGCCGATGCGCCCGACCAAGGGTCACCTGCGCGCGGTTTGATGTATTCTTTGTAACGCCACTATTTGTTAGGGATTACAGTGAGAAATAGCCCCCATCGATGAATTTCGATGGGGGCTTTCTTGTTTACCTCACTGATAGGCTGGATCGGTGCCGGCTTGATGCTAGGTGGGTGCGTTATTGCACTCGTGCTTGGCGGTCCACGTGAGCGAACTGGAGCCGTCGTGTATCTCTTGTGCTGGCTGTTATCGACATTCCTTCGCGTGCAGTTCGGTCAGGCGTTGTCCAGTACTGCTGCCATATGGGTACTCGATATACTGCTACTGTTTACTTTTGGCGCCTTGATCTGGAAGTCGGATAAAGCTTGGCCCGTTTGGGCAGCGGCCCTTCAACTGCTGATCATGACTTGCCAGTTCTTATTCCTGATTAATTTTGCGCCCACGGTATCGGCCTATTCGACCGTAATTAACTTCTCGTCGCTGGGCATTATTCTTGCTCTGGCATGGGGCAGCGTCGCGAGCTGGCAAGAGCGTTTGGCAATAAGCGCCTCGTCAAACGATCTAGGTAGATATTCCTAACGCCATAACCTATTTTGAGCTTCCCCCGGGAAGCTCAAATGCCACTGACCCACGCCAAGATCTGGAAAGGCTTGGACGCCCTCGCCAAACGGGAAGGCGTTTCACCGTCCGCACTGGCGCGGCGGGCCGGACTTGATCCAACAAGCTTTAATCCGTCGAAACGCTTTGGACCCGGAAATCCCCCAAGGCCACGCTGGCCTTCGACCGAAAGCCTGATGCGGGTATTGGACGCCAGCGGCCTGTCGCTTGGCGAGTTCGCGACGATGGCCGACGACACCAGCGAGCTGAGCCTGCCCCTGCTGGGCCTGGCCAAGGCGGGTGAACAAGGCTTCTTCTCGGATGACGGCCTACCTTTGGCCGAGGGTTGGGACCGGACCCCCCTGCCCTCCTTGAAAGAAGGTTTGATCAGTCTGGAGATCGAGGGCGATTCCATGCAGCCGCTCTACCGTCCCGGCGACAAGGTGATTGTCGATCTGGAGGACGCGCGGGTCAGGAGCGGCGACCGCGTCGCGTTGAGAACCCTCTCGGGCGAGACACTGGCCAAGGAATTGGGTGAGACATCCTCAAAGCGGATCGAGTTGATATCGGTAAACCCCGCCTATCCCGCACGCTGGCTGGACCGCGATGATATCCAGTGGATTGCCCGCATAGTGTGGGTCACCCAATAAATCAAAAGGCCGCCTCCTAGGAGACGGCCTTGATAGTCGGAACGACGGATCGATCAGTACTGGCTGACGTAACGGGCGTTCACCCAGCCGCCGCCCGCGATCTGCACCCACTCGCCTTGCGAGCCGATGGCGGTAAACGGCTGACCGGCCGACAGACGGCCCGTCGTGCGATAACCGGTACCCGGACCCGAACGGATGTTCAGGTTGGATGCGGCGCGGTACATATCCTGACCGCCTTGCGAAGCAGCACGTTCGCGCTGTTGGTTGCAGCCGATGTAAGACCCCGCTGCGGCACCGGCACCTGCGCCGATGACTGCGCCCAGAGCACGCTCGTTACGCGAAACCTGGCTGCCCGCCAGACCACCGATAACGGCACCGATCGCCGCACCGGCCTGTTGTCGGCCACCCGGCGCATCACAGTTGGTCACACCGTTGGCCTGGGCATTGGCCGTCATAGGTACCGACATCGTACCCATTGCAGCAATCAGCGACGCGGTTGCCAGTCCGGTCTTGAAAATCTTCGACATGGCTCTCTCCTGTGTTCGAGTTGGTCGTTGTCATCACAATGCACGAAGTCGCCTGAAGGCTCCCCGACGCGGAATGTCAGCTTTGGTTCATCTCATGTAAAAGGCCGCTCTCCCCGTAGGAAAGCGGCCTTTATGTCCAGCTCTGGTCTTTAGTATCAGCCAGCCAGTTCGCCGTTGGCACCCTTTTCGATCAGCTCGATGGTTTGCGGCAGGCCATAGATGGCTGCGAACGAACCGAAGCGCGGCCCTTGCGATGCACCCAGCAGCACTTCGTAAAGCGCGCCGAACCATGCACGCAGCGGCTCGAAATTATGCTCCTTACCCACCGCATAGACCTCGTTCTGGATGACTTCGCCATCCGTGGTGTCCTGCGGCAGAGCCTTCAGACGACCGGCGAGGTCCAGCAGGGCCGCCTTTTCCATCTCGGTCGGTGCGCGATAGACCTTGGAGGGCTTCACGAAGTCCTCGTAGTAGTTCAGCGCATAGTCCATCAGACGATCGAGAAGCGGCTCGTTTTCCGGCGTGGCATATGGCAGGTATTTGGCGAAATAGGCCCAGAGCTGTTCCTTGCTCGAAGCGTTCGCCACACCCACCAGGTTCATCATCAGCGAGAAGCTGACCGGCGAGGTCGTCTCCGGCGGGTTGCCACCGTGGATCGACCAGACCGCATTGTCGATCTGCTTGTTCGGCTCTTGCGTCTTGTACTGCTCGACGAAGGACATCCAGTCATCGGTCGCGCGCGGGATCACGCCGAAGTGCAGGCTCTTGGCCGACTTGGGCGACTGGAACATGTACCAGCTCAGCGATTCCGGCGGGCCGTAACGCAGCCACTCCTCCATCGTCAGGCCATTGCCCTTCGACTTGGAAATCTTCTTGCCCTCGATGTCGAGGAACAGTTCGTAGTTGAAGCCGACCGGCGGCGCGCCATCCAGAACGCGGCAGATCTTGGAGCTTTCACGCACGGACTCGATCAGGTCCTTGCCGGCCATTTCATAGTCCACGTCCAGCGCGGTCCAGCGCATGGCCCAGTCCGGCTTCCACTGCAGCTTGACGTGGCCGCCGGTGACCGGAACCTCGGTGCGACCGCCCGCAGGGTCGTCGAACACGATGGTGCCCTTCTCGAGGTTGCGCTCGAGGGTCGGGACTTGCAGCACGTGGCCGGTGATCGGGCTGACCGGCAGGAACGGCGAATAGGTCGCGCGGCGCTCTTCGCCCAGCGTCGGCAGGATGATGTTCATCACCGCATCGAAACGCTCGAGCATCAACAGCAGGGTTTCGTCGAAACGACCCGACTTGTAGGTCGCGGTCGAGGACATGAACTCGTAATCGAAGCCGAAGCTGTCGAGGAAGGCGCGCAGGCGGGCGTTGTTATGCGCGGCAAAGCTGTCGTGCGTGCCAAACGGGTCGCGCACCGCCGTCAGCGGCTTGTGCAGGTCCTCGCGCAGCATTTCCGGATTCGGAATGCCTTCCGGCACCTTACGCAGGCCGTCCATGTCGTCCGAGAAGGCGATCAGCTTGGTTTCCCAGTGATCTCCGGTCAGGGCGCGGAAGGCGTTGCGGACCATGGTGGTGCGGGCGACTTCGCCAAAGGTGCCCATGTGCGGCAGGCCCGACGGGCCATATCCGGTCTCGAGGATGACCGGACGGGCCAGACCCTCGAACTGTTTCAGAGCCTCGTCCGCCTTGCCAGCATCGATCAGGGACTGCGCGACAGCGCGGTCGGCATCCGACAGCCGTTTTTTGAGCACGTGCGCCAGAAGGTTACGGGCTTGCTCAAACGGCCACGAACGGGCCTCACGGGACAGGGTTTCAAGGTTCTGTAGCATCGGGCGGGTTTGCCGCCTCGCACGCGCGGGGTCAACGACGACTTATCGCCATAGCAGCGGTTTTTGCAGGTCTATCGCGCTTTGAGCACATTGCGGATGGCCAGACTGGAGTGGATGCGCGACACGCCGGGCAGGCGCGACAGCACATCCTTGTGCAGCACCTCATAGGCCGCCATCGTCGGCGCCACCGCCCGCACCACATAGTCGGACGCCCCCGCCATCAGGTAGCAGTCGCGGATTTCGGGATAGTGGCGCACCGCCTCCTCGAAGCGGCGCATATATTCATCCGTTTGTTTTTCCAGCGAAATCTGAACGAAGGCGACCAGACCTTCCTCTTCCTCGGCCCCCAGCAAAGCCGTGTATCCGCGAATGACGCCGCGTTGCTCCAACTGGCGCACGCGCCGCAGGCAGGCCGACGCCGATAGTCCAATGGAATCAGCCAGATCGGCATTGCTGATACGCCCGTCCACCCGAAGCTTCTGGACAATACGGCGGTCAACCTCATCAATGATCAGCACAATAAACCACCAAGATTATTACAGATTATTGCATTTTATATCTCATATTCACTGATAGTTGCGCAATAAGACAGGAAAATCCTGATATCTGCGCGTAGCTTTCGCAGCGTCAGGCCGACTGGGCCGCACAAGGCGAGCGTGAAACATGCGTGTTCTGGTTCTAGGGGCAGGCGTCATTGGCACCACGACGGCGTGGTACCTCAATCAGGCCGGACACGAGGTGACGGTCGTGGATCGCCTTTCCGGCCCTGCGCTGGAAACCAGCTATGCCAATGCGGGCCAGATCTCTCCCGGCTATTCCGCGCCGTGGGCCGCGCCGAATATCCCGACCAAGGCGGTGAAATGGCTGTTGATGCGCCATGCCCCGCTGATCCTGCACACCCGTTTCGACCCGGCGATGATCCGCTGGACGCTGCAGATGCTGCGTAACTGCACCCCTGCCCGCTATGCGGTGAACAAGGGCCGCATGGTGCGTCTGGCCGAATACGCCCGTGACGAACTGGACCTGCTGCGCCAGAAAACCGGCATCCAGTACGACGGCCGCCAGCAAGGCACACTGCAACTGTTCCGCACCGAAAAGCAGTTGAAGGACGCGCAAAAAGACGTCTCGGTCCTGCAGTCCGAGGGCGTGCCCTATGAACTTCTGGACGCCGAGGGATGCCGCCGCGCAGAGCCGGGTCTGGCCTTCTCCGAGGTTCCCTATGTCGGAGCGCTGCGCCTGCCGGGCGACGAGACGGGCGACTGCCGCATCTTTACCCAGACCCTTGCCAAGATGGCCGAAGACGCTGGCGTGAAGTTCCGCTGGAACGAGACGATCAAGTCGATCCACCGCGAAGGCGACAGGATCACCGACGTGCTCACCGATAAAGGGACGCTTAGCGCCGATGCCTATGTGCTGGCGCTGGGGTCCTGGTCGCCGCGCATGGTCAAGGATCTCGAGCTGAAACTGCCGGTCTATCCGGTCAAGGGCTACTCGATTACCG
Organism: Brevundimonas sp. UBA5866; assembly: GCF_002432125.1. GTDB lineage: Bacteria > Pseudomonadota > Alphaproteobacteria > Caulobacterales > Caulobacteraceae > Brevundimonas. The sequence continues at coordinate 29,570 of NZ_DJFS01000072.1, forward strand.
CCAACATCCTTGACGACGCGCGCGCCCCCGTCTCGACCGTAATGGACGAGAGCTACAAGATCGCGATCACGCGCCTTGGTACGCGGATCCGTGCGGGCGGCATGGCCGAACTGAACGGTTTCAACAAGGATCTGGTCTCGCGCCGTCGCGAAACACTGAACTATTCGGTCGGCAGCCTCTTCCCCGGCGCAGGTGATCTGGAAACGGCCGAGTTCTGGTGCGGCCTGCGTCCGAACACGCCGGACGGCACACCGATTGTCGGGGCCAGCCGCTATTCCAACCTGTGGCTGAATACCGGTCACGGCACCTTGGGATGGACCATGTCGTGCGGCTCTGCGGCAGTCGTGACCGACCTGATTTCGGGTAAGACCCCCGCCATCGAGACGGATGATCTGAATCTTTCGCGCTACGGTCGATAAAGGCAGCACTTGACCGCCCGCGCGGTCAGGTGTTCACCCCGCCCTGTGAAAACTTCCGACTTCGATTTCGACCTGCCCGAGGACCGCATCGCCCTGCGGCCCGTATCCCCGCGTGACAGCGCGCGCTTCCTCGTCGTCAAGGACGGCACGCTGGAGGACCGCATCGTCCGCGACCTGCCGGACCTGCTGCAACCGGGCGACGCTCTGGTGTTCAACGACACCCGCGTCATCCCGGCCCGCATGAGCGGCATGCGCGAGCGCGTCGGGCCTGAAGGCGAAATCCTGAAGGTCGAAGTTGAGGCCACCCTGCACCACCGCGACGCCCCCGATGTCTGGTCCGCCTTCATGAAGCCGGGCAAGCGGCTTAAGGCCGGTGACCGCGTGCGTTTCGGCACCGATACGGACCGGGCCTGCGAGATGGGCAGCGTCGATGCCACCATCGAGGCCAAGGGCGAAGATGGCCTTGTGACCCTGAAATTCGATCTGGCCGGACCGGCTCTGGACGACGCCATCCGCAATGTCGGCGTCATGCCCCTGCCGCCCTATATCGCGGCCAAGCGCCCCGAGGACGATCAGGACCAGAAGGACTACCAGACCGTCTATGCCCAGCATGACGGCTCGGTCGCGGCCCCGACGGCGGGCCTGCACTTCACGCCCGAACTTCTGGCGGCCCTCAAGGCGCGCGGTGTCTCTACGCATGCCGTGACGCTGCACGTCGGCGCGGGCACCTTCCTGCCCGTGAAGGCCGACGACACCAAGGACCACAAGATGCACTCCGAATGGGGCACGGTGTCCGAGGAAACCGCCAACGCCCTGAACGATGTGCACGCCAAGGGTGGCCGCATCGTCTGCGTCGGCACCACGTCTCTACGTCTGCTGGAAAGCGCAACGGGTGAGGACGGCGTCATCCGCCCGTTCCACGACGACACCGCCATCTTCATCACGCCGGGCTACAGGTTCCGCGCCGTCGATGTGCTGATGACCAATTTCCACCTGCCGAAATCGACGCTGTTCATGCTGGTCAGCGCCTTCGCAGGGTTCGAGACGATGCACGCGGCCTATAAGCACGCCATCGAGAACAAATACCGCTTCTATTCCTATGGTGACGGCAGCCTGCTGTTCCGCGCAAAATAGTTTCGATCACAGCGTTTTATTCCGGAGACGGAGCGGCTTATAGGAAGGTCATGCCTACGCACTACGACGATCTGCCTGAAGACCTCTCTGCCGCGCTCGATATTCTGGCCTCGGCGGCCAGTGAACTGCGCGATCCGTGGTGGGTGTTCGGCGGAGCGGCGATGGCGCTGAGCGGCCTGACCGAATGGCATGTGCCGGATGTGGACGTGCTCTGCAGCCCGCGCGATGCCAAGACCCTGATCGAGAGCCTTTATGGCGAAGTCAGCCCCGATCCCGGTGAAGGCATGTTCCGTTCCCGCGTGTTCGGCCAAATCCTGACCACGCCGGTTCCGGTCGAGGTCATGGCCGAGATGGAGGTCCGCAACGGCGGCGAATGGACCCTGATGACCTTCAATAGTCGTATCCCTGTGGCGGTTGACGGCGGACGCATCTATATCCCCTCCGTCGCCGAGCAGATTGAGACCTGCAAACTGTTTGGCCGCCCCAAGGACCTGCAACGCGCCGAACAGCTTCAGCGCCTGCTCTAACCGCGTAAGATCACTTTGCCTTTTCCGTTTGATATCAAGGCCACCGATGGCCGCGCCCGTACCGGCGTCCTGAAAACCGCCCGCGGTGACATCCGCACGCCTGCCTTCATGCCCGTCGGCACCGCCGCCACGGTAAAGGCGCTGACGGTCGATCAGGTGAAACAGACGGGTGCCGATATTCTGCTGGGCAACACCTATCACCTGATGCTGCGCCCGGGACCGGAGCGCATGGAGCGTCTGGGCGGGCTGCATAAATTCATGCGCTGGGACAAGCCGATCCTGACGGACTCGGGCGGCTTTCAGGTCATGTCCCTGTCGGGCATTTCCAAGCTGACCGAAGAGGCGGTGACCTTCTCCAGCCACATCGACGGCTCCAAGCACGTTCTGACGCCGGAACGCTCGATCCAGATTCAGGCCGACCGTCTGGGCTCCGACATCGTGATGCAGCTCGACGAATGCGTCGCCTATCCTGCCGATGAAAAGCGCGCCCGCAAGGGTATGGAGCTGTCGGCCCGCTGGGCTGTGCGTTCCAAGAATGCATTCGGCACCCGCGACACCCAGGCCCTGTTCGGCATCCAGCAGGGTTCGACCTATGAGAACCTGCGCAAGGAAAGCTCCGAGCGGCTGCAGGAAATCGGCTTTGACGGCTATGCCATCGGCGGCCTCGCTGTCGGTGAGGGCCACGAGGCCATGTGCGAAGTCCTCGACTATGCGCCGGATTTCCTGCCGAAAGACCGCCCCCGCTATCTGATGGGCGTGGGCAAGCCGATCGATCTGGTCGAAGCCGTCTATCGCGGCGTCGATATGTTCGACTGCGTGCTGCCGACCCGTGCTGGCCGTCACGGTCAGGCGTGGACGTGGGACGGCCCGATCAACATCAAGAACGCCAAGTTCGCCGAGGACGAAAGCCCGCTGGACCCGATGGTCCCCTGCCCCGCTTCGCAGGACTATAGCCGCGCCTATCTGCACCACCTGATCCGCGCCGACGAAATCCTCGGCAAGATCCTGCTCAGCTGGCACAACATCGCCTTCTTCCAGGCCCTGACCGCCGCCATGCGCGACGCGATCGAAAAGGGCGAGTTCGAACAGTTCCGCAAGGACTTTCGCGCCCGCCACCTGAAGGCCTGACCGAATTGAAAAAGGGAGCCGAACGGCTCCCTTTTTTTTATCAGCGGCGGCGGAATCCAACGGGCGCGGCGGGCGGGGCGCAGTTCTTCTGTTGGCCGATGCCTTTCAGGAAGGCACGGCGTTGCAGGCCCGCGCGGACCGCAGCCTGCACAGCCTGACTGTGACGATGTGCGCCGCTGAGACGGCGCACCCATGAGCGGGCGGGAATGAAGTCCGTGACCGTATCGCGCACAGCATCCAATGTGGCCCCGGCAGCGGCATCCGCGACCTGATCCTCCGCCGCAGCGTCTTCAGCCGCCACATCCAGATCGGGGCCGAGTGCCTCGTCCAGTCGGGCAATCTCTGCACCGATAGGCGCGCAACGATTCATGCCCTGCACGCTATAGGGTGCGGCGACCGCTTCCAGCAGGACTTCGGGAATCTCCTGTCGGACCAGGTTCAAATCCTCCAGCGGCGCTTGAAGCGCACTACCGAGTCCGGTGTTGACCTGATCGGCGCTCTTGCGCGCCGTATCGGAGGGATTGATCGTCTGCAGTGTCGAACACGCCCCCAGCGACAGGCTGGTCACGGCGAATATGGCGAGAGTTTGCGCTTTCATATCCCCTAAACAGACCGGACTGCCGCGCGTTCCACAACGCGGGTCGCAAAGCTTTGCAGTGTGTCCTGAGGACCACCGTGTCGCTGGTATTGTCTGGAGAAGGGGAAGATTACAGTGGTACGCCCCCTCGGGCTCGAACCGAGGACCCTCTGATTAAAAGTCAGATGCTCTAACCAACTGAGCTAGGGGCGCACACTGTAGTATCAAACACTTAGCTGTCAGTCCGTGGTGAACCGCGGCGACCGCTCCGTGTGAGGCGGCTTTCTCTTGGATTCCGACGCCAAGGTCAAGGCCTAGTTGACGGTAAACAATCGAAAATGTCGAAAACCCCCCTATTTTCAGGCTTTGGACGGGAGGTTTTTTGACAACAGACTTCACCACAAAGAGCAAAAACCGCATCGGGATAACGCAAGTCTTTGTTTTAGGGCGCTTTTGATTCCACATTTCATAGAATCAGAAACCTCGCCCGCAGGTGTTTCATCCCGCATTCAAGGGTGTTGACCACCCGCAAACCGTAATGGACCGTCACCAGTTCATAACCCATTCATGGGACAGTCCCCACCTCAGCGCAACTTGGGTCCGGAACCCCTCTTTCGGCACCGCGTTGCACTTCTTCCAGAGTTGCCAGATGAAAATTCAAATGAAGCTTTTTTCCATTCCGACTGCCGTGGCTCTTGCCGCAGGCTTTGCCCTTGCAGGCTGCGATAATTCGCAGAGCTATTCCGAGCCGGCAGTGATGGAAGTCGAAGAGGTCGAGGAAGCAGCCCCTGCGGCTGATGAGAGTGCTGCGCCTGCAGTGGCAGAGACGCCTGCACCCGTCACCGAAGCGGTCCCGACCGAGGCCCTGCCGCCTGAAACCAAGACCTCCGAAGAGTCGGTCCAGCCCGAGAGCGAAACCCTCTTCTATTAATTCCGGCGCAAAGGGGGGCATCCCCCCCTTGCCCAACACGATCTTTGATCGCCGCGATGGTCTCGCGGCTTTTTGGCTTAAGGACTTACGGTTTGTCGTTGAAACTCGGGCATCTACTTGGCGGCACCGCAGTATGTGCACTGATCATGGCGGCTGCCCCTGCTATGGCCGATGTGCCAAGAGCGGCTGTCCGTGAGGCCGAAGGCGTAACCTTTCCCGACGGCCTGAAGGCCAAGCTCGAACGGGCCGTGGGAGAGATTGAAAACGAACCGCAGTCCGACCTGGAGGCCCGCCGCCGTGGCCGCGCCGCAGAGGAGCTGGCCGTGGCCATGCTCAACACCGAGGGATATTACCGCCCCCTCGTCACCTCTACGGTTGAAAACAGCCGCGCCGTTCTGCTGATCGACCCCGGCCCGCAGTTCGTGATCCGCGACCAGAAACTGGTCTGGACCGCAGGTGCGCCCGACGCCCGCCGTCCGCCCTCGGCAACGGTTGCGACCGTGCAGGCGTCTCCTGAAGCCGGTGCCCCCATAATCGTGGAGCCCGAGGCCTCTGGCGAAGAGACTTTGGATGACTGGGAAGTTCAGGTGCCGCCGGGCATGGTCGAGGCGTCGGGCGATGTGCCTTTCGTCCGCATCGGCAAGGCCCCGTCCCATCCCGACATCGACATCATTGCCCGCACCGAAAAAGCCGTCGCGCTTGAAGATGGCATGCCTGCGCGGCTTGAGCCCGTTCTGGCTGCCGAAGCCCGTGGCGTGGTGGTTCTGAAGAACAACGGCTTTGCCTATGCTTCGGCCGATCCGCGGCTGCTGGAAATCGAGGACGTTTCCCTGTCCCGTACGACGGGCCAGCGCGCGACGATCGATACGCCGGAAGCCGATGTGGTCATCGATCACCAGATGCGGCCCGAGTTTCACTTGAACCCCGGCCCGCTGGTCCGCCTGCGTCGCGAAATCAGCGGCGAGATCAGCACCGAACCGCGTGACGACGGTCGCATCCCAACCCGTACGCGCAAGGCCTTCGTAGAACGTCTGATCCCGTGGGAAGACGGCGACATCTACACCCCCGAATCCATCGCCGAGATGGAACGCAGACTGGTCGATACGGGCGTCTATTCCACGGTCGATATCAGCCTGCCCCGATCCAATTCGGCAGAAATACGTGACAGGACCGAAGTCGAGGTCCCCGTTTCGGTCAATCTGGTTGACCGCCGCCGCGACCAGATCGAAGCCCGCGGCACCTATGCCACCGACGATGGCTTCAGCGCCGGCGTCTATCGCAACCGATACAACCGCAGCGGTCGCGCAGAGACCCTGACCTATGGCGGCCATTGGGGTTCGATCGACAGCCGGTTGGGCGCTGAATACAGCCTGCCCCATTTCCGGCGCGTCAACCGGACCTTGCGCCTCAGCGCATGGCTGGTGAACGAAGATACGGACGCCTATGAGCGTCAGGCCCTCACCTTCGGTGCCGACTTCAATCAACGCTGGGGTCCGAACTCGTGGTTTTCTTACGGCCTGGGTATCGATGCCGGTCGCTATGTCGAGCTGCGCTATGATCCCCTGGACCAGCACGCCATCAAGATGGACCGCAATCTGGCGCTGATCACCCTGCGCACATCGGCCATGCTGGACCGTTCCGACGACCTGCTTGACCCGACGAAGGGCTGGCGTATTTCCGGCTCGCTGCAACCCACCATCGTGGCGGGTGAAGACAACGTCTACTTCCTGCGTGGCACGGCTGAAGCCTCGGCCTATTACCCCATCGGCAGCGCGCGGCGCACGATCATGGCCGGTCGAATGAAACTGGGCAGCATTGTCGGCGGCGGTGAGCTGACCGTACCGTCGGACCGCCTGTTCTATGCGGGGGGTGGCGGCTCTGTTCGCGGCTATTCCTACCAGAGCATCAACCCGCGTCTACCCGACAATACGCCGCGCGGCGGCGTCAGCCTGTTCGAGACCTCGCTGGAGGTACGCCAGAATATCGGCCAGTCATGGCAGGCCGTCGGCTTTGTCGATGGCGGCGCGACCGGCCCGGATGAAGCCCCCAATCTCGGCAATATGCGATACGCCGCCGGTCTGGGTGTCCGGTACAAACTTCCGTTTGGCCCTGTACGGGCCGATGTCGCCTTTCCGTTGAACAAGCGTGAAGGTGACTCCAGCTTCCAACTCTATATCAGCATTGGCCAATCGTTTTGACCGATCTGCCGCCGGACCCGACCGAATCCGAAATCACCAGATCGCCTGATCACGAAGGCGACGAAGCCAGTCCGCGCCAGAAGGCCAAGCGCAAGCGGTCCTTACTGCGCACTGTTGCGGTTTTCACCGGCATCGGGATCGGCTCCATTATCGGCATTGGCGTGATCGCTCTGGTCGGCGGCCGCTATTATCTGGTTTCCGATGCGGGTCGCGAGCTGATCACCAGCTTCGTCGCCGGCAAGGAGATCGGGCGCTACGGGGCCATCAATGTCGAGGGTGTTCGCGGCGATATTTTCGACGACTTCACCATCGGCCGCGTGACCGTCACCGACAAGGACGGTGTCTGGCTCGAAGCCCGCGATGTCCGCGTGGACTGGAACTACTGGTCGCTGCTGGCCCGTCGTTTCCATGCCGAACAGATCAGCGCCAAATCCATTCACGTCATCCGCCGCCCCGAGCTGGAGCCCAGCACCGAGCCGGGCGGCCCGCAGCCACTAACCATCGATATCGACAAATTCGCTGCCGATATCGAGCTGATGGAGGACTTCTCCAAGGAATACGGCAAATGGCGGCTGTCCGGATCGGCGGCCCTGCCGCGTTCGGGCAACAAGGACATCAAGGTCGATGCCCTCAGCCTCAGCCGCCCCGGTGACTTCCTCAAGCTTCAGGCCGTCCTGAGCGACAAGCCCGAGGACCTGCGTCTCGATCTGCAAGCGCAGGAGGCCAAGGGCGGCCCGCTGGCAGGCAGTCTCGGCTATTCGCCGGATCAACCTTTCTCGGCCACCGGCCTTATCGACGGCCGCAATGTCCGGCTGGTCATGACCACCGGCCAGTTCACGCCTCTGCGCGTCAACGGGCACTTCTCCGAGGCCAACTCCTACCTGTCCGGCTACGCGAACTTCTCGGGGTCGGACCTTATGGCACCCTTCATCGAGCGCTTTGGCCGGACGGCCAGCATCGGCCTTGCTGCCGCGCCTGACAGCAAGCGTGAAGGCTATCAGGGGATGGCCTGGAAACTGGTCGCCGAAAACATCACCTCGACGGCCTCTGGCTATATCCGCACCCGTGACGGCACTTTTGCCGACAACATCCGTCTCAGTGTCCGCACCCCGTCCCTCTCGCGTCTGGCGGGTACCAAGATCGGCGACGCCGCCGCCTATGAGGGCGTCTTTAACGGTGATGCCAAGACGTTTGACCTCAAGGGCTCGGTGGATGTGCGCAATGCCGAGGTCGCAGGCTATGGCCTCAGCCGTCTGAACGGTCCGCTATCTCTGGCCGCCAAGGATCAGACCTATACGCTCAAGGGCCAGTTGGCCGGTGCGGGCGGCACGACACAGGGCGTCATCGGCGGTCTTTTGGGCAGCACGCCGCGGCTGAACCTGACGGCATCGCGGTTGAACGATGGCAACATCCTGCTGCAGGATATTGATCTTAGAGGCTCTGCCTTGACCCTTACGGGGTCCGGTCGCCGCAACCTGATGGGCGGGCTGGCTTTCAACGCCGATTTCGACGTCAGCAATGTGGGCGTTCTGAAGCCCGGCGCACGGGGCCGCTTTGGCGGCAAACTGCGGGGTAGCATGCCCCGTACGGGCGGCGCATGGGGCCTTGAGTTCGACGGCGGTGGCCGCGACTTCCTGCTGGGCATCGAAGAGGTTGACCGCCTTCTGGGGCGCACCCCCAAGCTGCGCCTGAACGGCAATCTGAACCGTGGCATCATCACCATCGGTCAGGGCAGCCGTTTGATCGGCGAAAAAGCCGACCTGAACGCAACCGGAACCATCAATGGCGATCAGCTGAACCTCGCCCTTGATTGGAGGGCCCGTGGACCGTTCGGCGTCGGCCCTATCGCCATCGACGGCAATATGGCCGGTGACGGTACCATTGATGGCAAGCTGAATACCCCGCGCACCCGTTTCAACGCCGATTTCGATCAGGTGGCCATTGGCCAACTGATACTGCGGGCCGCCAAGCTGGGTCTGGAATTCAATGTCGGTGACGGCAGTTCCGATGGCTTTGTCACCCTGACCGGGACCAATCGCGGACAGGCGGCACGCGGTCAGGCCCGCTTCCGTCTGGGCAAGGACACGATCGCCCTCAGCGAAGTGGATGTGAATGCCGGTGGCATTACAGCCAAGGGCTTCATCACCCTGTCCGACATGGTCCCTTCAACTGCCGACCTTGAAGTGACCGGCCGTCCGGGCGCTTTCATCCAGCGCGGTGAAGTGCGCGGCTTTATCAAACTGCCCGCCAACGCCGGACCGGAAAGCGTTGACGTCTCGCTGCGTGCCCGCGATCTGATCCTGCGGGGCACCAGCATGCATTTCAGCCGAATCGAGGTTGTGGGTCAGGGCAATCTTTCGGCCCTTACGCTCAATACCAATCTGGCCATGACGGGCGAGAATCCGATCTCGTTCAACGGGCCGCTAGTCTATCGCCGCCTTGCCGACGGGCACCGTCTTGAAGGCAGCGGAAATGCCGTCATCCGTGGCATTCGCGCGCAGCTGCTGCCCAGCACCTTTGTGGAGCGCCGCGGCGAGACTAACCGTGCGCTGGTTGCAGCCCAACTGGGCGACGGTACAGCCACCCTGTCCTGGGATCCACGCACCATTTCGCGCGGTCGCCAGGGTTGGGACGCCAAGCTCGCCCTCGACAATGTCCCGCTGAAATCCTTGAACAGCGACCTTCAGGGCTTGATCACCGGCACAGCCAACCTGTCCAACACGGGCGCGGATACGCTGTCCGGCGGTGCGGACGTCACCTTCAGGAATGCCGGTAGCGCCAGCGTCACAGCAGGTCAGCAGAGCATTCTGGTTGACGGTCGAATGCTGGCTGACATCCGTGCCCGCGAGATGGAAATCCAGGCCTGCGCCGCCTATGGCAATGGCAACGGTGTTTGCAACCCGACGAACCAGTCCCAGGCCGCGCTGGCCCTGTTGAACCTGACCCTGCCGATGGTCAATCAGGCCAACCCCGCCAGACTGCTGACCGACGAGACTCGCGATCTGTCGGGCCGCATCCAAATCAACGGCGAGGTCAAGCCGCTCTGGGATCTGGTGGACGGTATCGACCGCAAGCTGGAAGGCAATCTGCGCGCCAACGTCAATCTGGGTGGCCGCGTCCGCAATCCGACGATTGTCGGCAGCGTCGCCCTGGTGAATGGCAAGTTCGACGAGGGCTCTACGGGCCTGCGCCTGCAGGACGTTTTCCTGAATGCAGACTTCAATCAGGAAGGTGTGCGTCTGTCACGCCTCTCCGCCAAGGACTATGGCAACGGGCAACTGTGCGGCTATGGAACCTTGTGGTTCGAACGTCGCGGCAGCACCCTGCCCAACAGCTTCAACGAAACCTTCACCTGCGATCTGTCAGCCAGTGCACGCCCCGCACCGTCGCGTAACTCGGATGCCTCGCTCGGCAATCTGACGCTGGCGCTGAAAAACTTCCGCATGGTGGACAATGACGTGGCGACGGTGAACACCAGCGGCGTCGTTCAGGTCGAACGTTATGCCCGCGCGATCACCCTGCGGGGCAATCTTGATGTGGACCGCGCGGAGATCACCCCGAACCTGCCGGGTTCGTCGGGCATTATCCGCGCTCCTGTGACAGACCGTAATGCGGTACGCCGACCCGTTTCGGCCCGCCCGCGCTCGGGTGCCACACCGCTGCTGTCCACGCCTATCGCCATGAACGTCAGCCTGAAAGCCGACGAGGTCGTGGTGCGGGGTCGCGGTCTGAACCTGTTGCTGCGTACCGATGCCCGTATTCGCGGCACCCTGACCTCGCCTGACCTGTCAGGGACGGCCCGTGTGGTACGCGGTGACTATGATTTTGCCGGCAAGCGCTTCGTCTTTGACGACAATGGCACCGTCGCGCTCTCGACCGATCCGAACAAAATCCTGCTGAACCTGACCGCGACGCGTGAAGACCCGTCGATCACGGCCATGATCAAGGTGACCGGTTCGGCGGCCAATCCGCGCATCGCCCTGACTTCCGAACCGGAGCTGCCGCAGGATGAAATCCTGGCACGCGTGCTGTTCGGGCGTTCGGTGTCCCAGCTGTCGGCACTGGAAGCGGCCCAACTGGCTTCGGGCGTCGCATCGCTTGCAGGTGGTGGCGGTCTGGACATCATCGGCAACCTACGCGAGCTGGCCGGCCTTGACCGTCTGTCGTTCGGAGGTGAAGCCTCGAACATGACAATCGCGGGGGGCCGCCGCCTGGGCAAGAACCTGTACCTCGAGATCATTGGCGGCGGCGCAGCCGGTGCCACGGTCCGTGTGGAGTGGCAGGTCCGCCGCAACATCGCCATCACCTCGGCGTTCAGCGGCGACAACACCTCCAACATCTCCGTCCGCTGGCGACGCGAGCGCGACTAGAGGCACAAATGAAAAGGCCGGGCACAGAGCCCGGCCTTTTTTCTGGGATCAGAGAACTTCGAGAACCGTCTCCAACGGACGGCCGACCCGTGCGCCCTTGGCGGTTTCCACAATAGGACGTTCCACCAGTACAGGGTTGGCGATCATGGCCGCGCGGATTTCATCATCCGAAGCGCCCGCCGCCACCAGCGCCTTGGCCTCTTCCTCGCGCATACGAAGCATGCCACCCAGGCCCTTGCCCGTAGACGCGGCCAACCGGTCCAGAGTGGCCGCATCCCAGCCGGTCTTCAGATATTCGATGACCTGAGGGCTGAGGCCCTTGTCCTGAAGCAGCTCCAAAGCTTTACGCGAGGTCGAGCATTTGGGGTTGTGATAGAGGGTAACCGTCACGGCAGCTTCTTCTCATACTGTTGGCAATATCGTCCCCCGCGATAGGCGGTGACCAGTAGAAGCGCAAGGAACGGCTTCAAGGCCATAAGGGCGATGTTCTGCGGCTGGAGCAGAATATCGCGTGTGTGGCCATCCATCATATAGGTGGCGACAGCCGCGATCGAGACGGCCATGATGGCCAAACCGACAATCGGCATAACCGGCCCCGGACGGTGCCATTGCCAGACACCCAGTACGATACAGATCAGCACAATGATCGCCGTCACCGTACCGCTGATCCAGTCAAACACATCGGCGACTCGATCGAACAGCACCGTATCGACAGCCGACGCATCGAGGGTCACCGGCCCTCGTATCCGCTGCAACTGGTTGACGACCTGATCCCGCGTAGGCCGAAACGCGAAGAATACAACGACGGCGAACAGGCCGCGCACCGTCACGGCCAGACAGGCCAGCCGCGCCATGATCCGCGCTTGCCGGTATGATGGAACCTGCCCGAACAGTTGTTTGATCACCGCCAACCCCGCCTCCGATAAGGCTTGGTTATAGGGTCGCCGACAGCTTGGCGAGCCGTTTATTGCAAAGCCCGCCGACAATGGCCGCTACGTAGATACCCAATAGGGCCGCCGCCAACATATCGGACATCAAGAACCAGCCGTCGACCAGGGCCACAACAAACCCGTCCTCGATTTGATAGCTGCCCCGGATGCTCCACAGTTCGATGGCGCACAGAAGCGCCAGAACCATCGGCACCCCCCAACCCGCGCGCCTCCACTGCCAACGCCCGAGCAGGACACAGATCCCGACAGACAAAAACGCACTGCCGATCAAGGCCAGGGACAGCCAGTCCGAAACATAGAACTGTATTGTAGAACCGGCCCGGTGGTGACGACCGGCCATTAACCGCGACATGAAATCGGGCTGCGCCAGCATCCAACCGACGGTGGTCACGGTCTTGGCCCCCATCAAGGCCAGACCCACCACAGACAGCCTGGCCAGAAGGACAGCCCATTTCCTGCGGTCCGGCTTGTTCGCCCCACTCTCGTTCATGTCACCCCGCATCCCCTATGGCGGGATTAGATCACAGAATGAGTTCAGGCAAACGACGATATGCGGGCAGCCCCGCGTAGCCCGCCGATATGCAGCCAGCCACACAGCCCCAGCGCCACAGCGGTGATCACACCGGTCCATGCCGGAAAGCCCCCAAGAGCCAATGGTGCCCCCACCAGCAGGCTGACCAGAATGGACGACAGCTCGAACAGCGACCATGTGATACCGGCCAAGGGCAAAATCCGGTTCGGTTTGCGTAACTGTACAAACGCCAATGTCATGGCCAGCACCGCCAGCCAAAAGGCCAAGGCCGTTGTGCCCCCCCGCTCTTCGGCGGCAACATCGCCAAAGCCCGCCATGATACCCCCTGCATGGGCAAGCAGCACACACGCCCACAGGCCGAAAGCGATGACCGACCCGCGCAGCAGCGCTTTGGCATCCTCGCGCGATTCGATGGGGGCCAACGGGGATAGAAAACGACGGTTCATGCGTAACTCCGGCTTACGGAGAAAAAACCTATCGCGAGACGTCACAGATTCCCATCTGATACGCCATAAATCGTCGCTCCTTCACCTTTGTTCTCCGGAGGGTTAGGGTCGGTACATGGAGCTGACCCCCAACGATGAACTCGTCCTCTCTGCCCTTGCCCCGCGTGCGGGTGAACTGATCGAACGGGCCGTTCGGTGGGTCAAGGTGAACTCGGGCAGCCGCAATACCGAAGGCCTGATGGCTGTGCTGACCGAGCTAGAGGCCGCCTTTGCCCCCCTGCCGGTAAACATGGAGCGTGTGGGCACCGCCAGCTCTACAACAGTCGCCGCCGATGGCACGGTCAGCACCCAGGAATATGCCCCCGCGCTAAAAATCACCTGCCGTCCCGACGCGCCGATCCAGATCATCACCACCGGCCACTATGACACGGTCTTCGATGCGAACAGCCCGTTCCAGACCATCCGCACCCGTGAAGATGGTGCACTGAACGGTCCGGGCATCGCCGATATGAAGGGCGGGATCAGCGTGATGCTGGGCGCGCTCGAAGCGTTCGAGGCCCATCCGCTGAAAGACAATGTGGGCTGGACGGCCCTGCTGTCGCCGGACGAGGAGATAGGGTCGCCCGGATCGGCCCCCCTGCTGGCCGAACTGGGGGCCAGGGGGCACATCGGACTGACCTACGAACCCTCCCTGCCCGACGGTACGCTGGCGGGCGAGCGCAAGGGCAGCGGCAACTATCACCTGATCGTCCGCGGCAAGGCCGCCCATGCAGGCCGCGCCTTCCACGAGGGGGCGAACGCCATCGCCGCCGCCGCCATCATCACCACCCGCCTGCACGCCCTGAACGGCCAGCGCGAGGGCGTGACCGTCAATGTCTCCAAGATCGACGGCGGATCGCCGCTCAACGTCGTGGCCGACAACGCCGTGGTGCGTTTCAACGTGCGGGTGCCCGATGCCCAGTCGGCGTCGTGGGTCGTCGATGCCATCGGCGAGATCACGTCAGAGCCGCCTTTCGACGGCATTGCCCTGCACCTTCACGGCGGGATGACGCGCGCGCCCAAACCGATGGATGCCAGCCAGTCTGCCCTGTTCAATGCGGTGAAGTCAGCGGGCGACCTGCTGGGCCAGTCCATCCGCTGGCAGCCTTCGGGCGGTGTCTGTGAGGGCAACAACCTTCACGCCGCCGGTTTGCCCAATGTCGATACGCTGGGCGTCATCGGCGGCGATATCCATTCCGATCAGGAATATGCGTGGCCCGACAGTTTCTTGGAACGCGCACGCCTGTCGGCCCTTATCCTCAGCAAGATCGCGTCGGGCGAAATCGATGCGAAACGGCTGAAACAGCTTCGCCTGGAGACCCTGTAAGTCATGCTGATTGTTCGCCCCGCCATGCCGACGGACCTCGACGACCTGATGGAACTGGCCATCCTGTCCGGGCCGGGCTTTACCAGCCTGCCCGAAGATCCGGATGTATTGAGCGAGAGACTGGAAATCAGCCAGAAGTCCTTCCGTGGCGAACTGCCAAAGGAAGATGCGTGGTACACGCTGATGCTGGAGGACGGCGACACGGGCGATGTGGACGGCATCGGTTCGGTCAAGGCGACCGTGGGCCTGAAACGGCCCTTCTTCTCCTTCCGTCTGGTGAACAATATCGTCCAGTCGCCGTCGCTGAATGTCCGACTGAACCATCAGACCCTTGTGCTGGTGAACGAGTGCGCGGGGTGGACAGAGGTCGGCTCTCTGTTCCTCAAAGCCGACCGCCGCCGCGGTGGCGCGGGCCGCCTGCTGGCCCAGTCGCGCTATATGCTGATCGGTGCCGAGCCAGATCTGTTTGCCGATACGGTTCTGGCCGAGTTGCGCGGTGTGTTTACCCCTGACGGGGCCTGTCCGTTCTGGGATCATGTGGCGCACAAATTCTTCCCGATGAATTTTGACGATGCCGACCGGATGACCGGATCGACCGACAAACAGTTCATCCTCGACCTGTCACCGCGCCACCCCATCTATGTCGAACTGCTGCCCGAACCGGCACGCGCGGTGATCGGCAAGGTCCACCCGCAAGGCATTCCGGCTATGGCCTTGCTCGAGTCCGAGGGTTTCCGCCCTAACGGGCTGGTCGATATTTTCGATGCCGGTCCTACTGTCACCTGCGGGCGCGACAACATCCGCACGGTGCGCGACGCCCGTGCGCTGAAGGTCGCAATCGGTCACGACATCCAGGCGGATTTGCCCGCCCTGATTTCCACCAACAGCCTGTCCAAATTCCGTGCCGTACGTGTGAAGGCCGATATCCACGACGACACCGTCACCATTACCGCCGATGCCGCTGCGGCCCTGAAGGTCAAAGCCGGCGATTCCGTCCGCGTCAAAGTCTGAGTTGCCCCCATGACCACTTTCCAGTCCATCGATCCCACCACCGGCGAAGTCGTCTGGGAAGGCCCAGAGAGCACCCCGCAGCAGGTCGCAGACGCTGTTGCCAAGGCCCGCGCCGCCATGAAAGATTGGGCGCTGCGCCCACGCGCGGACCGCGTGGCCATCCTGAAGGCCTATCAGGCTAAGCTGAAGGAACGCGCCGCCGAGATCGCCGAGACCATCAGCCGTGAAACCGGCAAGGCCCTGTGGGAGACGCAGGGCGAGGTCGGCTCGATGCAGGGCAAGGTGGACATCTCTATCCGCGCCTATGACGAGCGCACGGGCGAGCGTTCAAACGACACCGCCTTTGGCCGCGCAACCTTGCGTCACCGCCCGCATGGCGTGGCGGCGGTGCTTGGCCCGTTCAACTTCCCCGGCCACCTGCCGAACGGTCACATTGTTCCGGCCCTGCTGGCGGGCGACACGGTCGTGTTCAAGCCGTCCGAAGAAGCCCCCAAGACGGGCGAACTGATGGTGCAATGCCTGCTGGAAGCAGGCGTGCCGGATGGCGTGATCAACATTGTCCAAGGCGGCAAGGACGTCGGCGCGGCCCTGCTGGACCAGAAGATCGACGCCCTGATGTTCACCGGCTCGGGCGCGGCGGGCGCGCATTTCCGCAAGAAGTTCGCCGATGATCCGCACGTGATCCTCGCGCTGGAACTCGGCGGCAACAATCCGCTGGTCGTCTGGGACGTGGCGGATGCAGAGGCTGCGGCCACCCATGTGGTGCAGTCGGCCTTCATCACCTCGGGCCAGCGCTGCTCGTGCGCGCGCCGCCTGATCGTGCCGAACGGCCCGCAGGGTGATGCCGTGGTCGAGGCGGTCACCCAGCTGTCGGACCGTCTGCGTTATGGCGCGTGGAACGGCAATGAAGAGGTTTACGGCGGCCCGCTGATCTCCGCCCGCGCCGCGAAAAAGGCCCTGGCCGACCTACAGGAGCGTATCGATCTGGGGGCCAAGGTCATCCGCGCCTCCGGCCCGATCGATGGCCTTTCGGATGCCTTCGTCAAACCCGCCATCATCGATGTGACGGGTGTGGACGTGCCGGACGAGGAAATCTTCGCGCCCTTCCTGTCGGTCATCCGCGTGGACAGCTTTGATGCCGCGCTGGAAGCCGCCAACGCCACCCGCTACGGCCTGTCGGCAGGCCTGATCAGCGATGATGCCAAGCTGTGGGACCGCTTCATCACCACCATCCGCGCGGGCGTCGTGAACTTCAACCGCCCGACCACCGGCGCGGCGGGCGACATGCCCTTCGGCGGCCTCGGTGCCAGCGGCAACCACCGCCCCAGCGCATACTACGCCGCCGACTACTGCGCCTATCCGGTTGCCAGTTTCGAAGCCGACGGCGTCAAGAACATCACCGGTGAAATCAAGGGCTTGATGTAATGGGTCCACACGCGGTCGAAGCCAATGCCGATGGATTGATCGGGCCGACGCACTCCTATGCGGGTCTGTCGCCGGGCAATCTGGCGTCCAGCCTGAACAAGGCGAAGGCTTCGTCTCCGCGTGCCGCAGTCCTGCAGGGGCTGGACAAGATGAAGCGGCTGGCCGACCTCGGCCTGCCGCAGTTCGTCCTGCCCCCGCATGAACGCCCGAACATCCCCTTCCTGCGCTCTCTGGGCTTTACAGGTAACGACGCGCAGGTGCTGGAGCGGGCATGGAAGGACGCGCCGAGCTTTGCCGCCGCCGCCTGTTCGGCCTCGCCCATGTGGGCGGCCAATGCCGCGACCGTGACCCCCAGTGCAGACAGCCAAGATGGCCGCGTGCATTTCACGCCCGCCAATCTGGTCACCAACCTGCACCGCAGCCTTGAACACGAGCAGACGCAAAGGGCGCTGACCGCCCTCTTCCCCGACGCGAGCCATTTCGCCGTCCATCCGGCCCTGTCGCCTGTCAGCCATTTGGCCGATGAGGGCGCGGCCAACCATGTCCGCCTGTGCGCCGACCACGGCAGCGAGGGCGTGAACCTGTTCGTCTGGGGCCGCGACGCGTTCGAGGCGTGGGATGGCCCCTTCCCCGCCCGCCAGACCCGCGAGGCGTGCGAGGCCATCATGCGCCGCCATACCGCCTCGAACGTGGTGCTGGCCCGTCAGGGACGCGAGGCCATCGCGGGCGGCACCTTCCACAATGACGTGGTGTGTGTGGGCGCGCTGGATACCCTCTTCTTCCACGAACTGGCGTTTGAAGACCTTGAGGCCACCAAGGCCGCCATCCGCGCCGCCGCCAAGGGCTTCGAGCCGAAGTTCGTCGAGGTTTCCGCCGCCGACCTGCCACTGGCCG
>NZ_DJFS01000072.1:47547-53127 GCF_002432125.1 Brevundimonas sp. UBA5866
AGGACCGCCTGACGCTGATCTGCCCCACCGAGACGCGCGACAACCCGCGCAGCCACGACGTCGCCGAGAAAATCGCCGCATCGAACGGCCCGATTGGCCGCGTCGAATATGTGGATGTGCGACAGTCCATGGCCAACGGCGGCGGCCCCGCCTGCCTACGTCTGCGGGTCGTGCTTACGGACGATGAACTGGCCGCCACCAACCCCGCCATGCGGATGACGGATGAGCTGCACGCCCGCCTGACCGTGTGGGCGCTGCGCTGGTACCGCGAGGAGCTGCGCCCCGCCGATCTGGCCGATCCGGCCCTGCTGGAGGAAAGCCGGGCCGCGCTGGACGAACTGACGTCCATCCTTCACCTCGGCAACGACTTCTACCCGTTCCAGCGTTAAGCCCGCAGCCGCTCCAGCGCCTGCGGATAGCGACGCGACACGGGGGCCTCAACCGCGCCCAGCGATACAGTCCAGTCTCCCGATCCCGCAGGCTCCAAGCCCGTCATATGATCGGGATTGACCAGCCACGAGCGGTGGCTGCGTACGAACCCGACTGGAGCCAGCCGCGCCTCGACCGCCGCCATGGTCGCCCGCATCAGGGGCCTACGCCCATCGGCCAGCAGGAACTCGACATAGTTCCCCGCCGCCGTCACGGCCAGAATGTCCGCCAGCGGCACACGGATGATCCGCGCCCCGTCGCGGATATCGAAGCTGACGGGCCGCACCTCGTCCCTGGCATTCCTGCGCACGTGAGTGACCGCCCAGAACACCGACAGGAACAACATGTAGGACAGCAGATCCTTCCGGAACTCGAACCAGAAGCCATCACTGAGAGTATAGACCTGCCCTGCGAGGCTATAGGCTAACCTCCGCACCAGTACGAATACGCCCACATGCAGGAGGCTATAGGCAAACAGCGCCACGACATGCACGGTGATGAAATGCAGCTTGGGCTTCCAGCCCGCCGCCAGCACTTCGTCTGCAGGGGCTTTTGCCGCTGACAGCCACGGTACCCACAGGGCCGCCACCAGACCGATCAGGCTTGAGACCTCCCAGACCAACGGCTCCCAACGTTTGGCATCGGGCATGTCCCAAAGTGTAGTCAGCGTGTTGACCGCTACAACCAGCACGGCACCCAGCACGATCAATCCGCCGCCGCGCCAAAGGTCCTTGGGGGCCGCCCCGTTCATCACAGACAGCTTGCCGTTCGTCACAGCCTTCACCGTTTCGTCCCCTTGGCATTGGCGGCTGTCCCCACAGCCTTGGCCCGTAACAGCAGTGTATGGCCATTGGCCCCCATGACCCAAGCACTCTCGCAACCGCAAGGCACAATGATCGGGCGTCGGCACGATCTGGATGCCATCCGCATCGGGGCCTTTGCCCTGCTCATCCTCTATCACGTCGGCATGTTCTATGTGCCGTGGGACTGGCACGTGTACAGCGCCCGCCCGCAGGAATGGCTGGAGCCGCTGATGTGGTTCACCAGTCCATGGCGAATGACGCTGTTATTCCTCGTTTCCGGTTCCGCGACCCGTCTGCTTTACGAAGCCTATAAACGTCAGGGGTCGGGTGCGGCCGAGCGGCTGGGCGGTGCACGCCTGTCGCGTCTCGGCCTGCCGCTGCTGTTCGGGATGATGGTGATCGTGCCGCCCCAAACCTATTACCAGGTCGTCGAGATGGCGCGCACCGGCACGCTACTGTCGGACCTTTCGCCAGAGGTCGCAACGGCTGGCTTCTGGATCAAGTACATGACCGCCAGCGGCCAGTGGTGCAACCCCGAGGAATGCCTCATCACGCCCACCTGGAACCATCTTTGGTTCCTTGCCTATGTCCTGCTGTACGGGCTGATGGCGGCCATGGTTGCAGGCGTAGCCGCATCACGCCTCGGGGTCTGGGCACAACGTCTGGAACTTGTGTTGCGAGGCCCGTGGCTGTTCATCCTGCCGATCGCCTTCTTGGCCGCGATCCGTATCGGCCTGTACCCTCACTTCCCCGTAACCCATGATGTCGTGCGCGATCTCTATACCCACGCGCTCAGCCTATCGGCCTTTGCTTTCGGCTGCCTGATGGTGGACGCACCAAGGCTGACGTCGCAGTTCGTCAAGCATCGCTACGTGGCATTGGCATTGGCGCTGGTCAGCTATGTCGCCTTCGTCAGCTACATGACCCTGTATCCCGAGGGGACGACCCCGCCCGAAGCCCTGCGCAATCTCATGCGCGCCGTCTATGCGGTGGACCAATGGAGCTTCATCGTCGCCATCCTCGGTTTTGCGGCCAAGCATGTGACGCGCACCTCGCCCCTGATGAAGTATCTGGGGGGCGGTATCTTCAGCTTCTACATCGTCCACCAGACTGTAACGGTCGTGGTCGCCGCTAATGTTGAGAAAATGAAACTTCCGCTGTTCGCCGAAATGGGCATTGTACTGGGCCTGACGGTTGCGGGGTGTGTGGTGACATATGAGATCGCCAAGAGGATCGGTGTGTTCAGCATCCTGCTGGGCGTATCGCCATCCAAACGGGCAACTTCGCAACGCCGTCAAACCGCCGCCGCTCACGCGTAGTCATTGACCTGCAAGGACGACACCATGATCCAGTCCCGCCGCGCCTTTATGGCCTCCGCCACTGCCATCGCCCTTGCAGGTTACGCCCAGCGTGCCCAAGCCGTCGAAAACGGCTTCGTTGACGGCATCAGCCGCAGCGAGGTCTTTGGCTACGGTCCCTTGGTCAAAGATCCCTATGGGCTGATGGACCTGCCCGAAGGCTTTTCCTATCGCGTGGTGTCGCAGGTAGGAGAGACCATGAGCGACGGCCTGCTGACGCCGAACAATTTCGACGGCATGGCCTGTTTCCCGCTGGACGAGGATCGGGTCATCCTGGTCCGCAACCATGAAACCAAACTGCACCAGCCGAACGCCAGCGCATGGGGGGCCAACCACCGTCTGGCCGAGGGCCTGAAGCGCGAGCAGGTCTACGGCGTCTATACCGAGGACGGCGGTGACCGCGTCCGCGCCATCGGCGGGGGCACGACCACCATCGTCTATAACCTCAAGACCGGAAAGACCGAGCGCACCCACCTGTCGCTTGGCGGCACGGCGGTCAACTGCGCGGGGGGCAAGACCCCGTGGGGGTCATGGCTGACGTGCGAGGAAAGCATCGCAGGTCCCAAGGACGGCATCCCGCAGGAACACGGTTGGGTGTTTGAGGTTCCCGCCAACGCGACCGGCATGGTTGAGCCCAAGCCCATCAAGGCCATGGGGCGTTTCAAACACGAAGCCGCCTGCGTCGATCCCAGCTCGGGGGCCGTCTATATGACCGAGGACGTGGCCGACGGGCTGTTTTACCGCTTCCTGCCGAATGAAAAGCAGGACCTGCACAAGGGCGGTCGTCTGCAGGCGCTGGCTATCAAGGGCCAGCCCTCAGCCGACACCCGCAACTGGGACAGCGTGCTGTGGCAGAAGGGCCAGACCCTCGAGGTCGAATGGATCGATCTGGACGAGGTCGAAAGCCCCAATGGTGACCTGAACAAACGTGGCCACGCCAAGGGGGCGGCCCTGTTCGCGCGTGGCGAAGGCATCCACTGGGCCGAGGACCATCTCTATTTCGCCTGTACCTCAGGCGGTGTCGGCCGCATGGGTCAGGTAATGCGCTACATCCCCTCACCGTTCGAGGGACGCGCGGAGGAAGCCTCGTCGCCTGCCCGTCTGGAACTGTTTGTCGAAACGACCGATCAGGCGGTGATGGAGTATGTCGACAACATCACCATCGCCCCCAACGGTCACGTCATCGGCTGCGAGGATCGCGCCAAGGGCACCAACCACATCCGCGGCATCATGCCGGACGGGCGCATCTATACCCTCGCCCGCAATCCCCAGCCGCATGATGACGACGAGGCGAACAACGAACTGGCGGGCGTCTGCTTCTCGCCGGATGGCCAGACCATGTTCGTGAACCTGTACGCTCCCGGAACGACCGTCGCCATTACCGGGCCGTGGGACAGTTTCAGGGTCTAGACCTTATTGCATCAGGTGCAGACGAGGCGTGGCGCGGCCCGCGCGGTCGATGTTGAACAGACGCAGCTGTTCTTGTTCTGTTATCGGATCCACGCCTTCTGTCATCACAATCGACTCCTCGGCGGCATAGGCGATAAAACTGCCATCCTCGCCTTCGATCATGACGGAATAGAAGGGTTGTTCCGGCGAAACACTGCCGATGTCCTCGGGGGCACCCTCGTAACGCGCATCGACATCCAGCACCAAACCATAGAAGGCATGGTGGATATGGCGGACCTTCTGTCCAAGGCCAAATCTTGCTGTGCGAGCGTTGATCATAGCTGGGATACGCACCACACGGCGTTCGGTTGCGTTAAAAGTGTCATTCCGTGTGACAGTTTGTAACGTGCTTCTACAGTGCCCACGTGGCCGGATGTCGCAATATGGGTTGGCCTTATTGGCCTTGGCGGGCTAGGCTGATCGGGACGGGCGCCGCTTCGGACCGCCCACAACCATAGTCGGCCCAATGCCGGAGACCTCAGGCGCGCCCAAGCGGCGCGACTCACGGTCCCAGCCCGCTCGACCCCGCCGGTCGAGCGATTCAAATCGCGAAGCGCCCCTGTATGGTGCGCTGGATTTGGGGACCAATAACTGTCGCCTGCTCATCGCGCGTCCTGCGCGCGATGGCTTTCGCGTGGTCGATTCCTTCAGCCGTATCGTGCGCCTCGGCGAAGGGCTGTCGCTCAGCGGCAAGCTGGATGACAAGGCGATGGACCGTGCCTATGAAGCGCTGGCCCTGTGTGCGGAGCGTATCGGCCGCCGCGGCCTTAAGGCCGAGCATCTAGCGGCTGTCGCTACACAGGCCTGCCGCGCAGCCTCCAATGGCGAAGCCTTTATTGAGCGCGTGCGCCGAGGCACCGGCCTCAAACTCCGCATTATCGACCCTGCCGAAGAGGCCAGCCTGTCTGTCGCTGGATGCCTCAATCTGATCGATCCGGCATCCGAAGCCGTTCTGGTCATAGATGTGGGCGGCGGTTCGACCGAACTGTCGTGGATGCGCCGTCGGCAGGACAGGCTGGAAACCGTGGCGTGGATGTCTGCGCCGCTGGGCGTGGTCACTTTGGCAGAGCGCCATCCGGAACCGACGGGTTCGCCGCGACAGTGGTACGAGGCGATGGTCGCCGATGTCAGCGCCGCCATTGCCGCCGGTGCCCCGAACGATCCGGAGTACCATGCGCTGTTTACCGGCGGTCTGGCCCATATGGTCGGTACATCGGGGGCTATCACCAGTCTGGCCGGCATCCATCTGGGCCTGCGCCGGTACCAGCGCGATCTGGTGGACGGCCTATGGATGACCCGCGCGGATTGCGAAGCGGCCGCTGAACGCCTGATCCTTCTGGGCCCAGCCGGGCGCGCCGCCGAGAATTGCATCGGGCCGGATAGAGCCGATCTGGTTCTGGCGGGTGCAGCCATATTGGAAGCGGTTCAACGCGCATGGCCGTGCGAGCGCGTTCGCGTGGCCGACCGCGGCCTGCGGGAGGGCCTTCTGCTCACCCTGATGAGCGAGGCGGCCCAGCCTGTGCGCAAACGCCGCCGTCGCC
>NZ_DJFS01000048.1 GCF_002432125.1 Brevundimonas sp. UBA5866
GCGTGCCGGTTCGCCGATGCGCGTGACCGGGCCGAACGGCGAGTTCGACGCCGTCGTCACCGGCGTCGCCGCCGACGCCGGTCTCAGCGAAAGCGGCGCGACCGTGATCCGGGCCCGACCCTCTGGCGCGTCTCTGCCGCCAGCCGGTTCGGCCGTCACCGGCGCCATCGTGACCGGCGAGGCGACTGGCGGGATGACCGTGCCCACCGAGGCGGTCCAGACCGTCGATGGAAACACCGTGGTCTTCGTGCAGGTCGAGGGCGGCTTCCAGGCCGTTCAAGTGCTTGCTGGCCGCCAGGCCGCGGGCCGCACCGAGATCCTGCGCGGCCTCACCGGATCTGAACGCGTGGCGTCCGCCAACGCCTTCCTGCTCAAGGCCGAANNTGGCCAAGGGCGAAGCCGAGCACGGGCACTAGGGGGCGTCATGTTCAAAGCACTTATTGAAGCCTCGGTCCGCTTCCGATGGTTTGTGGTCCTGGCGACGGCGATCGTCGCCGCCTTCGGCCTCTACAACCTGACGCAGCTGCCCATCGACGCCGTGCCGGACATCACCAACCGGCAGGTCCAGATCAACACCATCGCGCCGGCGCTCGCGCCCGAGCAGATGGAACGTCAGGTCACCTATCCACTCGAAACCGCGATGGCGGGGATTCCTGGCATCCAGACCACCCGGTCGCTGAGCCGAAACGGCTTCAGCCAGGTCACGGTCATCTTCTCCGACAATACGGACATCTACTTCGCTCGCCAGCAGGTCGCCGAAAGGATGGCCCAGGCGCGCGAGCGGTTGCCGGAGGGCGTGGAGCCGGCGCTTGCGCCGATCACCACCGGTCTCGGCGAAGTGCTCATGTGGACGGTCGACTTCAAGCCGTTCAACAGCGCCAACCTCGCCAAACCGGGTGAGCCCGGCTGGCAGGCCGGCGGCGCCTATCTGACGCCCGAAGGCGAACTCCTGACCACGCCCCAGGCCCGCGCGACCTATCTCCGCACGGTTCAGGACTGGATCATCGCCCCGCGCATGCGGACCGCGAAGGGCCTGGCCGGCGTTGATGTGAACGGCGGCTATGTGAAGGAGTATGCCGTTCGGCCCGACGCCGCGCGTCTGGCGGGTTACGGTCTGAGCCTGCACGATCTCGTCGTCGCGCTGGAACGGGCCAACACCCAGGCTGGCGCGGGCTATGTCCAGCGGTCCGGCGAAGCCCTGACCGTGCGGACCGACGCCTTGGCGCAGACCATCCCGGATCTTGCCCAGGCCCCCGTCGTCAACCGCAACGGACTGGTCGTCCGGGTCGCCGACGTCGCCACCGTGGAGATCGGCCAGGCGCCGCGTCTCGGCGGCGCCAGCCGCGACGGCCACGAAGCGGTCGTCGGTACGGCGCTGATGCTGGCCGGCGGCAACAGCCGGACGGTGGCCCAGGCCGCCGCCGAACGCCTCGAGGAGGTTTCCGCGAGCCTGCCGCCGAGCGTTGTCGCCGAACCGGTCCTGAACCGCAGCTCGCTGGTCAACAAGACCATCTCAACGGTCGCCAAGAACCTGATCGAAGGCGCTCTGCTGGTGATCGTGGTGCTGTTCCTCCTGCTCGGCAACATCCGTGCGGCCTCGATCACCGCCCTGATGATCCCGATCAGCTTCCTGTTCGCGGTCATCGGCATGAACCGCTTTGGCATCAGCGGAAACCTGATGAGCCTCGGCGCGCTGGACTTCGGCCTTCTGGTCGACGGCGCGGTGGTGGTGGTCGAGAACACCCTGCTGATGCTCAGCCAGCGGCGGGCCGAAGCCGGTCGAATGCTGACACGTCGGGAGCGGCTTGAGGTTGCTGGAGCCGCGGCGCGTCAGATGGTCAAACCGGCCGCCTTTGGCCAGTTGATCATCCTCCTCGTCTTCACGCCGCTGCTGATGCTTGAGGGCGTGGAGGGCAAGACCTTCATTCCCATGGGCGCAACGGTGATGCTGGCCCTCGTCGGCGCCTTCATCTTCTCCTTCACCTTCGTGCCGGCGATGACGGCTCTGCTGGTCCGGGATCCGAAGAAGGTCGAGGTCGACGAGCACGGCCACGCTCACGAACACGAGACCTTCATCCTTCGCTACGCGCGGCGCTGTATCGAGCCTGCGATCCGCGCCGCCGTCGACCGGCCCAAAATCGTCCTGGCGTCCGCGCTCGGCGCCCTCGTCATTGGCGGCATCGCCTTCAGCTCTCTGGGGCGGGAGTTCATCCCGACCCTGGATGAAGGCGACATCGCCATGCAGGCGCTGCGCGTGCCGTCCGCCTCGCTGGAACAATCGCTGGCGATGCAGATGGCCCTCGAACGCGCCATCAAGGCCCAGCCCGAGGTGAAGACTGTCTTCGCCCGGACCGGGACGGCGGAGGCGGCGGTGGACCCGATGCCGCCGAACATTTCGGATGCGGTCATCGTCCTCAAGGACCGCAAGGAGTGGCCCGATCCGAACCTTCCGAAAGAGGAGCTGATCGAACGGTTCGAAGAGCTCGCCGCCGGACAACTCGGCAACAGCTTCGAGTTCAGCCAGCCCATCGAGCTGCGCTTCAACGAGCTGATCTCGGGGGTTCGGACCGACCTCGCCGTGATGGTCTATGGCGACGACTTCACCCAGCTGCAGGCGACTGCGGACCGGGTCGCCGCCGCCCTGCGCGCAACGCCCGGATCGGCCGACGTTCGCGTCGAGCAGGCGTCCGGCCTCCCCACCCTGACCGTCAGCGTGGATCGCTTCGCAGCCGCCAACTACGGCCTGTCGGCCGCCGATGTCTCCGAGGCGGTTTCGGCCGCGGTCGGCGGTGCCGAGGCCGGCCAGATATTCGAAGGCGATCGTCGCTTCAGCGTCGTCGTCCGCCTCGCGGATGAGGCACGGAATGATCCGGCGGCCCTTGCGGCTCTGCCGGTAACGACCGCCACAGGCGTGACCGTGCCGCTCTCTTCTGTCGCCCGGATCCAGGTAGCGGAAGGGCAGAACCAGATCAGCCGCAATGACGGCAGCCGGCGCATGGTGGTGCAAGCCAACGTCCGAGGACGCGATCTGGGCGGTTTCGTCACCGAGGCTCAGGCCAAGGTGCAGGCCGAGGTCGATCTACCGACCGGCTACTCCCTGACCTGGGGTGGCCAGTTCGAGAACCTGAAGCGCGCCGAACAGCGTCTGGGGCTGGTCATTCCGATCGTCTTCATCCTGATCGGGGTCTTGCTCTTCATGGCTTTGGGATCCTTCGCCGAGGCGGGCCTGGTGTTCGCGTGCGTGCCGTTGGCTCTGATCGGCGGCGCCCTGGCGCTTGTCCTCAGGGGGATGCCGTTCTCGGTTTCCGCGGCGGTCGGCTTCATCGCCGTGTCCGGCGTCGCGACCTTGAACGGCCTCGTGCTGATGCAGGCCATTCGGGAACGCCTCACAGGCGGAGCGGCGCCGCGTCTTGCCGCGATCGAAGGCGCGACAAGCCGGCTTCGCGCCGTCCTGACGACGGCTCTCGTCGCCATCGTCGGCTTCATCCCGATGGCGTTCGCCCACGGCGCGGGGGCCGAGGTGCAGAAGCCGCTGGCCACCGTCGTCATCGGCGGCCTCCTGACGGCCACGGCCTTGACCCTCCTTGTCCTTCCGACCTTCGCGGCCAAGGCCGTGAAACACCGGAAGGCGGAAGGAATCGAGGAATGAGCGGGGCTCACGAAACAGAGCAGGTCCAGCGCCGCACCCTCTTGGCGGTGCTGTTCCTGAACGCTCTGCTGTTCGTGGGCCTGGGAGTCGGCGGCCTCGCCGCCGACTCCAGCGCTCTGCTCGCGAACGCCGTCGATAACGGATCCGATGCGGCCGTCTATCTGATCAGCTTCCTGGCGGTCGGACGCGCGCTGATCTGGAAGACGCGGGCGGCTCAGGTGTCCGGCGTCATGCTTCTGATCTTCTCGGTTCTCGTCCTGCTCGACGCCCTGCGCCGGACACTGACGGGAACCGAGCCGGTCGGACCAACCATGATGGTGCTCGCCGTCGTGGCGGCGGTCATCAATCTGATCTGTCTTTTGTTGATCCGTCGGCAACAGAGCAGCGACGTCAACATGAAGGCGGCCGAGACCTTCAGTCTCAACGATTTCGCGTCGAACGGCGGCATCCTCGTCGCCGGCGGCCTGGTGATGTGGTTGGACCAATCTTGGCCCGATCTGCTGGTGGGGGTGCTGGTCGCCGCCATAGCCGCCAAGGGCGGCTTCGACATCCTTCGCGATGCGCGAGATGCGCGGCGCGACGCGAAGGAGCCCGTGGAATGAGCCCGCCCCTGATCGACATCGCGTCCGTCCAGCGCTGGCGCAAACTCTTCATCGCGGCTGGATTGTTCGCACTGCTGGCCTGGACCGCTCTTGTGAAGGCCCAGCCACAGCTGGAGCATCCCGTCGAACACCTAGGGCTGATCGCCATCATGGTCTGCGTTCTGGGCCGCGCCTGGTGCTCGCTCTACATCGGCGGCCGCAAGAAGCAGGAGATCGTCACCTGCGGACCGTATTCGCTGTGTCGAAACCCGCTCTATGTCTTCAGCTTCATCGGCGCATTCGGGATCGGCGCACAGACGGGCAGCCTCACCGTCGGCGTCACCTTCGCCGTCGCCTGCTGGATCGTGTTCCGCATCGTGGCGAGTCGGGAGGAAGGCTTCCTGACGTCGGCCTTCGGCGACACCTACCGCAGCTACGTCGTGCGCACCCCCCGCTTCGTTCCGAACCTGCGCCTGTGGCGTGATGAGGCGGAACTGTCCGTCCGGCCGGCCTTCTTCCTTCGGACTGTCCGCGACGGCCTTGTCTTCCTTCTGGCGTTGCCCGTGTTCGAGGGACTGGAGCACCTCCAGAACCTCGGCTGGCTCGACGCTCTCATCGCCTTGCCGTGAGGTCGAGATGGACCGCAAGCGACTGG
The DNA here is from genome assembly GCF_002432125.1 of Brevundimonas sp. UBA5866. Lineage (GTDB taxonomy): Bacteria > Pseudomonadota > Alphaproteobacteria > Caulobacterales > Caulobacteraceae > Brevundimonas. The sequence continues at coordinate 4,886 of NZ_DJFS01000048.1, forward strand.
TCATCCTCCTGAGCGCGGCTCTGGCGATCGCCGCCTTCGTCGCTGGAGCCGCCGCCCAGCGCGCCGGGATGTTCGTGCCCGACCGCTCGACCCTTACCCGTGACGTCTCTTGAGGAGCCCGATCATGCCCAAGACCCTCCGCCTCAACTTCCCTGTCCTCCTGCCTCATGCGCCCGATCTTCAGGACGGCTGCGTTGGACGGTTGATCGCGCTGTTGCGGGCCGAACCCGGCGTCTCTGAGGCGCATGTCGCCGAAGGCGAGGGAGGCCCAGAGCTTTGCATCCACTACGATCCCGACCAGCTGTCGCTGGCTCAGGTCCGTCGCCGTGCGCGTCAGGCCGGAGCCGAGGTCAGTGAGCGTTTCGGGCATCTCGTCGGGCGAGTGGAGGTTGTCCGCCCCGCCCGCCACGCCCGCACGCTCGCGGCCGCGCTCGGCGAAGAAGCCGGCGTGATCGAGGCGGTGCTGGATCCGGCTGGCGCTCTGCGCCTGGAGTTCGACCGGCAGATCACGAACCGTGAGACGCTTGTCGAGCGCCTTGCGAGCCACGGCCTCGCGCTAGTGCGGGCGACGGAGGGCGCCGCTTCAACCGCTACGAAGACCCCTGAAGCGCAGCCGAAAGCGCCATCCGATCACGAGGCCAGTCATACGCCCGATGACGGTCACGGCCATGGCCACGTCGATGGCGATGGCCATGACCACGGACATTCCGAAGGCGACGGGCACGACCATGGTCATGGCGGCTTCCTCGGACCCAACACGGAGCTCATTTTCGCGGTCGGCAGCGGTGTCGCGCTCACGATTGGTTGGCTGATCGAGAAATTCATTCCGGGCGTGCCGGGATGGCTGCCCTTCGGCCTTTTCCTGATCGCCTATGCCTTGGGCGGCTGGTTCACGGTCGGCGAGGCTGTCGGGAATCTGCGGCGCAAGCGTTTCGAGATCGACACCCTGATGCTGGTGGCCGCAGCCGGCGCCGCGGCGCTCGGAGCCTGGGCGGAAGGGGCGCTGCTACTGTTCCTGTTCAGCCTCGGGCACGCCCTCGAGCACTTCGCGATGGGTCGCGCCAAGAAGGCGATCGAGGCTCTGGCCGCCTTGGCCCCGCGCACCGCTCATGTGCGGCGAGGAGAGGCCGTCGTCGAACTTCCGGTCGAAGAGCTGGAAGTCGGCGACTTGGTCGTCGTTCGGCCCAACGAGCGACTCCCGGCCGACGGCTTCGTCGTGAAGGGAACATCCAGCGTGAACCAGGCTCCCGTGACAGGGGAGAGCATTCCTGTCGACAAGCAGCCTGTCCCGACCCCCGAGGAGGCCCGCGCCAAGCCGGCAAATATCTCGGCGGCGTCGGTGGTCTTCGCCGGCACCATTAACGGCGGCGGCGCCATTGAGATCGAAACGACGCGTCGATCCAACGACACCACCTTGGCCAAGGTCGTCCGGATGGTCAGCGAGGCCGAGACCCAGAAGTCGCCGACCCAGCGCTTCACCGATCGCTTTGAGCGCGTCTTCGTGCCCCTCGTGCTCGGTCTGGCCTTCGTCCTCCTGTTCGCCTGGGTGGTCGTCGACGAGCCGTTCCGCGACAGCTTCTACCGGGCGATGGCCGTACTGGTGGCCGCCAGTCCCTGCGCTCTCGCGATCGCCACGCCGAGCGCGGTGTTGTCCGGGGTCGCCCGGGCGGCGCGCGCCGGTGTTCTCGTCAAGGGTGGCGCCCCGCTCGAAAACCTGGGGGCTCTCGACGCCATCGCCTTTGACAAGACCGGGACGCTGACCGAGGGGCGACCGCGGATCACGGACGTCGTTCCGTTCGGCCAGACGACACAGACAGAGCTTCTCGAGATCGCAGTCGCGGTCGAACGGCTGAGCGATCATCCCTTGGCGGAGGCCATCGTTCGCGATGGGAACCAGCGTCTGATCGCGGCATCGGTACGTGAGGCCACGGAGTTGCGCAGCCTGACCGGCAAGGGCGTCACTGCACGCGTCGACGATCAGGACGTCTGGATCGGCAAACCGGAGATGTTCGGTTCGGAGGCCATCGCTCCGCTCGCACCGGACACCGAGATCGCCGTCGCGGCCCTTCGAAACCAGGGACGGACGCTCATGGTGGTTCGCCGCGGGACAAAGGATCTCGGGGTCATCGGCCTTCTCGACACGCCTCGGGCCAAGGCGCGCGAGACCCTTACCGCGCTCCGCGCGCTCGGCATTCGCCGCATGATCATGATCTCGGGCGACCACCAGAAGGCGGCCCAGGCGGTGGCCGGTCAGGTCGGGCTGACCGAGGCGTGGGGCGACCTGATGCCGGAGGACAAGGTCGACGCCATCAAGAAACTGCGGGCGGAGACCAAGGTCGCCATGGTCGGCGATGGCGTCAACGATGCTCCGGCGATGGCCACCGCGACGGTCGGCGTCGCAATGGGTGCGGCGGGATCGGACGTCGCCCTGGAGACCGCCGACGTAGCCTTGATGGCGGATGATCTGTCGAAGTTGCCCTTCACCGTGGGTCTTAGCCGTCAAACCCGCCGCATCATCCGCCAGAACCTGTTCGTCAGCCTCGGGGTCGTGGCGTTCCTCGTCCCGGCGACGATCCTTGGTCTCGGCATCGGACCTGCCGTCGCCCTCCACGAGGGTTCCACCCTGCTGGTCGTCTTCAACGCGCTTCGCCTTCTGGCATGGCGCGGTCCGCGCGGCGTCGAATGACCCGCCTTCAGGAAAGCAAAGGATAGTCCAATGAAACGTCTCGGCTGGGTTGGCGTCATCGCCGCCTTTCTCCTGATCTCGGTCTTCGGCTTCGGGGTGCTCTCGCGGCAGGGGCACCCGGCGCCGGAGCCGACGGCAGTCGATGCGCGCCCGATCGACCAGCATGCCGGGCACAGCGATGCCGCCTCGGATACCCCCGCCACTCGGTCCTACAAGGAGGCGAACGAGCGGATGCACGCCGCTATGAACATCGACTACAGCGGCGACGCCGATGTCGACTTCATGCGCGGGATGATCGCCCACCACGAGGGGGCGGTCGCCATGGCGAGGATTGCGCTCGACCAAGGTTCGGACCCCGAGGTCAAGGGCCTCGCGGAGGAGATCATTCGCACCCAGGAAGCTGAAATCGTCCGCATGCGGGTGTGGCTGGCCAACCGCGCGGCTCGCCCGGCGGACGCGCAGGGCTGAAGCCATGGGGGGCAAGCGATCCGCGATCCGGAGCAAGGCTCCTCGATGGCGTCCAGGGCGCTACAAGGGGCGCGGCCGGTCCAAGCTATACGGGAGGCCAGAGCCGTTCCGGCCGGTGCAGGACACACTGATCGCGGTTGGCGCGAGCCTCGTCGCCGGCGCGATCGTCTTCTGTCTCGCCGTACCGCTGGCGGCGACCTACCGCATCCCTGTGTTCGTGTCCTTCGGCGTTCTCATGTCGCTCCTAGCGATCATGACCTATCGTCTCGGGCGGAAGGGGCAGGCTGGTCGGGTCATGACCGCCGCCATGGCGGCTGTATGCCTCTTGGGGTTCGGCCTTCTTGTTCTGACGCGAGATCAGTTGCAGTTCGCTCCGCGTCATCACGATCACCCCACAGCGGCCGGGCAGGCACGGCCTTGATGATTGCATCGGTGCTGACAGTCTAACGCTAAAAAGTCTCCACTTGGGTTGAAGGGTGGGGTTTTCATGTCGGGCTTATCGTTCAAGCGTCACCGATTTCCAGGATCGATCATTTGTCAGGCGGTGCGCTGGTATTTTCGCTTCACGCTGAGCATCCGCGACGTTGAAGAATTGATGGCTGAGCGTGGAATCGAAGTCAGCCGTGAAGCTATTCGGTGCTGGGTGAACAATTTTGGACCGCTGATTGCCGCAAACATCCGCCGTAATCGTGATCGTCCGACGGGCCGATGGCATTTGGACGAGGCGGTCGTCAGGATACGTGGTCGCCGAATGTATCTGTGGCGCGCGGTTGATGATGAGGGCGAAGTGCTTGATGTGCTGGTCCAAAAGCGAAGGAACAAGCACGCGGCCTTGAAGCTCTTACGACGCCTGCTCCGCAACACAGGCATTCATCCGGAAGCGATCATTACGGATAAACTTGCCTCGTATCGAGCGGCGCTGAAAGTTCTGCATCTTCAGGGACGTCATCATCCGCGCGGAATGCGCGAGAACAATCGCGTCGAGAATTCTCACCTCGTTATTCGCCGACGAGAGCGAAAGCAGCAGAGGTTTAAATCGCAGGGTTCAGCCCAGCGGTTTCTCTCCAGCCACGGCCCGATTTACAACGCCTTCAATCTTCAACCACACCTGATTTCCCGATCTGGCCTTCGCTTGCTGCGAGGTCAGGCCGAAACCGCTTGGTCGGCAGCGACGCAAGCGGCCTGAAATCGCGAAGGGAAGGGCTGCTTTTGGCTCAATCCAGTTAACTTGTCAGCACCATCGCTGCTGTGATTGCCGCAACCGCGATATCGACCAAGGAACGTATTGCACAGACAGTGTCGTAGGCGTCGTGCCCAACGATCCATACGACGTAGATTATCTCGAGTATACATTACGGTTCACTCGCCCTTATCTTGAGTTCGAGGTAGCGACGCAGACGGCGCAAAAAAACATTAATCTGGAAGTCCTTCGGCCGCTTACAATTCCTTGGCCCGTCAAGGAAGATAGGGATGCAATTGCAAAAGAGCTCACGGCGGCAGAAGTAGTGATCCGAACCATCGAGGCGCGGAAGGCCGCTACCAAGAAGCTGACGCAAGAAATGCTACGCGCCAATTTCGAGGTGCCCGCATGACATTCACCGAAGCCAACACCGTTGAAGCCCATCTGCGCGACCTTCTCGCGGGTGCGGCCTCGGCCCGCCCGGCGCACATCTCCACCGGCCTTGCCCGCGCGGGCGGCAAGATCGCGGGCCTCGGCTGGCATTACGTCGCCCCCGCCGACCTTCCCCGCCAGCCGCAAGAGGTGCTGGTTGAACCTCATCTGCGTGACGCCCTGATCCGCCTGAACCCCGATATCGCCGCCAACCCCGGCCGGGCCGATGACGTGCTCTACCGCCTCCGCGCCATCATCATGGGCGCGCGGTCGGACGGGCTGGTGAAGGCGAACGAGGAATTCGCCGCATGGGCGCTGGGCGAACGCTCCATGCCCTTTGGCGCGAATGGCGAACACATCACCATCCGCCTAATCGACTTCGACGATATCGAGAAGAACAGCTTCACCGTCACCCAGCAGTTCACCATCCGCGCGGGGAAAACGGAAAAGCGCGCCGATCTTGTGCTGCTGGTCAACGGCATTCCGCTGGTGCTGATCGAAGCCAAGGCGCCGGTACGGTCCAGCCAGAGTTGGCTCGACGCGGCATTGCAGGTGCACGACGATTACGAACGCAACGTGCCGGAGCTGTTCGTGCCCAACGTCTTCTCGGTGGCGACCGAGGGCAAGGAGGGTGCTGTCATCTGTGGACGG
>NZ_DJFS01000053.1:0-50318 GCF_002432125.1 Brevundimonas sp. UBA5866
TAAGGCCTGCGGACCTGCGGTGACGGGAGTGGATGGAGCGGGGTCCGCCCCTCCGGCTGAGACTTGCCCCCACAAGGGGACCAACCCCCGCCGGAACGAACGGAGCCGATGGAGTTTGCGATAAAGCCTTAGTCTTGAACCGCACGGCGAGAGAACAAAGAACCTTCGACCAAACGGCCACCGAGGTGTGTTGGATGAAGCCGCGCAATCGCGCGTGTATCCCGACACATTCTTAGTGGCCCGCGGTCAAAAGGCTCCGCCTTTTCGACCCGACGCGGGCTGGGCGGCCCAGCCGCCACCCTCGCCTCTTGAAGGGCGTGGGCTGCATCAAGGTTGGGGCTAGAACTCCGGCAAGGGTTGAGGTGGAAACTCGGACCGTGCCAGCAGGACGCCGCAGGTGTCCGCTGCCCGCCACCGGCACTGGGAGTAACCGCCAACAGCGGTGCCTGCCTCAGTTAAGTTTGGCCGCGGTCAAAAGGCTCCGCCTTTTCGACCCGACGCGGCCGGATGCTGGTGAATAACCACCCACGCGGGGCGCGTGCCTTTGCCGAAACGGAACCTGAACCTTACGCCGGGCAAAGCCCGCGCGCCCCGCCTGCCCTCCAACCACACGCCCCACGGGCGCTGTGGCTTTTGTCGTGCCTGTTTCTCGATGGCCCGCAACCGGAACCCTCCCCTGTTGGGGGAGGGCAGGGTGGGGGTCGCACATCAGCCCTTTAAAACGGAACCGCCCATGACCCGCCCCAAGCCCAAAAAACCGCCAAAGGTCCTCGCCCCGCACGAAGACCCTACCCACCCCGACTACATCTCCCCCGCCGAGGAACGCCGCATGCGCCGCGAGCTCTTCCGCCGTGTCGAGCTCCTGTTCGAGGTCGCCGCCATCAAGGGCTACGGCCCGGTCCCCCCGCGCACGGATCGCAAGGGCAGACCCCGCGCCAACGACTAGAGACTCAAATGCAACACTGTTTCGCCAAACTTGCGGCATAGCCGTATCAAAGCGTAACCATAGGGAACCGGCACTTCTTAACCGCAGTTAACCCCTCAGCTACACCGCATTCTGAAATGCGGCCCCGTAGCGAAGGGAAACTGCCATGTCTGAACCGATTAAAGACCCCGACCGGGCCAATCTGCGCCTCGTTTCCTCGCCAGAGTCCGAGGTTTACGATCTCATGCGCAAGCCGGAATCGACAGCCGAGCGCGTCAAACGCCTTCAGGCCGAGGCCCGCGCCCTGGCTCTGGAACAGGTGGAAGCCCTTGAGCAGACCTTGATCAAGGCCGCAAATATGGCCCGCGAAATCGCCGAGGGCGGCGACGCCTACCCCGTCGGCGCGCGCGAGATTGCCAGCCGTCTGTCCGAGGACCTCCCGTCCAAGGCCGAGACGATCAAACACATCGTCCACCGCGCCTCGACCTGAGGCGCGTCCCGACGCTCAGTATTCCACGACGTCGCGGTACTGCGGGTGCCGCGACAGCCACGCCCGCGCATAGCCGCAGTGCGGCGACAGCTTCAGCCCTTCATGCCGCGCATGTTCGGACAGAGCCTGCATGAACTGCCCCGCCGCCCCGGTGCCCCTCAGCGCCGGATCGGCCTCGACGTGCAGCAGGATCCGCGTCCTGCCCCTCACGGCATAATCGGCAAAAACAACGCGTAGCTCGCCATCGGCATCGACGAAGCCCTGCTCGTATCTCTGGTTATCGGCGACGTCGCGCAAATCCATCGGTACCTCGGCACTCAGTTACGGAAACCTTAAGTCCCCGAGGACGAACACCGTTCCGAATTTTAAAGCCAGCTCTGTGGATTATCGATCAAACGCCCGTGCTGCAGCGCCCTCAGCCCCCGCATGCCCCGCACCAGCGTCCAAATCAGACCGATAAACAGCACAAAGACACCGACGTTAACGATGACCAGCATGGCCCCGACCACGATGGTCACCAGCGCAGCCAGCAGCGTCCGCTTCTGAAACTCGCGGTGATTGCGCGCCATATCGTCTTTCGCCGGCTCGCCCCACAGCACCGCAGCAAGACCGATCACCGCCGCCACCCCGAAAGTCGGCACGGTCAGCAGGATCAGCGCATAGGTCGCGGACAGCCCGATACGGTCCACGATCGGCCCACGACGGCTAAACTCACTCATCTCGCGCCTGATCGACATGTAAAACTCCCGGACTGCTCAAAAGGACAGCCTGTACGCACAATGCCCGCCACCAGTCTTACAGGCAATCACCGCGCGTAGGAAACCGCACAACCTGCCGCCGCCGCGCCCGGAATGGCGCCCGGCTTGTCCACCTTGACCCGCACCGCCAGCACACGCTCGTCAGCCATACAGCCCAGCGCGATCCGCTCGGCAAAAGTCTCGACCAGTTCGATATGTTCGCCATCGGCCAGCGAGCGCACAATGCGCGCGACGCCATCATAGTCCAGCGTATCGGTCAGCTCGCGCACGGGCGCAGCCCCGAGATCCAGCTCAACGTCCACGACCAGCGTCTGCAAACGACCCTTTTCATGATCGTACACGCCGATGCCAGCCTGAACTTCCAGTCCGCGCACATGCACCGTCATACCGAGGCGACGCGGCAGCGCCTCCGACAGCGGCAGAACCGAAACCGTCATGCCCATGTCTCCGGCGGCAGAATATCATTGATGCTGTTATCGGCACGGTCGCACCATCCGGCCACGGGCCACGCGCGCTCGGCCTCGGTCAGGCCGCGCGCCAGCACCGTATTGGTCGGCGTTTCCTCGATGGCCAGTTCGGCCAGACGGAACGGCAGGCCTTCGGCGGCGATGATGGCTTCTAGCTTGCGCCACAGGGCGATGACCAGGGCCTCGGTCGTCGGATCGCCATCCACCACCAGCACCTGTTTCAGGCGCTGCGGCTCATGCTCTTTGAAATAGGCCAGCAGCGGATCGGTGCTGTTCAACTGGAAGGCGTGATCCAGACTGCGATCCACAAAGCCATGCCAGCGGGTCTTCAGTCGCTCGAAGCTGGCGGCATAGTTGGCGTTGCCAAAGTCGATCTCGGCCAGCGGCTCCAGCGTCACCGACACGAACTCATTATGCCCGTGCGGCACGGCACACTTGGACGCCGCATCGGCAATCAGCCGGTGCGCCATCGAAAAGCGGCGGGTGAAACGGACAGCAGGCATTCAGGACTTCAATCAACGATAGGGGCAGCGGCCCATATAGGCGCTAACAGGGGATCGCGCATCAACACTGTACGAAAAGCGAAGTAAAGTCCGACTTTCAGCCTTTCAGCGCCGGATCAAAGGCCACATCCCGACCGCGCGGGCGCAGATGTTCGCCCCCATCGACGGTAATGACCTGCCCCGTGATGCCTTTGGTCGTCAGCAGGAACCGCACCGTGGCCAGCATATCGTCAAGGCTCGTCCCGCGGCCCAGCGGCGTATCGGACCACGCCTTTTCATATTCTTCCTCGGTCTGGTCACCGCTGCGCAGGATCAGACCCGGCGACACCGCATTTATCCGAATGTGCGGGGCCAGCCCCAGCGCCAGCGACGCCGTCAGCGCCCCCAGACCGGCCTTACCCGCCGTATAGGACAGGAAATCCGGATTGGCCGCGACCAGCTTGTGGTCCAGCACATTGACCACGACCCCCTCGCTGCCCGCCTTTTCCACGGCACGCGCAAAATCGCGGATCAGGAAGACCGGAGCCGTCAGATTGGCCGCCAGATGCGCGTTCCAGCGCTCCGGCTCCAAGCTGTCGAGCGTGTCGTACTCGAACAGGGATGCATTGTTGATCAGGGCATCGATACGCCCAAACCGCGACACCACAGCATCGACCAGAGCGCCACGGCTCAGCTCATCGGATAGGTCGGCGTAAAATGTCGAGGCTTTACCGCCCTTGGCCACGATCCCGGCGGCGATGCGCTCGGCGTCGTCGGCTCCGCTGCGGTGATGAAGCGCGACCGTCCACCCGTCGGCAGCCAAGCCCTGTGCCAGCATCCCCCCCACGCGGCGGGCCGCCCCGGTGATCAGGAGGACCTTGCCAGTCATGACAGGGGCCTGCGGCGGAACAGTTCGACGCCCGCACCGGCCGCTTCGTTAAAGACCTGCGGCTTGGCGACCTGAACACGGCAGGCCTGTACCTGCGGCAGTTCAAAACAGGCCGAGACCACTTCTTCGGCCAGGGTTTCCAGAAGCTCGACATGGGGCCGTCCGGCCCAGCCGAGAATGCGGTTACGCACATGGTCATAGTTGATGAAGCCACCGTCCGGCAAAGGCCAGTCGGCGAACATCTCGACATTGATCACAAGTCGCGTCGGGCGCTCTGGATGGCGCTCCCACGGATGCAGTCCGACACTGAGGTCAACGACCACATCCCTGAGGAAAACCCGCACCTGATCCGGGGCGGTGCGCCAGTCGGCAACACCGGCCCCCGAGCCGATATCAGTCAATGCGGCCGAACTCGTAGAAGTTCACAGCGGCGATGACGGCGATGAAAGCAAAGATGGTGGCGATGGCGACCATTGGAGTTCTCCCTGTTTCTCCCCCGAATAGAGGCACACCGACCACTGTTCAAGCCACCACTGTCAGGCCTATCGTCATTCCATGACCACCTGGCGCACCCGCATCGAACCCTTTACCCGTCCCCTTTTCTTCATCTGGTCACGCTTGAGCCGTGGCATGACTTTGGGCGTACGGGCGATTGCGACCGATGATGAAGGCCGTATCCTGCTGGTGAAACACACCTATCTGAATGGCTGGTGGCTGCCCGGCGGGGGCGTGGACAGGAGCGAGACCACGCACGCTGCCGTGGTGCGCGAACTGCGTGAGGAGGCCGGACTGATCGCCACGGGCTCTCCGCGTCTCCAGTCGATCCATTCGAACGAGCGCTTCTTCCCCGGCGACCATGTGGCGGTTTTCCATATAGACAGTTTCGACACGGGCGACCGCACCAGCCACGGGGAAATCGCCGAGATCGGCTGGTTCGCACCGGATGATCTGCCTCCCGATACGACTAAAGCCACCCGTGCGCGTATCGCTGAGTTCATGGGATACGCCCCGCCTTCTCCTGACTGGTAAGATCCAGATGAACGGCACCTATATCGCAATGGCCCTTTTGCTCGTCGCCGGAGCACTCACCGCGATTCAGGGGCCCAGCAACGCCCGCCTGTCACAAGGCATGGGCTCGGTCATCAACGGGGCCTTCTTCTCCTTCATCATCGGCACTATGGCGCTGGGGGTCATCGCCCTGATCCTGCAAGTCAAACCCGAGGGACAGGCGGTGCGCAGCATCCCGTGGTGGGGCTGGATCGGCGGCCTTTACGGGTGCCTGTTCGTGACCAGCATCGCCTGGGGCATCCCAAAGCTGGGTGTCGCGACCACCATGACACTGGTTGTCGCCGGTCAGCTGATTCTGGGGGTCATCCTCGATCACTATGGCGCACTGGGCACCCCGACCCAGCCGGTCAGCCTGGCCCGTTTGGGCGGAATCGCGCTGATTGTGGGCGGGGCGCTTCTGGTCCGCCGCGGCTGAGCCTATATCAGAGGGGATGACCGAGACGACCGACGCCCCCATCCCCCTACAGGCCGCCGCGCTGATCGCCGACGAGGCCAGCCGCGCACCGGACAAACCGGGCGTTTATCGCATGTATGGCGAGGACGGGTCGTGCCTCTATGTCGGCAAGGCCAAGTCGCTGAAGAAGCGCGTCATCCAATACGCACAGGGCCGTTTCCACACCCAGCGAATCGGCCTGATGGTCAGCCTGACCCGCTCCATGCAGCTGGTCGTCACGGCGTCCGAGACCGAAGCCCTGCTGCTGGAAGCCAGCTATATCAAGAAGCTGAAGCCGCGCTTCAACGTCCTGCTGCGCGACGACAAGTCATTCGCCGAGCTGATGATCCGGCGCGACCACCGCGCGCCTCAGGTCCGAAAGCATCGCGGCGCGCACACGATTCCGGGCGACTATTTCGGCCCCTTCGCCTCGACATGGGCAGTCAACAACACGCTGAACACCCTGCAGAAGGCCTTCCTGCTCAGGAACTGTACCGACAGCGTGTACGAGAGCCGCACCCGCCCGTGCATGCTCTATCAGATCAAGCGCTGCTCGGCCCCCTGCACCGGCGAGATCAGCCTTGAGGATTATGGCGAACTGGTCAACGAGGCCGAGGCCTTTCTGCGCGGCAAGTCGCGGGCGGTCATCAACCGCCTGTCCCAAGAAATGCAGGCGGCGTCGGATGCCATGGAGTTCGAACACGCCGCGCGCGTGCGCGACCGTATCCGCGCCCTGTCCACCATCGCCATGGAAACATCCGTCAACGCCGACGGTGTGGCCGAGGCCGACGTCTTTGCCGTGCATCTGGATGGCGGTCAGGCCTGTGTGCAGGTCTTCTTTTACCGCGCGGGCCAGAACTGGGGCGGGCGTGCCTATTTCCCGCGCGTGGACCGCAGCGACGATGAGGGCACCGTCCTGTCGGCGTTTCTGGCCCAGTTCTATGAGGACAAGCCGGTACCGCGCCTGATCCTGTCGAACATCCGCCCTTTGGAGCTGGAACTGCTGGAAGAGGCCTTCGCCATGAAGGCCGAGCACAAGGTCGAGATCAGCCAGCCCAAGCGCGGAAACAAGAAGAGCCTGATCGACCACGCCCTGACCAATGCCCGCGAGGCTTTGGGCCGTAAGCTGGCCGAGAACTCGGCCCAGTCGAAAATCCTCGACGAGGTCTGCGAGGCATTCGGACTTGAGAGCCGCCCGGAGCGGATCGAGATCTACGACAACGCCCACATTCAAGGCACCAATGCCGTAGGCGGCATGGTGGTGGCAGGGCCGGAAGGCTTCCGCAAGAACCAGTACCGCAAGTTCAACATTCGCGGCGAAGACCTCACCCCCGGCGATGACTACGGCATGATGCGCGAGGTGATGCGCCGCCGCTTTGGCCGTCTAGTGAAGGAAGAAGAAGCGGGCGAGGAGACCGAGCGTCCCGACCTGCTTCTGATCGACGGGGGCGCGGGCCAGCTGGCCGAGGTTCTGGCCATGCTGGACGAATACGGCCTGTCGGACATCACCGCCGTCGGCGTGGCCAAGGGGCCGGACCGCGACGCGGGCAAGGAGCATTTCTTCATGCGGGGCAAGCCGCCCTTCATGCTGCCGCTCAAGTCCCCTGCCCTTTATTACATCCAGCGCCTGCGCGACGAGGCCCACCGCTTTGCCAATGGCGCGCACGCCAAGCGCCGCAGCATGGACATCAAGAAAAATCCGCTCGACGAGATCGACGGCGTCGGGCCGGGTCGCAAGAAGGCGCTGCTCCACGCCTTCGGCTCGGCCAAAGGCGTATCACGCGCCTCCGTTGCCGATCTGGTGAAGGTGGATGGCGTCAGTCAGGCTCTGGCCGAGCGCATCCATGCCTTCTTCCATCGCTAAGAAAACGACGAAGGGCGGGTTGAAGTGCAGCGCGCACGGGTGCAAGGAACCGCTTCATGATTACCAAGCTCACCCAAGGTTACCGTCGCTTCCGTGAGGACCGCTGGCCCTCCAAGAGAGCTGAGTACGAGCAACTGGCCGAGAAGGGCCAGAAGCCGCACACCCTCATCGTTGCCTGCTCAGACAGTCGTGCCGATCCCGCGCTGATTTTCGACACGGCACCCGGCGAACTTTTCGTCGTGCGCAACGTCGCCAACCTGGTTCCGCCCTACGAGCCTGACGGCAAGCTGCACGGCGTCTCGGCCGCGCTGGAGTTCGGGGTCAAGGTTCTGGGCGTCAAACAGATCGTGGTCATGGGCCACGCGGGCTGTGGCGGCGTGAATGCCATGATCAACGGCGCGCCCGACAGCTGTCGCGACTTCATCCTGCCGTGGGTCGAGCAAGGCGTGCCGACCGTGAAACGCGTCTGCGAGGAATATCCCGCCGATCAGGTCGAGCGCGTGGCAGAGGAAGCCATCGTCAAACTGTCGCTGGAAAACCTGCGCACCTTCCCGTGGATCGCCGAGCGTGAAACTGCGGGTGAACTGAAGCTGGTCGGCCTGCATTTCGGTATTGCTGACGGCGTGCTGACCCGCGCCGGTGACGGCGAGCGTTTCGAGCCGCTGGCCCAGGACTGAGCCAAGGGCCGTGTCGTCGAAAACGGCACGGCCTCGCTTCTGCCCGCAAAGCATGGCACACCAAGCGGTTCATAGACGGAATACCTCATGGCGACTGCCCACAAGCCTAACCCGATACCCAACATCCTGACCGGCATCCGTCTGGCTGCCGGCGTCGTGATGTTCATCCTGCTGGCTGGCGCGACCAGCGGCTGGCCGCTCGTTTCGGCCATGCTCAGCCCTGACGACCAGTTCGCCATGTACCGCATCGGCTTCTGGATTTTCGTCATCGCGGCATCGACCGACTGGATCGACGGCTATCTGGCCCGCAAATGGAATGCGACCACCCGCTGGGGGGCCATCCTCGATCCGATCGCCGACAAGATCCTTGTGACCGGTGCCATCCTCGGCGTCCTGACCTCGGGCACGGTGCAGCAGATCATCATTCCCTGCGGCCTGATCCTGTTCCGCGAGTTCGCGGTTTCGGCCCTGCGCGAGACGATGGCGGGGCGTATCACCCTGCCGGTCACGCTGGCCGCCAAGTGGAAGACGACGCTGCAGATGGTGGCTCTGGGATGCCAGCTGTTCGCGCGCAACTGGGACGGTTTCGGCCTGCCCTTCGACTATCTGGCCCATTTCCAGCTGTTCGCCGACATCCTGATCTGGCTGGCCGCCATCGCCACCATCTGGACCGGCTGGCAGTATTTCGCTGCCGCCAAGAAGCAGATGCAGGACCTCTGAGGGTCCCGCTTCATTCGCTGAAATGATCAAGGCGCTGGCTTATGCCAGCGCCTTTTCCATGACCACAAAGTAGAGATCGTTCCGCTTGGGCAGACCGAAGCGCGGATCATCCATCGGGAAGGGCCGTGTCTCGGACGTCTGGCTATAACCCCGACGCTCATAATAGGCGATCAGTTCGGGCCGCTGGGCGATGACGGTCATCTCCATGACTGCGGCTCCAAACCGCTCGCGGGCCGCCAGTTCGGCTGCGGCGATCAGCTGTTTGCCAAGCCCCCCGGACTGCTTTTCGGGATCAACCGTCAGCATGCCCAGATAGGCCCGTTCGTCGTTCTTCTTTTCGATGCATACACAGCCGACCAGCTCATCACCGGCATGGGCCAGCAAAAGCTGTCGCGCCGGATCGGCGACAATGGCCTCAAGTTCTTCCCTGTCGGTCCTCTGACCGTCCAGCAGATCGGCTTCATGGGTCCAGCCGGACCTGGCCGAGGCACCGCGATAGGCGCTCTCGACCAGACCATGCAGTACGGCAATGTCGGCCCGTTCAGCCCGACGGAAACTCAACGCCTGCAACCCTATCTCCCTTGGCGCACACCCAGTTCGCGCAGCAGATGGTCCATCTGGTACACGTCGCGCAGGGCCACGGTGACGGCCTGGGTGGTCACGATGACACTGCGGTTGGTATTGCGGTCATAGCCATAGGCGTTGCGCTGGGTCAGGACGGTGGAGTCGAAGTTCGCCCCGATAATCTCGCCCTTGGCATTCAGCACCGGCGAGCCCGACGAGCCGCCGATGGTGTCAGTCGAAACCGCCATGTTCATGACCGCGTTCGGATCGATCCGGTCCTTGGCGGCTTGCAGGCGCGGGGTGGTGACGAAAGGCTCGGCCCCCGTCGCACGATCCCAGAGGCCCGAGAAGGTGGTGAAGGCTCCGAAGCGCTGGCCCGGAACATCCGAGCCCTCGATCTTGCCATAGGTCAGGCGCAGGGTGCCGGTGGCGTCCGGATAAACGGCGTCGCCATAGACGGCGAAGCGGGCATTCGCCAGCTGCTCGGAGGCCTTATCGGTCGGGGCCTGCACGCGGTTTTCCCAGTCGGTGCGGATGGCGCGGGCGTCGGCATCGACACGCAGGGCGTACTGGATCATCGGATCGTCCGACGCCATGATGGCTTCAAGACCGCCTTCCCACAGGGCGCGGCGCACAGCCGGATCGGCCAGCTTGGAGCCTTCGACCAGACGGGCCGACAGACCTTCGGGGCTTTCCTTGCCCAGCAGGGCCGCCATGTAGGGGCTGTCCACCGTCAGCCATTCGCGGGTCTTGGACATCCACCATTCCAGACGGATCTGCTCCAGTTCCGGATAGGTCGGACGCTCGGCGAATAGACGCGCCTGAACGCCGCTCAGGCGGCTGTCGGAATATTCCGGCAGGCGCTCTGCCGACGGCTTGGCGCGTTCCTGGGCGGCACGGACCAGAGTGCGGGCATAGCTGAACAGGTTGGAGCCACCGGCGACCGAGGTCGTGCCCATGCCGGTACCGCCTTCCAGCAGCGCCATCGGGGCATAGAGCTCACGGGCAATCGGCTGAACCGCTTCCAGCGCGGCCCACGGCTCCTGCGAGGCGGCGCGGGCACGGAAGTCGGCCTCGGCCTCGGCCTTGACCGCCATAAAGGCCGGATCGATCAGGGCAGCCATACGGCCACGACCGCGCTTGTAGGTGTTCTCGATGCCGACAATCGGGTCCATCGCGATGAAAGCCTGTTCTTCGCCCTCTTCCGAATAACGGATCAGGCGACCACGCAGCTCCGACGCGATCAGCTGGTCCATCGGCAGGACCACGTCACGGATGGTCATCAGCTGGGCCTGCGTCAGCAGGCGCTGGGTCGAGCCGGGATTGCCCGACAGGAAGATGGGCGTGCCTTCGACCGGACGCTCGGCGTTCCACTTGAAGTGGATCGGCGTCACTGCCGGCTTTCCGTCCTCGTAGGCACGCACGAAGGCCGCATCGATGGCGTAGCGCGGGAAGGAGAAATTATCGAGGTCACCGCCAAAGGTCGCCGCGCGGTCTTCCGGTGCCCATGCCAGACGCACGTCATCGTATTTGCGGAACGTGTACAGCTTGAACTGGCCGCCGCGATAAAGGCTGACCACCTGGCAGCGGACCTTGGGATCGTTGCCGCAGGCTTCGCTTTCGATGCGGGCGGCCTCGGCCTCCTTGGCGCGGGTGAAGGCCTGGCCTTCGAGGCCCTCGGCGGCCTTGTTGACGCGTTCGGTCACGTCGGAAATGTCGGTCAGGATCTCGGCCGTCGCCCCCGGGCATTTCAGCTCTTCCTCGCGTGAACGCGGTAGGAAGCCGGTTTCGGCATACTGGACCTGCGGAGTCGAGAGGTTGGCGACACAGGTGGCGACGCAGTGGTTGTTGGTCATGATCAGGCCCTCGCCCGAGATCAGACCGGCAGAGCATCCCCCGAACTTCACCGACGACAGGCGCAGGCGGTCGAGGAAGCCCTGATCGATTTGGGTCCCCAACTGTTGGTTGGCCTTGGCGATGGGGAAGTTGTCATAGGTCCACATGCCCTCCTCGGCAGAGGCCGGGGCCGCCGATGCGGCGAAGGCGAGAACAGCAGCGGAAGCAAAGAAAGCAAGGTGGCGCATGGCAGGGTGTCCCTCTGAATTGCGCCGAAAAGACAAGAGGGGGCTGCCAATGGCAACCCCCTCCGCATCATTCTGACGTTATATGGACGTCTTAGCGACGCACGCCCAGTTCGCGCAGCAGGTGCGGCTGGTTGTAAACGTTGCGCAGCGCCTCGGTGACGGCGGCGGTCGAGACCGTCACCGTGCGGTTCAGTTCGCCGTCATAGCCGAACGAGCCGCCCAGCGAGTGGATATTGCCGTCAAAGGCGGCACCGATCACCTCACCCTTGGCGTTGATCACCGGCGAGCCGGAGTTGCCGCCGATGATGTCGTTGGTCGAGACGAAGTTGTAGACGGCGTTCTTGTTCACGCGGTCACGCGCGGCCATGAAACGCTCAGACGCATCATAGGGCGATGCGCCGGTCTGGCGTTCGTACAGGCCACCGATGTTGGTGAACGGGGTGATGGTCGTGTCGCCTTCGGTCCAGCCCTTCACCGAGCCGTACGACAGACGCAAGGAGAAGGTCGCGTCCGGATACAGGTTGGTGCCGTAAACGGCGAAGCGGGCCTGGGCAATCTTTTCGGCGGCGCGGGCCGACGGAGCCGAAACCTCGGCTTCATACTGGGCGCGGACGGCTTGTGCGGCGTCATCGTTGGCCAGGACGAATTTCAGCAGGGCATCATCCGAAGCGGCGATCTGTTCCGGCGTCCAGTTCAGGGCCTCGGCGCGGAAGGCCGGATCGGCCAGACGCGTGCCGGTGACCAGACGGGTGGCCAGTTCCTCGGGGTTTTCGGCACCGATCAGGGCCTTCACCTGCGGGTGGTCGGCGGTCAGGTATTCGCGGGTCTTGGTCAGCCAGAAGCTGAGGGCGATACGCTCAACGTCGTTGGCGATCGGCACGTCCTGCGACAGGCGGCGACCCATCGCGGCGATGTCGGCGTCGGAGTAACCGGCGCGGCGCTCACCGGCTTCCTTGGCGCGTTCCTTGGAGGCGCGGACGATCGAGCGGGCATAGGAATACAGCGACGAACGCTGGCCCGCAGCCGCTTCCAGCTGGCGGTACGGCAGGTAGAGGCGACGCTGGGTGGCAACAACCGCGTCCATGTCGGCCCACGGGTTGCCAATGCGCTCGGCCAGTGCCGGATCGGCGGCCACGCGCTCGCGCAGTTCGGTTTCCTCGGCCACCTTCTTGCCGAAGAAGTTCGGATCGGTCAGGGCACCCACCTGACCGTAGAAGACCTTGAAGCTGTTCTCGAGGCCAAAGATCGGGTCCACCGAAACGCGGCGGGCTTCTTCCGAGGTGGTGGCGTATTCGGTCAGGCGACCACGCAGTTCCGACGACTGGATCAGGGTCACCGGCAGCTGCTGGTCACGCAGCTGCGACAGCTGCGACACGGTCAGCAGGCGCTGGGTCGTGCCCGGGTTACCGGCGACGAAAACCGGATCGCCTTCCTTGGGCGCATCGGCGTTCCACTTCAGGTGGACCGGCGAGGACACCGGCTTGCCGTCCTCATAGGCGCGCAGGAAGGCGGCATCCAGGGCATAGCGCGGGAAGTTGAAGTTATCGGGGTCACCACCGAAGAAGGCGGCCTGGAATTCCGGTGCGAACACCAGACGCACATCGTCGTACTTCTTGAACTTGTAGAGCTTGTACTGGCCGCCGCGATAGAAGCTGATCACCTGGCAGGTGCGCTTGGTGTCGTCACCGCAGGCTTCCTTCTGGATCTTTTCGATCTCGGCCGAGCGGGCGCGGACGAAGGCACCGCCCTCAAGTCCGGCACCGGCCCCCAGAACGCGGTCGGTCACATCGACGATCTCGGTCAGGACCTCGGCGGTCTGGCCGGGGCACTTCTTTTCTTCCTCGCGGTTGGCCGTCACCCAGCCGTTCTTCACATAGTCGTTTTCAGCCGATGACAGGTCCTGGATGCACGACACCACGCAGTGGTGGTTGGTCAGGATCAGGCCCTCACCCGAGACGAACGAGGCCGAGCAGCCCTGCAGGCGCACAGCCGACTCGCGCACGCGGTCCAGCCATGCCTGGTCGATACGGGTGCCATAGGTCTGGTTTACGGTCTGGATCGGGAAGTTGTCGAAGGTCCACATACCTTCTTCGGCGCGGGCAGCACCCGCCGGGACACTGGCCATAGCCATTGCCATGCCAAGAACGGCCAGCGAGGCCGAGAAGGTAACATTACGGCGAAGAGACATAAGGGGCTCCCTCAGACGAACGGAACAGAGCCCAGCGCCCTGTCGCGTGTCGAATTCACTCGTAAGTGGTGGTGAACCACACCTCGCAGCCGGCTCCAAGTCCCTTTATCCAACGGCTTTGGGGATGAAAGCCTAGCCTTACCTCGATTTAACTTGGCCAAAAGCCATCCAGCCTCCAGACATCATCTCACATTACCGAGGTCTGTCACCGAATGTCCCTTGCTCTATCCACGCTGCTGTTCGAGTGGCGCAGATATATGGCCGCCGTCATGGCGCTTGCCCTGTCCGGCCTGCTGGTGCTGGCCATGACCGGCGTGTTTCTGGGCATCGGCAAGGGTTTCACCGCCCAGATCGAGCGTTCCAGCGCCGATCTGATCGTGATGCAGCCGGGGGCGAAAAGCCTGTTCGGCGGACCGTCCGGCGTTCCGCGCCGCTTCATCCCGCAGGTGTACAACCACCCCGAGGTCGAGGAAGTCCAACCCTTCGACATGGCCGGTGGCAGCTTCCAGTCGGTCAAGGATGTGGACCCGACCCTGTCACAGGCGGATCGCGCCAAGATGGGCGCGCCCAAGATGAACTGGGTTTCCGCCCAGATCATCGACACCACACCGGGCGCAGTCACCATCCCCATCGATTATTCCGAAGAACTGATCGACGCCTTGCGCCAGCCTTTTACCGTGGCGATGGACGAGACGACCCTTCCCAAGCTGGGCGTGAAACTGGGTGACAAGGCTCTGTACAACGGAAAGACCGTCACGGTTGTGGGCATTCTGCGTGGCTATCCCAGCATGATGCAGCCGACCATCGTCATGAGCCGCGACACCCTGCGTATGCTGGGTCAGGCCGATACCGGACCGCGCGTCGGCCCCTTGATGGTCAAACTCAAAAACCCGGCCCGCGCCAGCATCGTCGCCGCACAGCTGAACGACCTCGGCAAGGGCCAATGGAAGGTCTGGACCCGCCAGCAACTGGCCGACGCCAACGCCACAGCCCTATTCGAGGAAGGTATCCTCGTCATCATCGTCGCAGGCTGTGCGGTCATGGGTCTGATCATCGGTGTCGCCATCACATGGCAGACCCTGCGCGGTGCCATCATGGCCAACATCAAGGAATTCGCCTCCCTGCGGGCGCTCGGCGTCGGCATGGGCAGTCTGCGATTGATCGTGATCGAGCTCAGCTTTTGGGTCGGGATTGTCGGCGTCATAGCGGCCATCCTGCTGACCTGGGGCCTGTCATCTCTGGCCCGCATGGGGGCCGTCCTGATCGTGCTACACCCCGTCCTGCTGTTTATCGTCGGTGCCTTCCTCATCGGTATCGCCATGCTCTCCGGCGTCCTGTCGATGGGCATCCTCAAGAAGAGCCAACCGGCGGACCTGCTGCGATGATTACGAAATCCCACGGAAAACACGGCGACGCCGCCATCGAGGCCAAGGGCATCGTCAAACGCTACAAGTCCGGCCGCGGCATGATCGAAGTGCTGAAGAACGTCGACATCGACGCCAAGCACGGCGACCTGACCATGATCATGGGGCCCTCCGGCTCGGGCAAGTCGACGCTGATCGCCGCCCTGTCGGGCCTGTTGCGCCCTGATGAAGGCACGGTGGCTGCGCTGGACAAGCCCAGCCTATGGAAGCTGTCGGGCGGCCAGATCGACAAATTCCGTCTGGAGCACTGCGGCTTCATCTTTCAGGGCTTCAACCTCTTCCCGTCGCTGACGGCCCTGCAACAGGTGACCACCGTCCTGAAATATCAGGGCCTGTCGCCAGACGCCGCCAAGGCCCGCGCCAAGCTGGCGCTGGAGGAAGTGGGTCTGGGCCACCGCCTGAACCTGCGCCCCGCAGCGCTTTCGGGCGGTGAAAAACAGCGCGTGGCCATCGCCCGCGCCCTTGCCAAGGACCCGCAGATCCTGTTCGCGGACGAGCCGACCTCGGCGCTGGACGGCGAAAACGGCCAGATCGTGATCCGCCTGCTGCGCCGCGCCGCGACCGAACACGGGGCCGCCGTCATCTGCGTGACCCACGACCCGCGCCTCGAAGCCTGGGCCGACCGCGTGATCGATATCGAAGACGGGGTCATCATCGATGACCAGCGTCGCACACCCAATCCTGACGCCGCTCTGGCCTCGCACTGATTTTCTTTCTGGAACCAACCCAAATGCCCGCCTTTCTGAAAAACAAATGGCTCTGGATCGGTCTGGTCCTCGTCGTCCTTCTGGCCGTCGGCTTCATGGCGTTCAGCGGTGCCAAGGCCAAGAAGGCCGAAGAGGCCAAACAAGCCGCCGTCAAGGTCGAGAATCCCTATGCTGCCATCGCCAACGGCAAGATCGACGTCGAGGGCGGCATCATCCAGATCGCGGCCCGTCGCGGCGGCGTTGTCCGCGCCGTCTATGTGCAGGAAGGCGACATGGTCACCGAAGGCCAGATTCTGGCCCGTCAGGAAGACGACGAACCGCGCCTGCAACTGCAAACCGCCAGCGCCGATCTGGCCAGCGCCCAAAGCCAGCTGAACCAGATTCAGGTCGATATCCGCGCCGCCGAGCGCGAGCTGGCCCGCATGGAGCAGCTGGCCGCGACCAACTTCGTCGCCGCCCAGCGTCTGGATCAGGCCCGCGACGCCGTGGCCACCGCCCGCGCGCGTCTGGCCTCGCAACAGGCTGTGGTGGAAACCAACCGCGCCCGTCGTGACCAGTCGGCTTATAACGTCGAACTGACCGTTATCCGCGCCCCCGCCAACGGTCGCATCGTGCGCCGCTATGCCAATCCCGGTGCCGGTGCCTCGACCCTGAACGTGTCGAACATGTTCGATCTGGAGCCGGAAGCCCCGCGCATCGCCCGCGCCGAGATCGTCGAGGCCGACATCCCCAACGTGACCACCGACCAGCAGGTCGAGGTCACGCCGGAAAGCGATCCGTCCAAGGTCTATGTCGGCAAGGTGCTGCGCCGCGCCGCCGTCTTCGGCGCCCGCAAACTGGCCTCGGACGATCCGTCGCAACGCACCGATGAACGCGTGGTCGAAGTGGTCGTGGACGTCGGCGATGCCCCGCTGCTGATCGGTCAGCGCGTGCTGGTGAAATTCATGAAGCCGGGCGAGACCGCCGGTGCAAAGCGTGAGACCAGCACTGGTGTTCCCGCCAGCCGCGCCATGCAGCCCGCCTCACGCCGCTAGACAAAGGACATAGAGAGCGCGCCATGAAACTATGGGGGGTATTTCTGGCCACATGGGCCTTGAGTACGCCGGCCAGTTCCCAGCCGGTCGCCGAAACCACGGCCGAGGCGCGCGCTTCCATCCTGGCGATCAATGGGGCGCTTCTTCAGGCTGACGGGCCACAAGCCCGTCAGGGACTCGCATCCCTGTCTCCCGACGCACTGTCGTTTAAAGATCGGCAATGGCGCGACTGCGTCAGCACACGGCTCGCAGCGGCAGATGATACGTTCGATGCAGCAGTCACAGCCCCCTTTGCCGACAAGGCTCTTGCGGCATATCGCGCCTATTGGCTGGCCGCCACGAACGATCCTTCGAGGCGCACGGAAATAGAGGTGGCCCTCATTCAGCGCCTTTCCGATCTGTTGGGGGCAGACGCTCCCGAGGATGCCTCGGCTGTGGGGCGGGCCGTTATAACGCGCATACAGTCCGAAGGCGGCTATGCGCTGGGCGGCCGCACGGGCCGCCTGCTGGAGCTGATGCTTTGGAAGAGCCAGACCGAAAAGCGCCATCAGGTCGAGCTGCCCGAAGGCCCCCACGAGGTCACTGTCTTCTATCTGGACGATTTCGTCAGTCGGGGGTGGAGCGGTTTCATGACCTGCGAGCGTTCCAGCACGGGGGGATGGGCCAAAAGCGAGGGCATTTACGCGATCGTCCCCGCCTATAGCTCTCTTGAAGACGAGAATTTCCAGATCAACTATCTGGCCCACGAAACCCAGCATTTCGCCGACTATGGCGTGTTTCCCGATCTGAAGCCCTGGGAACTGGAATACCGCGCCAAGCTGACCGAACTGGCTATGGCCCGCACGACGGGGGCCGGCATCGTCAGCCGTTTCGCGCGCAATCGGTCAGACGATCCCAACGAGCCGCATTCCTATGCCAACGGCCAGGTGATCAAGGCGCTGTCCGAGCGGCTGGATCTGGCCGGCGATTTCGATCCCGTTACCCTGGATGCAGACCTGATCCGGCAAGCCGCCGATGCGGCACTGCGGGCGGACACGGCAAGGCGCAAGGCCGCCGACACCCGCCCGCAATAGCGTGCTTTACCGCCCGGAAAAGGTCCCCGGACGTTTTTCCAGAACGGCGGTGACACCTTCGATGTGGTCGTCGGTCAGATGGGCCAGAGCCTGCATGGCCGCGCTCATTTCCAGCATCTGATCGAAATTGGTGTCGCGCCCCTGACGCAGCAGGGTCTTGCCCATACGCAGGGCCTGCGGCGGCTGGGCCGCGATCTGGCGGGCGGTGGTCATGGCCTCGTCCATCAGGGTGTCGTGCGGAACAACACGATTGACCAGACCCCAACGGTCCGCGGTCTGCGCATCGATGCTGCGGGCCGTGAACAGCATTTCGGCGGCGCGGTTATAGCCCACATTGCGCGGCAGCAGCCATGAACCGCCGTCACCCGGGATGATCCCCAGTTTCATGAAGGGGATGCCGAAGCTGGCCTTGTCCGAAGCGATGCGGATATCGCCCAGGCCGGCGATATCGCAGCCCAGCCCCATAGCCGGACCGTTCACCGCCGTAACCAGTGGCATCTCGAGGGCATAAAGCGAGCGGACGATACGGTGAACGACGCGGCGATAACGTTCGCGAATGGCCGCCCCCGATCCGGCAAACAGATCGCGTCGCTCCTTCATCGCCTTCAGGTCGCCACCGGCAGAAAAGGCCCTGCCCTCTCCGGTCAGCACGATACAGCTGACGCTCGGATCCGCATTGGCCCGCTCGCACAGGGCGGCGATTTCATCCCCGTCGGTCAGGTCCGGCAGGGCGTTCAGTCGCTCGGGACGTACGAAAGTCCAGATAAGGATTGCGCCTTCGCGCTGTTCTTGGATCAGGGCCACGCTTGGTTTCTCCGCAAAAACGACTGGTGCGCTGGTTTGGGATAGCCGCGCCTGCGGGGCAAGGGGTTCCACCCTTAAATGACAAAACCCCGGCCAAAAGACCGGGGTTCGGATGCCAGATCAACGGTCTCGCGGCTACGCGCGCGCCTTGTTGATCCGGATGGGCACGAAGTTCGATGGATGGCTGATCACGCGATCGCCGGCACCGTTGACGTGCTTGGTGTTTACAAACATGCCGCCAAACAATGCAAAAGACATCATGGCATGCTGAAGTTTACGGTTTTTATCGTTCATTTGAGCGCCTTCCTTTCGTTGAACGAGAAAGAAAGACACGCTTGCTTTTTGGGACTCTCACCCTGTGAAGTCAGTTCGTGTCAATGCAGCCTATATAAACCCAAGGTTGAGAAAGTCAAGAAAAATAGTCTGGACTCTGAACATGTGTCGCATGGCTGTCATAAAAGCAGTTCACACTGACGGCGCACATGCCTGACAGCCGCCCCTCGCCCCCGCCGCCGGTAACATCGCCCTGCATCATGGTCTGTACCGTGGATGGCAAATCCGGCCTGTGTCTGGGCTGTTACCGTACCCTCAAGGAAATCAGCGAGTGGAGCCGCCTGCCCGCCCCCGAACGCGAGCGGCTGATGAAGATTCTGCCTGCAAGAGCTTCACGGATTGATCCGGCGCTACGCGGGTAACGCCGATCCGGCGTCAACCTTTTGTTCGCCACGTCGGTTCACAACATAAGAACCCCCCACTGGCAGGGTCACCCCCATGATCCGCATCGACTCGCGTTCACTGGTTGTATTTCTGGCCGCCGCCATCACATCGCTGGGGTGCGTCGGGGCCTTGCGCATGGCCTATAGCGCCGAACAGGCACAGGATCCCGTGCTGGTGGTCCCGCTGACAGCCAACCCTGCTTCGCCAATGGCGCAGCCTGCCGTTTTACGCGCTGCGGACGGTCATTACTGGGCCGAAGCCGCCGTGGAAGGTCGCAAGATGCGCATGCTGGTGGATACCGGTGCCAGCCTCGTAACCCTGGGTCGCAAGGATGCGCGCACGCTTGGGGTCACGCCCCACGACAGCGAGTTTTCCCAAACCCTGATGACAGCCGCAGGTCCGGTCCGGGCTGCGCCTGTCATCCTTAGCCATGTATCAATCGCGGGCGTACGCCTGAACGACGTCGAGGCTGTGGTGGTTGACCGTGAACTGCCTGCGCCCTTGCTGGGCATGAGCTTTCTGGGCCGCCTCTCTGCTTTCGAGGCGCGGCCTGACGGCATCGTCCTGAAGGGCTAAGGTTCAGCGCGGACCGAAAGGCACCACCTTGTTGTTCCGGTCGTGGCCGATATCCGCCTCGCCCAGATAGGCTATGCCCGCGCGGTCGCACCAATGGCGGGCGATCTCCTGGGCGTTCATGCCGAAATCGGGATCGTTCTCGGTCACATCCGACACACGCCCCATGCGGATGCCCGCGCACCGGCGCACCGACGCCTGCCCCGTCAGGTGGAACATCATCCGGTCGATCCGGTACATGGCCTCCGACACCTCTTCGACCATGATGACGTGGCCGCTCAGGTCCGGCTCGACCGGCGTACCGATCAGTTGATCGAGGATGGTCAGGTTGAAGGCCACCGCCGGACGCGGGTCGTCCAGCAGGCTGGTCTCTAAGGACGTGGTGTCGCCCGTTCGCAGCCAGTTCACAGCCCGCAGGCCTGTTTCGTCATTACGCGATCCGTCCGCCGCCATCGGCCCGTGGGCCACGATACCGATACCGTGCTTGTAGAAGGCCGCCAGCAGCGTACCGACGTCCGAATAGCCCAGATAGCGTTTGGCGCGGGCGTTGTCGTTCAGGTGCGGAATGACCGCCTCGGCGATCCGGCATGAGCCATAGCCCCCACGTGCGAACCAGATCGCATCCAGCGAGGGATCATTGGCATAGTCGATCAGGGCCTGCGCGCGCGTTGCATCGTCACCGCCGAAATGGCCGTGCACCTCATACAGGGACGGATGCATCACCAGCTCGACCTCGCCATCGGGCCACATGCGGGCCGCCCAGTCGCTGATCGCCTGCCCGCGTTCGGGGGCAAGTCGGGAACTGGCGTTGACCACGCCGATACGGAAAGTCGGAGAATGCATTGGTCGGGGCTGGCCTCGGGCGTCTGAAGTGCTAGTCAGACAATCTGACATTCCCCGTTTTCGTGCATCAAAATCAAGCCGATGAACAAAGACTATTATTTCTGTGGCATCGGCGGCTCGGGCATGATGCCGCTGGCCCTCATCGTCCAGTCGCAGGGACACCGCATCAGCGGATCGGACCGCGCGCTGGATCAGGGCCGCACGCCCGAGAAGTTTGACTGGCTGCGCGCCCACGGCGTGGGCCTGTTCGCACAGGACGGATCAGGCGTGACCTCGGCCGAACAGACGGTCATCGCATCGGGCGCCATCGAAGACACCGTGCCCGATATCGCCGCAGCCAAACGCGTCGGGGCCACCATCCTGACCCGCCCGCAGTTCCTCAGCCAGCTGTTCAACGCCAGCCCGATCTCGGTCGGCGTGGCGGGCACTTCGGGCAAATCCACCATCACCGGCATGGTCGCGTGGATCCTGCACCAGACCGGCCATAGGCCGACGGTCGTGAACGGGGCGGTGATGAAGAATTTCGTCACCGACGACCAGCCCTTCGCCTCAGCCCTTGTCGGCGGCAACGACACCTTTGTCGCCGAGGTCGATGAATCAGACGGCTCCATCGCCCGCTACAATGCGACGGTCGCCGTGGTGTCGAACATCTCGCTCGACCACAAGTCGATGGAAGAGCTACGCGACCTGTTCGGCGGCTTCGTGCGCCGCGCCGATACGGCAGTGCTGAACCTCGACAACACCGAGACCGCCGCACTGGCCCAACAGCTCGCGGACAGCGGCGAGACCAAGGTCCGCACCTTCACCCTCGGTGAGGCCGAGGCCGACATCGCGGCCCGCGCCATCCAGCCGCTGGCCGACGGCATCCGCTTTGAACTGGTCGCTGCCGGACTGTCCCGCACCGTCACCCTGAAGGTGCCGGGTGCGCACAATGTCGCCAATGCCATCGCCGCCATCGCCGCCGCCAATGCACTGGGCGTGGGCATCGACGAGGCGGCCACGGCACTGGAGAGCTTTGCGGGTATCCGCCGCCGTCTGGAAACGGTCGGCACCTCGGCCAAGGGCATCACTGTCATCGACGACTTTGCCCACAACCCCGACAAGATTTCCGCCACGCTGAAAACCCTGCACGCCTTCGACGGGCGACTGCTGGTGATGTTCCAGCCGCACGGCTTTGGCCCGCTGAAGCTGATGAGGCAGGAGTTCATCGACACCTTCGCCACGCTGCTGAAGCCTGACGATGTGCTGGTGATGCCCGAGCCTGTCTATTACGGCGGCACCACCGACCGTTCGGTGTCTTCAGGCGACATTGCCGAGGGCATCCGCCAAGCCGGTCGCCAGGCCGAGGCGCTGGCCACCCGCGACCTGTGCGCTGACCGGATCGTCGAGCTGGCCAAGGCCGATGACCGGATTCTGGTGATGGGGGCACGGGATGACACCCTCTCATCCTATGCGGCTGACCTTTTGAAACGGCTGTAGTCCACAACGGCAGGCAGCACTTCGGCGATTAGGTCGAATTTACTATTGCAAATCGTTCGCAGCTTATGGCAAGGCCATGCCGTGAACAAGAATGCCGATATCGTAAACGCTGCACCGGACCGCACTACTGCGGCTCCGAACGCGCGCCGCTCCT
The DNA here is from genome assembly GCF_002432125.1 of Brevundimonas sp. UBA5866. Taxonomy (GTDB): domain Bacteria; phylum Pseudomonadota; class Alphaproteobacteria; order Caulobacterales; family Caulobacteraceae; genus Brevundimonas. Next base: position 22,418 of record NZ_DJFS01000053.1, read on the forward strand.
TCTGGCTGAAGCAATTGCACAGCTGGCACTGGATTTCGGCTGCCGTCAGCATGGTCGGTATGATGCTGTTCGCCATCACCGGCATCACCCTGAACCACGCCGCCCAGATTCCGGCCGAGCCCGTGGTGAAGGAAACCACCGCCGAGATGCCCGCGCCGTTGGTGGCGCGTCTGGCCGACTTCCCCGACGAGACAACCGATCCGGCCCCCGATGTAATGGTCCGCTGGGCCAAGGACGCCTTTAACGTCAACATCGCGGGCAAGGCGACCGAAACGACCGCTGAAGAAATCTATGTCGCCCTGCCGATGCCCGGCGGTGACGCATGGATGACGCTGGATCGCACGACCGGCGAGGCCGTCTATGAAAAGACGACCCGCGGCCCCGTTGCCTATCTCAACGACCTCCACAAAGGCCGGAACAGCGGCTTGGTCTGGTATTGGTTCATCGATATTTTCGCCGTGGCCTGTGTGATCTTCACCGTCACGGGTCTGGCGCTGGTCTGGCTGCATGCCCGCAGCCGCCCCTCTTCATGGCCATTGGTAGGACTTGGCCTGCTGATCCCCGTCATCATCGCCCTGTTGTTCATTCACTGACGAGTCCCCTCCCATGCGTAAGCTTCCCCTCGTCCTGACCACTGCCGCACTGACGACTGCAGCGGCTCCGGCACTGGCCAATAACCTGACCGTGACAGTCGATCTGCCGCGCATCGCCAGCGCGTCCTATCACCGCCCCTATGTGGCGGTTTGGATCGAGAATCCGGACCAGTCTATGAACCGTTCTCTGGCCGTCTGGTACCAACAGACCCGAAACGCCGAGGGTGATGGCAAGGACTGGCTGAAGGACATGCGTACCTGGTGGCGCAAGGGCGGCCGCGCCATGCCCCTGCCGGCTGACGGGGTGTCCGGCCCGACCAAGGCCCCGGGCCGCCATACCGTCACGGTTCCGGCCTCGCGCCTGCGCAACCTTCCCGCGGGCAACTACACCATCGTTGTCGAGGCGGCCCGCGAACTGGGCGGCCGTGAAGTCGTGCGCGTCCCCTTCCGCTGGGGCGGGCCGAACACGGCCAATGCCTCGGGCTCTTCCGAACTGGGCGCCGTTCGCGTCGCCGTGACCCGCTAAGGATCTGATGATGAAAAAGACCCTCGCCCTTCTGGCCCTGACCGCCGCCCTCGCCGCCCCGATGGCCGCACAGGCCCACCGCGCATGGCTGGCCCCGACCTCGACCGTCCTGTCGGGCAATGACGCCTGGGTCGGTTTTGACGCCGGCATGTCCAACGTCGTGTTCCAGCCGGATCACGCCGCCATGCGCCTGTCGGGTCTGGAAATCATCGCACCGGACGGCTCCAGGATCGAAGCCCGGAACAGCGCCCAGGGCCGCTACCGCTCCATGTTCGACATCGAACTGAAGCAGGAAGGCACCTATCGCGTCGCCAATGTGGTCGAAGGCTTCATGGCCACCTATGAACAGGGCGGCGAGCGCAAGCGTTTCCGTGGCTCGGAAGCCGAGTTCGCCACCGGCATTCCGGCGGACGCCACCAATGTCCAACCGGTGCGCACCTTCACCCGCACCGAGACCTTTGTGACGCTCGGCAACCCGAACGAGACGGCTCTGGCTGCAACGGGCAAGGGTCTGGAACTTGTGCCGGTTTCACACCCGAACGATGCCGCAGAGGGTGAGGCCTCGTCCTTCAAACTGCTGCTGAACGGCCAACCGGCAGCCGACGTAGAAGTGACTATCGCCCGCGAAGGCCTGCGTTACCGCTCGAACCCTGAAGAGATCACGGCCAAGACCGCTGCCGATGGCACCTTCACGGTGACGTGGGCCGCCTCGGGTCTGCACTGGATCGGTGCGTCGGTCCGCACTCCCGGTGCCAACGGCCAGCCGGGCACCAACGCCTCCTACAACGGCACGATCGAAGTCCTGCCGTAACCATGAAGCGCTCCAGCTCCACGCCTGCGCCGATCGTCATTGGTGATCCTGTCGCCAATGACTTTGGCGAAAACCGCGTGTTGATCCCGCGCGTCGACGGGGGGCCGGAGCGTCCACCCAGCGACCTGATATGGTCGCTGGACGGCGAGAGCATGGGCACCAGCTGGCAGGTGCGCCTGATTGCCCCGCCCGCCAGCGATCTGGAAACCTTCCGCGCCGCCATCCCCCAGGAACTGGATCGGATTGTCGCCCTGTTCAGCCCCTGGGTGGATGACAGCGAGATCAGCCGCTTCAATGCCGCGCCTTCGGGCTTTGTGTCCCTGTCCGAGCCGTTCTGGGCCTTGCTGACCCGCTCGCTCGATGTGGCCGACGATGTGAATGGTGCCGTGGACCCGACACTTGGTGCACTGGTCGATCTGTGGGGCTTCGGTCCGCCCGGCCCACGTCCAGCTCTTTTGCCCGTTCCTTCCGATACCGAGATCGAGGCGGCCCGTGCGCTGTGCGGCTGGAACCGTCTGCGCCTGAACCGCGAGACCCGGTCGGCCATGCAGCCGGGCGGTATGAAACTGGACTTTTCCGGCATCGCCAAGGGTCATGCCGTAGACTGTGTTTCAGACCGATTGCTGGCGATGGGAGCCACCTCCCATCTTGTCGAGATCGGCGGCGAACTGAAGGGCGTCGGCGTCAAGCCCGATGCCCAGCCCTGGTGGGTCGAGATCGAGGCCGTCGAAGGCTCTCCGGCCCCGCGCACTGTGGCGGCACTTTACAATCTGGCTGTAGCCACATCCGGCGATTGGCGGCGCAGCTTCAGTCACAACGGCATCCGCTATAGCCACACCATAGACGGATCGACGGGGCGTCCGCTTGACAACGGCCTTGCGCAGGTCACGGTCTTCCATGCTTCGGCCATGATGGCCGATGCACTGGCGACCGCCTTCACCGTTCTTGGACCGCGGGACGGACCGGAATTGGCGACGGCAATGGGCATCGCCGTCCACTTTATCGAGCGTACCGCGGACGGACCGGTCGAGCATATGACACCGGCCTATGCGGCTATGATGGAGGAAGAGGCCTGACGGCCCTTCGATATCGTCCGTGACCCATAACCCCATGCACTGGCTAGGTGCCGCAATCTGTGTCGGCCTTTGGCTGGCCCTTGTCGGCTGGACCCTGCACAAGGTCATGCGGGAAAAAGGTGCCGCGCACGCGCGCGCCGGAGCATTGGGCCAACTGGCCGCCGACACGGTTCTGGTAGCCTATGCCAGCCAGACGGGCACGGCTGAAGAACTGGCGTGGCAAACCGCCAGCGCGCTGTCGGAGGCGGGAACGGCGGCGCGGCCCCTGCCCCTTTCGGAACTGGATGACAGCTTACTGGGCAATGCCCGGCGCATACTCTTCATCGCCTCGACCACCGGGGAAGGCGATGCGCCGGATAATGGATCCGGTTTTCTGCGACGTGTGATGACGGGCACGATGGACCTGTCGCACCTGAGCTATGCCGTGCTGGCGCTTGGTGACAGCAGTTACGATCAATATTGCGCCTTCGGTCGCCAGATCGATCACTGGGCCGCCGCAAACGGTGCCAGCGCGCTGTATCCCCGTATCGATGTGGACAACGGGGATGTGGCGTCGCTGGCCCTGTGGCAGCACCAGCTAGCCGCCATTGCCGGAACCGACGATCTCCAGGTCTGGGGACCGGCCCGCTACGAGCCCTGGCAGCTTGTTCACCGCCAACACCTCAACCCCGGCAGCCCCGGTGGCGAAGCGTGGCATCTGGTTTTCCAGCCGCTGGGCCATACCCCGGACTGGCAAGCGGGCGATATCGCCGAGTTTGTCCTGCCGGATGACGGCAGCGGTGAGCGGATTGTCCGCGAATATTCTCTGGCCTCGATCCCGTCGGATGACGGTGCCGAGTTCTGTGTGCGCCTGATGACGACGCCCGAAGGGCAAGCGGGACGGGGTTCCGGCTGGCTGATCCGCCAGCTGGAGGTCGGCGATCAGGTCCAGATGCGCATCCGTGCCAATCGCAATTTCCGTCCTGCCCCGGCCCAGAGCCCCATCCTGCTGATCGGCAACGGTACAGGCATCGCGGGCTTGCGCGCCCATCTGAAAACACCGCGCAAAGGCGAGGCCTGGCTGCTGTTTGGAGAGCGCACAAGCGCCCATGACAACTTCTTTGGCGAAGAATTGAAGGCGCTTCAGGCTGCGGGGATGCTGGCCCGCGTCGATCAAGCATGGTCGCGTGACGAGGGCGATGGCCGCTATGTCCAGCACCTGATCTCGGAGAACGCCCGCGACATCGAACGCTGGATCGACCGTGGGGCCTATATCTTCGTGTGCGGCAGCCTTGAGGGCATGTCCAAGGGCGTTCACGCCGCCTTGGAAACCGTGCTGGGCGAAGAGCGTCTGCAGGGCTTGACCGATGCGGGCCGCTATCGCCGCGACGTCTATTAAACCTCGGACCAGCGCCGCAGCAGGTTGTGATAGACGCCGGTCAGTTCGATGACCGCCTGATCCTTGGGACCGCGCTCGATGTTCAGACGCTGGATGGCCACATCCATACGGAACAGGCTTTCCCGGTCGGCATCGTCGCGGATCAGGCTCTGTAGCCAGAGGAAGCTGGAAACCCGTGCACCGCGCGTCACGGGCGTGACGCGGTGCAGGCTCTTTGACGGGTAGAGCACCATGTCTCCGGCGGGCAGTTTCACGCTCTGCTCGCCGTACATCTCTTCGATGATCAGTTCTCCGCCGTCATAATCCTCTGGTTCGGACAGGAAGAGGGTCGCCGACAGGTCGCTGCGGATACGCACATTGCCGCGCTGACGGATGGCGTTGTCGACGTGGGTGCCAAAGTTTCCGCCCCCCTCATAGCGGTTGAACAGCGGCGGGAAGATGGTGTGCGGCAGAGCCGCCGACATGAACATCGGATTGGCGTAGAGCGCCTGTGTGATGATGCCCTGCACCTCCCTAGCCTCGGCGCTGTCCTCGGGCAGTTGCAGGTTCTGCTTGGCCGTCGCGGACTGGTGGCCGGACGTCATATTGCCGTCCGCCCACGGTCCGCGATCCAGAATGGCGCGCAAGGCCTTTACTTCGTCCTTGGTGAATACGCCGGGGATGTGCAGCAGCATGACGCAGGCTTCCTTCTCGATAGCAATGACCCTGCCATCCAATGGATGACAGGGCCACAGTTCACGACACTTGAGGGGTATCAGTAGCGCAGGTTGAGCGTCACCAGAGCCGAACGGCCTGGCGCGACATCGGCGTGGTGCACGCCATTGGTCCGCATGATGTAGCGTTCGTCACCCACGTTCTTGACGTTGACCGTGATCGAGGCGCGCTCGTTGATGTCATACGAACCCATCAGATCGACGCGGGTATATTCCGGCGCATAGACGCGGTTGGCACCGCCGCCTGCGCCGTTCTGGTTCCCGCCCCACGATTTGGAGACGTAGTAGACACCGCCGCCGACCGTCAGCTTGGGCAGCAGGCGGTAGGTGGTGAAAAGGCTGGCCGAATGTTCGGGGGTATTGGCCAGTTGCTCGCCGACGACGGTGCTGTTGTAGGCCCCCTTCACCAGTTCGGAATCCTGCCACGTATAGCCGCCGAACACCTGCCACTTGTCGGTGATGTTGCCGGCGACCGACAGTTCGACGCCCTTAACCTCGACCTCGCCCGCCTGCTCATAGACGTCCGGTGCCACAAGGATGGCGGCGTTTTCGCGGGTCAGCTGGAAGGCGGCGATACCGAGCGACAGCTTGTCGTCGAACAGATTGGCCTTGGCACCGATTTCGAAGCTTTCGGTCTCTTCCGGCTCCAGCAGCTGTCCTGCCAGATTGCCCGAACCCTGACCGTTGCCGGTGTTCTGGTCACCCGCAGAAATCGTCGGCGGGGTCGAGGACGTGGCCCACGAGGCGTAAAGGCTGGTGTTCTGGGTCGGCTTATAGACCAGACCGACCTGATAGTTGGTGAAGCTCCAGTCACCCTTGCGCGGGGTATAGACCGGGGCGTTAACCGTGCCCGACGCATCGACGCCCTCGACCGAATAGTCGTCGTAGCGCAGGCCGAGGTTCACGATGAACTTCTCGCCGATGTTGATGGAGTCAAAGCCATAGAGGGCCACGGTATCGGTCGTATTGCGGCTGACGACATTGCGCTCGATGGTGCCCTGCCAGCGGTCCGAGGTGTTGGGCGCATAGAGCGGGGTGCAGTCAAAGCCCGTCATCGGCGACGGACAGGCCGAGCCGCCCGTGGTCGTGATCGCATAGGAGGCGTTGCGGTTCTTCTCGCGCGACAGCTCGACACCCAGATTGAAATTGTGGGTGATGGCTCCGGTCTGGAAACTGCCCGTCAGGTCGGTGGCATTGGCGATGGTGGTGACGGGGTTCCAGCGCGACTTGGTGCCGCGCTTCATCCACCACACGCCGTCGATCAGCCGCACCCCGCCATTGGTGATATTGCCGCCGTCACCCGGATTGGTGACCACATAGTCGTTCAGGGTTTCCGAATAGCGGCTGATGTTGCGCAGGCGCAGGCCGTTGTCGAACTCGTGCTGGAAGATGGCCGAGAAGGTATCGACCGTGTTCTCAAGATAGTCGCGGTCCTTCACCCCGTAAAACGCGTTGCGGTCGACGTTCAGGATGCCGCTGTCATCGTCGCTGATGCCGGTCTTGGTGAACAGCGGGATGCCATAGTCGGGCATCTGGTTCGACGTCAGGTGATAATAGCTGGCGGTGAAGGTGGTGTCGGTGCCAAGGCCCGCCGCGAAGGCGACCGCCAGACCCCATTTGTCGTAGTCGACGCTGTCGCGGCCCGCGACATCGCCCTGCGCGCCCATGATGTTCAGACGCAGCGCTGCATTGTCCGAAACCTTCCAGTTGCCGTCGACCGTGCCGCGCACATAGCCGTCGGTGCCGACGCCGATGGAGCCGTTGGTGAAGTTGCTGAGGCGCGGCTGTTTGGTGGCAAGGTTGATGCTGCCCCCGCCCGAGCCACGGCCCGAATAGACGGCGTCCGGCCCCTTAACCACCTCGACCTGTTCGAGGTTGAACAGTTCGCGCTGCTGGCCGCCGCTGTCGCGCAGGCCGTCCACGAAGATGTTGTTGCCCGAGGCCTGCCCCCGGATGACCGGACGGTCGGCCAGCGGCTGTCCACCCTCGCCCGCGCCCATCGTGATGCCGGGCGAGTTGGCCAGAATGTCCTGAAGCGACATAGCCGCCGACTGTTCGATCACCTGCTGCGGAATGACGGTCACGGCACGCGGCGTATCCACCAGCGGCGCGACGAACTGCGGATCGTGCGGCTCGCGCTTCACCTTGCGGCCATGCACGTCGATGGTGCCCAGATCGGTCGCGTCCTGACTGATGCCCGCCACATCGGTCACGTCATTGGCCATCGCCGGCGCAGCACCCAGAACGCCCGCAGCGCCCCCTGCCAGGAACAGGGCCTTGATCGCCAAAGCACGGGAATCGGTCATCGGGGGTCGCCTTCACGTTGCGCTAAAAATGAGAGGCGCTCGCAATAACACAGCGGCATTCTGTCGCAAGCTTAATTGATAATTGTTCTCATTATCCGGTGAACTTTTTTCGGCGCATGTGAGAGATCGGCGGTTGACTGTTCCACTGTTACAGCATAGTGAAACAGCCGAAATGACCGCCCCTGCTGTAAACGACCCCAAGATAGCCGCACGCGACGCCTTGCTGGACGCCCTTTTGGCCATGCAGACGCGCGAGGAAATGTCAGCCTTGCTGGCTGATCTTTGCACGCCTGCGGAACTGCGCGCATTCACCGAGCGCCTACAGGTCGCGCGCCTTCTGGATGCAGGGGGCAAGTCATACCGCGAGATCGCTGCCGAGGCGGGGGCCAGCCCCACCACAGTGGTCCGCGTCGCCCGCTATCTGAAGGACATGCCGCATCAGGGCTACCGCATCGCCCTGGACCGCATTTCCTCCGCTGACTGAATTCCTGCCCCGAAAGAGTATCCCATGAGCACCCAACAAGGACGGCTCCGTATCGCCATTCAGAAATCCGGCCGTCTGGCCGACCGTTCGCTCGATCTGATCCGCGATGCGGGTCTGAAATGGGTGAAGGGGCATAACGAGCTGCTGTACCGCGTCGAAAACTATCCCATCGACCTGATCCGCGTACGTGACGACGACATCCCCACCTTCGTGGCCGATGGCGTCTGCGATCTGGGTATCGTGGGCGAGAACGTTCTGGAGGAAGGCCGCAACGGCGGCCCGAACGCCGAAGTGGTCATGCCGCTGGGCTTCGGCCGCTGCACACTGAAGCTGGCGACCCTGCCGGGTGAGTGGAACGGTCCGAAGGATCTGGAAGGCCAGCGTATCGCCACCTCCTATCCAAACATCCTGAAACGCTATCTGGAAGCCGAGGGCGTGAAGGCGGACGTAGTGCTGATGCGCGGCGCGGTGGAAGTCGCCCCGCGTATGAAGCTGGCTGCCGCCATCTGCGATCTGGTCTCGACCGGCGCGACGCTGGAGGCCAACGGCCTTGTCGCCCGCAACACCGTGTTCGATTCCCAAGCCGTCCTGATCAAGTCGCCCAAGGCTCCCGAGCCGGAAATGGCCGACCTTCTGGAAAGCGTCATGGAACGCATGTCGGGCGTGATTGCATCCTCGGGTGCCAAATACGTCATGATGAACGCCCCGCGCGCGGCGCTGGACGAGATCATCGCCATCCTGCCGGGGGCTGGGTCGCCGACCATCATGCCGCTGGCCGGACGTGACGACGCCGTGGCCGTCCACGCCGTCTGTCAGGAAGCCGTATTCTGGGAAACGCTGGAGAAGCTGAAGGCCGTCGGTGCCTCGGCCATCCTCGTCCTGCCCATCGAGAAGATGATGTGATGAAGACGTTCGACTGGTCCCAACTGGACGAGGCGCAGAAGCACGAGGCTCTGGCCCGTCCCGCACAGCGCGTCGCCGCCGACGTCACCAGTGTCGTGCGCGAAATCATGCAGGACGTCGCCCTGCGTGGCGGTGCCGCCGTAACCGACTGGTGCGTGAAGCTGGATGGCGCACCCCCGCGCCGTATCCCGATCAATAACGAGACGATCAGCGCGGCCCGCGACCAGCTGGCCCCTGCCGACACCCGCGCCATCCGCATGGCGGCGGAAAACATCCGTATCTTCCATCAGGCCACCAAGCCTTCGGACACCGAACTGGTGGAAACCACCGCGGGCGTCCGCTCCAAGCTCGCTTGGCGCGCCATCGGTGCGGCGGGCATCTATGTGCCGGGCGGTACCGCGCCTCTGTTCTCGTCGCTGCTGATGCAGGCCATTCCGGCGCAGGTGGCGGGCGTGAAGACCCGCGTCGCCGTGACCCCGCCGTCGAAGGACGGCAGTGTTCACCCCGCCATGATCCTCGCCGCCGCAGAGGCGGGCCTCGATGCCCTCTGGGCCATCGGAGGGGGGGAGGGAGCCCCCCCCCCCCCCCCCCGGGAAGGGGGGGGGGGGGGGTCGATCGTTCGACTGACGNNGTCGAGCTTGAGGACGGCGTGATCCCGCGCTGTGACAAGCTGTTTGGCCCCGGCAATGCCTATGTGGCCGAGGCCAAGAAACAGGCCAACGCCCTTCCCGCCGGTCCTGCCGTCGACATGCCCGCCGGTCCGTCCGAACTGATGGTCGTGGCCGACAGCGCCGCCGATCCGGTCGTTGCCGCCGCCGACCTCTTGTCTCAAGCGGAACACGACAAGGACGCGCAGGTCATCCTCGTCGCCACCACCAAGACCGCCCTTCAGGCTATTCTGGAAGAGGTCGAGGAACAGGTTGCCACCCTGCCGCGCGCCGAGATCGCCCGCGCGTCTCTGGGTGAAGCCCGCGCCATCCTGGCCCGCAATCCGGACGATGTGATCGAGGCCATCAACATGTACGGCCCCGAACACCTTGCGCTCCAGACCGAAGATGCCGGTGATCTGGTGGACCGTATCGAGGCCGCAGGTGCCATATTCGTCGGTGGCTGGGCCGCCGAGACGCTGGGCGACTATGCCGCTGGCCCCAGCCACGTCCTGCCGACCGATGGCGGGGCGCGTACGCTGGGCGGTATCACCACCGCCAGCTTCATGACCTCCATGTCGGTGCAGTACGTCAATGAGGAGGGTGCCCGCACCCTCGGCCCCATCGCCGCCCGCCTCGCGCGTCTGGAAGGGCTGGAAGCCCACGCCCGCGCCGCAGATTACAGGAGCGAGGCATGAGCCTGCCTGCCCCCTTTGCCCCGCTGGTCGCGGCCAATGACGGTCTCGACAACTATCCGTCCAGCCCGTCGGCTCTGGCCGCGCGCATGGCCGAAATCTATGGCGTAGAGACCGATCAGGTCCTGCCGGTGCGTGGCCTGACCCACGCACTGGAGCTGGTCTGGCGTTTGGCGCTGAAGGAAGGCGGTTCGGTCGAGGCCCCCAAGGCCGAGCCCTATGCCCGCCTGCAATCCATCTATCCGGCCAAGGGTGATGACATCGCCGTGGTGGCCCGCGCCATCGGTTCGGTCGAAGCCATCGCCGAGATGGCCCGGCGCGTGGCTCCGGCCCTGCTGGTCATCGACGAGGGCGTGATCGAGTTTTCCGACGCTCCGTCCGCCGCCACCATCATCAAGGACGTGCCGAACCTGATCGTCCTGCGCAGCCTGTCGCTGGCCTACGGTCTAGCCGGTGCCCGCGTGGGGGCCGCCCTGGCCCAGCCGCAGACGCTGGACCGTCTGGCCTCGGTGATCGAGCCCTATGCCCTGCCCGCCCCGCTGGTGAAACTGGCGCAGCAGGCGCTGGACCCGTCGCGCATGCTGGAGAATGCCGAGCGCATCGCCGGTGTCCGCCGCGAGCGCGACCGTCTGGTGCGCGAGCTGTCGCGCATCATGCCGGTGGATCAGGGCGTCGGCCCCGTGATCATCGCCCGCCCCGAAGACATCGAAGCGGCGCTGGCCCAACTCAAGACCTTCGGCATTGCCGCCGATGTGTCGGAAGAACGCCTGCGCCTGCCTGTATCGCTGAAGGCCGAAATCAATGATCGCCTGCTGGCCGCCTTCGGCATGAATGTCGGCAAGGTGCGCGCCCCGCGTATCGGCCAGTCGGTCCGCGACACCAAGGAAACCCGCATCGTCTGTACGGTGAACCTTGATGAAGCCGGTCCGGTGAAGATCGAGACCGGCGTCGGTTTCTTTGACCACATGCTGGAGCAGATCGCGGCCCACGGCGGCTTCTCGCTGCGCCTCAAGTGCGAGGGCGACCTGTTCACCGATCCGCACCACACGATCGAAGATAGCGCCATTGCCCTCGGCCAAGCGCTGAAACAGGCGCTGGGCGAGCGCAAGGGCATCCAGCGCTATGGCTTTGTCCTGCCGATGGACGAGGCCAATGCGGTTGTCTCCATCGACCTGTCGGGCCGTCCCTATCAGGTGTTCGAGGGCACGTTCGATACGCCCTACATCGGTGAATACCGCACCGACCTGACGGCCCACGTCTTCCGCTCGCTGGCCGAGCATCTGGGGGCAGCCGTCCACATCAAGGTCACCGGCTCCGACGACCACCACAAGACCGAGGCCTGCTACAAGGGCTTTGGCCGCGCGCTGCGTCAGGCCATCAAGGTCGAGGGCGACGCCATTCCCAGCACCAAGGGTGTCCTGTGAGCGACGTCACCCTGATCGGTTACGGCTCGGGCAATGTCGCCTCGGTGCGTTTCGCGCTGGAGCGGCTGGGCGCACGGGTGCGCGTGACCGCCGATCCGGCGGACGTGGCGGATGCCGAGCGCGTCATCCTGCCGGGTGTTGGGGCTGCGGGCTATGCCATGAAGCGGCTGGAGGCTTTGGGGCTTGTCGATGCCCTGCGCGCCTTCGAGCGCCCGCTCATGGGCGTCTGCCTTGGCCAGCAACTGCTGTTCGAGGCGTCCGACGAGGACGGCGACGTGCCGATGCTGGGCCTGATCCCCGGCCGCGTGACGGCCATCGCGCCGCGCCCCTCCCTGCCCTCGCCCCACATGGGCTGGAGCCGCCTGAGCAAGCGCCGCGACGATCCAGTCCTGGACGGCGTGACGGATGGCGAATGGGCCTATTTCGTCCACGGCTTCGTCTGCCCCGATGGCGAGGCGACCATTTCAGCCGCCGACTATGGCGGCCTGCCTGTCCCCGCCGTGATCAACCACAAGAACCGCTGGGGCTGCCAGTTCCACCCCGAGCGCTCGGCCAAGACCGGCGCGCGTATCCTCAAAAACTTCCTCGGGTTGCCCGCATGATCATCTATCCCGCCATTGACCTGAAAGACGGTGTCGCGGTGCGTCTGATGCACGGCGATTTCGACAAGGTCACCCGTTACGACGAAAACCCCGCCAGCCGCCTTGCCGCATTCGCCGCCGAGGGCGCGGAATGGGCCCACATCGTCGATCTGGACGGGGCCAAGGCCGGTGCCGCCCGCCAGTACGAACTGGTCGGTGAGATGGCCAAGGCCGTGGATGTGAAGATCCAGTGCGGCGGCGGCGTGCGCACCGAAGACGACGTGAAACGCCTTCTCGACAACGGCGTCACCCGCGTTGTGGTCGGCTCGCTGGCCGTAACCAACACCGATCAGGTGCTGGCCTGGCTGGACCAGTTCGGTCCGGAATCCATCACCCTCGCCCTCGACGTCAAATACGAGGACGGACTGCCCGTGCCCGCGCTCAAGGGCTGGACCCAGTCGGCGGGCGTGGATCTTTGGACGGTGCTGGACCGCTATCCGCCCGAACTTCTGCGCCATGTGCTGATGACCGACGTCAGCCGTGATGGTGCCCTGACGGGTGTGAACACCGACCTGCTGAGCGAGGCCCTGCGCCGCCGTCCGGATCTGAAGCTGCAGGCTTCGGGCGGTGTCGCCACGGTGAAGGACCTGAAGGCCGCGCGCGACATCGGCTGCGACGGGGCCATCACCGGACGCGCCATCTATGAAGGCCGGTTCACCGTGGCCGAAGCCATCAAGGCCGTGGCCTGATGACCGGACTTTTCTATAGGAGCGGGGTTCAATGACCGCCCGCCGTATCATTCCCTGCCTTGATGTGAAGGACGGTCGTGTCGTCAAAGGCGTCCGCTTCGAGGGCCACCGCGATATGGGCGACGCCGCCGAACTGGCCGCCCGTTACCGCGATGCGGGCGCGGACGAGTTGGTCTTCTACGACATCACCGCCAGTCCCGAAGGCCGCACCCTGGACTATTCGTGGGTGCAGGACATCGCCCGCCTGCTGGACATTCCTTTCTGTGTCGCGGGCGGCATCCGCACGGTCGAACAGGCCGCGCGCTGCCTCGACCACGGGGCGGACAAGGTGTCGATCAACTCGCCCGCGCTGGAGCGCCCCGAGCTGATCGGTGAAATGGCCGAAAGGCTGGGCCGCCAGTGCGTGGTCGTCAGCGTCGACAGCGCGTTTCAGGACGGCGAGTGGAAGGTCCACAAATACACCGGCGATCCCAACGCCCGCCGCGGCGCGGGCAAGCTGACGATGGACTGGATCATCGAGGCGCAGACCCTCGGCGCGGGCGAGATCGTGCTGAACTGCATCGATCAGGACGGCGTGCGCAAAGGCTATGACATCGCCCAACTGACCGTCGCCCGCGAGCGTCTGACCATTCCGCTGGTCGCATCCGGCGGAGCGGGCGCGCCCGAACATTTCCTGTCGGCGTTCAAGGATGCCGATGTTTCCGGCGCATTGGCCGCCAGTGTCTTCCACTCCGGTGCCATCGCCATTCCCGATCTTAAAACCTACCTCGACCGGAACGGGGTGGAGGTACGGATATGAACGAACTCAAGAACAGTGTGGATGTGTCCGCCATCGACTTCGCCAAGGGTAACGGTCTGATCCCCGCCGTGGTGCAGGATGCGGATACCCTTCAGGTGCTGACCCTCGCCTATATGGACGAGGCAGCCCTGAAGGAAACCTTGGAGAGCGGTCAGGCGACCTTCTTCTCGCGCTCGCGCGGCGGGCGCTGGCGCAAGGGCGAGACGTCGGGCGACTTTCTCAATGTGGTGTCGGTGACGCCCGACTGTGACGCCGACGCGGTGGTGGTGAAGGTTCGCCCGGTCAACGCCAACGCCTGCCATCTGAACCGCGTCTCCTGTTTTGGCGACGAGGCAGCGCCTGGCGTCGGGCAACTGGCCAAGCTGGAACGCACGATCGCTGTGCGTGCAAAGGCAGATCCCGCTGAAAGCTGGACCGCGCGACTGGTCGAAAAAGGGGTAAAGCGGATTTCGCAGAAAGTGGGCGAGGAAGGTGTAGAAACCGCCCTTGCCGCCACGGCGGGTCCCGACGAGGAAGTCGCCAGCGAGGCCGCCGATCTGATCTATCACCTGCTGGTTCTGTTGTATGCGCGCGGCATGAAGCTGCAGGACGTGCTCGACGTTCTTCACGCCCGCGAAAAATAGGCTTGGTGCCCGTCCGGGTCCCTAGGAGATCAGCGGTAACATTGGCGTGTTTTGAGCCCGCACACGGTTCAGACTAATAGGAGTCCGTTTTCGAACATAATTGTTCGTCTCGGAGATAAGATATGTCGCGATTGATCCGTCCTGTGCTGGCTGCTGCCATTCTATTGGCACCGTTGGCAACGTCGGTTCAGGCTCAGGACTCGCGCGGTACGCCCGTATACGGCAGCGTACGCCTGTCCTCCGGTTTCACCCCCGATCCGCACAAGCTGTCCGTGACGGCGGGCGGTGCCATCGATGCCTCACGCGTGAATGCTACGGGATGTATAGGTCAGATCGGCGGCAATCCCGACTATGTCCTGAACTACACCGCCGGTGAGATGCCGCTGTACATCCGCGCCACCTCGGACGAGGACACCTCATTGGTCGTTCGTGATCCGCAGGGTCGCTGGCAGTGCAATGACGACACCAATGGCCTTGATCCTGAAATCGGCTTCGAGAATCCGCGCTCGGGCAATTATGCAATCTGGGTGGGCGCAGTCGGCGGATCTTCGGTCGCCGCCGAATTGCACATTTCCGAAATCTCGGAAGGTACGGGTGCCTCGGCGGCCATCGACATGAGCGCCCAGGCTAATTTCGGCGAGATCATTCTGCGGTCGGGCTTCACGCCTGATCCGCACTCGATCGAAATGACTGCGGGCGGCAATATCCAGGCTGCCTCGGTGGATGGTTCCTGCGCGGGCTTTGTCTCTTCGTCGCCGGACTATGAGGTCACCTATCGCGATGCGGGTAACTTCCCCCTGACCTTTGCCTTCACGGCCAAGGCTGACACCACCCTGATGATCAATGGGCCCGATGGTTCGTGGTATTGCGACGACGACAGCGGTGGCAACGGCAATCCGCGCGTCGTCTTCAGCGATGCTTCCGACGGCGTCTATGACGTCTGGGTTGGCTCTTACAGCGGCGAAATGATCCCGGGCCGTCTGACGATCAGCGAAGTTCAATAAGGGCGTTAAACGGCTCGCCCCATAAGGGTCACAACGGTTCTACAGTGGCGTATTTGGGGCGAGTTCGGGTCAGGAAGTAAAAAACTTATCACGCCCGCGTGAACCGAACCGGTAAATCGGCGTTTATCTTTTTTGCCTTTCAACCCGCAAGGAGCTCCTATGCGCAAGATCGTACTCGCCGCCATCTCCGTCGCCGCCATGACCGGCCTGGCCGCCTGCCAGAACGCTGCCGAGAAGGAAGCCGATGCCAAGGCCGACGCCGTTGAGGCACAAGCCGATGTGGCTGTGACCCAACTGGAAAACCAGGCTGACGCTGCCAGCACCCAAGCTGCTACGGACGCTCTGAACGCCCAGGCTGACGCTGTTGAAGCCAACGCCGAACAAAAGGCTGACGCTATCCGCGACAACGCCAACAACCCGCAAGCTCCGGCTGCTACCCACTAATCGGGTCGCCGGACCTTAAAGGTCCAGAATCAGCCCCGCCGACTTTTTGTCAGCGGGGCTTTTTCATGCCTGAACCCTGTGCGTTTTTGCCCGCCATACGAGATGGTGATGCCATCAGTTTTGCGTATTGGCCGATACAGAACAGTGGAATGATACCCCCACTGTGGCCTGTTCAGAGTTTACCGGAGACTGCTGTGTTGTTTGACCTCCCCATCCCGCCCCAGTCACCGCAGGACGAAGCGGTACAGGTTTCCGATGTGGTCGTTACAGCCGCCCGCCTGCCTCCGGCAGCGTCCGAGGCAGCCTTTTCCGTGGTGCGGCTGGGGCAGTCCGAGATCGCGGCCAGCGTACGTGCCGACGAGGCCCTGCGCGCCATCCCTGCCGTTTCCCTGTTCCGCCGCACCACTAGCCTGAGCGCGAACCCGACGACCCAGGGCCTGTCCCTGAGAGCCATCGCCCCAAGCGGTGCGGGTCGCGCGCTGGTGACACTGGATGGCGTGCCGCTGAATGATCCCTTTGGAGGATGGGTGATCTGGGCCCAGTCCGCCCCGGAAAGCCTGTCCGGCATCGATGTGATCCGTGGCGCAGGCGCAGGCCCCTATGGCGCAGGGACGCTGACGGGTGTGGTCGCCCTTCGCGAGAAAGATGCCGATGGCGGGGTATTGGATATTTCCATTGCCGAACGCGGCGGTTTGCGGGCATCCGGCACGGCCTCGGTCGGCAACGAACGGTTTGCCCTGACGGTGTCGGGTCTGCACGAGACGTCGGATGGCTATGTGCCGGTCCGGGGCACGCAGGCCGGGCGCGCCGATGTTCCTATGGATCTCACCGCCGAGGCTCTGTCCGGGCGTCTGGATGTCAATGTCACCGACAATATCCGGTTGTCGGTCCGGGCGGCCACATGGGAAGAGGACCGCGGATCGGGGCTGGGCAACAACCGCGCCAATGCTTCAGGCAACAGCCTGTCGGCGACACTGGCCCGCGCCCCCGCCAATGGCCGCTCGGGATGGCGGCTTCAGGCATGGCAGAACCACAGCAACCTGTTCAACAGTTCGGGAGCCGTGTCCGCTGACCGCAACGCAGTCACCCCCGCCAATGAACAATACCGCACACCTGCGCGAGGGCGCGGGGCCAATGTCGCCCTGCGCCGTCAGGACGACGTCTTGAGCGGGCGTCTGGAATGGGAAATCGGTGCCGATGCCCGCTTTTTCGAAGGCGAAACCCAGGAGCGCTTTCGGTTCATGAATGGTGTCTTCACCCGTGGCCGCAAAGCCGGGGGCGAGGCATCCGTCGCGGGACTGTATCTGGACGGATCGTGGGACAAGGGGCCGTGGCTTCTTGCCGGCGGCATCCGCGTGGATCAATGGACCAACAACGCGGGCTTCCGCTTCGAGGATGACCTGCAAAACGGCTCTGTCACGCTGGACGAAACGGAAGACAAGCGTTCGGACACCGTATTCAGCGCCCGACTGGCCGCGCGCCGCGCCCTGGGCCAAGGCTGGAGCCTGCGCGGCGCGGCCTATTCTGGTTTCCGTCCGGCCAGCCTGAATGAACTGCACAGGCCATTCCGCGTGGGGAACGATCTGACAGAGGCCAACGCCGCCCTGTCGCCCGAAACCCTGAAGGGTGTGGAAGCGGGACTGGGCTTTGCCAATGATCGCATCGAAGCCAATGCCAGCCTGTTCTGGAACCGGATCGAGGACGCCATCGTCAATGTGACCCTAGCACAAGGACCCGGTACCTTCCCGCGCGCGGGTTTTGTGCCCGCAGGCGGCGTCCTGCGCCAGCGCCAGAATGCCGGCACCATCGATGCGACCGGTATTGAACTGAGCCTCAAGGCCAGACTGGCCGAAGGACTGGACGCCAGAGGTGCAGTGTCATGGACCGATGCCGAGATGGACGGTGACGACAGTGCCCCCCAACTCACAGGCTTGCGCCCCGCCCAAGCGCCTCGATGGAGTGCCGTGCTGGGTCTGGACTGGCAGGCGGCGGAGCGTCTGCATCTTGGCGTGGATGGCCGCTACGAATCAGACCGCTTTGACGACGATCTGAACAGCCGTGTCCTGAAGGCGGCATGGACACTGGACGCCCGCGCCGCATGGCAGGCTCTGGACCATGCCGCGCTCTGGGTCGCCGTCGACAACCTGATGGATGAGGATGTCCAGACATCCCAAACCGCTACCGGCATCGCTGGATATACAGCCCCGCGGACCTGGCGTGCCGGAGTGCGGCTGACATACTGAAAACAAAAGGCCCGCCGGAAACAGCGGGCTTTTTCGTAATCGCAGTTCCACGCGCCAGTACGCGCTGTGAAGCCGATCGGAACTGTGTGGAGAGAATGGTGGACGCGACAGGGATTGAACCTGTGACCCCTACGATGTCAACGAAAGGCACACCGCGTCAAATCCAGTGTTTATCGGCACTTCTCGTTCAATGCCCCCCAGTTACGTTCACGTTCTTTTCAGGGGTTTCTGGGGGGTTTCTGGGGGGGGCTGGAGGGGGAGCCAGCGCAACTGATGCGGAAGCGACTCCGCATTGACTCGTCTAACACGGAGTGGGCCCCCTCAGCACAAAACGTTAAATCAGTGAAACCCAATGTTATCCACATGCATTGACAGTGACCGCGCGTACCGCCTAAACACGCGGTGTAAACAGATCGCTCGCCCGTCAAACATATGAAGCGCGCACCTACGGGGACGCCACGGGCGGGCGGTCGTTACTTTCCCAAAAAATCGTGATAGCTGAATCAGGTGTTCAAGCCTCGATTCGCTATATGCATGGACGGCGGGTTCGTCCAAAAAGTTATCTGGGCACGCGAAAAGCGTGCCCCCACCTCGGCCGATATCATCGCCGAGTGCGAGCGGATACGGGCGCACCCGGCTTTTGCCGAGTGCGATCTTCTGCGCATTTATTTCTATGACGCACCTCCTTCTCAAGCACAGCTGGTCAACCCGATCGACGGGTCAGTGCTCGATTTGCAAGCCACAGATACCTATGCTTCGTCTGTCAAATTGCAGGCGGAGCTGAAAGCTACGCCTGATTTCGCACTCAGGATGGGTGATGTACTATCTAGCGGTTGGCGAGTAAGCGACTCGTCAATCAGCAAGATCAGCAAGGAACCTCGGTCGCTCGCGGCTTCAGATCTGAAGCCGAACCTACGACAGAAGGGCGTTGATATCCGGATCGGCCTGGATATCGCTCGATTAGCATTAAAGGACACCGTTCGTTCGCTAGTTGTGGTGACTGCAGATGCGGACTTTGTCCCCGCCTTCAAATTTGCAAGACGTGAAGGCATTCGCGTCTATCTGGACACTATGGGACGCCCCTGTCGCCCAGAGCTGATTGAACACAGTGACTTGCGATTGTCACCTATCCCGACGCCCGAGGAAAGACGTCGAGAGAAGCAGCGGCGCAGTCGCGAGAGGCAAAAGGCTCGTCGAAGTACTTCGCTGGACGAAGCCTTATTAGCTGCAAAAGACATGCCTCTCGGAGGAAATTCTCACAAAGATTGATGAACTATAAATAATCGTGGCACGCCCAGTTGACTCCGCGCTCGATGTGCATGATTACCTAACTTAGGCACTCGCCGCTTTTTTCTCCAATGCTCCAATGTCGCAGAATACGAGGCGTAATGGAGCGTCCTCGGAGCCCCGGGCTTTCACCCGGGTTCCTAAAGGAGAATCAAGATGGCACGTGTTGCTTGTTCTTGGCCGAGAGCGGTGAGCGTTTGCTCTTATAGGCGCTATCGGTTCGGCCGGTGGGAGACTGTGGTCTCTCACTGCCGCAGCTACCCAGTTCGTTGACGCGGAACGGTAAACTGAGAGCGGCGAGTGCCACCCACATCTTCTTGAATCACACTATCACTCCGGTGTCCATACCAAGACACTGCTATGTTATCGAGTGTTACGACTTACCGTTGATGTAGATTCGTTTCGCGGAGAGTTTCTCGCGCATATTTTAGTCCGCGTCCTAGACCTTAACGCAATGCTTTGCGAGCGTTTGCTTGATAATTCGGCCTGTGGTGGCCGTAGCAATCTTCGAGCGTTTTGACCGACATGCCGGTGTAGCCGGCGGCTTCCCAGGTCTGGACGTTACGCTCCATGAGCCAGGTGGCGCAGGTGTGGCGCATCCAGTGTGGTGTAACGTCCTCGGACAGACCGGCGTCGCGTACTGCGCCCTCGAACCCGGTTCGCACCCGACCGGCCAGCGGTCGGCCGCCATGGTGCAGAACGCTGGTGATGGTCGGTACAGTCGCGGGGCTGCCGCCTGCCTTGAGGTGGTTCTCGCGCAGCTGGGCATTCGCGGCCATGTCCAGGTCATGCCAGCGGCGCAGGTGCGACAGCAGGCGTCCGGGGATCATGACAAGCGGTCGCCGTTTGGTGCGCTGCTCTCGCTCGGCCTTGCCGCGGCGATAGATGATCCCCTCTTCCAGATCGACCCAGGCCTGCGTCGGCGATTCCGACCACAACAGCTTGGGGATCACCCCCGGCCGCGTACCCGTATAGAGGCCGATCAGGATGAAGCGGCGCAGGTGCGCACGGTTGAGGCGGCTGGACTTGGGAAGGCGCTTCCATTTGCCGGTGGCCGGATTGTAGCGCCAGCCCATGGATGCCAGCAGCAACCGCGCTGCCTCGCTGCGCGATAGCGCGTCTCTGGTGCTTTCGGCTTTGGGCGGCAGCACGACCTTGGGCCGGCGCGTCAGCGGGTGCTCGTCGTGCCAGTAACCGATGGCTGCTGAAAGGTCTTCCAATTCGCGGCGCGCGCCCTGGTCGGTGACCCGACGCGCCGTGGCCGGGTCTTTCGCCATCTTGATCGGCTGGAGGATACGGTGGGCGACATAGGCTTCGCACGAAGAGCGGCGAATGTCCGCGACCGTCTTGTCGCCCCAGAACTCCAGCAGGGCCGAAAGGCGGGCGCGGACCGCCCTGGGGTCCGGAGCCTTGGCGGCCTTGCCTTCGGCGTAGAGACTTATGACGTCTGCAATGAGTACGTCGGACGGATCGGCAGGACCGTTGGTGCCGCTGGCGGGCTGCGGCGTCCACTTCGACTGGATGTACTGGGCGAGTTTGAGCCCAGCTGCTTCAACCTCGCTCGGGCCGCATCCTGTGCCAATCTCCTTCGTTCCGTCTCGGATAACCCAGACGGATGCCTGCCGCTTGTCGGGGCGGGCTTTGCGGAGGAACAGCCGTGGTCCTTTTGTGGGTCTTGGCATGACGTCGGGCGAGGCTCGAAAAGTGCCCTGATGCGGGCGGGGGTAACATAGAGGCGTCCAGCCACCTCGGCTGTCAACAGACGGCCCTTGCGGATCTCGGTACGCAGGCTGGAAATGGTCAGCGGGCCGTTGGGAAAGAAGACAGCCACAGCTTCTGCGAGGGTCATGGCTTCGTCGTCAGTCCACTGGTCGGGACTGGGCCTCAAGCTGGCTCGCAAAGGTTTCGGGTTTCGTACCTCAGACATGGCTGCCCTCGCTCAACTGGGTCAGGGACCGACCAGTCCGAGTTGTATTGCTCTCCAAGCTGAAGTGCTTAGTGTTCCATTCGTCCACTCTCGCGGAGAATTTGAAGTTGAACCAGACTATTACAACAGCAGTAATTGCGGCTGTCGTTGCTGCGATTACAAAAGACAGGCCAGAGATTGCTTCTGATCTGAAAGGCCAGTTCGAGCAGATAGCGCAAGACGCTATCCGAAGCGGATGGAAGCAGGAGGCGGAGGCTGTAACGCAGTTAGCTAACCGAATCTCAGCGTGATTGGCGTGCAGCATCAGGTTTCACCCAGTGCCGAGAGGTACAGATCGAGGATGGCCTCTTCCTCCTGACGCTTGGCGCGGTCCTGCTTGCGGATGCGGATGACCTTGCGCAGGACCTTGACGTCGTAGCCTTCGCCCTTGGCCTCGGCGAAGACCGCCTTCATGTCCTCCATGACGGCCTTCTTGTCCTCCTCGAGCCGCTCGATGCGCTCGATGATGGTGCGCAGGCGGCCCTGGGCGGCAGCCGTCATGACGTCCGGGTTTTCAAACGGGGCTTCGTTCGAGATCGGGTGTCCGGTCATGCCTGGCGAGCCTCGTGAGCGGTCGCTTCCGCGAGGGGCTGGATGTGGGCAGCGCCGACGAAGGCGGTGCTGATGAAGGCGAGTGTGGCGAGGCCTGCGAGCAGGTCCCTGGTGATGCGGCGCATGGTCAGACCCTCAGCGGCATGACGACATTGACGAGGTGGTCGGCGTGCTTGGTCCCCGGAATCGGGTCCAGCCGGGCGGGGGAAGCCGGATCGGACAGGCGCAGCAGCATGCGGTCGGCGTCCGTCTGGTCGAGGATGTCGAGGATGTATTTGGCGTTGAAGCCGGTCTCGAAGCCGATGGCCTCGCTTGTGACCTCGAGCTCCTCGTGGGCGGCCCCGGCCTCCATGTTGCGGACCGTCAGGGTCAGCAGGCCGTCATCGATGGTAAACTTGATCGGGCGCGACTTCTCGGCCGTGATGAGGGAGACGCGCTTGATCGCCTCCTTCAGCAGGGCGCGATCGACCTCGGTCTCATGCTTCCAGTCCATCGGCACGATACGCGCATAATCCGGGAAGGCCCCGTCGACTGTCTTGGTGATGAGGTGGCCGGTCTCGGTCAGCAGCTGCACGCCCTGGGCGTTGACGCAGAGCGTCACGTCCTCGCGCAGCTCGCCGAGGATGCGGCGCATCTCGCTGACTGCCTTGCGGGGCACGATCACGCCGGCCATGTCCCTGGCGGCGTCGCAGGGCGTCTGGTTGATGACCAGGCGGTGGCCGTCCGTGGCGACGGTGCGCAGCATCACCCCGCCATTGTCGGTGCAGGCATGCAGATAGGTGCCATTGAGGTAGTAACGGGTCTCCTCGTTGCTCTGGGCGAAATGCACATAGTCGAACAGGCGGAAAAGCTCGGCCGCAGGCAGGGTGATGCGGATGCCCTGGATGCCCTCGCGCGTCGGGAACTCGGCGGCGGGCAGGACCGGCAGCTGGTAGCGCGATCGACCGAAGCGAACGGTCGCGCGCGGGTCCTCTGCCTCGTTGCAGCTGATGGCGATCTCTGCGCCATTGGGGGCGTTGCGGGCGATCTCCGACAGGGTGCCGGCGCTGACCGTGATCTGGCCCGGCACATCGATCCGGGCCGGAACGGTCTCGGCAATCTCGATGTCCAGATCGGTGGCGGTGATGGTCAGCGCGCCCTTGTCGGCAGCCAGCTTGACATTGGCCAGCACCGGAATGGTGGTGCGGCGCTCGACTGCACTGGCGACACGGCCCGTCGCCCGATGAAGGTCGGCTTTCTCGACGGTGATCTTCATTCTTCGTATCCTGAGAGAGTGTCTTTGAGGCCATCGGCTGCGCGAAAGTTGCGCAAGATGTCGTCAGCCAGGTCAGCGACGGTCGTGCCTTCCTTGGCGGATGCTGCGAGCAACCGCTCAGCGTCCCGCGCGAGCTGGTTGGCAAGCAATGTCACAACAGCGGGGGTCTGATAGGCGGCCCCGACATCGGACATGCCGAGCGCGGCCTCTCCCCAGTCCCTGGCCCAGTCGGCGAGCAGTCTGGCGTCGTTGCGGTCGAGCGCGCGGTTCAGCTCGTAGCGGGCCTGGGTACGGTTTCCCTGATCGGACAGGTCGCGGTTGCTGGTCACGAGCGCGGACATCAGGCGGCCACCTGCGCATAGGCGTTGCGCGTCTTGTGCAGGGCCGCTTCCAGCGCCGCCCTGCCCTTCTCGGCCAGATAGGCAAACCCGATCAGGCGGTCGCGGTCGTTGCCGACGTCCAGCGCCCAGATCTCGATGACGCGCGAGATGTCCGAGCGGTGCGTCGTCTCGACGTCCTCGATCTCGGACAACTCGATCGCCTGACCGTCACGGCGACGGTGGATGCTGGATTCCATCGCTTCGAGCGTGGCGAAAACGGTCGCCCTGGCGCCGGGGGCGAGCGAGGGCAGCAGGGCAAAGCGGATGTCGCGCGACACGGCAGGTCCTCTGATGATGTGGGCGGGAATGGCGGGGGCCGGAAGGGTCGACTGGACGGTCTGGCGGTTCATTGGTCTGCGTCCCCGTCCTCGTGTCCGTCCTCTTCCTCGGCAGCGCCGTTCTCTTCGGCGTCGGCGGTCTCCTGCGCGGCGATGACCGGAGGCGTCTCGAGGCCGGCAGCGTGATTGACCGACAGGATGATGATCTGGGCCACTGTCATGTCCTGATCGTCGGGCAAGCCCCACTGGACCAGTCGGGTCACGGTCTCGCCATTGGCATCCTGAATGACGCCCGATGCGGTCATGGCCCATGGCAGGGGATGATCGACAGCTTCGGCGACGTCCCTCGTGGTCCGGGTGATGTCAGCCGCCTCGGCGCTCTTCGCGGCCAGCAGGGCGGCGTGGGTCTGCCGCGCCCTGGCCCAGCGCGCGGCGCGGGCCTTGCGGTCCTCTTCCTCCTGCCGTGTCCGCGCCTCGGCGGCCCGCACGCGCGCCCTGGCCTCGGCGATGATGACTGCGCCTTCGGGGGTCGGTTCGGTCGGCGGATTGAGCCATGCGGTGACGTAACCCGTCGACGGCGCATCGATGCCCAGCGCCGCATAGGCATCGGCCAGGCCGGCATCACGCTGCGCGACATCCGTAGAGTTGCGCCATGCGGGCAGATGGTTCACCGCCGTGTAGCTGATGCGCGCCGAATGATAGCCCAGGGCGTTGCCATAGGTGTTCGGCGCTTCGCTAAAGAGCATCCATCCCAGTTCGGACAGGGCCATCGCGACCGGATGGCTTCGAGCCTCGGCGGCCACGGCAAGATCGGCATAGGTGTAGTTGGCTTCGCCGGCGAGGCGGTGCGCAAACTCGGCCATGGCCAGTCTGATCTCGGGCGTGATCCTGGCGTCCTGCTCGGCCTGTGCGGCTGCGGACTCGGCGTCCTGTGCCCTGTTCGCNNCGTTCGCCAGCTTCTGGCGGGCATCACGGACCGACAGGTGGCGCGGATCGTCCCTGGGCAGGGTCATGCGCAGTTGGTCGGCCTCGTCCAGCTGCAGGAAACGGCGGTGTTGCTGGACGTGTTCCGGGGTCGCGCCGATGCGGTCGGCGATGTCCTTGTTGGACAGGCCCGCCTCGGCCAGCCCCTCGTAAGCCTTCGCCTTTTCAAGCGGATTGAGGTTGCGGCGTTGCAGGTTCTCGGCCAGTGCGGCCAGCCGGTAGCCAAGGTCATCGGTTTCCAGCAGGCGGCAGGCGAACGGCGTGTCGAACTCGATGTCGCCGTCCGCGATGGCCGCGCCGATCGCGCGCCAGCGGCGCTCGCCGCCGACCAGGATGTATTGGCCGTTCGCGTCAGGGCCACGCACCACGAGATTCTGCAGCAGGCCATTGGCGACGATGTCGGCGCGCAGGGCGTCGAGCGCCTCGACGGCTTCAGAGCTGTCCCAGTCGCGTCGGGCGTTGTCGGGGTCGGGCTGGATCTGGGCGTGGCGCAACCAGACCAGTCCGTCAGGCGAACCGGGTTCGTCACTCGTCGCGCCTTCGGCCCGGTCGATCATCGTCAATTGCGCGAGGCCCGCGTCGGTCAGGCCGAACGTCAGAGGGTTGGACCTGGCCAGCCCTTCGTCTTCCAGCCTGGAGAGGGTCTTGGACAGGTTGGACTTGTCGCGTCCGATGTGTGCGGCAAGGTCGCTGAGGGTCCATCCGCCCTCGGGGCGGCGGTCGAGCGCGCGCAACACCGGCGCGTTCTGGACGGCAAGCAGGGACAGGGCTGAGGTCATGTCAGCGTTTCCGTTGCGGGATGTTGAGGAGAAACAGGGCTGCGACCAGGGCGAGCAGCAGATGGCCGCCGTGCAGGCCCACCAGCATGTTCATGGCTCAGGCCGCCATCAGATCGCTGTGGGTGGAGCGGATGCGGCGCATCTCGCGCACGCGGTCCAGCGCAGCCTGAAGGCATGCTTCCGCATCGGCCAGATAGCGGGCCGTGCGGACGGGCGAGCAGCCGGCGAAGGCATCGGCGCTCGTGAGGTTGTGCGCGGCACAGAAGGCGCTGTCGCGGGCCGACTGGATGTTGCGCTGGTCTGAGAGGGTGGTCATGCGGACACGCTCCATGAAAGGGGTGTCCGCAGCAGTGCCGTCAGGGAAACGGCGGCGCGGGAGGGGTCGGGAAAAGGCGCTCGACCGCTGCGGACGCCCTATGTGTGCATAACTGCACGAATGCAGTCAAGTGCATAAATGCGCACAATGCAGACATGGGGGCACCCTACCTTGCGATCAGGCCCCGGCTCGTCAGAACCTTCTGATGACGCCGATGACCCATCCGCGAATGCGGACTTCGATGTCCGGATCGCTGTGATCGTTGGCCGAAACGGGGGCCAGCTCGATCGGGCTGGACCATTTTGCGAGGGTTGATCTCGGCCAGAGCAGGAGCCCCCTTGGCGTGACCTCGACCTCTTTGAGGGTGAGCTCCCGGACCCCGCCCTGAGCGCGTATTCGTTCGACTTCGACGATATCGCCAGTGCGCGGTCGGTAATCGATCGCCTCGACGTCAACGCAATGAACGAGGTCACCAGGATAGAGTCCTGCCGGGCGTCCGTTGCGCTCCAGTGCGTTCATGGATTCGCCCTGAACTCTCGACAGCCATTGCGTTTGCAACGGGAATCGGGGGTCAGGAGCGGCGGGATAGTGCTCTGCCTCTGATTGATCTGACAAATCGGTCTCCAGCCATGCACCGGCCTGGACCGTGCTCCGGATCGGAAGCAGTCCCAGCGCCGGTGGGGGAGCCTCGATAGCCGAAAACGGCATGGCTTTGACACCCGCCCCACGGGCCAGTTTTTCGAGGGTACGTCCGGAAGTGACGAACTCGTAGTCAGCATTGAGGGCGCGGCTGATGGTGGAGGGAGCCACGCCAGAGCGGCTCGCCCATTCCCGGATGGTCAGTCCGGTCGCGGTCATCGTGTCCCGCATCCACGCACGAATATCGGCAGCAGTCGTCATGCGCGAACATCCCGCAAAAATGCACGCGAGGAAATGCGCATTAATGCACTTGACCTTGTGTGCATTCCTGAACATTCTGCGCACATGCTAGATCCTATCGTTGAATTCGAGAGCGAGTGCGAGGCGCACGACCTTCAGCCGGTCGCCGTGCTTGCCAGGGCTGGATTGCATCGCAGCAACTGGCAACGCTGGAAGTCGGGTGAAAGCTCCCCGACCGTCCGGAACTTCATAGCCTGCCGCGCAGCACTGGCGGACATGGTGACCTCCTCGGCAAGTGCGGGTTGCACTGTGGCGCACGATGCAACTGGCGCGAACGAGAAAGCCGGGCAGAACGTCTCGCGAACGGACGAACCCGGTTCGTCGTCGGGGGTGGCAGCATGAACCCGCAGGCCCGCAGAAACTGGCTGAAGATGAAGACCCGTCAGCTGATCGCCGAATGCGGCGGGCTGGAGGAAGCCGCGGCGGCCTGCAAGGAAGAGTGTCGGCCCTATTCGGTCCAGCAGTTGTCGCGCTGTCAGAACCCGCGCGCTGCGGACATGCTGCCGCTGGATATCCAGGACTGTCTGGAGGCCTATTGCGGCCGTCCGGTCATCAGCCAGGCGCTGACCGTGGCGCGGCCCCATACCGGCACGGTGGGCGAGCTGCGCGACGAATCCAGCGAGGTCACCGAAACCGCCGCGCTGCTGCAACGGCGCATCCGCGAATCCCTGGCCAATGACGGGGAGATCGATCCGGTCGAGGCGGCACATCTGATGGATGTCGTGCGCGAGGGCATGGGCCATCTGGCCGATGTCGAGGCCTCTCTGAAGCCCCTGCTGAAGCGGGGGGCCTGATGGTTCGGGCATCCGAGATCAGCGCCAACTATGTGCTGAACCTGCGCGGCCGCGGCTATTCGTGGTCGGCAGTCGCACGCATGACCGGCGCGACCGAAATCGACCTGCGCCGCCTTTACGACGGGCTGGATCTGGACCCGGCGTCCGGGGTTCCGAGCGTCAGGGAGAAGGCAGCGCCTGCAAGGGTGGCCACCACGCAACCGAAGCCGCGCCAGTCCGCCGAGGTCATCGAGGTCGCGCCCAGGCGCAAACCGCGTGTGCGCTATGGCGACGATGGCCGTCTGCGGACCGTGCTGGTCGCAGCCGGCATGTCGCTGGACCATGCGACCATCATTGTCCGAATGCTGGACGTCGCGCCGCGATGTCCCGGCG
>NZ_DJFS01000053.1:50436-50612 GCF_002432125.1 Brevundimonas sp. UBA5866
GCAACATGGTCGAGGCGGCGCAGGCGGCGGGTCGTCGTCTGGGCATCAGCTTCAGGGATGGCCCCAGCCTGGGGCTGGATTCGGAAGGCGCGCGCTTCCTGCGTCGGCTGGCCGAAATCAGCGCCGGAAGGGCCGCCTGATGGGTGCGCACCGCAACATCAAGACACGGGCCAAGG
>NZ_DJFS01000093.1:0-7154 GCF_002432125.1 Brevundimonas sp. UBA5866
AGGGGCGGCAGCCGGAGCGGCGACCGGAGCCGGAGCGGCGGCGTATTGGACCGGAGCGGCGGCGACGGTGACTTCGCGCTTCACCTTGATCTTCAGATCGTCCTTTTCGACTTCGATCTCGGTCAGCTCGGTCTCGTTCAGGATGTTGGCGAGGGCGCGGACCAGTTCGGCGTCGATAGCGGTGTGTTTGTCGGACATCTTTGTCTCTTCTCGTGTACTTACGCCGTTAGCCCTTAGGCGCGACGGATCATGTTCAGGGCCGCTTTCACGGCCAGTTCGTATCCCTGTACGCCCAGACCGGCGATCACGCCGGTGGCTGCCAGTGACACATAGGAGTGGTGCCTGAAGGCCTCGCGCGCGGCGGGGTTCGACAGGTGGCACTCGATGACGGGAATGCTCAGGGTTTTCAGCGCGTCGTACAGGGCCACAGAGGTGTGGGTGTAGGCTGCTGGATTGATGATCAGAGCCGAAGCTTGCGAGCGGGCTTCCTGGATCCAGTCGACCAGCTGGCCTTCGTGGTTGGATTGCAGGAACACGACCTTCGCGCCGTCCGCCGCCGCTATGCAGCGGGCCTGCACGTCGGCGAGGGTTTCGTGCCCATAGATATCCGGCTCACGCTCTCCGAGGAGATTGAGGTTCGGACCGTTCAGGACATACAGGACAGGCGCTTGTGGCATTCGCTCTGGTTGCAAGGCGCGCGCGGCACGCGGAATCGTGGGCTTTGTAGCGCGACTTTGGTGTCGACGCCAAGCATTCGGCTATATTGTTGACGTTACGTCAGTAATCGGCTGGCCGATCCAGTCAAGGGGCCAGGGCGCAGTGTTTCACAGCAAAGCTATCACATCTACAGGTGACGCTTTCATGACCGCGCAAAAGGCTTCCGTTAGCGTCAACGGAAGGGCGCGGTCCGTCGATGGCCCAGTTAGGCGGTGGGTTGGACATTGCCTGTCCTCTGGGGGATGAGGCATGGTCCAACAAGGCTAAATATAAATATCCACTCTCGAAATTCCTGAAACCGTGCATAGTGGAAATTCAGGACGGATAGGTTTCGACAAGCTTTGAAGTATTTGAGTGTGGAGGGTCTGATCATGTTTGCCGCAAATGCAAAACATAGGCCGTTTTCCATCTGTGCCGTTCCCGCCACGGGGCGTGTCAGGGCTTTGTGCCTTGTCGTCTCATCTGTGATGGCGCTGGCATTATTGCCGACGCAGTCTCCCGCTCAAGAAGCGCCTCCCACCACTGTTGAGGATGTCGTTGTCACAGGCCGCAAACTGCAAAAAGCCGTCGATGAATTCGTGTCGGAGGTGACGCTTCCGCCGCCCGGGCACGGGCCTGCGCGATGGGGGCAGAAAATCTGTGTGGGTGTGGTGAACCTGCAGCAGGACGCCGCTCGGATTCTCATCGACCGCGTTTCGGACGCTGCCGCATCAATCAATCTGGAACCCCAAGGTCCGGATTGCGATCCCAACATCCTCATTATCGCAACGGCAGAGGCCGACACCTTGGCCAATGTGCTGGTCGAACGCAGCCCTCTGGCATTTCGGCCCCGATATTCCGGCTCGTCCCAATCGCGCATCGCGCTTGAGCGGTTTCGCACCAGTAGCGCGCCGGTCAGATGGTGGCATGTCAGCTTGCCGATTACGCGTGATGGGGCCCCCGCGGTCCGAATGCCGGGCGAGGAAACCGCGCCTATGATTACCGGCAGCGGACTTCTGACGACTGAAATCACCAATCGGCTGCTGCGATCCTTCATCATCCTGGATATTTCTAAGATGGAAGGGCT
Source organism: Brevundimonas sp. UBA5866 (assembly GCF_002432125.1). Classification (GTDB taxonomy): domain Bacteria; phylum Pseudomonadota; class Alphaproteobacteria; order Caulobacterales; family Caulobacteraceae; genus Brevundimonas. The sequence continues at coordinate 1,784 of NZ_DJFS01000093.1, forward strand.
GAACTTTCAGCAGGTGGGGGATTATGTGGCGATGGTGGCCTTGGCCCAGATGAACCCCGAAGCGGATACCTCCAGCTTCAGTACCATATTGAACGTGTTTGATGAGCCGACCCAGCATGCGGGGCTGACCCAGTGGGATCGCAACTACCTGCAGTCGCTATACGGCTCCTATCTCAACCAGCGCCGCCCCAATGCACAGGTCGGCGCCATCGGCAGCCGCATGGCGCGCGATATCCGCAGCGAGAGACGTACCTCCGAGGCGCAAGAGACGACCTCTCAAGACTGACGTCTTGATCTGATTGAGTTACGCCGCGCATCACCCCATATTCCTGCCGAAACGACAGGAGTTGACCCGTTGCGTATCGAAGTGAATGGCCAAGGCCGCGACACCTCGGCCCAGACCGTTCTGGGCCTTATCGAGGAACTGAAGCTTGACCCCCGCAAGGTCGCGGTCGAGCGCAACCTCGAAATTGTGCCGCGTTCGCTTCATGCAACCACCCCCCTGACCGATGGCGACAGGATCGAACTGGTACAGTTCGTTGGTGGTGGCTGAGCCGATCGGCTTGCTCAGGATCAAATCGGGTATCTGTGGCTTTAACGCGGGGCTGACAGTCGCTAACTGTGGGGCATGACCGAATCCGCCCCTCGTACCGATAGCTGGACCGTCGCAGGTCGCACCTTCAACTCGCGTTTGATCGTCGGCACGGGCAAATACCGTGACTATGAGCAGAACGCCGCCGCCGTGGTGGCGTCGGGCGCGGAAATGGTGACGGTGGCCGTGCGCCGCGTGAACCTGACCGATCCGGGCCAGCCGGTCCTGACGGACTATATCGATCCCAAGAAATACACCTATCTGCCGAACACGGCGGGCTGTTTCACCGCTGAGGACGCCATGCGCACCCTGCGCCTCGCGCGAGAGGCCGGTGGCTGGACGCTGGTGAAGCTGGAAGTGCTTTCGGAACAGAAGCACCTGTATCCGGACATGGAAGAAACCCTGCGCGCGTTGAAGCTGCTGACCGCAGAGGGCTTTGAGGTCATGGTCTATTGCACCGATGACCCCGTCTATGCCCGCAAGCTGGAAGATGCGGGCGCGGTCGCCATCATGCCGCTGGGCGCGCCGATCGGCTCGGGGCTGGGCATCCAGAACCCGATCAACATCCGCATGATCGTGGAACAGTCCAAGGTTCCGGTTCTGGTTGATGCTGGTGTGGGCACGGCCTCGGACGCGGCTGTGGCTATGGAACTGGGTTGTGATGGCGTGCTGATGAACACCGCCATTGCCGAGGCCCGCGATCCGGTGCTGATGGCCAGCGCCATGAAGCACGCGGTCATCGCCGGTCGTGAATCCTATCTGGCGGGCCGAATGAAGAAGCGGATGTTCGCCGATCCGTCATCGCCGCTGGCGGGCCTGATCTAAGACAGCAAAAGGGCCGGAAAGCAGATCGCTTTCCGGCCCTTTCTGTATCTGGATGCTGCTTATTTAGCCGCTTCGATCATCTTTTCGACTTCTGCCGGATCGATGCTGGCGCTGGTCTTGCCGTTGACGAAGAAGGTCGGCGTGCCGCGCAGGCGCAGGGCGGTGCCGATGGTGTGGATGTCGGTGATGTGGCGCACGGTTTCAGGTGCGGTCATGGCGGCGCGGGCCTTGGCCATGTCCACACCGGCTTCCTGAAGGATCGCATCGATGGCGGCTTCGTTAAGGGCGCGCTCAGCCATCAGGGCGTTGTGGACCTGGATGTATTTGCCCTGGGCGTGCGCCGCCAGGGCGGCACGGGCGGCATAGTTGGAGGTGACGGTCGAACCATTGTCGAGGATCGGCCATTCCTTGAAGACAAAGCGCACTTCCGGATGGCGGTCCATCATCTCGCGATAGGGGCCGGCCACGGCCTTACAGCCGGGGCAGCGATAGTCGAAGAACTGGATCACCGTGACCTTGGCGTCCTGCGGGCCCACAGCCGGATCGCGGGGATCGGCGGCAAGCAGATTCGGATTGGCGGCCACGGCGCTATCGATAGCGGAGGTGGCGTTCTGTTCCTCGGCGATCTGGCGGGCTTCCAGCATTTCGTCGAGAATCTGCGGATTGTTCAGCAGATAGCCGCGCACATGCGGGCCGACACCGACGCCGAGATAGGGCAGGCCGGCAAGGATCAGCGCGGCTGCCGATATGGCGATGGCCGCACCGGCAAGCACAGGCGTCGAAGTGCCCGACGTCGAGCGGCGACCCTTGGCCCCTTCAAGCTGGGGTGCAGGCGCGTGTTCGGGGGCGGTCGGCGGGGTGTCGGTCATGGAAATGGGGTACTCGTCAGGGACGCAGAGGGTTTAGTTGGAGCCAGGCGGCTGGACTTGCTGTCCGCGACGCTGCTGGTTGCGGCGCTCGGCAGAAGCGATTTCGTCTTCTGTTGCGCCAGAGGCCAGAACGATGTCGGTGGCGCGGCGCCACTCGATGCTGTTGCGGTCCAGCATGTCACGGGCGCGCAGGGCGAACTCGTTGGCCTGACGTGTCTGGCGCAGGGCGAACCAGTATTCGGCAGAGGCCAGACGGGCTTCGCCTTCCTTGCCCTGATTGGCATAGGCCTGACTGAGCAGGCGCCAGGCCATTGTGTTGTCGTTCTCGCGGGCGAGGGCGAATTTCAGCTCACGCTCGGCTTTCTGGACATTCTCGGTGTCGCCGGATTCCAGCAGGGCATGCGCAAGGTTGATCCGCAGCAGGGGCGCGTCGGGCAGCAGTTCCACAGCCCTGCTGTGCGCTTCAAGGGCCTCGGTGGGGCGACCTTCCTCGAAAATGATCTGGCCCTTCAGCTCCCACAGATAGGGATTTTCATTCTGCTCGGCCAAAAGCTCGTCAACAGCATCCAGCGCCTTTTGGGTCTGGCCGTCGCGGTACCAGGCAATGGCGCGGGCATAGCGGCCGGCAAATGAGCTATCGGATGAGGGATACTGGCGAAGGGTCGCGTTCGGCGACTGCATGAAGCCGCGGATCTTGGCTATGACCAGCGCATGCTGGGCGATGCGCTCATCGCTGTCGCGCTTGTGATAGTTGGAGGCCCGCTCGACCGGACCGCGCAGGGCGCTGATACGCTGTGACGACAGCGGGTGGCTGCGGAAATAGGGGAAGCGGCGGGCGTCGGAAAAGACTTCCTGCGAGCGGAAATTCTCGAAGAACTCGACCAGACCGCGACCGGATTCACCGGCCCGTTCCAGGGCGCGTGCGCCGGTGATGTCGGCCTCGCCCTCTTGTGACTGCATGTAGCGCAGAGCGCCCAGTGTGCCGAAATACTGGCTGGAGGCGATCAGTGCGGCCCCGGCATCGGGCGCGCCCGCCAAGGCCGCCAATGCCCCCAGTGCCATCGTCATGATCATCGGCTGCATGCCCGCATTTTGGGCACCGTCGCGCAGCGTATGACGGTTTTTGATGTGGCCCGCTTCGTGGGCAATAACGCCCAGAAGTTCGTTTGCGGTCTTGGTTTCCAGGATCAGGCCGGTGTTCAGACCCATGATCCGCCCACGCGTGGCAAAGGCGTTCAGGCTGTTGTCATTGACCAGCAGGATTTCGACCTCGTCAGGGTCGAGGCCCATCGCATCGAGGGTCGGTGCAGACCACTCGTCGATGATTTTTTCGATCTCCGTATCCCGGATCAGGCTTTGGGCCGAGGCGGGGAGGGCGGCGGCCATAAGCGCAGCCGCCGCCGCTCCCGCTACCAGAAGACGGGGTAGGACAGAGGAAAACCGGATCATGGTGAACTCCACAGCTACGGCCTCCCTACTGTCATTACGTCAAATCATGGCCGATCAACGGCGCCACCAGCCACGTTTGGGCTTTTCAGGAGGGGCGACAATCTGGTTCGGATCGTTGGCGATGATGTCCTCGACCGCAAGCGGCGCTTCTGTCGCAGTCTCATCAACCGTCACCTCAACCGGTGCCGGTTCGGCCACGGCGGGCGCGGCGATCTCGGCTTCGGCCTTGGCCTCACGCGCGGTTTCGATCGCCTGCTCGATGACGAAAGCCTCCGCAGGGGTCACGTCCAGCTTGGCCGGAGCGGCAGCCTCGGCGTCACGGGCGCGTTCGGTCGCCTTCTCGACGATGCGGTCGTCCGGAATGACAGCCACGAAGGGTGGCTGATCGTCAGATACCGTCTCGGTCGCTGCTTCTGCGGTGGCTTCCGGTGCGGCTTCGGCCCCGCGGGTCTTGCGACGGACGCGACGACGCTTGGGAGCCTCTTCCACAGTGGCTTCAGCCGGGGCTTCGGCGGCGGGTTCGGCTTCGACTACGGTTGCGATCGGCAGGTCCGGGTCGCCTTCAGGCAGCATGCCCTCGTTGGCGGCGCGATCCTCGACCTTGATGTCGGAAGCGGTTTCACCGTTGTCGCGGTTACGGCCACGGCCACGGCCGCGACGGCGGCGCGAACGACGGCCTTCGCCTTCGCCCTTTACTTCTTCCAGTGACGGGACTTCGCCTTCGACACCCTCGGTCACGGCGGTTTCGGCCACCGGACGCGGGGCGCGTTCAGGACGTTCCGGGCGCTGCGGGTTCAGCGGGTCGAACCACACATACGGGTCGTCCAGCGACGGCGTGCGGCCACGGACCCAGGTGTAGACGTCGCGATCACCGTCCTCGCGGCTGCGGCGGCCACCGCGGCGGCCACGGCGACGACGGCCACCACGGCCTTCTTCTTCCTCGTCCTCGGTCGAGGCCTCGACCTCTTCCTCGCGACGGCCACCACGGCGGCGGCGGCGGCGGCGGCCACCACGGCCTTCGTCGTCACGCTCGGCACGTTCGCCGTCTTCGGACTCATCCTCGCTGTCTTCGTCGGAAGCTTCGGCGACGAAGTCTTCGTCTTCCTCTTCTTCTTCCTCGTCGAAGATGGCGTGGTCATCGATGCCATCATCCAGCAACGACAGATCGACTTCGTTTTGCGGGGCCACGAACTCTTCGTTCGTTTCCGTGCGCTCGATGTGGTGCTCGCCCTGGGCCAGGGAGTCATCGATCTGGACGATGACCTTCAGGCCGCGCATCTGCTCCAGACGCTGCAGATAGTCGCGCTTGTGGTTCAGGATGTAGATGGCCACGGCGGTCGAGACGCGCAGTGTGATACAGCCTGCGCCATTACGGCCGGCTTCGATCTCGACGGCGCGCAGGGTGGTCAGCGAGGCGCTTTCCGCCGAGCGGACACGGCCCGTGCCCTGACAGCAGGCGCAAGCCTCGGTAGCGCCCTCGATCACGCCCAGACGGCGGCGCTGGCGGCTGATTTCCATCAGGCCGAACGGCGAGATGCGGCCCATCTGGATGCGGGCGCGGTCCTTGGACAGGGCGTCCTTCAACACCTTCTCGACGGTGCGGTTGTTCTTGGCTTCATCCATGTCGATGAAGTCG
>NZ_DJFS01000093.1:7163-14986 GCF_002432125.1 Brevundimonas sp. UBA5866
ATGGCCACCAGGGCTTCGGTCTGGTTGATAACCAGATAGCCGCCCGATTTTAGCGGAACCACCGGCTGGTGGATCTGCGTCAGCACTTCTTCGATGCCGTTCGAGGCGAACAGCGGACGGGTGCCTTGGTACAGGTGGATCTTCTTGGCCTGCGACGGCATCAGCACGCGCATGAAGTCACGCGCCTGTTTGAAGCCTTCGATGCCTTCGACCTGAATGCCGTCGAAATCCTTGTCGTACATGTCGCGCACGGCGCGGCGGACAAGGTTTTCTTCTTCATAGATGACGGCAGGAGCCGTCGATTTCAGCGTCGTCTCGCGGATCGTCGACCACAGACGCAGCAGGTATTCATAGTCGCGCTTGATCTCGGCACGGGTGCGCTTGGCCCCCGCGGTACGGATGATCAGGCCCATGCCTTCGGGCACCTTCAGAGCCGCAGCGGCAGCTTTCAGGCGGCGGCGGTCCGATGTGTTGGTGATCTTGCGGCTGATACCGCCGCCCTTGCCGGTGTTCGGCATCAGGACGCAGTAACGGCCAGCCAGCGACAGCCAGGTGGTCAGGGCCGCGCCCTTGGCACCGCGCTCGTCCTTGACGACCTGCACCAGCAGGACCTGACGGCGCTTGATGACGTCCTGAATCTTATAGCGACGCATCAGGCGGCGCTTCAGACGTTCCTCGTCGGCCAGACGGCCTTCGGCGTCGGCTTCGTCGTCCGCGTGTTCGCGGCCCAGATCGTCGTCGTCCTCGTCCTCGTCACCGGCTTCAGCCATGATGGCTTCGCGGTCGGCGACCGGGATTTGGTAGTAATCCGGATGGATTTCGTTGAAGGCGAGGAAACCGTGACGGTTGCCGCCATATTCAACAAAGGCTGCCTGAAGGCTCGGCTCTACGCGCGTAACCTTGGCGAGGTAGATGTTGCCGCGGAGCTGGCGTCGGCCGCGGGATTCAAAGTCGAATTCCTCAACCTGGCGGCCGTCCACGATAGCGACGCGCGTTTCTTCCGCGTGCGCCGCATCGATCAGCATTGTCTTGGACATGTAGGGTGGTCTCTCTAAGGCGCGCCAGCCCGTGCCCCGCGAGGTTTCTCGCATGGATTGACCCCGTCAGCAGGGGAGCGGCTCGCCGAATGTGGATGGGGCCACGCGCGCACATCGTCGACTCGCGGAACGCGAGGTCGGCATTCATTTGCCGGACGGTGACGCAGGCTTTTTGGCCCATGGGTTCTGTCGGTCCGGGGATTGGTCGCGCCAGCATTAAAGAGGCTGCGGTCCAAACCCGCTTGATCCTAGGGCAACAGGCCGTAGCCAGAATGCCGTCGGAATAGGGTGAATAAAACTAGCGTGCCGCGAGGAGGGCGTGCCCGACGCCGCACAGGGGCGTAGGCGCGATCGGTCGCGGTCGATCAAACATAGGCGCCATTCTGACAAAATGCAAAACGATTGCGCGTTTCCTTATCTTTACGGAATCCTTAACGGTCAGCCTCTAGGTTAACCGTCCAAGATGTGAAGGAGTCCGTCTGGTCAATGCGCGTTCTGTGGCGTGAGGGTCTTACGCGTTGGGGACTGCGGGAATGGTCGCTGACCGCTCTGGCGGCAGTGGTCATGCTTGCGGCCGTGCTGGCGGCTGGTCTGAATCTGGCTGTCGGCTCCGATATTCAGGTGCATTCGATCCGTTTTGGCGGTGACGCCCAGCGTACCCGCGTGGTGATCGATCTGGACCGCGAAACCCGCGGTCGGGTGCTTCAGGACGGTTCTACGGGCAAGGTCAGCGTGGCGCTGGCCAATATCGATCCGGGACGCGGACTTTCGGGCAATGGCTCGGGTCTTGTCAGTGCCTATCAATTGGAAAGCGGCTCGGGCGGTACGCGCGTCAATCTGGATCTGGCGCGCGGAGCGTCCATCGAGCGACGTTTCCTTTTGCCGCCGGGCGATGGCGTGTCGCACTATCGCTATGTCATCGACCTCAAGGCCAATGGAGCCGCCGAAGCGCCGGTAGCGACGTCGCGTCGTCCGCAGCCGCGTGCCGAGAAGCCGTTGATCGTGATCGATGCCGGTCACGGTGGACGTGATCCGGGCGCGCGCGGTCAGGATGTCTGGGAAAAGACGATCACGCTGGCGGCGGCCCGGGAGCTGAAGGCGGCGCTGGAGCGGACCGGTCGCTATCGTGTGCGCCTGACGCGCGATGCCGATGTCTATGTCGCGCATAATCGCCGTGTGCAGATCGCCCGCGATGCCGGTGCCGACCTGTTCATCTCTCTCCACGCCGATGCCGGTTCGGATCCTGCATTGCGCGGGGCCTCGATTTATACCCTGTCCGAGCAGGGGGCCGGTCGCGCTGTGCGCGAGTTCACGGCCAATGACGACTGGCAGCGCAACCTGCGCCTGCCGGGGCGTGATGCTTCGGTGGACCGTATCCTGCTGGACATGACCCAACGCGCGACCCAGAACCGCTCGGCCCAGTTTGCCCGTGTCCTGCTGACGCATCTTGAGGCCGATAATCACCCGATGCTGCGCCACAGCCACCGCGCGGCGGGCCTGGCGGTCCTGCTGGCTCCGGATGTGCCCGCGGTGCTGGTGGAGATGGGCTTCATCACCAACCCTGAGGATGGACGCCTTTTGACGGATGAACGCGCCCGACGCCGCCTGATGCGCACTGTCGCCGAGGGGATCGACCGCTATTTCCGTGAACCTGCGGCGGCCGTCCGTGTCGCCGGAACGGGATCCCAGGGCGGCTGAGCGCGCCTCTGAAGGATAAAGAAAAGGGCCACCCGATCTGCTGTCGGGTGGCCCTTTTTTAATGATTTCTGCCTGCTTAGCGTTCGCGGTTGAAGGCGGGCTTGGGCTTGGAGAACTCGTTCATGATGTCGGCCAGATCGAGGAACTCGTCGGCTTGACGGCGCAGGTCGTCGCTGATCTGCGGCGGCTGGCTCTTGGTGGTGGAGACCACCGTAACGCGCACGCCCTTGGCCTGAACGGCCTGGACCAGACGTTTGAAGTCACCGTCGCCCGAGAACAGGACGACTTCGTCCAGATGCGGAGCAAGCTCCAGCATGTCCACGGCGATCTCGACATCCATATTGCCCTTGGTGCGGGTGTGGCCCTGGGCATCGGTAAAGCGACGCACCGGTTTGGTCATCACCGTGAAGCCGTTATAATCCAGCCAGTCCACCAGCGGACGCACGGGAGAGAACTCCTCGCCCTCGACAATGGCCGTATAGTAGTAGCTGCGGATCAAGCGCGCATCACGACCGAAAAAATCCGACAGTTTGCGGAAATCCAGATCGACGTTGAGGGATCGTGCCGCCGAATAGAGGTTGGCACCGTCAATAAAAAGCGCAATGCGGGTGGGGGACGTCATCAATATAGATCCTGATAAAAAGGCATTTTGGTTTTGAGTGCGCAAAATCCACCCGCAAGGGAAGCGGGCGATCTCGCTGATGCAGTCATCGTCGCACTTGGGGCGAATGACAAGGGGCAGTTTGAAACCTGCCAATCCGCTCTTGATCAAGCTTTGCAGCATTTAGAGGGGCATGGATGCTGGATTCTGGCGCGCTCCGACTGGTGGGAATCCGCGGCCTGGCCCAATCCCGAGGACCCGCCCTTCATCAATGGTGTGGTGATCGTTGGTACGGATCTGGGACCCAAAGCGCTTATGGGGGTGTTGTCGCGAATCGAAGACGACCTTGGACGTGTCCGTTCCGTGCGCAATGCGCCGCGTACACTTGATCTGGATCTTATCGCCTATGGGCGGATTGCAGGTGATCTGGACGGGCTGATCCTGCCGCATCCCAGAGCAGGCGAGAGGCTCTTTGTGATGGGGCCGCTGGCGCAGATCGCCCCGTTGTGGCGTCACCCGGTTCTGGACGCGACGGCGCAGGAATTGGCTTCAACAGCTAGCGTCGGCCGCGATGCCCGGCCCGTCAAAAAGGATCGGCACGGCTAAAAACTGTCGGATTTCCTGCCTAAAGCCGGTCTGTTGGCGTTGCACAATCGGTGCCGCTTCTATATTTTGTATGGTTCTCCCTGTCGCCCGAGGAATTTCATGGCCCGCGTCACTGTCGAAGATTGCATCGAAAAGGTGCCGAACCGCTTTGGTCTGGTTCTGCTGGCCGGTCACCGCGCGCGCAGCATCGCCAACGGTGCTCCGCTGACCGTCGACCGCGACAATGACAAGAACCCTGTCGTTGCCCTGCGCGAACTGGCGGATGAGACCGTCCTGCCGAATGACCTGCACGAAAACATCATCACCACCCTGCAGCGCGTCGATGAACGCACCGAGGCTGAGGATGAAGCCGAAGTCGTGGCCCTGCTGGCCGAGCCGCAGCACATGAACATGGCTGAGGCTGAACTGATCCGCGCGCTGCAAAGCGACCGCGACGGTGGTCAGGAGGAACGCTACTGACGGCACAGCCTGTCACTGGCGTCACTATCATTCCGGCGCGTCCTTCGGCGGAAACGTCGTCGGCTGAGCCTGCCGAGAAATCGGTTTCAACGGCGTCGTCCCCAACAGGGGCGGCGCCGTTGGCGTCTGCGGCATCCGGCCCCGGTGGCCGCCGCACACGTGTGATGCGTCAGTTTGAGTTGATCGATGCCGTAAAGGCCTATGATCCAACTGCCGATGAGGCCTTGCTCAACAAGGCCTATGTTTATGCGATGAAGATGCACGGCTCGCAGTTGCGGGCCTCGGGCGATCCGTATTTCGCGCACCCGATCCAGGTGGCCGGCATTCTGACCGATTACAAACTGGATACGGCGACCATCGTGACGGCGCTGTTGCATGATGTGGTCGAGGACACCTCTGCCACGCGTGACGACATTGCCGGTATGTTCGGCGAAGAGATCGCCGTGCTGGTCGAGGGCGTGACCAAGCTGTCGCGTCTGGAGCTTCAGGCCGAGCACACGCGCCAGGCCGAGAACCTGCGCAAATTCATCCTGGCCATTTCGCGCGATGTGCGGGTGCTGCTGGTCAAGCTGGCCGACCGCCTGCACAACATGCGTACGCTTCAGTACGTAAAGCCTGAAAAGCGCGAGCGCATCAGCCGCGAAACGCTTGAGGTCTATGCGCCGCTGGGTCGCTCGATCGGTATCCACTCGATCGCGTCCGAGCTGGAAGAGCTGGCCTTTACCCATCTGAACGCGACCGCCCGTACGGCGATCGAGCGCCGCCTCGAAGCTTTGAAGCTGGAACACGGCAGCGCCATCCAGAACGTCTCGAAAGAGATCGTCAGCCTGCTGGAAGGCGAGGGGCTGTCGGCCCTGGTCAAGGGCCGCGAGAAGACCCCGTATTCGATCTGGCGCAAACTCCAGCGCAAGACGGTGGGCTTTTCATCCCTGTCGGACATCTACGGTTTCCGCGTCATCGTCGAGAACGAGGACGACTGCTATCGCGCCCTGGGCATCATCCATCGGACATGGCCGATGGTGCCGGACCGGTTCAAGGACTTTATCTCGACGCCCAAGTCGAACAACTATCGCTCGCTGCACACGACCGTCGTCGGCCCCGGCGGCCTGAAGGTCGAGATGCAGATCCGTACCGAAGCGATGGACCGCGTGGCCGAGGACGGTGTGGCCGCGCACTGGCGCTATAAAAACGAATCCTATGGCTTCGACCGCGAGGCGATGGAGGCCGATGGTGGCCGCGACCCGCTGCTGAACCTGCGCCATCTGGTGCAGGTTATCGAGCATGGCGAGGGCGGCGAGGACTGGGTCGAACACGCCAAGCTCGAGATGTATCTCGATCAGGTGTTCGTCTTCACGCCCAAGGGCAAGCTGATCAGCCTGCCGCGCGGGGGCATGCCCCTGGACTTCGCCTATGCCGTACACACCGAAGTGGGTGACACCGCTGTCGGCGTGAAGATCAACGGCGAGTTGAAGCCCATGCGCACGGCCCTGCAAAACGGGGACGTGGTCGAGATCATCCGTGGGTCAAAGGCCGAGGTTCCGACCGATTGGCGCAGCCTGACGGTCACGGGTCGTGCCCGCTCGGCCATCCGTCGCCATATCCGCACCTCGGAGCGCGAGGAGTTCATCCGTCTTGGCCGTGCGTCGCTGGAGCAAACACTGGCCAAGGCGGGCAAGTCGCTTAAGGACGTCACCCTCAAATCGGCGTTGGAGACACTGACGGTCGCCACCGACGACGATCTATTCGATGCGCTGGGACGTGGCCGTATTCCGGTGACGCGTGTGGCGGAAATCCTGTTCCCGTCACTCAAGGACCAGCTTCACAAAGGTGAACAGCGGCGCAAGATCGAAACCGCTTCGGCGCGTCTGTTCGTGCGGGGTTCGGGCCTGACACCGGGGGTCAGCATTCATTTCGGTGAGTGTTGCTGCCCCGTTCCGGGGGACCGGATCGTGGGTATTCACGAACCGGACAAGGGGCTGACCGTCCACACCATCGACTGTCAGTCGCTTGCGGACTTTGCCGATGACGACAGCGTATGGCGCGACATGCAATGGACGCCCCAGGCCGAGAGCGAGGCGATCGGCGCGGTTCGTATGTCCGCCACCATCCGTAACGCGCCGGGGGTACTGGGACAGGTCGCCACCATCATCGGTGAGGCCGGTGGCAATATCCTGAACCTGTCTCTGTACCATCGCCAGTATGACTTCTTCGACGTCAGTCTTGATGTCGAGGTGAAGGATGCCCGTCACGCGACCATGATCCTGGCGGCGCTGAGGGCGAACCCGTCAGTTGATACCGTTGACCGCGTACGCGGCTAGGACGGCTTGCGGCATCGCGGCCCATCCGTCGAAGCGGCGGGTGGGTCACGATTCGGAACAGAGTTTGAGTCTATTGCCCTTGAGGGGCGGGGCAGGCAGGGCTAAGGACGGCGTTCATGAACACTGAAGACGTCCTGAACGAGTTCCGCGAAGCCGGCGCCCTGCGCGAAGGCCACTTTGTCCTTTCCTCGGGTCTGCACAGCCCGGTTTTCCTCCAGAAGAACCTCGTGTTCATGGACGGCGAACGTTGCGAGCGTCTGTGCAAGGCACTGGCCGAGAAGATCGTCGCCACGGTGGGGGCTGTCGATGCCGCCATCTCTCCGGCGGTCGGCGGCATCATCCCCGGCTATGAGACGGCCAAGCACCTGAAGGTGCGCTCCATGTACGTCGAGCGCGTGGACGGCGAATTCAAGCTGCGTCGCGGCTTCTCGGTCGAGCCGGGCGAGAAGATCGTCATGGTCGAGGATATCGTCACCACGGGCCTGTCGTCGCGTGAATGCATCGAGGCCATCAAAAAGGCCGGTGGCGATGTCATTGCTGCCGCCTGCATCGTTGACCGTTCGGGCGGCAAGGCCGACGTCGGTGTGCCGTTGATCGCGCTGGCAACGATGGATGTTCCGGCCTATCCGGCTGATGCGCTACCGGCGGAACTGGCAGCCTTGCCGGTCGAAGATCCGGGCAGCCGTCGCCTGTCCAAGTAAGGAAGTACCCGAGATGACCCGTCACGTTCGCCTTGGCGTCAATATCGATCACGTCGCCACGGTTCGTAACGCGCGTGGCGGGACCCATCCTGATCCCGCGCGGGCCGCCGAACAGGCGCTCGCGGCGGGCGCTGACGGCATTACCGCCCACCTGCGCGAGGACCGTCGCCACATCACCGATGCCGACATTGATGTGCTTAGCGCGCTGTGCCGCCGCGCCAACCGCCCGCTGAACCTCGAAATGGCTGTGACGGAAGAGATGCTGGCTATCGCCATGCGTCACAAGCCGCACGCCGCATGCCTTGTGCCGGAGCGCCGCGAGGAGGTGACAACCGAGGGCGGTCTGGCCGTTGCGGGCCATGAGGACCGCGTCGGCCCTGTGGTCAGGGCGCTGGCGGATGCG
>NZ_DJFS01000041.1 GCF_002432125.1 Brevundimonas sp. UBA5866
GCGGGCAGCGGCGCGCGCCTTTTCGACCTCGGCGCGGGCAGCTTCGGCCTGGGCCTCGGCTTCGGCTTGAACCGAACGGGCGGTGGCGATGGCACCGTCGATGGTTTCGGCACGTTCGTCGATGACGCGACGCATACGCGGCGCGAACACCTTGGCGATCAGCACATAGGTGATGACGAACAGGATCAGCAGATAGCCGATCTGACCGACCCAGTGCTGGAATTCGAACTGGGGCAGGCCGCCCGAGGCGTGCTCGGTGGAGGCGTGGGTATCGGCTTGGATGTCGCCGGTTACCGTGTTCGGAGTTTCAAGTGTGGGTTCTGCGGCCATGGTCCGTCTATCTTTAGATCAGGACAACGGCGCGTAGGCGGACCTACGCGCCGTCGGGTACTGTTTGGTCTTAAGGCTAAAGAATTAGCCGAAGATCATCAGGACGCCCAGCACGAAGGCCAGGATGCCCAGGGCTTCTGCCAGAGCGGCGCCCACGAACAGGTTGCCGACTTGAGCAGCAGCAGCAGCCGGGTTGCGCAGAGCGCCAGCCAGGAAGTTGCCGAAGATGTTGCCGACGGCCAGGGCCGAACCGATCATGCCGAGGGTGGCCAGACCAGCACCGATGTACTTAGCGGCTTCTGCTTCCATGATGATGTTTCCTAAATCGAGAGAGCGTTGGAAGGTAGGGTTTAGCGGACTGAGGTTGGGCCTTAGTGGCCTTCACCCAGGTTGACCACATCATTGAGATAGATGCAGGTCAGAACAGTGAAAACGAAGGCCTGAAGGAAGGCCACCAGGAACTCAAGTGCCGTCATGGCAACGGTCATGCCCAGCGACAGGGCCGCAACACCGAAGAAGGCATAGGCCAGACCGCCGGTAGCGATGGCCACAGCACCCAGCTGAACAACGAACTGGGCGAAGATCTTCAGGGCGACGTGGCCGCCCAGCATGTTACCGAACAGACGAAGCGCCAGGGTGGCCGGACGCAGCAGGAACGAGACGAACTCGATCAGGCCGACAACCGGACGCAGGGCCAGCGGTGCACCGGCCGGCCAGAACAGCTTGAAGAAGCCCAGGCCATTCTTGACGAAGCCGACAACGACCACGGTCAGGAACGAGATCAGGCCCAGCGTCAGGGTGACGGCCAGCTGCGACGTCGCCGTGAAGGTCAGGAACATGCCCAGCAGGTTCATGGCCAGAACCAGCATGAACATGGTGAAGGCGAACGGGAAATACTTCTTGCCGTCGTGGCCGATGATCGACGAGGTCAGGTTATCGACCATGCCGAACAGGGTTTCACCGGCGGCCTGCATACGGCCCGGAACCACCGAGTTCTTGCTCGTAGCCAGACCGAGGAAGCCGACAACAGCGGCAAACGCGATCGTCATGGCGACGTGCGAGTTGGTGATTGCGATCACTTGCTCACCGAGAACGGGAACGTTGACCGTGCCGAACTCTACGAGCGGCTTGACCTCAAATTGTTCAATCGGACCGGCCATGAAGCCTATCGTTCCTCGTCTTCGTTAACCTCGACAACCGGCTCGCCCGCAGGGGTTTCGCCGAGTGCCTTGGCCTCCGCCATCAGCCGTTTGGCTGTATTGCGGGCCATAAAAAATGACAAAGCGAAGCCCACGAGGACCCCGCCGATTACGCCTATCGGTGCGGTGTCGAAAAAGTAATCGACAGCCACCCCAAGTCCCAGACCGATGAAGACGCCACCGATCAGTTCAGCGACAATGCGCCAAGCCTGACCGACGACCTTCTGAGCTTCGGCAGTCGCAACCGCCTCGGTTCTGGTCCGCGCCTCCAGGGCGGATGCGCGTTCCGAGAGACGTTTCATCGTCTCTTCGCGCGATTCCTTCGTAGAGGACATGGGCCAATTCGCTCTTCGCCGACGGGTGCCGACAGGGGTCTGAATTTCGCGCGGAACCTATAGGCGCAAGGGCTTCAGGTCAAGGCGAGAGCTTTAAGACCTAAGTGTATGGATTTTCGCGGTTTATTTTCAGGCGCGGCGTAAAGCCGCCCCTAAGGTCTCGACTCGTCGTCTTCACTGATAAAATCCTGAGCAAACTCAGGCGCATCGTTATCCATACCCGGCAGGGTGTCGCCCGCATCCTCTTCGCGGGACAGCGAGGGGTCGGGCACCTCAAAGCCGACAGGCATGGACAGGTCCAGCAGCCCTGCGGCCTTCATCTCCTGCACACCCGGCAGGTCATAAAGGCCCGAAAGGCCGAAATGTTCGAGGAATCGGTCGGTCGTCCCATAGGTGACAGGCCGCCCCGGCGTGCGGCGACGCCCGCGCAGGCGCACGAATCCCATTTCCAGCAGCACATCCAGCGTGCCCTTGGACAGGGAAACGCCGCGCACGCTCTCGATCTCGGCGCGGGTGCAGGGCTGGTGATAGGCGATTATGGCAAGGGTTTCGAGCGCGGCCTTGGACAGACGGCGCGGCTCTTCCCTCTCCTCGGTCATCAGGAAGCCGAGGTCGTCCGCCGTGCGGAATCGATAGCGCCCTGCGACAATATCGAGCACCACGCCCCTGCCCTGATAGCGTTCCTGAAGCGCGGTCAGGGCACCGGACACATCCGCCCCTTCGGGCAGGCGGCGGGCCAGTTCCTCATGCGACAGCGGCGCGGCGGCGGCGAACAGCAGGGCCTCAACGCGGCGCTCGATTTCCAGATGGTCAGGGGCGAAATTCAGGCTCACGGTTCCAACTCCAGCGCGGGGGCCGGTCCACGGCGGCGCAGCCAGATCTCGTCAAACGGCTTTTCCTGACGGATGTCCATGCCGCCTTCCTTCACCAGTTCCAGCGAGGCCGACAGGGTGGAGGCGGTATAGCTGGCCTGTGACGGGCCGTCGTGATCCTCGGGGCGTTGCGGCGCGACACGCTCCAGCGGGGTCCATTCGGACAGGCGCGGCATGATCTCGCGCAGCCAGTCGCGGGCGGCTTCCAGCTGGAAGGCTTCGACGCGGGCGGTCGGGGCGTAGTTGCGGCGTTCCTGCTTCACCCGTTGGGTGACATAGGCGGTCATCAGCTCATAGAGGCTGGCGTCGATCTGGTCGGACGGGACGATGACCGTCTGTTCGGGATCGCCGCGCATGAAGACGTCGCGGTTCAGTTGCGGGCGTTTGGTCAGATTGGCCACGGCGGTCCGCATGGCTTCCAGCTTTTGCAGGCGGAAGGCCAGGGCGGCGGCCATCTGCTCGGCAGGGACTTCCTCGCCCTTGTCCTTTTCGTTGCGCGGGATCAGCAGGCGCGACTTCAGATAGGCCAGCCACGACGCCATCACCAGATAGTCGGCAGCCAGCGAAAAGTTGCGTCGCCGCGCCTCGTGAACGAAGGCCAGATACTGTTCGGCCAGACGGGTGATGGACAGTTTGAGCAGGTCCACCTTCTGGCCACGGGCCAGTTCCAGCAGGACGTGCAGGGGACCTTCATAGCCTTCCAGATCGACGACGAACGTCTCCTTCTCCTCGGCCTGCTGGACCGCGGTGAAGTCGAGGTTCGGCTGGAAGGCGTCTGTCATGTCCCCTGCCCCCTATGGTTTCAGGCCGGAGCCTGTGCCTCGCCGACATCAGGGCCGCGTGCGGCCTCGAACCGTCCCTCAAGGGCGGCGGTGAAGCGGGCGCGGGCCGCGTCGATGTCCAGCGGCTCGGGCGAGCGGACCAGACGTTGCAGCGCAGCCTCGGCGCGGCGGGCGGCAATGCCCCCAAGAGTCTTGGCGGCCGAGGCGACCTCGATCATCTCGTCCATCCTGCCGTTGCAGTGCAGGACCACATCATTGCCCGCCTTGAACGAGGCTTCGGCGCGGTCTTTCATCGTGCCGGACAGGGCCTGCATCGACAGGTCGTCGGTCATGATCAGGCCGTTGAAGCCCAGACGCTCGCGCATCAGGCGGATACCGGCCTTGGAGGTGGTGGCAGGCGCATTACCATCCACGGCGGTAAAGACAACGTGGGCCGTCATCGCCCGCGGCATGTCGGAGTTGGCGCGGAAGGGCACAAAGTCCCACGCGTCCAGCTCGGCCAGCGGCGTTTCCACGACGGGCAGGTCGTGGTGGCTGTCGGCAAAGGCGCGGCCATGGCCGGGGATGTGTTTGATGATCGGCAGGACACCGCCCGCCAGCAGCCCCTCGCAGGCGGCGCGGCCCAGCTGGGCGACCGTCTGCGGATCGCGGGCATAGGCGCGGTCGCCGATGATGTCGTGGGCACCGGGGACCGGAACGTCCAGAACCGGAACGCAGTCCACATTGATCCCGAGATCATAAAGGTCTTGGGCGATCAGACGCGCGCCGAGGCGCACCAGTTCGCGGGCCTTGAACACATCGCCCTGCGCGGCCTGAAGATAGGCAGCACCGGGCGGATATTTCGGCCAGAAGGGCGGGCCGAGACGCTGGACGCGGCCACCTTCCTGATCGATCAGGACAGGGGCGTCATCGCGGCCCACGGCGTCGCGCAGGTCCTGGACCAGGGCGCGCACCTGATCGGGGCTTTCGACGTTACGGCGGAAAAGAATGAAGCCCCACGGGTCGGCGTCGGCAAAGAAGGCGCGCTCCTCTGCCGACAGCCTGTAACCCGAGCAGCCGTAGATGGCAGCTGTGGTCAAACGCCTGTCCTCAGCCGACGAAGCAGGAGCCACCCGACGCCTTGATGGCGTTGCACAGGGCGGTGGCGCGTTCACGGCTCATGCCGCCGAACGAGGTGCGGTACAGGGTCTTGCCGTCACGCTCGATGGCTTCGATCTGCTGGCGGGTGCCAGAGGTCAGAGCCCCGTGGCGCGAAGCCGCCGAAGCGTATTCACGCTCGGCCTGCTCACGCGAGGAGAAGGCACCGATCTGGACGCGGTTGGTGCCGGTCGCAGCAGCAGGAGCCGGAGCGGGGGCCGGTGCTGGCGCAGCCTTGGGAGCCGGTGCCGGAGCGACGGTTGGTGCCG
>NZ_DJFS01000079.1:0-31828 GCF_002432125.1 Brevundimonas sp. UBA5866
CGAGCCCATCCGGTATGACAAACGCAGATACAAACGACGCAACCGCATCGAAATCATGTTCGGTCGTCTGAAAGACTGGCGACGCGTTGCCACGCGTTATGATCGGTGCCCGAACGTCTTCCTCTCCGCCATAGCCCTCGCCGCTACAGTGCTCTTTTGGCTATGAGTCCTGAGCCTAGCGCCAAGAACGGGCATTAAGATCAGGCCCCGCAGGCGGACGTTGGTCTACGCGCGCGGTCAGCGCGTAATCAGCCTAGATTGGCGGTCGAGCGCCGGTTTGGTTTGTAATCAACAGCTCGATGCGCCAAAGGACCATAGTCTGAAGCAGGATCTTTGAGCAGCGCTCAAGGTAGATTGCGTACCCCATTTCTCTTTCGGCCCCTTGCCCGCCCTTTCCGGCACGGTACACGACCGAGTTGCTCTTGCGCCTGAAATGCAAACCTCCGTGGTGTGACGCATTACGCAGCTGGCTGTCTGCTTCATCACAAATTGCAGCGAAAGGGCCATTGGCCTCAAACGCTTTGAACCGCCCAGCCTTATCGAGTTTCTGATAATCCGACAGGCTCAGGCTGGCGAGTTGGTCATACGCCCGCCCTGCAATCAGATTGTTAAGCGCAGTGAGTGTCTCAACATTAGACGCGAACGCCTCGAAGGCGTTGCCATAGAACATCCGCGTCGCGTCGAAATGGGTAGAAGTTGCCACACGATCAGGACCAATCTCGATACCAGCGGTCACCAAATGATGGATTTGGGAAAACTCGCCGAACCCGCCGAAGTAAGATTTGAGGAGATCAAAGTAACGCTGACCGTGGTCGGCACTTAACGTGTCTCCGAAATAATCTGCAAAGGCCTGAAAACCGGTTGCTTGCGAAGCCTTCTGCACTTCGGTGAAGGCGGCTTCGAAGCGCTCTGCGTAAACAGCGCCCCCGAGGGAACCCGCGAACTGAAACAACCAGTCAGTCAGTCCTTCCGGACGCTCGCTGTAGGTTCCCTTCTCCATAAACGCCGCCATGCGACGCTCGGCGAGGACGCTTTTACCGTTCCGGGTCAGCGACCACGTCGCGCGGAGGTCTGCCATTCCTCAGAAAGGCTAACAGCCGGCCTGCCAGTTTCTGGGAGATCCGCCAGCGTGAGTGGCTGCCCCATACGATCACGACGGGCTAAGAAAGCTTTAATCAGCTTGCTGCCCATTTCAATGCTGGGAAAAGCAAGCGGGCTGTGAAGCTCGTCCTTCGAGAAAACGAATGACGGATGGAGATTGATGATTGGCGCTCTATCGTCAGCTTTGGCAGCGCGCGCATTTGGCCCCCAGACAATTCCTGTTCCGAGCTGCAGCCCTAGCCCCATCTCCTCGCCACAGTTCACACAGGCAAACCTATGACTTTGATCGGGTTCCCTGCCGATCCCGATGCGCAGGACGTGAACCTGATCGCATTCCTCACACTGGCCGTACTGTCGAATGATCATCGGTACCTAATGTCACGCTTGGGCCGCGCACGCAATTTTAGCGGCTGCAGCCCCGCTCTCACAGGCTTGGTACAAAATACGTGCTCGAGTCGACGCCTCGCTTGCGTCAGGCTAAGAAGTGGAGCGCTGGGCAAACGCATCGCGGCAGGGCGGCCATGGCCGGGGTCTAGAATGACCCAGGCTGCCCATAATCGCCGTCTCTCAGCTCATATCAAAACGGAAGCCGAACAGGCCACCGGTCTCATCGTCCGTAAGCCTCACCACATTGATCGCGTCTTCCAAAGTGGCATCGACGGCGACTAAGGCCTTCTCGAACTCGTCGCTGTTCAAGGCGACGATGTATTGACCCCCGATATTGCGGGAGACCTTGTCGCCATAGGCCAAGGCGAGACCCACCTGCCGAGAATCCACACCATCAAATATGTGGCTGTCATGGACCACCATGCGGGGCCCCGGTTCGAAGCGTTCGAAAGCGATTTCGAGCAGCGCCATGTCGAAGCAGAACAGCTTCATCATGTCGATCCCGCCCTTGTTGCCGCCGCCTTGAATATCGATCCGGAATTTCGGTCCGGTGCGCGACGCTTCGACGATCAGGTTGCCCGTTCGGTCGTCGTAGAGGGTGTCGATCGCGCGGTCCACGAGGACGGTGGCGCGCTTTATACGATCTTCGGCTTCATCGTGATCCTGCTGCAGTGCTAGCTGTAACTCGGCCGCCTCGGCCTTCAGCTGCGTCTTGTCGTTTTCGAGACTCGCGGCGTGCTGCAGTTTCCCTTTTAGCACCTCGACCCGGCCGACAATCTCGCCGAGGGCCTCGCGCAAGCGGATCAGGTCCTCGAAGGCCCCCGTCCCGTCTAGAGACCGCAAGATCTTCGTTCGCTCGTCCGAGGCGTCCCGAAGCGTTCGTTCGAGTACGGCGCGATGATTACGCACATCCTCTATCTGAGCCTCGAGATAACGACGTCGGTTCGACGCAACGGACGCCTGGAAGGCCTTCACTTCCTCGAAGCGACGAAGGGCCACCGCCGGCAGTTCAACTTTGGCGGCGGCGTAGAGGCGTTCGACGTCGGTGTAGGCGGGCGGTGCCTCTTCTTGGAGCGATCGCGCCATGTAGTCGACGGCCGCGTCTGCCTCAGCCAGACTGAACGTCGCGTCGGAGACCTTCTCCTTCAACTCAGCGGCCTTTGCCGCCAGCTCCCGGTAGCTATCGTGGACAAGGAAGGCGTCGATCTGGGCCCGCAGGCTATCGCGGCGTGCTTCCGCCCGGGCGAGTTCGGGCCGAATTTCGGCTGTTGTCCCAAAGAGAGCACCGAGTTCGCCTTTCTTGATCGCCTTGGTCAAGGTTTCGATAGCTCGGCGTCGATCCCGCATGTCCTGGAAGGAGCGCGCAATCTCCCAGTCGAGGCCGATAAGGTACGACAAGGCGACTTGCCAACTGCCCGGCTTCTGATCCGAGGCGGTCTTTTCAATCACTTCCATGCCGCCGGACGCCCGTCGGCGAGCAAAGTAACCGACAAGGGAGCGGAAGGTCGGAGCCCATTTGCGTTCGAACGGCGTGTCCTTCCGATCGCGCGGCAGATCGAACCACAGATCGCCAAGCACCGTCCGCCATGTATTCAGATCTACGGAAATTTCGTCCTCGTCGCTCGCGAAGATGTCTAACCCCAGACCCTTGGCATCGCCGGCGATCAGATGGACCATCTGGTCGCTTGATCCTGACCGCCGAACCGTGACCCATAGGTCGCCCAGCAACACCTCCATGAAGAAACTGTGATCGATCAACTCGGGGTGCTTGAACAACGATTTTTTGGGAGCATCGGCACCCAACAGGAAGTGGATGACCTCCACGAGGCTCGTCTTTCCCGCCGAGTTCCGAGTGTGACGCCCCGTAGACTCTGCAGCGACATCGGCCAGGAGAATGTTCAATCCCTCGCCGAAGACGATGGTCTTGAACGTGGAAAGCGTGCTGTAGATCGTGCGGATCATCGCGCCGCCTTTTTGATCACGGTACCGTTGACCTGATCGACAGCGCCTAAGGCGTAAAGCAGGGACAGAGCCATAACGAACCAGTCGAACGGCAGGGGTGACTCACCGTTCTGGTCTGAGCGCATCGCGCGCACATTGTCCCAGATTTCGGATACGGTCGCGGCGTCTCCCATGACCGACAGGATCTCACCGCCGACAGACAGGAGCGCCCGGTCTGACTTTAAATACTTGCTGGGTAGGATCACGCCGCCGTAGCCTCGACTGGCTCATCCTCAAAGATCGTGCAAATTTCGAAGAAATGTGCCAACAGGCTCCATACAGCCACATCAAGCGCAGCGGTCATCCGTTCAACGCCAGCGACGAATCCATAGAGCTGAAACAGGATGTCATCAGGTTCTATGTCCTGTGTCCTCAAGTCCAGATACTTTGCCTTCAATACAGCGGCGATTTCGGCACCGAGCATGGCGTCCTGGTGGTTGTCGAGCATTTGCCCGACCCTAATCGAATTCTGCATACCGTTGATAATGCGGCCCTGCGAATGGTCGCTAAGGCCATTGAAGTGAAGTTTGCGATCGGGCACTGCCCGAGGTGGGTCTAAGTCAGCGGCGTCATGTTGAACAGCCATGAGATCGCTCACGACCTTTAGCAGCACTTCGGGCTGAATCGCACGGAAGTCTTCATCAGACGCCGCCTGGCCGACAAGATCGTCGATCGCATCGGCATCTAGACCGAAAAGCGCCGCCTCGAACTGCTCCCTGCCGAAGATATCGATCTTAACTTCGGGGTGAGCAGCTCGCAGCTCGCAGCTCAAGAACTTTCGCCACGATCTGGGCCGGTGGCTGTTCAACGTAGTTGTGAACGAACTTCCAGCCTTTCAGATCGGGCCAATGGTTCAGTGCCCCATGGAAATCCGAGTCAACCTTGGCCACTGCTGTGCTCAAACCGGACCATAACATGCAAATACAGTGAGGGGGTCCACGAGAAGGCCGTCGCACTTGAGATCGCCCCGCGAATAGTCCGTTCCGACGCCTTGGAAGGCGTCACCGTTTACGCGAGTCATTAGTTCGGACAGGAACTCCTGGAGCTTCCCCCCTTTGGCACGGCGAAGTTTCAGCTCGAGCGCGGCCTTAATGGCGTTCCGTCGTGATGGTGAGAAAGACACGTAGCGATTCCGTCGCCGGCCCCTGTTCCCGCCGGTTAATCTAACATCGGTCAATCTGACTCGGAATGCAATCGCAAGCCATTCGCGCCTTTTGTCGCTCGCGTAGCGGGAGAGCCATGACGAACTGTCTAAAGCGTCTAGGTCACTTGCCTCTGATGGCATCCATGGCATCAACCACGAAGTGATTAATCATCCTCACCTAGGTAGCAACTGCTCTCACGGTCCCTTTAAAGTGCGTTGCCCACGCTGGCGACCCTGTTATCCACGCCCGACAGCGGACGTCCCCAAAGTCTGAGAAGAGTCAGAAGCGGACGCTCGTCTCGCTTTTGCCGCTTATCCACAAGCTATTGAAGCCTAGTGTTTTCACACTCTTCACACCTCACAAATCGCCCAAGCGATTTCGGACTTGCAATACAAATGCAGGCGACGACTGCAACGGCTACATTACTGAATCTGTATCTATCTTGCCGTTAAAACAGCCATTTATGGCTGCAACACTTTCCGAACCTGTGCAGTCTGCGAAGAAAATACATGTTGGGTTCCGCTGTCTATCACCTGGCACCATTTGAATTCATTTATCCGACCGCTAAGCGTGACAGGATCATCAGGTCATTTTCCGCCTGACGATCCTGCATTGTGATGCTTCAGGTTCTTCGCCCGTACGGGTCTAGAATGAATATTGGGCGCGGATGGATAAGGTCATGCCATCGTCCTTGGTCGGATAGCTGTCGGTAAAGTTTTCGACGTCCCAGAAGATGGCGTTGAACATGAGACGCGCCGAGTCCGTCAGATACCAGTTGGTGCCCAGCGTGCGGTTGCATCCTTTTCCACCCAATGGCGCGTCGGTAAAGTCCACGCACTCCCACCGGGCTAGAAGTTCCAGCGCGCCCATACCGCCATCTGTAACCGGCTTGAGTATAGATGGCTGGCTCCAGGCGCCGATCCTGCGAGAATAACCGGGCCTGTCGCCGGTGATGAACCATCCGGCCGAAAGTGTGCCGGCTTTGAACCGCGTCGAAGCTACGTTGTCGCGATAGTCCAGATCACGCTGGCCTGCCTCGGCAAACGCCCAGAAGTTGCGATAGACGCCCCCCAGTTCCACCCCATACGCCTGTCCCGTATCCGGCAGACCGATCTGGCCAGAAGACACGCGGATATTGGAGTTGAAGCGCCCGCCGATGGCGGTGTTCTGGTTGATGGTTTTGGGTTTATCCGGGAAGCGCTCCTGAAAGCCCCATGCCCCGAGGTGGACGATCAGGTCATCGGTGGCGATCGGGTTCCAGTGGGCGCGTTCCATTATCGTCAGCCCGTCCCGCACCTGGAAGCTGTCGTCCATGTCGTCGCCGGTGATCTTGACCGTGGCGTGCCAGTTTTTGCCGAAAGTTTTGGCCATAGCCCCGACGCCGAAAAATCCGCTTTGGGGTGTCAGGGCATTGGCGATCAGATTGCGTTCCAGAAACGGCGTAGCGTCTGATCCGGTCGAGCCCTCGATCCCGCGCTCGGACAGTCGTACGCCCAGAGTGAGTTCGGAGGGATTGCCGAAAACCATCTCGCGCCAACCGACATAGGCGCTGGTGATCGAGGTCAGCTCCGACGCGAAATCAGCCTCGATCTGATAGAACAGCCTGCCCGCGGCCCCTTCCATGCCGATGCGCAACGCGCGAGCACCCGTGGTGGTGATGTTTCGGTCGCCATAGTCCGAACCGGAGGCGGATGACACATCCGCCAGGATGCGACCGCGTGGCCGGAAGCGGAAATCACCGGCCGAAAATTCCGGTGCGCCCTTGCCGAAATCGATCTTAAGCGGCTGCTGCCCGGAGGTTTCAGGTGTCTTTACGACGACGTTTTGAACGCCTTGATTGGCGGCTGGCGACGGCGTTCCCGCCACAGCAGCGGGGGGCAGTGACTGGGGAGATTGACGTGCAGCGGCCTCCCCTGCTGCGGCTTCATATAGGGCGTCGGCCTTGGCCTGGCTGACGACGCCCTCCTCTACCAACAGCTTCAACAGGTCTTGGACCGTCGGCCCCTGCTGTGCAGCAGAGGCCTGGGCCAGAGCGGGAGAAGCAGCGAAAAGGCACAGTACAGTTGAACTCAACAATGCTACGCGACGCATTACGCTCTCCACTAGAACTCAGAACACCCAGAGCGAGGTTTGAGGCAGGCTGATGCGGTGATTTCCGGGGTCGAGCGTGTGGGTCGATACGGCGCGCACAGAGCGTCCATTCAGATTGAACACATGCTCCCAGCGACCGCCCAAATAGGCCGAGAAGTCCAGATGGGCTTCGACGCCTTCGGGTTGGTCGATACCGACATCTTCGATGCGGATGATGGAGGTCGCGTCATCGCCCACCTGACGGTTGCCGCGGTTGATGCCCCACACCGTCTCGCCATCGATGTCGAGACGGGCAAACTTGCCGTTCACCTCGGCCACCTTGGCGTTGATGGTGTTGTTCACGCCCATGAAATCGGCGGCAAACAGGGTCTTTGGATTGGTATAGAGCTGCTCTGGAGAGCCTTCCTGTACCAACAGGCCTTCGTTCATCAGCATGACACGGTCGGCAATGGCCATTGCCTCGACCTGATCATGGGTGACGAATATGGCCGCGAGGCCGGACTTCTTGATCAACTGGCGGATCCAGACGCGGGCCTCTTCGCGCAGTTTGGCATCGAGGTTCGACAGTGGCTCGTCCAACAGGATCAGTGGCGGGCGATACGCCAGCGCGCGGGCCAGCGCTACACGCTGTTGCTGGCCGCCGGAAAGCTCCGACGGGAAACGGTGGCCGTATTGGGCCAGTCCGACACCCTCCAGCACCTCTTCAGCGCTGGCCTTGATGTCGGCCTTGTTCTTGCCGCGCACCTTCAGGCCATAGGCGACGTTGTCCATCACCGTCTTGTGCGGCCACAGGGCATAGGACTGGAACACCAGACCCAGATCGCGCTTTTCGGGCGCGATATTGGTCTTGCTGGCGCTGTCGAACACCGTCTTGTCGCCGATGGTTATGGAGCCCCCGGTCGGAATTTCCAGACCGGCGATCGCCCGCAACAGGGTGGATTTACCGCAGCCCGACCGACCCAGCAGGGCGATGATTTCACCGTCCTGAACGTCAATGGAGACGCCCTTGAGGACCTGGGTCTTGCCGTACTGAACGTGCAGGTTGTTGACGTTGAGCTTAGCCATTTTTCTTCTTTCCGAAGGCGGCGAGGAGCAGCAGACCGCCGCAGACCATCGCGATGTTCAGGACAGACAGGGTGACGACGAGATCCACACCGCCGGTGGCCCACAGGGAAACCAGAAGCGAACCGATCACTTCGGTGCCCGGACCCAGCAGATAGACGCCGGTCGAGTATTCACGGACGAAGGTGACGAACAGCAGCAGCCAGGAGCCGATCAGGCCGGCCTTGATCAGCGGCAGGGTCAGTTCGCGGCTGACACGTCCGGCAGAGGCACCGGCCACGCGGCCCGCTTCTTCCAGATCGGGTGAAATCTGCAGCAGCGAGGCCGAGATCAGGCGCATGCCATAGGCCATCCACACCAGCGTGTAGGCGAACCACATGGCCAGCAGGGTTTGGCGGAAGGGTTGCAGAGGCGGGAAGAACAGGAAGACCCAGAAGATGGCCAGACCGGCGATGATGCCCGGCATGGCCCGCGGCAGCAGGACCATATAGTCCAGCGTCGCGCTCCACTTGGTCGGCCAGCGGTGGGTGGCAAGGTTCATCAGGGTGTAAACACCCACTGCCGCCGCGCCACCGGCGATCGCCAGGATCAGCGTATTTATGATGCCGCGGACAACGTTTGGATATTCCGCCAGCTCGCGGAAATTGTTCAGCGTCAGGACCTGAGCCAGATCGACCCCCTCACCCCAGGAGGTGACGAAGGCCCGCATGATCAGGGCACCAACCGGCGCACCGACCGTAACCAGCAGCCACAGGACAATCAGTGCCAAGGCGGGCCATTTCCACACGCCGATACGCAGGGGGCGGCTTTGCGTGGCCTTGCCCTTGACCGAGATGTAGCGGTTGGCGTTCTTCAGCAGGCGGCGCTGCAGGAAGACCAGCGGCAGGGCGATGGCGATGATCACGATCACGACCACAGCCATCAGCTGATAGCTGGGGATGCCCAGAATATTGGTCAGGCCATACAGATAGGTGGCCAGAACCTGCGTGCCTTGCGGATCGGCAAGGATCAGCGGCAGGCCGAACAGTTCGAAGCCGAGGAAAAAGACCAGAACCGCCGAGTACAGCAGGCTGGGCATGATCATGGGCAGGGATACCGTCAGCGCCGTACGCAGGGGCCCTGCCCCCGTCGCACGGGCGGCGTCCTCAACGTCCGAACCCAGACTGCGCAATGCTGTTGAGGCATAGATATAGACGTGCGGAACGTGGGTCAGGCCCGCCAGTATGATCAGCGAGGTGGTGGAATAGAGGTTCCAGGGGATGAAACCGAAGATGTCCTTGGCCCAAAGGCTGATGAAGCCGACCGGCCCGAAAGCCATGACAAAGCCGAAAGCCAGAACGATGGACGAGACAAACATCGGGGCCAGCATCAGCGGCTCTAGCCAGCGGACGCCGGGCAGATCGGTACGCACCAACAGCAGACCCAAAAGCCCGCCGATAGGCACGGCGATCAAGGTCATTCCCGCTGAAATCAGGGCTGAGTTGCCCAGGGCCTTGAAGAAGGCCGGATCACTGAAAACAAAGCGGAAGGCATCAAGCGTGAAGTGGACATTGCGAGCGAAGAACGGACCGTTCAGGAAGCTTTGCCAGACCACCAGCCCGATTGGGGCAAGGATTACGAAAATGGCTGCCAGAACGATGGCAATACGAAACTGCGGCTTCATGGCTGCTGCTCTTCCTTACCGCTAAGCGTTTCGGTCCAACGGCGCAGGAAGCGCAGACGCGTTTCCTGATCCAGATTGGCCAACAGGGCCGGTCCAACGCGGATTTCACGCGTGTTCTCCGGCAAGGAGGCATAGATGGCGGGCGCAGCGACATCAGAACGGATGGAGCGCATGTTGCGCTTGACCAGGTGCTCCTGCCCCCGCTTGGACAGCATGAAATCCAGGAAGAGCTTGGCTGCGTTGGGGTTGCGTGCATCCTTCGGAATGAAAGCGATGCGCGACATCACCAGCGTGTAATCGTTCGGGAAGACGACGCCGACCGACGGGTCCTTGCTGGCACGCTCGACGGCATAGGAGCCGATCATGTTGAAAGCCAGCAGGCTCTCGCCCGAAACGATGCGCTCCATCATGGCGCCGGTGGAGGTGTAGAGCTTCGGGTTGGTCGGGCCCAGGGCGGCGACAAAGTCCCAGGTGTCGCCGGTCGCGAGCACATCCTGTGTGATGTAAAGGAAGCCGACGCCGGATTTCACCGGGTTATAGGACGTGATTTTTTCCTGATAAAACCCGGGCTTGCGACGCAGAAGATCGGTCAGTTCGGCATGGTTTTGCGGAACGTCCTCTTCCGGCATCAGTCGTTTGTTGTAGGCGAAAACAATCGGCTCGCCCGTGGTGCCGTAGGCCTCGTTTTTCCACACAGACCCTTCAGGCAGGGCGGCTTTTTCGGGCGAGGCATAGGGTTGTGCATAGCCGTCGTTGACCAGCTTGATCTGAAGGTCCATCGCCGAACTCCACAGCAGGTCGGCCGAGCCCTCGCGGGCCGCGACTTCAGCGATGAAGCGGCTGTAAATCTCCGTGGAGTTCAGATCCGCATATTCAACATTGATTTCCGGGTATAGAGAACGGAAATCATTGATGAGTTCGGTCACCTCACGCGCGTCTGTGGCCGAGTAGATGCTCAGACGGCCTTCTTGTTTGGCGGCCTCTATGATCTGTGCATACGAGCGCGGGTATCCGGCAGGTACGGACTCTATACTGGCGATAGTGGGCTCGACGACGGGTCGTGGAGCACTCTTGTCATCGCGCAAGATATTCCAGACCAGACCCGCAGCCAGGGCCGTTCCTGATATTGCGCATAGGGTTAGTATCGTGCGTTTTTGCACGGCCATGCCTCCTATGGTGTATCCATCCCAATGGAGTCTTATTGCTCCGTTCAGGCATGTTATGGCTTGAATGCTGTCACGAACCTGTCACTGGTTTTATGAATGTCGCGCATACTGCTGATTGAAGATGACGCTCCTCTGAGAAGGGCTTTGGAAGCTTCACTGAAAGCTTTGCAATACAGTGTGGATATTTCAGAAGACGGTGAAACAGCTTTGGCGCTTGCCGCCGAGAGCGACTATGACGCGATCATACTGGACATCGGCCTGCCCGATATTTCGGGCCTTATGGTGCTCAAACGAATGCGGCGCTCGGGTTTGAAGACCCCCATCCTGATGCTGACCGCGCATGACACCATAGAGGATCGTGTGGCGGGCCTGGATCACGGTGCCGACGACTATCTGCTCAAACCCTTTGCCCAGCCCGAGCTGGAGGCGCGTTTGCGGGCCTTGGTCCGTCGCGGTGCGGGCGACCCCAATCCCTCCATTGTCATCGGGCCGCTGGTGATCGACCGGGCGACCTCAACAGCCACTCTCGACGGTCGGCCACTGGACCTGCGGCGGCGCGAGTGGGCCGTTCTGGAGAGCCTGTCGATCCGCCGGGGCAAGGTCGTACCGCGAGAGCGCCTGTTGGCCGATGTATTTGATCAGGACGATGAAATCGCGCCCAACGCACTAGAGGTCTACGTCGCTCGCCTGCGCAAGAAACTGGAGCCAGATGGCCCTAAAATCAGGACCTTGCGCGGACTTGGTTATCTATTGGATACGCATGGCTGAGACGCGCGCGGGGTCTGTTACCAGCCGTCTTTTGCGGGCGCTGATCGGGCCGATGATTGCGGTGGCCCTGATCTTCGGGGCTGGCGGTACCCTGCTCATCAAGCGGATTGTCGAACAGGTGAACGACCGACCGCTGGAAGCTTCGGTTACAGCCATCGCCGATACATTGGCCGTTTATCAGGGAGAGATCACCCTGGACCTGCCCCCGGCGGCCTTCGGCCTGCTGGAAGATGCCGAGCGGGACAATGTCTATTACAACATCACCAAGTCGGGTGAACTGATCACGGGCTATGCAGATCTGCCTCTGGCACCGACCACGACGATCGATGATGTGACCTTCCGCTACATCACCTACCGCGACCAGCGCATACGGGTGGCCGAAACGGCGCGGCTTCTGCCGCGTATCGATGAACCCGTCGTGATCCAGGTCGGAGAGACGATTGAAGGCCGCAGAGCCTTGATCCGACAGCTGCTGATCGCCTTGGGGGCACTGGAGATTTCACTCGTGTCGCTGACGGCCATTCTGGTGCCTGCTGCCGTGCGCTGGGGACTGCGGCCTTTGCGGCGCATCGAGGCGGCAGCGCAGACGCGAGAGGCCGTGTTCACTCCCCTCCCCATCCATCAGGCCCCGCATGAGGTGCGCAGCTTGATTGTCGCGTTCAATACCCTGCTGCAAAGGCTTGAAACGGCAACTGACGGCATCCGCCGCTTTACAGCCGATGCCTCGCACCAGTTTCGTACGCCCGTCGCTGTCATGCGTACAAACATCGCCACGCTGGAGCGTTCGATCCCCGATACGGATGACGCGAGGGAACGCTTTGCCGATCTGGACGCCAGCGCCGCCCGCCTGCAGCGTTTGCTGGAACAGCTGCTTTCACTGGCCCGCGCCGAAAATGCATCGGCGGCAAACCTGCAATCCGTCGATCTGGAGGCCTTGATCCGGCAGATCGCTATGGACCATGCCCCGCGGGCACTGAATGCCGGTCAGGACATTCACTTCAGCGGTCCGCCTTCACCGCTGATGGTGACGGGCAATCCGTTCCTGATTGCTGAAATCGCCGGAAACCTGCTCGATAATGCGGTCCGCTATGCCGGAACGGGCGCGACAGTCACGGTGGGCGTCGAACAGGATGGCCATTTTGGTGTACTGACCATCGCGGACGACGGCCCCGGCGTGCCTGAGGAATTCCGCAGGCGCATAGGCCAGCGTTTTATGCGCGTGGGTGGTGATCGCGATGCTTTCGGTTCCGGGCTTGGCCTGTCTATCGCCGACCGTCTTGCCCAATCCATGAATGGGCAACTGACGATCACCCACGGCCAGAAGGGACTGAGAGTCAGTCTGCGGCTTCCACTGGCGGATGGCTGATCGGGCGGGAAATCTCTGATTGACCTTGGCCATCGACAGCCGTACTGCCGGAACTGCGTCAGGTTCCCCTCATCGGGGATTAAAAGGGAACGGAGTTTCAAGCTCCGGCTGTTCCCGCAACTGTAAGCGGCTAGCCCGCGCGTCATAAGCCACTGGGGAACGCCAGGTCGATGACCTTGCAATCTCTGGGAAGGCGGCGTGCACCGGCGTCGATCCGCAAGCCAGGAGACCTACCTGTCGCGGTCGTTCTCCACGTGGCCGGGAATAGCCAGGTGGTCGAGGCAACTCGTGTGACGACATCGTTTTCAACCGCGTTCAGCGGGTGATGGCGCGTGTCCAACCGCACGTGCCTTTGCCGGCTGTGCGCCTCCATGTGGGATGTCACATTGAACAGGCTTCTTTTCCCGGCTGCGGGCTTTGCCGTTCTTATTTCGTCGCAGGCTTTCGCCGC
Source organism: Brevundimonas sp. UBA5866 (assembly GCF_002432125.1). Lineage (GTDB taxonomy): Bacteria > Pseudomonadota > Alphaproteobacteria > Caulobacterales > Caulobacteraceae > Brevundimonas. The sequence goes on from NZ_DJFS01000079.1 coordinate 13,202, forward strand.
CGAGCTGGATCAACAGGCGGCTGCGCCGTCTGTCGCCGACAGGACGGCGGCTACGGCGCTTGGCGATATTGTGGTTACGGCCAACCGTTCGGCACAGTCGATCGACAAGGTCGGCGCTTCGGTCACTGTCCTGACGGCAGCGGCGCTGGAAGCATCACAGGCCACGGCTGTGCCCGATGCCCTGGCCCGAACCCCGGGCGTCAGTTTCGCCCGTAACGGCGGCATCGGTACCGTCACCTCGGTCAACATACGCGGTGCAGAGGGGCACCACACTGTCGTGCTTATCGACGGGGTGAAAATGAATGACCCCTCCTCGACCCAAGGTGGTGCGAACTTCAGCAATCTGCTGGTCGGGGACCTGAGCCGGATCGAGGTGCTTCGCGGGGCACAATCGACCCTGTGGGGCAGTCAGGCTATCGGAGGCGTGGTCAACATCATCACTGCCGAGCCTACGCAAGCCCTGCAAGGCTATGTCAGTGCCGAGGCCGGATCGTTTGGTACGCGGTATTTCCGTGGTGCCGTAGGCGGCACCAATGACCGTTTCAGCTGGCGTGTAGCCGCAAACCGGTATGACACAGACGGTTATTCCGCCTTTGCTGCGGGCACCGAAAATGACGGCTACAGCCAGAATGGTCTGTCGGGCCGGATGAACCTGAAAATCACCGATGCCGTGTCGGTAGATCTGCGTGCCGTCTGGTCGGATGGCACAAGCCAGTTCGACTCCTTCAATGGCGACAGCCGCGAATACAGTACGACCCAGGAACTGGCATCGTACGCGGGCTTGAACTTTGACCTGCTGGATGGACGTCTGCGTAACCGTATCGGTTTTTCCTACACGGATACCCAACGCGACAGCATCAATCCCGACAGATTGATCGAGCCCACGACTTTTGAGGCAAAGGGCGAAAACAAGCGGTTGGACTATCAAGGCAGCTTTGCCTTCACGGATAATCTGAGCGCCGTTTTCGGCATCGAGTCCGAGCGTGCCGAAATGCGCAGCCGGTCGCTGCCGAACAGCACGGTCAAGCCTGCTTTCGGTACGGGCAAAGCCGATCAGGACAGCGCCTATGTGCAACTGCAATGGGAGGCTGTGCCCGGCATCAACCTGACCGCAGGGGTGCGCTATGACGACCATGCCCGCTATGGCGACAAGACGCTGGGCCAGTTCGCTGCCGCGTGGACGCTGAACGAGGGAAAGACAGTCCTGCGGGCCAGCTGGGCACAGGGTTTCCGCGCGCCGGGCCTGTATGAACTGTACAGCGAATACGGCAATCTGGACCTTCAGCCCGAAGCCTTTGATGCCTGGGAAGTCAGCGTCCAGCAGCGCCTGCTGGACAGGGCGTCCCTCGGTATCACCTACTTCAACCGCCAGTCCGATAACGAGATCCGTTACAAGGGCTGCAGCTTCGGCACCACCGACCCGCTCTGCACTGTAAACGGCAATACGCGCTGGGGTTATTACGAGAACATCCAGAAAACCGAAGCCCAGGGCATCGAAGTCACTGGTGCTTTTGACGTGACGTCGGCCCTTCGCATTGCGGCCAACTATACATGGACGGATGCGATCAACGCATCGGGGGCCAGCAAGGGCAAGCGTCTGACCCAGCGTCCGGAACACATGGCCAATCTATCGGCGGACTATGCGTTTGCGTCTGGGCTCAAGACGGGCGTGGCTGTCCGCTATGCCGGCAAGGCCTTTGCGAATGCAGCCAACAGTGATGCGCTGGACGCCTATACGCTGGTGGATTTGCGCGCATCCTATCCGGTCAACGACACCCTCGAAGTGTATGGCCGTATCGAGAACCTGTTCGATGAACAGTATCAGGTCGTCCGTGGCTATGGCACGGCTGACCGCAGCGTATACGGCGGCGTCAGAATCCGCTTCTGATGTATTGAGGCGGCCTTACAATAGGCCGCCTCCCCTACCATCCACTTGTTTCCCCGCTGTGACTCGACAAGGGCATAGACTCTGTAGAGCTACAGCATACTTCAGTGTTTCTCGGTTGGCTGGGCTATGGCAATGATCGACAAAGATTTTTTCAATATCCCGCCACTGAGCAAAGACCTCGGTCCCGAGATCGAGGCCCATATAGACGGCAAGGCCAAGCCCCCGAAGTCTTTGGGCCGTGTCGAAGAACTGGCCCATCAAATCGGTCTGATCCAGCAATCGCTGAACCCCCGGATCCAAAAGCCTGCGCTCGTTGTGTTTGCGGGCGATCACGGCATGACGGGTTCAGGCGTGGCGGCATTTCCGGCAGGCGTGACCGTGTCGATGGTGGACAGTCTTCTGTCGGGCAGAGCCACCGCCAATGCTTTTGCCGGTGTGGTGGGCGCTGATGTCCATGTCGTGGATGCGGGGGTCAATCATGATCTGTCCGACCGCGCGGGACTGATCCACCGTAAGATCGCGATGGGCACAAACGATGCCTCCATCGAACCGGCAATGACCCGCGAACAGGCTGAGAAAGCACTCGCATACGGTGCGGATGTGGCTGCGGAGATTGTCGCCGGCGGTGCCGATCTGCTGGCATTGGGCGAGATGGGGATCGGCAATAGTTCATCGGCTTCCTTGCTTGTGCACCGACTGACAAATGCCCCTCTTCACCTGTGTATCGGCCCGGGCGCGGGTCATTCCGAAGCCAGTATGAAGGTCAAGCGCGCGACCTTGGCCAAGGCCGCTGACCGTTCGACGGCAACCGATCCTATGGAGGTGCTTGTCGAGTTCGGCGGTTTTGAAATCGCCATGATCGCGGGCGCAGTCATCGGCTGTGCACGGCAAGGTGTGCCGGTTCTGATCGATGGTTTCATCTGCTCGTCGGCTGCCTTGCTGGCTATCCGGCTGGTTCCGCAGGTGCGTGATTACTGCATCTTCACTCATGCCTCGGCCGAGCCCGGCCATGCCATCACCATGACGGCGCTGGACGCGCGTCCTCTGCTGGATCTGGATATGCGTTTGGGCGAAGGCACGGGGGCCCTTTTGGCCATACCGATTGTACGGGCAGCCTGCGCCATGATGTCGGGCGTGGCGTCTCTGGCCGAAGTCATGGAAGCCGCCCGATGATCCTGCGCGAACTGAAGCTGTTCGCCTGTGCCTTGCAATTCCTGACCCGACTGCCGACCCCGCATCTACGCGATTTCCAACCGGAGTGGATACAGGCCAGCGCCCGCTATTACCCGCTGGTCGGGCTGATGGTGGGGGCGATCTCCGCTGCCGTACTGTGGACTGCCGATCAGGTCTGGGGGCCTTGGATCGCGGCCATTCTCGCTGTCGCGGCAGGTATGGCGGCAACCGGATGTTTCCACGAAGACGGCTTGGCTGACACGGCAGACGGCATCGGCGGCGGCCAGACGCGAGATCGCAGACTGGAAATCATGAAGGACAGCCGCCTTGGCACCTATGGTGCCTCGGTTCTGGTTCTGAACCTTATGCTGCGCGTAGCGGCACTGGCGATGCTGGTGCAGGTTGATCCAGTGATGGCGGCGCTGTGTCTGATCGCGGCGCATGGCGCGGGGCGTGCCGTGGCCGTGCTGGCAATGGCGGTGATGCCCTATGGTGGCCATCCGGGAATGGCCAAGGAAGGCAGGCCGGACCGCACCGCATGGCCCAATGTCATCGTCGGCGCAGCCTTTGCCGCCCTGCCCTTCGTCGCATTCCAGCCGACGCCTGCGATTATCGGCGTCTCAGCCGGATTGCTGCTGGCTCTGGTACCGGTTTGGCTTGCATGGCGGTTGCTGGGAGGCCGGACAGGCGATGTTCTGGGCGCTATCGAACAGGCATTCGAGGCCGGCTTCCTGCTGGCGTTGGCCGGTATTCTGGCGTGAGCATCATCGTGTGCCCTCTGCACGATGTCACGGCGCTGGTACGCCTGCGACGTCCGGAGTGTGTAGTCAGCCTAATGTCGCCGACGGCAGCTCCTGTTGTCCTGCCACCCTCAAACGCACGCCATCTTGAACTGCGCTTCAATGACATCGGCGAACCGCGTCCGGGTCTGACCGAGCCGGATAAAAGCCATGTGGCGGCAATGCTGGCCCATGCGAAAAGTGTCGATCTGGAGGACACGGTGCTGGTCCACTGCTGGGCCGGTGTCAGCCGATCGCCCGCGGGGGCTTTTATTCTCGCCTGCGCCCGTTCTGAACGGGGAATGGAGCCAATCATTGCCCGTCGGCTCCGTCAGGCTGCGCCCTATGCAACGCCCAATCCACGGATGATCGCACTGGCAGACGCGCTTTTGGATCGCGGTGGAGCAATGATCGAAGCCATTGCCGCTATAGGACGGGGCAGCGAGACGGCATGGGGATCGGCATTTGAGCTGGAATACTGATCCCGAACACGGCCTGCTTTTCCGGCCCTATGAAGAGAATGATCGCGCCGCGTGCCTGGACATATTCGATGGCAATGTCCCACGCTATTTTGACCGTTCGGAACGTGCCGGTTTTACAGAGGATCTTGAACGCTCAGGATCGAGAACGCCCTATTTCGTTCTCATTCAGCACGCGCGGATTATCGGCTGCGGAGGATTGGTTATAAGCTCTGACGGCACACGTTCGGGCTTGTCTTGGGGCATGGTTGATCCTGCCCACCAACGACGCGGAATGGGCGCGGCCTTGCTGCGGTATCGACTGGCCTATCTTCAGACCATGCCTTTGATGCGCGCGGTTGAACTGTCCACCAGCCAACACACGCAGGGCTTCTATCAGAGGTTCGGCTTTGCGGTGGTCGATGTGGTGCGTGACGGTTTCGGCCCGGGTTTGGACCGCGTCGATATGGTGTTGCACCTTTGAAAAAATGCGCCCGCCGATGGGGCGGGCGCATGGTCAGGATCAGCTTGCGCGCGATCGTTTCATTCTGAACCTGCGCATTTTGGGCCATTTGCCCGGTCGATGGCTGTGCACCAGACTGTACAGGGCCGGCAGGACAACCAGCGTCAGTATGGTCGAGGAGACAATGCCACCGATGACCACGGTGGCCAGCGGTCGCTGGACCTCGGCCCCTGCCCCTACGTTTACGGCCATCGGCACAAAGCCAAGGCTGGCGACCAGTGCCGTCATCAACACCGGACGCAGACGCGTCAGGGCACCTTCGCGGATGGCTTCACCCAGCGGGCGGCCTTCCTGAGCCAGTGTGCGGATGAAGCTGAGCATCACCACACCGTTCAGGACAGCCACACCCGACAGGGCGATAAACCCTACGCCAGCCGAGATCGACAGCGGCAGACCGCGCATGGCCAGTGCGGCCACGCCACCGGTCAGCGCCAGAGGCACGCCGGAGAACACGATCACACTGTCACGCCAGGAGCGGAACAGGGCGAAGAGCAGACCGAGGATCAGCAGCAGCACGGCCGGAACCACCAACTGCAACCGTTTGGCCGCAGATATCAGCTGCTCGAACGTGCCACCGTAGGAAACCCAGTAACCTTCCGGCAGCTTCACCTCCCTGTCGACACGTTCGCTGACTTCGTTGACGAACGTTCCAAGGTCCCGATCACGCACATTGGTGGTCACCACGATCCGGCGCTTGCCGTTTTCACGGCTGACCTGATTGGGGCCTTCCTCAAGTGCGATGGTAGCGACTTCGCTGAGGGGGACAAATCCCCTCGGCTGCCCCGCATCACCCGGAAGCGGGATTTGAAGCCGCCCGATCGCATTGGCATCACTGCGCAGGTCTTCAGGTAAACGGACAACCACATCGAACCTGCGGTCGCCGTCAAAGACCTGTCCTGCAACCTCGCCCCCCATAGAGGTGGCGACAACAGCCTGCACATCCGCCACGCTCAGCCCCAGTCGCGCAATGGCGGCGCGGTCAGGCGTGATCTGCAGCACGGGCAGGCCTGTGACCTGCTCGGTCTGCGCTTCGGTCGAGCCGGGCACATCGTTGATGATCTTCTCGATCTGCTGTCCAAGTTCCACCAGCTTGTCGAGATCATCACCGTGAACCTTGACGGCAACGTCGGAACGCACGCCCGACAACAGCTCGTTGAAGCGCATCTGGATGGGCTGCGTGAACTCGTAGTTGCTGCCGGGGATTTCGTTCACGGCAGCTTCGATTTCCGCGACCAGATCGGCCTTGGACTTGCGTGGATTGGGCCACTCCTTGCGGTCTTTCAGCATGATGAAGGTGTCGGCAACAGAGGGTGGCATCGGATCGGTTGCGACCTCTGCCGTCCCCAGTCTGGCGATCACGCGTTTCACCTCGGGGAATTGGGTGATCCGCTTTTCGAGCGCCGACTGCATTTCCAGCGCCTGTGTCAGGCTGGTGCCGGGAATGCGCATGGCGTGCATGGCGATATCGCCTTCGTCCAGGCGCGGAATGAACTCCGAACCCATCCGCGAGGCACCGAACATCGCCAAAACGACCAAGGCCGCGGCCACACCGACGATCGGGTAACGGACCTTGAGCGCGAACTCCAGAACCGGCGTGTAAAGACGGCGTGCGTGACGCATCAGGAAGCTGTCTTTTTCCTGAACCTTGCCTGTGACGAACATGGCCACAGCCGCCGGTACAAACGTCAGCGACAGCACCAATGCCGCCATCAGGGCGATCACCACGGTGATAGCCATCGGGTGGAAGGTTTTGCCCTCGACCCCGCTGAGCGCGAAGATCGGAACGTAGACGAGCGTGATGATCAGAACGCCGAACAGCGAAGGCCGGATAACCTCGCTGGCAGCAGTCGCGGCCAGACTGAACCGCTCGTCGCGGGTCAGAAGGCGCCCATAGCGGTGCTGGGCCTCCGAGAAACGGCGAAGGCAGTTTTCGACAATGATAACCGCCCCGTCCACGATCAGACCGAAGTCCAGAGCGCCAAGGCTCATGAGATTACCCGAAACGCCCACACGCACCATGCCGGTGATGGTCATCATCATGGTGATCGGGATGATGGCCGCCGTGATCAGCGCCGCACGGATATTACCCAGCAGCAGGAACAGGACGACAATAACCAGCAAGGCTCCTTCGACCAGGTTCTTTGAAACCGTCTTGATGGCGCGTTCGACCAGTTTTGTACGGTCATAGACCGGCACGGCCTGAACACCTTCCGGCAGTGCCTTTGCGGCCTGTTCCAGTTGGGCCGCGGCGGCCTTGGCCACGACACTGCTGTTCTGGCCGGCCAGCATCATAACGGTGGCCAGAACGGTTTCTTTGCCGTTTTTGGTCGCCGCCCCCGTGCGCAGCTGCTCGCCCAGCCCGACTTCAGCCACCTCGGCAATCCGGATCGGTACGCCATTACGGGTGGTGACGACGATATTCATCAGATCGTCCGTCGTGCTGGCCTGCCCCGGCACGCGGATCAGCCATTGAGAGCCGAACCGTTCGATATAGCCCGCCCCGACATTGGAGTTGTTACGACGCAGTGCGGTGACCACGTCCTCCATAGTTACGCCATACGCCGACAGCCGTTCGGGTCTGGGGGTGACATGATACTGGCGCTCGAAGCCACCGATGGTGTTGACCTCGGTTACACCCGGCGTGTTGCGCATCTGCGGACGAATGACCCAGTCTTGAAGGGTACGCAGGTCTTCGGGCGTATAGGCTGTGCCGTCCGGCTTGCGCGCACCGGGCTTGGCCTCGATGGTGTAGAGGAAGATTTCACCCAGCCCCGTAGCGATGGGGCCCAGCTCCGGCGATACCTCGTCCGGTAGTTGCTCGCGTGCGATCTGGAGCCTCTCATTGACCAGTTGGCGCGCGCGGTAGATGTCGGTTCCGTCTTCAAACACCGCCGTGACCTGACTGAGCCCATAGCGGGAGATCGAGCGGGTATAGGCCAGCCCCGGAACGCCCGAGATGGCTGTCTCTACGGGAAAGGTAATGCGCTGTTCGGATTCCAGCGGGGAATAGCCCGGCGCGGCCGTGTTGATCTGGATCTGGACGTTCGTGATGTCGGGCGTCGCGTCGATGGGCAGGCGCTGGAAGCTCCATACCCCGATGGACATCGCCAGAAACACCATCGCCAGCACGACCCAGCGGTGACGGATGGACAGAGCGATAATGCGTTCAAGCATAGTTCTGCCTCCGCTTAGTGGTCATGGCTCGCACCGGCCTTTTCAAGGTCGGCACGCAGCACGAAGGAGCCATCGGTGACATATTCCTCACCGGCCTGTAGCCCCTCCAGGATTTCAGCCCATTCCGCGGTCTGGCGACCCAGTTTCACGGGGCGGGCCTCATACTGGTTTCCCTTGCGGACAAAAACGGCGGTCTTGCCTTCATAAGGCTGTAGAGCGCCGATCCTCACCGCCACGGGAGCATTGCCATCGCCCACCGTGACCATGCCGCTCACACCCAGTCCCGGACGCCACACACCGTCTTGATACGGCAGGTTCACACGGGCCGTCAGGGTTTGGCTCATCGCATCATTGGCCGGAAGAATGGCCTGGATGGTCCCCGTGGCCTTGTGGTCACCAGCCAGACTTTGGACCGTGACGGTCTGGCCCGACCTGACACGCTCGGCATCGCGCGGGTAGAGGAAGAACTCGGCCTGGATCCGTGAAGGGTCGCTGATGGTCAGCATGGGAATGCCGCCACCTGTGATGCTGCCAGGATTGACGTTCTTGGCCGTGATCAAACCGGAAATCGGTGCCGTCACCGAATAGGTCTGCAGGCTCTCGCTGGACTCGACGCGCGCGACGACCTGTCCGCGCGATACGCGTTGCCCGACCTGGACGGATACCGTCATGACACGCCCGGGATAGCGGGCATGTACTTCGGCTGAGCCTTCGGGCGCGACCTCGATACGACCGTTCAGCGCCAATTGCTCGCCCAGCGGTGCGGGGCCGGCCGTCTCGACCTTGATGCCCGCATTGCGGGCAACCTGAGGATCGATTGTCGTGCGACCCTCTTCGGCGGTTTCCTGCACGGCAGGCTCGGCATCTTTGGGCTGTTCTGCCGGTTTGCCGTCGCCACAGGCGGCGAGCGCCAAAGCGAGAGCGATGGCGCTGGCACGCAGATAGAGTTCGGTACGCATCATGGGCGTGCCTCCTGATCGAGAACATCACTGTGCGCACCGGTCAGTCGATCCAGTCGGGCGCGGTCATTGTGGAAGGATTGAAGGACGGCCACCTTGCGGGCTTTCAGCTCCAGCAGAGCCGTCTGGGCCGACATGACGTCGTTGTAGGTGAAGCCACCGCGGGCAAAGCCTTCACGCACCAGGATGACGGCGCGTTCGGCTTGCGGCAGGGTTTCTTCCTCGATCCGGCGCGCTTCACTGGCCCGCGAAAGCAGCAGTACCTGCAGCCGTGCGATTTCGCGTTCACGCTCGGTCTTCAGGGCACGTTCGTCGGCCTGCGCCGCATTGCGTTGCGCCAGCGCACGGTCGATGGCGCCCTGGTTACGGTCATAGCGTTGCAGCGGAATGGACGCGCCGATAACAAGGCTCAGATCGTTCTCGCCGGTATAGCGAACACCGGCGCTGACGGTCACGTCCTGCACGGCCTTGGCTTGTTCGACACGGACCTGTGCCGAAGCGATGTCCTGACGGGAGCGGAAGACAATCAGATCTTCCTCGGCCACCTCTCCCGACACATCATTGGCAGAGCTGGTGTCTTCGAATGCACCCGCAGGCAGTTGGAAGTCACCGCGACCGTTCCAGAATTTGGCCAAGGTGATGCGGGCCAAACGGGCGGCCACCTGGGCCTGATCCAGTTCGATCTGGGCCAGTGCCGTCGCAGAGTCCGCGCGCGCCCCTGCAAACAGAGGATCGCGGGCCGCATCCACGCGACGGCGGACCTCGCGTTCGAACTGCTGGGCCAGCGCATAGTTCTGGCGTGCGATTTCAACATTGGCTTCTGCTGCCAAAGCCTCGGCCCATGCCCGCTGGACCTCTTCCATCCGGTCCATCTGGGCCACGCGGGCCTCGGCAACGACCAGATCGCCTTCGCTGCGGGCCAGACGTGTACGCGCTTCGCGGTCGCCGCCCCTTTCCAGTGTCTGCTGGTACGAGACGGTGGCCTCGGAGCGGTTCAGCCACGAGCCCGCACCAATGGTGGGCACATTGTCGATGCTCACACCCAGCGTCGGATTGGGGCGAACATCGGCCTGGCGGATACCGCCCTGTGCCGCGCGGATACGCGCCTGTGTCCCCTCCAGTGCCGGGTCGGCGATGGCGGCCTGATACAGGGCGTCCCTGAGTGTAAGGACGGGTTGAGGGCTGGCTTCGGTCGCCTCTTGGGCATAGGCCCGTTGCGGTATGGTTGAACCAGACCACACAAGCGCGAGAGCGACAGCAGTTATCACTGCGGCACGATCCCACCGTCCGACAAGGTCGGAACGTTCGATTTTCAAGGATAGTCTCCAGAAAGCGCGCACGGCAAAGCCGCGCTAGATCAACGGTTCGTTGTGATCAGACGCTGGTTCTTGGAGGCTGATAGGGGGCGTCCAGCATGGTGCCGGGCGGTACGGCATCATGTGCGGGCGACAGACGCGCCGATACGATGCTCAGGGCCGGTTTGGCGGTGCCGGTGTTGACAATGGCCAGATGGATATCGGTACCGGCGTGGTGGTGGTGATGTCCGGGCGGCGCCTTGTCGGGGCTTTCGCTGTTATCATTCTGCGTTTCCGAGGCGTGCTCGTTTGCATGTTGATGCAGGGAAAGCTCGGCCCGTAGTTCAGGAAACTTTACCGCATCCTCAAACCGGTGCGGTGCATCGAACACGCCATAGGTCTGCGCGGCGATCATTACGATCGCCGCTGCAAGCGCACAGACATAACGGGTCAGGTTCGACAAAAACAACTCCTGGATAGGTCCTATTTAGGAGCAATCCGCGGTTGCGGCAAATGGACATTTTGTCGTTATGCAAATTCGCCTGATTTTCAGTTATATATGGCCTAACCGCATAGCTTGATTGAACTTTTCCGTGCCCGATCCAGTGGTCGCCAGGGCCGAGACGAACCGTTCCCGCCATAGCGCCACATCGGTCTGACGAACCACCTCCATCAGTGATTTCCAATGTCTTTGGCGCTCCTCGAGCGGCATCTCCAGAGCGCGCAAGATCGCATCCGCCAGTTCTTCCCGTGCGAACGGATTGACCAACAGGGCGTCTTTCATCTGTTCGGCCGCGCCGGTGAAACGGGACAGGATCAGTACGCCGGGATCCTCAGGGTCCTGTGCGGCCACATACTCCTTGGCGACCAGATTCATCCCGTCACGAAGCGAGGTAACGAGGGCGACCTTCGAGGCGCGGTAAATGCCAGCCAACTGGTCACGCCGATAGTTACGGTTCAGATAGCGGACAGGCTGCCAATCCATCTCGGCATAGGCTCCGTTCACCCGCCCTGCCAGAGTCGCCAAACGTTCGCGTATGTCCTGATAGGTGTCCACCGTATCGCGCGACAGCGGCGTGACCTGCAGTAGAAACACCCGCTTATGCCATCCCGGATTGTCATGCAGGAACTGGCCGAAACCCGATAGACGCTCTTCCAGACCTTTGGAGTAGTCTAGGCGGTCAACCCCCACCATCATGATCCGTCCTTCGGCGGAACGGGTCATTCGGCCAAGCGTGCGCTGTGCGGTCTCGGACTGGCTGGCCTGCGCAAAGGTCTCGACATCAATGCCGATCGGGAAAACGCCGGATCTATAGATGTGGCCGAATGCCCTCACCCTATCTTCATCGATCCGCTGCCCGTCCTCACGGCTGGCCAGATAGTCGTTGAAGAGGTCGCGCCATTCCTCGGTATGGAAGCCGATCAGGTCATAGGCCGCCATGCTCTGGATCAGCTGGGCATGATGCGGAAGGGTCTCCAGCAGCTGACGCGCGGGCCAGGGCGTATGAAGAAAGAAGCCGATCCGGTTTTTCACGCCCCGTTCGCGCAGGTAATGCGCCAGCGGGATCATATGGTAGTCGTGGATCCAGATGAGGTCATCCGGCTCGAGCATGGGCGCCAGAGCGTCGGCAAACCTTTTGTTGGTTCGCTGATATCCCTCGCTGTACGACCGCTCATAGGCCGTCAGGTCAGTCCGGTGATGGAAAAGCGGCCATAGGGTCCGGTTGGCATAGCCATTGTAGTATTCTTCGACATCCTGCGTCTCCAGAGGCAGGGTGGCGATGGTGACCCCTCCCCGCTCCTCTACGGTGACCTTTCCGTCGAAGTTTTCGATCGTGCCGCCCGACCATCCAAACCAGAAGCCGTCATAGGCACGCAAGGCAGCGGCCAGCGCCATTGCCAGCCCGCCGGCAGAACTGTCAGAGGCATCGCGTGGTGCCTGCACGCGGTTCGACACCACCACCAAACGCGCCATCAAAACCCCCTTTGGTCAGCAACAAATCCGTCCAGCCATTCAGCAACCTGAGAAGGTCCATCCAGAATGTATCTTGCGTGCGTGGGGCCTTGCGGACTGACCCGAACCCCGAAGCCGCCAAGTGCCTCTGCGGCCAGAAAGCCGTCCTCGTCGGTCAGGTCGTCACCCACCATCACAGGCATGCCGTCGGCAAAAGGGGGATGCTCCATAAACAGCCGCAAGGCATCGCCCTTGTTGCGCCCTTTGGCGCGTATCTCTTCGACGCAGTGACCGCTCTGGCGTTTCAGCGAATAAGCCTCCGCCATTCCGGCGGCAAATCTGACGACAGCTTCACGCAGATGGGGCGCGGCCCTGTAATGCAGGCTGAAGGCAGCGCCTTTGTTCTCGATCAGAATCTCCGGATGTAACCGGCGGAAATCCAAAATACGCTCTTCGATGTCTGTCGATTGAGCCAAGGTCTGTTGCTCGGTCGATCCATCCGGAAATCGTACCTCCAGGCCATGAATTCCTGCGACTGCGGCGACGCTTTTTTCGGCAATCCGGTCGATATCATCGATGGTCCGGCCGCTGAGGATCGCAAGCCGTCCATCCAGCGTCTCTCCCAGCCGCTTCAACAGGGCTGTACGCCAGGGCTCGGCCACCACCATATCCGGTTCGGGTTCTATCTTTGCCAGCACCCCGTCCATATCGAGGAATAGACTGACAGGTCGGCTGGAGCTCTTCAGCGTCGGAGCACGCACGGATCCGGATAGTTGCGCCGGAGTATCGATCATAAGCGGTTGTCTGCCTCCATCAGCTCAAAGCTTCAGCCGCGCGTGGTTACGCGGGCAGGCTTTGTGGAAACGCACAACGCCCCGGTTGGTCCCAATATCGGGCATTTAATCGGCCAATGCTGGATATCGGTCACAAAAAAGCCCCGCGCAAGGCGGGGCTTTTCATCGGATCAATTGGGGTTAGCCACCATAGCCGCTGCTGCGGCTATTGCCGAAGCCCCCGCGTGCAACGGTGCGCGAGCCGCTGTTGCCGCTGGCACGTTCATCACGCTGCGGTGCCGGGCGGGTATAGGGGCCGGAAGGGGTCTGAAGGCCGTTACGGCCACGGAATAGTGGCGAAGGCGCTGCACGGGATCCATTGCTCAACATGCGGCCCAGCAGGAAGCCAGCCAGCATCGGCATGAAGATGGATGTTCCGTTGGCTTCTGCACGTTGTTCGCACTGACCTTCGCCAAACTGTTGTTCGCAGTCGGCCTTGGAGTTGAACTTCGGCGTGTTGGCCTTCGCAGCCTCAGCGGCGGCGGCGCACTCTTCGGCAGTGGCCGCACCCGATGCCGTGCATTGCTCGATGCTCTGGAACGGGGTTTCGGCTTGCGTATTCCACTCTGCCTCTGGTGCAGCGGCGACCTGTTGAGGCGGAGAACCACATGCGGCCAGAGTAAAGCTGGCTGTCGCCATCAGGCTGCTGACATGAAGGATGCGCGAACGCTTCATGCGGTGCATGGCACTTTGCGGTTCAGAACTAGGTTTCATAACACCCCTGATGAGTAAGAGCCGATGACTGCCGGACCGTGCCGCAGCGGTTTGTGCTGCCCGCACGTCTGCGAATCCCGTACACCATCTATCACCGATCAGTCTGTAGCCAACTGGGCCTGCTTATGGAACGTCTCCAATTCACTCCCCGCCCCGACTGGCAGGAAAAGGCGAAGGCGGTGGGCTTTACCTGGCACCATGACAATGGCCTGCCCTATTGGGACGAGACGGCTGCCTATGCGTTTTCTCTGGCCGAGATCGAGAACGATATCGAGGCACCGACCGAAGAACTGCATGACATGTGTCTGGATCTTGTCGCGGAAGTCGTCGCTTCCGAGGCGCTTATGGAGCGTGTCGATATACCCGCGCCCATGAGGGATTATGTGGCCAACAGCTGGAGAGCGAACGCAGGCTCCCTGTATGGGCGGTTCGACTTTGCCTATGACGGCAAAGGCCCGGCCAAGATGTATGAATACAATGCCGACACGCCCACCAGTGTCTTTGAAACTGCCGTATTCCAATGGCTGTGGCTGGAAGAGCAGATCGCGTCCGGCGTACTGCCTGCCCATGCCGACCAGTTCAACAGCCTGCATGAAAAACTGGTCTCGCGGTTCGCCAACCTGTTTCCGCCGCTGACGCAGATCCATTTTTCGTCCGATGCCGAGTTCGTCGAAGACCGCCAGACTGTGCTCTTCCTTGAGGACCTCGCCGTTCAGGCAGATCTCAAGCCGCGCTTCGTGGCCATCAATGACATAGGCATCGACAGCAACGGCCTGTTCGTTGATCTGGAAGACCGTTCGATCACCGCCCTGTTCAAGCTGTATCCGTGGGAGGACATGCTGCGTGACGATTGGGCAAAGCACCTGCCGGCCAGCGGCGTTCGCATGCTGGAGCCGGCATGGAAGGCCATCCTTTCCAACAAGGCGATCCTGCCGCTTCTGTGGGAACGCCACCGTGGACACCCCAACCTGCTGGAATCCTATTTCGAGGACGACCCTGCCCGCTCATCGCTGGGGCGCGACTATGCGCGCAAACCCTTCTTCTCGCGCGAAGGGGCGAATGTCGAACTGGTCAAACAGGGGGTGGCCTCCGAAGTGCAGGACGGCGGATACGGACAGGGCCGCCATATCCTGCAGGCCTTGCATTCCGCGCCCCGCTTTGCAGGCAACCATGTGATTATCGGCTCATGGATCGTGGGCGATCACGCCGCAGGCATTGGCATCCGTGAGGATGCGGGGCCTGTGACGCGTAATACCTCGCGCTTCCTGCCCCACTTCATTCGTTGAGCCGCAAGCTTGGCAATAAATTCCAGCACTTTGGAAATTTGGTGCCGCTTGAAGCTTTGCTATTTAGGCGAATGACCAAAAGGTTGCGTAAAGTTCATTAATTTTAGAATTGTTTACGTCTTGCCTAGTTACCAAAACCGGAAATAGCGCCCATTAACAGCGGTGCGTAAAGTCGGGCTTTTAGGCGATGTCTGGATTGTTCAACGGTTTGAAATCGTTACTCGCTGGCGGAGGCAAGGTCTCCCCTGCACCGACACAGTTCATTGAAACCGCCCCTTGGCCACTGGCAAAAATCGACCGGGAAGGCGTGGTGGTATCCACCAATCCGGCGTGGGCAGCAGACAGCCGACTGGCCGATATCCGCCTCATCACGGGGGATGATATCCGGCTGGATGATGCCCGCTGGCTTCGCCCCTCCGTGACGAAGATCGGTGAGGCCGATCACGATGTCCGCGTGTGCAGTCTGGCGGACGTTACGGACCTTGTGTCCCAAGGTGGCAAATCCCAGCCCGACTATTATCGTCGCATGCTTGATGTCTTTCAGGACTGCGTGAAGGTCATCGATCCGTCAGGTCGGCTGTTATATCTCAACAGCGCCGGACGTGAGGTGCTGGGTGTCGAGGACGGTCAGGCTTTGGGGATGCGGTGGGTGGATCTAATACCGCCTGCGGCTGTGCCCAAGGTCGAGCAGGTACTCGAACAGGTACTGGCAGGCGAGACGGCACAGTTCTCCAACCATGCCCAGTTCCCGGATGGTGAAGCCCAGACGTGGGATCATATTCTGACCCCGTACCGCGACCACAATGGCCGCGTGATTGCGGCGCTGTGTGTCTCGCGAAATGTCACGGCCAAACACGACAGTCAGGAAGCCACCCGTCTAAACGAGGAGCGTCTGGCCAAGGCCGCCAAGGCAGCGGGCATGGGCATTTGGGATATCGACCTGTGCACAGACCGCGTCCATTGCAATGACCTTTGGTACGATGTCACGGGCATTCCGCGTGCGGATACCATCACTTCGATGAAGGAATTCATGCGCTACGTGCACGAAGATGACGTGGGGCGCATACTCGCGGATTGGAAGGCACGCGAGGCGGCCTTTGACCAGCAGGACGAATACCGGGCGGAGTTCCGGGTGATAGACAGCGCGGGACAGGTTCGCCACGTTCAGGCGACTGCGGCGATCATCCGCGACCTGGCCGATCACCCGATCAGAGCGATCGGCTTTGTGGCCCGCATGCCCTCGGCCACGGGCTGAAAATAAAGTGTCATGGGCCACACAAGAGGAACGGACCTACTGGCCTGCCGTTGCTCTGGGGTACAACCAACCGGAGTATCCACGATGTCCGATAAAGAACTGACTGTCGCAGAAGCCCAGGAAGCGTTCTGGAAGGCCCTGAAGTCCAGCAATACCGGCATGCTGGGTCTGGATCGACCGGGCTATCTTTCCCAGCCGATGACGGCCTTTCAGGAAGAAAACAGCAGCACCATCTGGTTCTTCACACGTGATGATGTGGAACTGGCCAGGGATGTGGCCGGCGGTGCCGACGCACGCTTCGAATATGGCTCCAAAGATCAGAAGGTCTGGGCATCCCTGCGTGGACGCTTGACGGTCGCGCCGCGCGATCAGGCCATCATCGACCGCCACTGGAACCCGGTTGTGGCTGCCTGGTATCCGGAAGGCAAAGAGGACCCGCACCTGGCCCTGCTGCGCTTTGACGGCGCTGACGGGCGTATCTGGGTATCGGATGGCGGCCTGCTGAAGTTTGCCTTCGAGATCGTCAAGGCGAATGTGACGGGCGAGACGCCGGACAGCGGCGGGGCCGTCAACGTCAACCTGTAAGCATTTGAAGGAATGGTGGGCGGCGAGGGATTCGAACCCCCGACCCTCTCGGTGTAAACGAGATGCTCTGACCAGCTGAGCTAGCCGCCCGATTTCCGCGCTGTCGTCGTGACCGCTGCGGAGCGCCTCTTTGCCCTTGATCGCCTATCCGTTCAAGAGGCTTTTTAATCCTTCCCCAACTCTGAATCGTGCCGTGCGGGATGCGGGTCGCTCTACAGTCTCGCCGGTGCGGGGATTTCGGGCTTTTCCGGCGGCGCGTTCAGCCAGTGAAAAACTTCCGAAACCGACGATACGGACATCCCTGCCCTCGTTCAGGGTCTGTCCAATGTGGTCTGTAAGGGCTTCTAGAGCCAGTTTCGCCTGTTCGCGGGTGATTCCCGCGGACTGGGCCATTCGGCCGATGAGTTCGCTTTTGCTCATGATTCTGGTTTCCCCCTAACAGACAGCCGCTCAAGGCAAGCGATTGCCAATAAACAAAAAATGCGGCCCGGTGATATCCGGGCCGCATTCTTTTTACCTACGATAGCCTAGTGGCTGATCGACGCAGGACCGCTGCCTGCCGGTGCGACCGGCGCGGGTGTAAGCGGTTCTGCCTCTTCATCCCACTCTACAGCCTTCGGCGTGCCCGTCAGGGCCCACTTGAGGGCCTCGTCGGCAGTGGAGATCGGCACGATCTCGAGCGCGGCCTTCACGTTTTCCGGCACGTCCTCGAGGTCCTTTTCGTTCTCCTGCGGGATCAGGACGGTTTTCACGCCCGAACGCAGGGCCGCCAGCAGTTTTTCCTTCAGACCGCCGATGGCCGTCACGCGACCGCGCAGGGTGATCTCGCCGGTCATGGCGATATCCTTGCGGATCGGGATACCGGTCAGGACCGACACCATCGCCACTGTCATGGCGACACCGGCGGACGGACCGTCCTTGGGCGTCGCGCCATCCGGCACGTGAACGTGAATGTCGGTCTTTTCAAAGACCGGCGGCTTCACGCCGATGCTGAGCGCGCGGCTGCGGACATAGGATGCCGCCGCCGAGATCGACTCCTTCATCACGTCCTTCAGGTTGCCGGTCACGGTCATACGGCCGCGGCCCGGCATCTTGAGGGCTTCGATGGTCAGGATGTCGCCGCCGAACTCGGTCCATGCCAGACCGGTGACGATGCCGACCTGATCTTCAGGATCGGTCTCGCCATAGCGGAACTTCTTAACGCCCGCGTATTCGGCCAGCTTGGCTTCATCGACGGTGATGGTCTTGACGCCGGTCTTGGCCATTTCGCGCACGGCCTTACGGGCCAGTCCGCCCAGGGCGCGTTCCAGCGAACGCACACCGGCTTCACGCGTGTAATAGCGGATCAGGTCACGGATGGTCTGTTCGGGGACGATCAGCTCGCCATCCTTCAGGCCGTGGTCTTTCATCTGCTTGGGCAGGACGTGACGCTTGGCGATCTCGACCTTTTCGTCCTCGGTGTAGCCCGAGACACGGATGATCTCCATGCGGTCCAGCAGCGGCTGGGGCATGTTCAGGCTGTTCGCCGTAGTGACGAACATGACCTGCGACAGATCGTAATCGACTTCCAGATAGTGGTCGCCGAAGGTCGAGTTCTGGGCTGGATCCAGCACTTCCAGCAGGGCCGACGACGGGTCACCGCGCCAGTCAGCACCCAGCTTGTCGATCTCGTCCAGCAGAACGAACGCATTGGTCGTCTTGGCCTTCTTCATCGACTGGATGATCTTGCCCGGCATGGAACCGATGTAGGT
>NZ_DJFS01000079.1:31877-131692 GCF_002432125.1 Brevundimonas sp. UBA5866
GATGATGCGCTCCTTGACCTTTTCCAGACCGTAGTGGTCGGCTTCGAGGATGTCCTCGGCTTTGGAAAGGTTGATCGGCTTGGTCTTGGCCTTGCCCCACGGGATCGACAGCAGCCAGTCCAGATAGTTACGGACGACGGTCGATTCCGCCGACATCGGGCTCATGTTGCGCAGCTTCTTCAGCTCCGCCTCGGCCTTCAGTCGGGCTTCTTTCGACAGGCGCGTCTTGGCGATGCGCTTTTCGAGTTCAATCAGTTCGTCACGGGCATCGTCGGTCTCGCCCAGCTCGCGCTGGATCGCCTTCATTTGCTCGTTCAGATAGTACTCGCGCTGGGTTTTCTCCATCTGGCGCTTCACGCGCGAGCGGATCTTCTTCTCGACCTGCAGGACCGAGATCTCGCCTTCCATCAGGCCATAGACCTTCTCGAGGCGCTCGGTCACGCTGACGGTTTCCAGCAGCGACTGCTTCTCGGCGATCTTCACGGCCAGATGCGCGGCCACGCTGTCGGCCAGCTTGGACGGCTCTGCGATCTGCGGGATGGAGCTGAGGGCCTCGGGCGGGACCTTCTTGTTCAGCTTCACATAGTTTTCGAACTGCTCGATGACGGCGCGCAGCAGGGCCTCGGACTGCGAGGCATCGCCCGGCTCGTCGGCGATTTCGACAGCTTCAGCTTCGTAATAGTCCTGACGGTCGGTGAAGTTGATCAGGCGCGCGCGCGACTTTCCTTCCACCAGCACCTTCACGGTGCCGTCGGGCAGTTTGAGCAGTTGCAGGACGGTTGCCAGTACGCCGGTCGGGTAGATGGCGTCGGTCGCGGGATCGTCGTCGGTAGAGTTCTTTTGGGTGGCCAGCAGGATCTGCTTTTCACCCTTCATGATCTCATCGAGGGCACGCACGGATTTTTCGCGGCCGACGAACAACGGCACGACCATGTGCGGAAAGACAACGATGTCTCTCAACGGCAGGACTGGGAGGATTTTGCTCTCGGTCATGGTGCTTACTTTCGCGGGGCCTTCGTGAATCTCCGGCCCGCCAAAGCCGATCCGCATGAACAACCTGTCCCGCTTACCGACTCGGCCCGCCTATCAGGCGGCTTTTCAAAAAGAGTATGTGGGACCTGATATTGCCGGTTCAAGCTTAACAGACCATCGACCCACAGAAGTCGAAGTTTCAGTGTTGCTCATGGGCCATAAACGCAACAAGGCGGCCCGATGAAGGACCGCCCTGCCCGTTTAAGTTTGCCTTAAGGTCAGGCTGCCGGATCGGCCTTCTTCTTCTTCGATTCGGAATAGATCAGCAGAGGCTGGGCACGGCCCTCGATAACCTCGGCATTCACCACCACTTCTTCCACGCCCTCATAGGTGGGCAGGTCGAACATGGTTTCCAGCAGTACACCTTCGAGGATCGAACGCAGACCACGCGCACCCGTCTTGCGGGTGATGGCCTTCTTGGCGACAGCCGACAGGGCGTCGTCGGTGAAGGTCAGGTTCACGTTCTCCATGTCGAACAGGCGCTTGTACTGCTTGACCAGAGCGTTTTTCGGCTCGGTCAGGATCTTGATCAGCGCCTCTTCGTCGAGGTCTTCCAGCGTGGCCAGAACCGGCAGACGGCCGATGAATTCCGGAATCAGGCCGAAACGCATCAGATCGTCCGGCTCGACTTCCTTGAGGATTTCGCCGGTGCGACGCTCGTCCACTTCCTTGACCTTGGCACCGAAGCCGATGGACACGCCATCGCCACGGGCCGAGATCACCTTTTCAAGGCCAGCGAACGCGCCGCCGACGATGAACAGGATGTTGGCGGTATCGACTTGCAGGAACTCCTGCTGCGGGTGCTTGCGGCCACCTTGCGGCGGGACCGATGCAACCGTGCCTTCCATGATCTTCAACAGGGCCTGTTGAACGCCCTCGCCCGACACGTCGCGGGTGATCGAGGGGTTGTCGGACTTGCGGCTGATCTTGTCGATTTCGTCGATGTAGACGATGCCGCGCTGGGCGCGTTCGACGTTGTAGTCCGACGCCTGAAGCAGCTTCAGGATGATGTTTTCGACGTCCTCGCCCACGTAACCGGCCTCGGTCAGGGTGGTGGCGTCGGCCATCGTGAACGGCACATCGATGATCCGCGCCAGGGTCTGGGCCAGTAGGGTCTTACCCGAGCCGGTCGGACCGATCAGCATGATGTTCGACTTGGCCAGCTCGACGTCGTTGTTCTTCGCCGCGTGGTTCAGGCGCTTGTAGTGGTTGTGCACGGCAACCGACAGCACCTTCTTGGCGTGCGATTGGCCGATCACATAGTCATCGAGAACGTCGCGGATTTCTTTCGGGGTCGGAACCCCGTCCTTCGACGTTTTCAGCGTGATCTTCTGTTCTTCGCGGATGATGTCCATGCACAGCTCGACGCATTCATCGCAGATGAACACGGTCGGGCCCGCAATCAGTTTGCGGACCTCATGCTGGCTCTTTCCGCAGAAGGAGCAGTAGAGCGTGCTTTTGGCGTCAGTGCCGGCGGCTTTGGTCATAGACCCATCTCACTCTCCGCCATTTCCACCGGGATTGGTGCAAAAGGCGACAACCTTGATGTTAGACACTAGAATCTAAGCAGCAAAGTCTTCAAAAAATAACAATCACCCATCAGAGGTTCCGCCACAAGCCCGTTTGGGTACCGTGACGCCAGAAACGTCACTCCGCAGGAAGTATGGGGAATACAGGCAGTATGTCACAGATGGGTAATGAGGACGCTTCGCGCCAGTCCCCTTTTCGCACAAGCGAAATGCCAAAGGAAATAGTGGCGTTCGATTTTGATGGCACTCTTTCGATTCGCGACAGTTTTACCGATTTTCTCAAGTGGCGGGTCGGTCCTCTGGCATGGCTGGCAGGCATGGCGCGGCTGGTTCCGGCGGCGATTTCCTATCTGGGGAACCGCGACCGCGGAAAGATCAAGGCCGCATCGGTGCGGGTCTTCCTCAAGGGCATGCCGCGCGATGTGCTGTCCGCCCAGGCCGAGGCCTATGCCGACGAACTTTGGGGGCGCTTCATGCGTCCGGATGCATTGACCAAATGGAACGAATGGGGCGAGCGCGGGGTGCATCGCGTGATCGTCACCGCGTCTCCTGAAACGACCATCGCCCCGTTCGCCCAGCGTCTGGGGGCCGAGAACCTGATCGGCACGCGGTTGGAGTTCGATTCCGATGACCGCGTGACGGGGCGTTTCGAGACGCCGAACTGCCGCCGCGACCAGAAGGTAAAACGTATCCAGGCCGTCTATGGCCCTGATGTGCGCGTTCGGGCGGCCTATGGCGATACGTCGGGCGACGAACAGATGATCGCTATGGCCGAGGAAAAAGGCTTCCGCGTTTTCACGCAGAAGCCCTGATTTTTCTGATGCGGGCGGTGATCAGTTGCCGTCCGCGTCCACATCGAAGTTCACGGTCTTGCCGCGTGATGCAGGCTCCCAGCCCGCCTCGATGATCGAACGGACGGTGTTTTTCAGCACTTCCAGATCGATCTTCTGCTTCTCTAGATTCGGAGAGCCGTTCGGGCGGTAAAGCGCCGGGTACTGGGCCACGGCCTCACGCTTGTAATCCTGATGGCGGAAGGCGATGGCGATGCCTTCCCAAGCGTTCTTGCCCACCGGACGCTGCTGCCGGCGGAGTTCCCAAAGATAGACGTCGCCATCGACCTCTATCGTGCCCTTGGTATCGTTGGTGTACTGCATGGCCGTGCCGATAGCACAGAAAAGCCCGACGGATCAGCCCGCCATGCGCTTCAGCGTGCCGTCCTTCCAGACGAAGTGATGGACAAGCGCCATGATCAGGTGGCCAACGATGGCAACCAGCAGCACCCAGCCCAGTTCGCCGTGCCAATCGCCACCCAGCTTGGTCATCCACTCGATCCTTTCGTGACCGCCCGCCATCAGGGGAATGCCGAAAGGCTCGAACGGACGGCCTGAACCATACTGGCGGATCAGGGCAATCGCGGGCACAGCCAGCACCAAGACGTACAGGGCCAAATGCCCAATGACCGCCAGCCTGCCGATCAGGCCCTCATGCGGCTTTGGCCGACGGGTCAGGTTCACCAGTCCCCACAGCGCACGGATCACGGCCAGCACAAACAGGGTGAAGCCGACGGGCTTGTGGCTGCTGCCCCATGTCTCGGTCAGGGGTGTTTCGCCCAGAGCGGCCCCCGCGACGACACCACCCAGTTGGTAAACCAGCAAGGCCGCCATGACCCAGTGCAGCACGCGCGTCACCAGACCGTACTTCAACCCGTTATCGAACATGCAGCCTCTCCCGCCTCAATCCGCTGTCAGCAAACATGATTCGGGGCGGCCCGATATATCGGACCGCCCCGCGTCATTTTGTCTTTGTGCTTAAGGCTTAGGGAGCCTTCACACCGTCTGCATCGGCCTGAAGGCGGCGGTCGTAGACGTGGTCCACGATGCCCCATGCCTTGGCCTCCTCAGCAGTCATGAAGTGGTCGCGGTCAAGCGTGCGCTCGACCTCTTCGTAGGTGCGGCCGGTGTGCTTGACGTAGATTTCGTTCAGGCGGCGCTTGGTGGCGATGATGTCCTCGGCGTGGCGTTCGATGTCCGAAGCCGTGCCGCGGAAGCCGCCCGACGGTTGGTGCACCATCACGCGCGCGTTCGGCAGGGCCACGCGCTGGCCGGCTTCACCGGCCGTCAGGATCAGCGAACCCGCCGATGCGGCCATGCCCATCACCACGGTCGAAACCGGCGAGCGGATGTATTGCATGGTGTCGTAGATCGCCAGCGCCGAGGTCACCTGACCGCCCGGGCTGTTGATGTACATGCTGATTTCCTTTTTCGGATTTTCCGATTCGAGGAAAAGCAGCTGGGCGCAGATCAGCGAGGCCATGCCGTCTTCGAACGGGCCGGTCAGGAAGATGATGCGTTCACGCAGCAGGCGCGAGAAGATATCAAACGCACGCTCGCCGCGGCTGGATTGCTCCACCACCATTGGAACGAGGTTGTTGGAGATGTAGTCGATCGGATCGCGCATGTGGGCCTTTTCGAGAATCTCGGGGCGACTCACAGCCGCCCTCAGCAGGTTTCAGGATATCATCACCCGGCAAGGGCGATGCAAGGCCACATGCACCGATTGTTCGATTAAGACCGATCCGGGGACTCTGCTTTCGCCTGATTGCGCTCCAGCGGGCGGATCTGGCGGGTTTCCATCAAACGGGCGATCTCTCCCATCTGCTGGTTCTTGGATACGCCGGTCAGCTCTGCGCTGTAGAGAGCGCGCAGATAGGCCATGTCCCAATCACTGATGCTGGCGAACTGGCGGTCCGTCGGGAACGACAGGATGGAATCGAAGCCCGAGAAGTCAGCGTCCAGATCGACCTGGGAATAGGCGACCATAGCCGCGAAGTCGGCCACTTGCTGCGCGTTCGACCCTTCGAGTTTATCGAAATCGACGATGATGATCACACGACTGATGTCGTCACGGATTTCAGTGCGCAAACGCGAGGCGGTGCCCTTCACCATTGGAGGCTCTTCTTCACCGGGCAAGCGTACAGCGACCTCACCGGTGTGGGCATCCATCGGGATAGATACATGCCACCAACGGATCGGAACATCCGACGTCTGGAAGCGCTGCAAGGCCGCGCGGTTGCGGGACATGCTACTTATTCCGGGATTGAAGACCTTGGGGCGGGCATCAACCATGCCCTTTGCCAGGGCCGCCGCATCATTGGAGGCGATGATCAGAATATTGGGGGCACAGCCCGGTTCGCCGGGCTCCAGACCGATATCCATACCGATCTGGGAGACGCGATCCACGACATACTGGGCCATGTCTCCGCGCATGTTCACCGCGCCGACACAGACATTCCGTTGAAATCTGGCGACGCGCAGATTGCGGTCCGGAACGGAGATTTCATCCAGAAAGCTGCGGATCTGCCGATCTAGTGAGCGACCGGAAACAACCACATCATCAACCGCCGTCGGCGTATCGGTGGCGGACTGGGGGACTTGCATCGCAAGCGATCCAGCAAGCGCGAGGGCAGCGATTAACATAACAGACTCCGAACGGTTTCGGATGCCGTACCATCGCTATTTCTAGACCGACAGTTAAATCGAAGAATGAATTAGGGCGAACTGGTGGCGAAATCTTCACGCCGCGCAAACATTAAGGGCGGCGCTTTCGCGCCGCCCTTGAACGTTTTCAGCGAAGTGAAACCGATCAGGCTTCTTCTTCGTCCTTCAGCAGCTCTTCCTTGGTGATGGCTTCATCCGTCACCTTGGCGACCGAGACGATCAGGTCCACGACCTTCTCCTCGTAGATCGGAGCGCGCAGCTGGGCGGCTGCGTTCGGGTTCTGACGGTAGAAGTCCAGAACCATACGCTCTTGGCCCGGATAGTTGCGGGCTTCGGCCATGATGGCGTTCGACAGTTCCTGATCGGTCACGTTGACGTTGTTCAGGCGGCCGATTTCGGCGAGCACGAGGCCCAGACGCACGCGGCGCTCGGCGATCTTCTTGTACTCGGCCTTCAGTTCGTCTTCCGACTTCTTGGCGTCGTCTTCGGTCAGGCGGCCAGCGTCCTTGTCGGCCGAAACCTGAGCCCAGATGCCTTCGAATTCAGCCTCGACCATCTTCGGCGGCAGCGGGAAGTCGTGACCTTCGTCCAGAACGTCCAGCAGGGCGCGCTTCAGCTTGAAGCGGGCAGCGCCAGCGTATTGCTGGTTCAGGTTGGCCTTCAGCAGCTCTTTCAGCTTGTCCAGCGACTCAAGGCCGATGCGCTTGGCGAACTCGTCGTCGATAGCGGTTTCGACTTCAGCCTTGATAGCCTTGACTGTGACGTCGAAGGTCGCGGCCTTACCGGCCAGGTGAGCGGCTTGGTATTCTTCCGGGAAGGTGACCTCGATGGTCTTCTCTTCGCCGACCTTCGCGCCCTTCAGCTGCTCTTCGAAGCCCGGGATGAAGCGGCCCGAACCGATGACCAGATCAGCGTCGGTCGCAGCGCCACCGTCGAACTCGACGCCGTCGATCTTGCCGACGAAGTCGATGGTCAGTTGGTCGCCTTCGGCGGCCTTGACGGTCTTGCCCTTCTTGTCCTCGTAGGACTTGGCTTGCGAAGCCAGTTCCTTGAGGGCTTCGCCCATGTCTTCGTCTGAAGCTTCATAGGTCGGACGCTTCAGTTCGAGCGTCTTCGGGTCAACCGGGGTGAATTCCGGCATGACTTCCAGCGACATTTCGTAGGTCAGGTCTTCGCCGCCGGCGATAACCTTGTCCATGTCCGAGATCAGCTTCATCTCGGCCGGAGCGGCCGGACGAACCTTCAGCTCGTCCAGAGCGCCCTGGCTCGACGAGTTCAGCTCGGCGTTGATGATTTCGCCCATCAGGTCGCGGCCGAAGGTCTTCTTCACGTAGGAAGCCGGAACCTTGCCCGGACGGAAGCCCTTCAGCTTCATCTGCGGAGCAACTTCCTTGATACGGGCTTCAAGCTTTTCGTTCAGCTCTGCAACCGGAATGGTGACCGCGATAACGCGGCTAAGGCCTTCGTTCGACTTTTCGACGACTTGCATGGTCGGATATCTGACGCTCTGGGGCGACGCCCAAAAGGCGCGCGGGTGGAATAAAGCAAAAGGACCGCCCCACCGGAGCGGCACCCTCGAAGCCCGCCCTTATGTCGATCTGAGCCGCTTACGTCAACGCGCAGCGGGTTTCTTTGATGTCCTCACGGCGCTATTTCAGTGTTTATGAACCAGCAAACCGCACCCATTGGCGTTCTCGTCAGCCCTGTCACACCGCTCCAGCAGAACTGCACCATCGTCTGGTGCACCCGGACATTGAAGGCTGCGGTCATTGATCCCGGCGCTTCGGCACAGGCCTTGTTCGATGAAATCAAGCGCCGTGATCTGACACTGGAAGCCATCTGGATTACGCACGGCCACCTTGATCACGCCGGCGGCGCACAGGATCTTCAGGACATTTCGGGGGTAGACATCATCGGCCCGCATACCGCCGACCAATTCTGGATCGATATGATTCCCGATCAGGGGCTGCGCTGGGGCCTGCCCGATGCCCGAACCTTCACCCCTACCCGCTGGCTGTCTGATGGTGACAAGGTGTCGCTGGGGGAAACGGAGTGGGATGTCTACCACTGTCCCGGCCATACACCCGGTCACGTGATCTTCTTCAACCGTGCCGCTCGATTCGCACAGGTCGGCGACGTGCTGTTCCAAGGCTCAGTCGGACGCACCGATTTCCCCCAAAGCTCGCATTCGGACCTGGTCAACTCGATCGTCCAGAAGTTGTGGCCGCTGGGCGATGACGTCACATTCATTCCCGGACACGGTCCGCACTCGACATTCGGTCAAGAACGCAGAACCAATCCCTTTGTTGGTGACGACGTTGTAAATAGTGATAAATTGTCAAATAATAACGTCGGTCCGGCATGATTAACTGAATTTAATGTGAGCTTTTACAAGCTTTTGAACGAGAGAACCCGCGAAGGTTGTAAAATCGACATAAGGAACCGGAACCTTAGCCGCCGCTGACTCCTTCTTTCTGTGAGTGCCAAGTCTAAAAGGGAGTTCGCATAATGGCCGATCAAGTACCGGCTAAGCCTTCTGGTATTTCCAAGCGTGGGTTCGCATCTATGGATCCCGCTCGCCAACGTGAAATCGCCCGCAAGGGCGGTGCAAGCGTACCGTCTGAAAAGCGTAGTTTTTCTCAAGACCGCTCTCTCGCCGCTCAAGCGGGTCGCAAGGGCGGCGAAGCATCCCACGGCTCGCGCAATAAGGCCGATCGTAAGGATCAACCTGTTCCGCCGCGCGCCAACTGACTGTGGCAGACTGAATGATAAAGGGCGGCTCGAAAGAGCCGCTCTTTTCTTATGCCCTAACAGGCTTCAAGCAGTGCCAGTGCGACGGACGGTGCAGGGCTTTCGACCCATTCGACGGTTTTCCAGCCCGCTTCACCCGCAAGATCATCCACACGTCTGCGATCGAATTTGCGCGAACTTTCGGTATGCAGGCTCTCGCCTTTTTCAAAGGCAAATTCGTGATCACCCAGTTTGACGGTCTGCGGCCTCAGCGCTTCCAGATGCATTTCCATGCGTGACTGTCCATCGTTCCAGACGGCGCGATGACGGAAGGCCGTGATGTCAAAGTCGGCTCCCAATTCACGATTGGCCCGTTCCAGCAGGTTCAGGTTGAACTCTGCCGTCACGCCTGCGGCATCATCATAGGCTGCCACCAGAACATCCTCGTCCTTGATCAGGTCGACGCCGAGAATGAACAGGGCCCCTTCGCCCAGCATGCGCCGGGACGATTCCAGCAAATGCCTGGCTTCTTCGCGCTCCAGATTTCCGATGGTCGAGCCGGGGAAAAAGCCGACCCGCCTTCCGTCAGGCAGATCCGGCGGCAAGTCCGGCAGATTGGCGAAATCGCCCAGCACAGGCCGGATATCGATCTGCGGATAATCGGATTTGAGCGATGCGGACGCCTGTTCAAGAGCTGTCTTGCTGATATCCAGCGGAACATAGGCTTTGATTTCAGGTATGGCATCCAGAACGATGCGCGTCTTTTCGCTGGCCCCGGACCCCAGTTCGACCAGTACCGCGTCCTCACCGATGGCCTGCCTCCATTGCGGTATCGTGGACGTCAGCAGGGCCATTTCCTGACGTGTCGGATAGTACTCGGGCAACTGGGTGATATCTTCAAAGAGCTCTGACCCCTTCGCGTCATAGAGCCATTTGGGCGATATCGATTTCGGTACGGCACTCAGCCCTTCGATTAATTCACTGCGAAAGGCCTGCATGCCACCTCCGGCTTTTGTTGAAGGCCGTGTGCCAGCCTCAGGCCCGTGAAGGCCCAACGCTGGTGGGGGTAATAGAAGTTGCGATAGGTCGCGCGCACATGGTCACGCGGGGTGGCAAAGCTGCCCCCTTTCAAGACCATCTGGTTCGCCATGAACTTGCCGTTGTATTCGGCGGCCGTGCCTTCGGTCGGTTTGAAACCGGGATAAGGCGCGTAGGAACTCTGGGTCCATTGCCATACCTCGGTGTCCAGGTTCGAGAAGTCGCCGGCGCGGGTTGTGGCGGCGTATTCCCACTCTGCCTCCGTCGGAAGGCGTGCCTGCGACCAGCGGGCAAAGGCATCGGCTTCGTAATAGCTGATGTGGCGGACAGGCATTTCCGGATCGACAGGCTTTTCTCCCGTCACCGTAAAGACGGTCCAGTTCTTCCCGACTTGGTGCCAATAGGCCGGACTGTTCCAGCCTTCGGATTTTACGACCGCCCAACCGTCGGAAAGCCACAGCTCGGGCCTGCGGTAACCCCCGTCTTCCATAAAGGCCAACCAGGCTTTCTGGGTCACCAGATCGGCATCCAGCGCAAAGGCATTCAGCCATTGGCGGTGAAGGGGCATTTCATTGTCAAAAGCAAAGCTATCATCCGGCTCATGGCCGACGGTGACCAGCTTTTCGGCGAAATGAACCTGTCCGCCCTTGGGGTGTGACAAAGGCGCATGTCTTGGCTCTTCGGCCCACAAGGCTGGAGCAAGGGGATTGCAAGAAAACAGGTGCAGCAGATCTTGAACAAGCAGTTCCTGATGTTGCTGCTCGTGGTTCAATCCCAGCTGGAAAAGATAGTCTTCTTCCGCTGTAAAAGGATCGTTGAAGCGGGCCGCCATCCTGCGGTCCACCTCGGCTCTGTAATGCATCACCTCGTCGAGCGAGGGGCGTGTCATCAGGCCGCGTTGGGGGCGCGCCACCCGTTTGCCGAGCGCTTCATAATAGGAATTGAACATCTCCTGGAAGCGCGGATCGACGGGCATATAGCCTTCCTCGCGTCCCAGTATCATGGCCTCGAAAAACCACGTCGTATGGGCCAGATGCCATTTACCGGGGCTGGCATCCGGCATCGACTGCGCCCCGAGGTCCTCGGAAGACAGGCCTGACGTCAGCTGGAGTGTTTTGAGCCTGATACGGTTGTATTTCTCGTGCCGGACAGTCTCGGCCAGCGGTAGAGGTCTTGGAGCAGGACGCATCGTTTCCCTCTGTATGTCGGTGCGTTGATCGCGCCGTTACAGAAGGAAACGCGGTCCGGTCGTAGGGCGTTCCCCGACCGTTGATTACCCGACAGAAGCCACGGCTCTTGCGGCATACTCCAGTCGCGCGATCGTGCGGTTATGGACTTCGTCCGGACCATCAGCGATGCGCAGGGTCCGAACGGTCGCGTAAAGTTCGGCCAAAGGCGTGTCCGCAGAAACCCCGGCACCGCCATAGGCTTGGATGGCGTCATCAATGACCTTCAGGGCCATACGCGGCGCGGCGACCTTGATCTGGGCGATCTCGGATCGGGCCCCCTTGGCTCCGACCTCGTCCATCATCCATGCCGCTTTGAGAACCAGCAGGCGGCACATTTCGATCTGGGTCCGGGCTTCGGCGACGCGCTGTTCCCAGACGGAATGCTCGGCCAGAGCCTTGCGAAACGCCACACGGTTCAACAGACGGTCAACCATCAGCTCCAACGCCCGTTCGGCGGCCCCGATCACCCGCATGCAGTGATGGATGCGGCCCGGTCCGAGACGCCCTTGCGCGATCTCGAAGCCCCTGCCCTCGCCCGCAATCAGGTTCTCTACGGGAACGCGGACGTTTTCCAGCACCACTTCCGCATGGCCGATGGGGAGTTCGTCATAGCCGAAGACGGACAGCATCCGCTCGACGCGGAAACCGGGGGTATCGACGGGAACGATGACCTGACTTTGCTGCTGGTGAACCGGCGCGTCGAAATCGGTTTTGCCCATGACAATGGTCATCGCCAGATTGGGGTGCGCCATATTGGTTGACCACCATTTGCGGCCATTGATCACATAATGGTCGCCATCCCGCTCGATGCGGGTTTCGATATTGGTGGCGTCGGACGAAGCCACAGCCGGTTCGGTCATCAGGAAGGCGGACCGGATATCTCCGTCCATCAGCGGTTCCAGCCACTGGCGTTTCTGCTGCTCGTTTCCATAGAGATGCAGCACCTCCATATTGCCTGTGTCGGGGGCGTTGCAGTTGAACACCTCGGCGGACCACAGGTGGCGGCCCATCATTTCGGCCAGCGGGGCATAGTCCTGATTGTTCAGGCCCGCGCCGTGTTCGCCCGGCAGGAACATGTTCCACAATCCGGCTTCTTTCGCCTTTGCCTTCAGCTCCACCATGACCGGCGAATGAATGCGGGGATTGGCGCGCACAGAGGCAATGTAGGCATCCTCCTGCGGGATGACATGATCCTGCATGAAGCGCGATAGCCTGTCCTGCCAGGCCAGAGAACGATCGGAAAAGCGAAAATCCATGACACCCCTCCCCTGGGGTCTGTTGGGTTCGTTGCTCTTTGAGTGGCGACTTTGAACCAGAAAAAAGGCGCGGCTCCTGAGAACCGCGCCTTACTTTTCAGCCTAACCGGCCAAGGATCAACGACCCTTGAGCAGCGGAGCGAGCTTTTGTGCGAGCATCATGTCGCCAGCGACCTTCAGCTTGCCTTGCATGAAGGCCATCATCGGGTCCAGACGGCCTTCGGCCAGGGCGATGAAGTCGTCCATCTTCAGCGAAACGGTCGCATCGGCAGCGTTGTCGTCATTGGTGACGGTGTTGTTGATGCCGTCGATGAAGATCTTGCCGGCTTCGCCGAGGTCCAGCTTGATGGTCTTGCCGAAGCCGCCGTTGGTGTTGATGGCTTCTTGGATTTTTGCGGTGATTTGAGCCAGATCGGCCATGAGCGTCATCCCTTAGACGTTTGATACCCAAGAGCTAGCGGTTGCCGGCCCCCGTGCCAAGATCACCTAGCGTAAGGCTTTTTCACTTTCATCAGTTATTTTCATCGATGAAAACAGCGTAGCCGTTAGAATGACACCCCTATACCGACCGTAACGCGGGCATCGCTGAGCGAGGAGCGCACACCTGAATCCCAGTAGCGTAGGTCAAGTGCCAGATTTTCGGTGAAGGCGTACCCTACCCCTGCGTTCCAGGAGTTGTAGTCGGTTCCCACATCGAGATATTGCCGCCCCACACCGCCGGATAGCGACCATTTGTCGTCAATCGCATAGCCTATCGTGGCTTCGACATAGGTCGCCTGCTCGTCGATGCCGAAGAAGTCAGGCGAATAATAGACAGCGCCGCCTATCGTCAGGGCATCGATGGTCTTGGACAGGCCCAGTTTGAATTCGACGAGGTTGTAGTCGCTACCGTCAGGCGCTCCGACATAGGTGAAATAGGTCAGGCCCACATCGTAATCCAGGCCGCCAGCCGTACCGGTTACACCGGCATAAAAATCCCACTCGAGATCCGTGCCGTCGCCGAAGTCCACGGTCGATGCCCAGGTTCCGGCGTAGAACGGGCCATAGTTGAAATCGATACCGCCCTGAACGGCTGCATCGCCATCGGTCTGGCTGAAGCCTCGGTAGACATAGTCACTGATTACACCGGCATTGAATGACCATTCGGGCACGGGCTCTTCGGCCATAGCGATTGCAGGAAAGGTCGTCAGGCCCAGCACGGCAAGGCCAAGGATTGCGTTTTTCATGATGTATCCCCTGGAAGTCGTTGAACTGTAGGCACGCCAAATCCACCGACAGCGAAGAGAGGGCCGTCGGGTCACCGAACTCGTTACTCAGGGAAGGCTGCGTGCCGGATGGCGGTGGGAGGACACACCACCCGGCACGACTTGGGTATCAAGGGGCAAAGCCCCTGCGGTTTTACCGCTTAGGAGACAGGCTCCAGAGCCTCACCATGCAGGTGGGTGTCGAGGCCCTCGTCTTCGACCTTGCTGTTGACCCTCAGGCCAACGGTGTATTTGCAGATGACCAGTACGATCAGCGTGCCGATGGCACTCCACAGTATGGTCCAGACCAGACCCATGAACTGGGCCAGGACGGTTGCGCCTTCCGACAGGTCGTTCACGGCGGTCGTCGCCAGAACACCCGTCAGCAACGCACCAACAAGACCACCCGCACCGTGCAGACCGAAGGCATCCAGGCTGTCATCGTATTTCAGCAGCTTCTTCAGCCACACCGAAGAGATATAGCAGACCGGGCCGGACACCAGACCGATGATCAAAGCGCCCATCGGGCTGACGAATCCGGCGGCGGGCGTAATGCCGACCAGACCGGCGACGATGCCCGACAGTACGCCGATGAGCGACCATTTGCGCTTCTCGATGCGCTCGATGAACTTCCAGCTGAGCGAACCGGCAGCCGCGGCCACCAAGGTGTTGATCAGAGCAACAGCCATAAGGCCGTCTGCGGCCCCGGCGGACCCTGCGTTAAAGCCGATCCAGCCGACCAACAGCAGCGAAGCGCCGATCATCGTCAGAACCGGATTGTGCGCTGTGATCGTTTCGACGCCGTAACCCTTACGGGCACCGAGGAAGATCGCGCAGACCAGACCCGCCACGCCGGAGTTCACGTGAACCACAGCGCCACCGGCGAAGTCGAGAACGCCGTCCTGACCCAGGAAGCCGCCGCCCCAGACCCAGTGGGCAATGGGCGCATAGACGATCAGCGACCAAAGGGCGATGAACAGCAGCAAACCTGAATATTTGATCCGCTCGGCAAATGCGCCGGTGATCAGGGCGGGCGTAATGATGGCAAATGTCAGCTGGAACGACAGCCACAGATATTCAGGAATGCCGGGCAAGGCCGAATAGGCCGTATCCTTGGTCACGCCATTCAGGAACAGGGCGTCAAAGCTCCCGACGAACCTGTTCCAACCCTCGTCGGGATTGACCCCGAAGGCGATGGTGTAACCGGCAATCATCCAGACCAGTGTCACGACGGCGAATGACGCGACCGATTGGGTGATGGTGGCGATAACGTTCTTTCGGCGCACCATGCCGCCATAGAACAGGGCCAGACCGGGCAATGTCATCAGCAGCACAAGGGCTGTCGATGTGCCCAGCCATGATGTTGCGGCCGCATCCAGTTCCAGCGGAACCTGATGTGAAAACAGCGCCGGAGCGGTTTGCTCTGACGCTGTTATGGCGGCGCTAGCGATGTTGGTCGCTACCTCGGGAGTAGCTGCGGCACATGCCGCACCGGCGGTGAGGAGACCACCGGCTATACAGGCCAGGGCGGCAAGCCCCGGCATAATGCTTTTTGTGTGCGTCACTTGAGTATCCCCCTCTTCGTTTACGCATATGCGAAATGTTTATCGCAACCGCGAAATGAGCAAGAGGAAAAATGCCCGCTTCTGGATTATTTTTTCATCAGGATGGATGCTAGCCGCAACCGAGGAAAATATTTATGCAATCTATCCTAGATTTAAGAGGTTTGTTGCGCGACATTTTCAGTTCACGCCGCATCTTTTTCCGAATTTTTCAAATCTTGAATGTTGGTTGAATGGGCGGTGACATGCTGGAGCGTGACGTCTTAGACGATGTTGGCCAGGGCTTCGGCGACAGTGCTCAGCCCCTGCCCGCGTCGACAGACAATGACATCCAGCGACGGCAGTTCAGGCAGAGTGCAATCTTCCCCAAGCACCCGAACACGCCCCGTCAGTCCCAAGGTGGTGCGCGCACTGATGCCCATGCCCGCCGCCGTTGCGGCCCACAGTCCGGTCAAGCTGGAGCTGACGAAGTTATGCCGCCAGACAATCCCCGCCCTATCCAGTGCAGCGGTGGCCCAGCGACGCATCAGGCACGGGGCCTCCATAGAGATGAGCGGCAAGGCCGCGTCCGAACCGGGCGACCACGGCACGGGATGATCCGCCGAGGCGATCCACCGCAAGGGTACGGACCCGATCACCTTATGGTTTTTGGTAATGACGCCGGTATCCCACGCCAGACCGACATCCACCTTTCCGCTGTGCAGCGCCTCGACCAGTTCGGATGTCCGCATAATGCGCGTGTCGATCTTTTCACCGGGGAAACGTTCTGCAAAGCGGGACAGAATGTCTGTGAGCAGGCCGTCGCCGAAATCGGGCCCCACGGCCAGACGGACCCAGCCTTCACGCCGATGCCCCTGAACGGCGCTGACCGCCTCATCGTTCAGTTCCAGCATGCGGCGCGCATAGGCCAACATGGTTTCACCGGCATCGGTCAGCACCAGTCCGCGCCCTGCCTTCTTCAGCAGCAAGGCACCGACCTGTTCTTCCAACTTATGCATTTGGGTGCTGATGGCCGAGGCGGAGCGTCCCTGCGCGTCAGCGGCCTTTGAAAAGCTGCCCAGCTCGATCCCGGCCACAAAGCTGCGAAGGACGTCCAGATCGAAGGTCACACGGGCCATGTGTTCGTTCCAAAAAGCCGAAGCCGTATTTTCAAACATCCAAATTATAAAATGCATCCTTGGGTGTCACTTCTTTCCCGTCAAGCCACCACCATCGGGAGAAAACGACATGCTGGCGATGCAGTACAAAATCGACTTTCCGGACAAGTTCGACATGGACCGGATCCGGCAGAGGATTGCCGACAAGGGACACCTTTTGGACGGCTACGAAGGGCTGGTGTTCAAGGCCTACCTCTATTCGGAAGCTGACAACGCCACGTCCCGGAACCGCTATGCGCCGTTTTACGTCTGGCATGACAGTCAGGCGATGTGGCGCTTCTTGGGAAGCGAGGGATTCGCAAAGCTGTGCGAGGACTTCGGGCGTCCCAAGGTGAACGTCTGGTACCTGAATGACCGGAAGATTTTCCGCGACATCGACCAGACATCCCACGTCATGATCGGTGAAAGCCAGCGCAAGCCCATGCCGTCACTCGCCTCTGCGAATGACCCCGGCTGCCTCGCCGTTATCGAGGCGATCGATCCCTGGAGTTGGGAGTCAGTCACCGTCTACTTCGCGCGCATCCAGCCCAGCGCGCACAGCGACAGGGCCACCTATGTCTGCGGCTATCTCGCACACGGGGCAGACTTCGATTCCGTCAAAGCAACGGTTTGACCCAAGGCCCTTATTCGACGCGTCATGACCTTGCATCAAGATGGCGTCTGCCTCCTCGCAGATGGGCGCGGCGGCCCCACACCTTCACCGGGTTACCGCCGTGCCCTACCGACCGTTCCTATCGGAGGACAGGATGTACACCCTCTATTATTCACCTGGCGCGTGTTCGATGGCCGTGCACATCGTTCTGGAAGAGCTGGGCGTTCCCTACACGCTGCAACTCGTATCGGTACGCAGCCGCGACCACGAGCACCCCGACTATCTCAAGATCAATCCCAAGGGCCGCGTGCCTGCCCTGGGCGTTGATGGACAGATACTGACCGAGGTCGGGGCAATCCTTCCCTATCTAGCGGATGCCCATCCCCGGGCAGGGCTTTTGCCCGTTGATCCCCTCGCCCGTGCGCGGGTTCAGGAACTGATCTCTTGGCTGTCCAGCGATGTGCATGCGGCCTTCAAGCAGGTGTGGCGCGCCGAACGCTTTTCTATCCACGAGGATGACTATCCGGCGATCAGGGCCAAGGGGAAGGTGAACGTCAGCAGCTTCATCGGCGACATAAACACCCTGCTGTCCGACGGCCGCACCTATGCGACAGGCAATCTGTACACCGTCGCTGACCCCTATCTGCTTGTCTATTACGGCTGGGCCCGCTCGGTCGGTATCCCGTTGGATCAATATCCGGCCTTCGGCACCTATGTCGCGCGATTGCTGAAGAACCGCCCTGTCATCGCTGCCGTCATGCAGGCCGAAGGTCTACCTCTGGCAGCCTGAGTTCACATTTACCGGCGTTCCAGTTTCAAACCTGCCCTCGGCCCTATGGTCGGGGGCTTTTCTGTCGCGTAGCAGCTTGTGTCAGATTGGTCTGCTAGGGTTTCCACCTGATCCAGATGCAGCACCCATTTGCGATAAACCCCCGCCCTGTGCGGGAAAGCCAGTCCACAAAAGGGACTGGCGGAGACGGAGGGATTCGAACCCTCGGTACCCCTTACAGGGTACGACGATTTAGCAAACCGTTGCCTTCAGCCACTCGGCCACGTCTCCGGCAGGCGCGCTGGATAGCCCGTAACTGTCGGGTACGCAACGGGGATTTCAAAAAATCTGCGCGTTAACCGCGGCTATTACGCTCCAATTCAGATTTCGGTGTAATACGACACTGTAATGGCGGTCCGTTGGGGGATGGGTGGGCGTATATTCTTACAAAGACCGCGCGCAATCGGCGCGGCTGGAGGCTGTCACGGAGGGGGCAAACGAATCAGCCAAAGCTGATGCGAAGCCTTCACGGCACCGTCGCGGCCCTTTTCGCCCGCTGTCATGGACCAATGCACGGCAACGCGCCGCCTATCGCCTGAGGGTTTTCTATTACCGCGGTATCGATCTGGCCCTGACTGCCACGCTCACCCTGGGCTGGGTCACCTATCCGGGCGGCATCCATCAGATCGGACAGATTACGCTGGCACAGTTCGCGCCCTATGCCTTGGGCTGGACCGTGGCCATGTGGTTCATGCTGGCTTCAAGTCTTTACAGCTTCACGTCGCCAAGGGGCATTGTGCGCCATGCTCTGGTTGCCGCCCTGTGTGCCGGATCGGGGGCGATAGCGGGAATACCGCTCCAGCTGGTTGTTGAGACTGCGGATATCGGGCGCTTTTCTGGCTGGGCCATCGCCTTGGCTGGATGCATCCTGGTTCTGCACACCATCTGGGCTGCGGCCATTTCGCGGGGCCGACGAACAGGGGCCCTGATTCCCAATGTCGTCCTGGTCGGTGCCACACGAAGCGCCGAGCGTATGGTACAGGCAGCCCTGAACCGTCGTGACGTAAATATCATCGGCATATTCGATGACCGAAACGACCGCGTACCCGAGGGCATAGCCGGCGTTCCGGTTCTGGGCACTACAGACGAGCTGTTGGCGCACCATCTGACACCGTATCTGGATTGTATCGTATTGGCCGTTCCCGCGGAGGCCAGCGAGCGATTGCGCATTCTAGAGCGTCGGCTGTCGTCACTGCCCAATCGCATAGCGACCCTGATCCAGAGCGCGGACCCGTCCAATTCAGAGATCGGTGCGGCGCTGGACAAATTATCGGCAACGCCCGTGGCCGCGCTACGCCGACGGGCCCACCCCGAGCTTTCCGCTTTCTACAAGCGGCTTCAGGATGTGCTGATCGGCGGTATCGCCCTGTTGGCTCTGTCGCCGCTGCTGCTGCTCATCGGTCTATGGATAAAGTTGGACAGTCGCGGGCCCGCCCTGTTCAAACAGGAGCGCCACGGTTTCAATCAGGAACGGATTGTCGTCTGGAAGTTTCGCACCATGCGCATAGACCGCATGGATCGATCCGGTGCGCAGCAGGTCACCCACGATGACGACCGTATTACCCGCGCGGGCAGGTTCCTGCGTGTCACCAGCCTGGATGAACTGCCTCAACTGTTGAATGTGCTGAGGGGCGAAATGAGCCTCGTCGGCCCCCGCCCCCACGCCATATCCATGCGGACCGGCAATGTCGTGTCCTCACAGATCGTAGCCGAATACGCCCACCGGCACCGTATCAAGCCCGGCCTGACGGGCTGGGCGGCCATCAATGGATCGCGCGGCCCGATGCATACCGCCGAGGAAGTGCGCCGTCGGGTGCAGTTGGATATCGACTATATCGAGCGCCAAAGTTTCTGGCTGGATGTCTGGATCATGCTGCGGACGCTGCCCGTCTTGCTGGGTGACAAGCTGGCGGTACGCTGATGTTTGTACGCGGACTGATGGGCTATCTGCCCGCAAACCTGCTGCAGGCGTTGATCGGTGTCGTCAGCATATTGGTTTTCACGCGCCTGCTTACGCCCGAAGAGTTCGGCATCTATGCGCTTTCGTTTGCACTGATGGCACTGGTTCATGTCGCCGTGTTTTCATGGGCCGAAGCGGCGATGGAGAGACACTGGGCGGCAGAGGTGTCGCCGAACAGGCAGCCGGTGCTTTATGCGACCCTTTACAGGGCTCTGCTGGTGCTATCGGTCGCTTTTGTCATCGTGATCATACTGGTCTGCGCCTTTTTGCCGGTTTCTGATGTTTTAAGATCGGCCGTCCTTGTCGCCCTGTTGGGCGTGCCGGTACGCAGCCTGTTCAACATGGTGAAACTGGCCCATCGGGCGCGCGGTGACGTGGTGCGGGCCGCCGGACTGGATATCTATTACACCCTTTGTGTGTTCGCTGTCGGTGTTGCCGCGGCCTTTATAGGTGCCGGAGCCAGCGCCCCGTTGATCGGTCTGCTTGTCGCTCCATTGGCGATTTTGCCGTTTATCCTGCCGACAGAGTTGGCCAAGGCGCGCGACGGCATCTGCGAAGGAGCCTCGCTAAAGCGGTACGCGCGATACGGCTATCCCATCTCGCTGTCTCTGGGCATGGCGCTGGCCCTCGCCTCTACCGATCGGTTCATGCTGGAGTGGTTGATGAACGCGGCCGCGGTCGGGGCCTATCACGCCAGTTACAGCATTGCGAACCGGACACTGGACGTGATTTTCATATGGTTGGGGGCTGCGGGCGCACCGGCCATGATCATGGCTCTGGAACGCGGTGGCCAAAGCGCGCTGTCTGTCGCGGCCAAGGACCAGTTCCGCATCTTCATGCTGGTGGCCATTCCAGCGGCTGTGGGCGTCGCCCTTGTCGCAAGGCCTCTGTCCGAGGTGGTGATCGGTGAGGCACTGAGGGCGGATTCCGCCTTGGTGACGCCCTGGATCGCGCTGTCCGCCTTGATGTCCGGATTTCTGTATTACTATTTCAATCAGGCTTTTACGCTGGCCAAGCAAACCCGCGTGCTGCTGCTGACCATGCCTTTGCCTGCGGTGGCCAATATCGGATTCAACTGGTTTCTGATCCCCCGGATGGGGATCGAGGGAGCGGCCATCGCGACCGTTCTCGGATATGGCGTTGGCCTGTGTGTCTCCATCGCTGTGGGCCGCCATGTTTTGCCCATGCCCGTGGCGTGGCGGGACACTGGCAAATGCCTGATCTGTGCCGGTGTGATGGCATTGGCGGTCATTGCGATACCGAATCTTGGCGGCCTGTTGGAACTGGTGCTCAAGAGCATGGCCGGGGCCGTCGTTTATGCCGCGTGCGCCTATCTTCTGGATGCCGCAGGTGTGCGTCAGCTGGTTGTGAACCTCAAAACTGAAATCCTCTCCAGACCAAAGGTGCGGGCGTGATGCAGACCCTGCACAATCCGGCGTGGCATGAAGCGCGGCCAAGCATGTCAGTCTTGATCCCCTTTCTTCGGGAAAGTCCCGCAGATCTGGTCATCGGTCTTGAGGAACAGGCCCGCAATCTGGATCAGACCATAGAGATCGTGATCTTTGATGATGGCACCTGCGACCAAGCCCTGACGCATGAACTTGAGCGTTTGCTTTCGGGATTGAGGGTGCCGGCCCGCCTGGTCAGCAGCCGCACCAACCACGGACGGGCCAGGGCGCGGAATCTACTGGCGCAACAGGCCCGCGCAGAGGTCTGTCTGTATCTTGATGCCGATATGAGAATGGTTTCGCAGCAGTTTCTCGCGCAATGGATGAAGTATCATAACGACCGCGCGCCCCATCTTGCCTTCGGCGGCTTCGTCGTTACGGGTCCTGTCGATCCGGCCTTCGAGGTCCATTGTGCAATGGCGAGAGGCAGCGACTGCCTGACGGCGCAGGAACGGGCGCGGGATGCCGCAAAGTATGTCTACACCTCGAACCTGCTCGTCCGCACCGAAGTGGTGCTCAAATATCCTTTTGACGAAACATTCTCGGGTTGGGGGTGGGAGGACGTGGAATGGGCCCTTCGCGTCTCCAGGGACAATCCGGTCACCCATATCGACAATCCGGCGCACCACAGCGGTCTGGATACGGTCGAAGTCCTGATGGCAAAGTACAGGCAGTCCGTGGCGAATTTTGCGCGCATATTGGCCGTGCATCCTGAGACTGTTATGCGGTTCAAAGCCTATA
The DNA here is from genome assembly GCF_002432125.1 of Brevundimonas sp. UBA5866. Taxonomy (GTDB): domain Bacteria; phylum Pseudomonadota; class Alphaproteobacteria; order Caulobacterales; family Caulobacteraceae; genus Brevundimonas. Next base: position 53,722 of record NZ_DJFS01000079.1, read on the forward strand.
TGGTCGCGCGCTGGCTCAATCGCATGGGTATGGGCGCAGCAGCGGCTTCATTAAGTCAAAGGGTTGTGCGTCTATCAGTCGCACCGGTGTCCGCAAGAGCGTTCGCGCTGAGACTTTATCGCGCCGCGCTTTATGCGCAGGTGGTCTAGATGGCGGTCGTTACGGTCATGATCCCGACCCTGCGAAGGCTTGAAGCCTTGCAGCGGGCCGTCCGATCACTGTTCACGGCAGGGAATGCACGACACATCGCCCGACTGGTCATTGTCGATAACGACCCCAATGCCAGTGCGCGTGAGTGTGTGGGCGCTCTGACTGCCGAGGCTCCCTTCCCCGTTCTATATGTGCTTGAATCGGTCGCGGGCGTCGCAACAGCCCGCAACACGGGCCTGGGGCACGTGGGCGACAGCCAGTTTGTGGCCTTTCTTGATGATGACGAGATGGCATCGCCGGATTGGCTGGACAGTTTATGCAAGGTCCAACTGCAAACCGGCGCGGATGTGGTTTTTGGCCCCATCCGCGGTATCTCGACATCTGCGGATGAAGACCTGAAGCCTATGGTCGAGGCTTTCTTTTCACGGATCGGTCCTGCGCACGATGGCTTGATCGACCATGCCTATGGCTGTGGTAACAGCATGGTCCGGTGCGCGGTTCTGGACATGCCCGACGCGTTCGAGATTGCGGCAAACGAGACAGGTGGAGAGGACGACATTCTGTTTTCCCGTCTCAAAGCCAAAGGCTGCCTTTTCGCCTGGGCGTCACAAGCCTGGGTTGAGGAGCACGCATCGCGAGAAAGGTCACGTTTGGGATATCTGCTGAAACGCGGATTTGCCCGCGGGCAGGGTCCAAGCCAGACATCGCGCGCAGAGCGTCGTTGGCTGGCCCTACTGGGATGGATGGCTGTCGGTGCGGCGCAGTTTGCGGCCTTTGGGCTGGCGGCACTGATAGTGCGCCCCGTTTCCAGATCACGGGGCTATGCCCTGATGCTCAGGGCCAGTGAAGGCTTGGGAAAAGTCTTTTGGATGACGGTTTTCGAGCCGCGTTTGTATGGCGCTGCCCTGAATGGAAACTCAGGCCAGTAATCTTCTGAGGGCGCGTGGCGGCCTGTAGGTGGCGCGGTTGATCACCACACCCGACAAACGCCCACCTGCGGCTTGGATCTGTTGGGTAAGATGGCGTGGCGGATCGACATCCGCCCCCTCGCCTACGACCAACACAATGTCATCCATGAACGGAGCCAGTGCGAGCGCAGTATCATCGCGGTCCAGCGAGGGTGCATCGACAATGACAACGTCGGCATGAGCGGCCAAGGCTGACCAGTAATCACCCTGTTTGACGACAAAGGCGTTCTGTCCGGCCTTGATGGCCTCGTGCTGGAAGCGCGTGACGTACAGGCGTCGGCCTAGGAAGGCCTGCGCGGTCAACAACCGGGCCGGTCGAATGCGCTGTCCGTTTTCATCGACAAATGGCGGGCGGATGGCAAAGAAGCAGGAACCATCCGGAGAGCCCGCCACGACAGCACCCGAGCGGCCAAAGCGTTCAGGCTGTTGGATCACCTGCACCTGTTGCCTTTGCTCCATCAGATCGGCATCGACCAACCAGATCGGCCGGTTCGCCCGCACCGCCGCCAATCGAGAGAACTCTCTGGCAACGGTGGATGTACCCTCGCCCGAAACGGCGCTGACAAACATGATCAGCCGACCGCGATGGCTGGGCGCAGCGCCAAGCGCTGTCCACAAGCCTGCCATCTCTGCTGTCAGGTCGATCATCCGAATCGGTTCGCCTTTAAATCACGGCGCGATCCTAACACGGCTTAGCTTTTTGCAGGCGCTACAGCTAACACCGGAAGATTAAACGTACGGCGGGCCGCCGATGGCGTCAGAACGCCTTTGCGGGTGAAGACCCTGATGAGGCCGGCACACAGGGCGGTAATGCCCGAGAACATCAGCAAAACCACCATCAGGGGCAACTTCATGCTGTGACCGCTGAGCGGCGGCTGGGCACGCTCGATAACCGTCACATTGTCTGCCCCCGCCGAGACGAGTTCGCTATCGGCACGGCTTTGGGTTTCGCGCTGCTGGAACTCTCGAATGGACTGGCTCAGCACTTCGCGGTTGCCAGCCAGGGTGGCATTTCGCGATTCCAGCTCGGTCAGCCGTGACAGCTTGGCGGTGATATCGGCCACCTGGCCGTTAATGACGCCTAGACGCGCCCGCAATGCATCACGCTCTGCCAAAGCCGAGATGCGGGCGGTTTCCATTTCGACCCAGACCGGATTGGGGCCGGTGCGCACCTCTTTGGCCCCGACCGAAGTTCCGGTTTGAACGAAGGCCTGAAGCTGACGGATGCGGGCGTCGATTTCCTGTACAGGCGGGGCATCGGCCTGATAGCGGGACAACAGATTTTCACGCTCCGTGCGAAGCTGCAAAATCTGGTCCTGTGCCGAGACATTGAGGTCCTGCTGCAAGGCGATTTCTGCCGGCGTTCCCGCTTGCTGCGAAGCGATAGATGCGGCCCGCTGGCCTGCCTGGTTCAATTGAGCCTGCACGGCAAGACGCTCTGCGAACAGGGTTTGATAGCTCTGCGACAGGGCGGCCTTGGCCGTTGCAAAATCGCCTATGGCATTTGATTTGAGGAAATCCTCATAGGCACGGTCGGCAGCCTCCAGCTCCTGCTCGAACGCCGCGCGCTGGCTACGGATGGCTGGCGTCGCGCGATCGCGGAACACTTCGCGGCGATAGGTCAGATAGTGATCGATGACCGAGTTCAGAATCTGGGCGGATTGCCTTGGATCATGGCTGGCATAGGTCAGTCCAATCACCGGGCTCTCGGGCGAGACATTGATTTTGAGGGACCGGCTCAGGGTATCGATAGCGGCGGCTTCAGCGCGGGCTGCGGCGACAGGGGTCCCTAGCGGCGGATGGAAGGTCTCTACGCCCATCGCGCGCACGACGCGCTGCTTGACTTCAAGGCTGTTGAGGATCGCGGCTTCCGATTGGGCCACCTCGGACGGCAGCGGTGTGGTGCTGTTCCCCGCGCCGACGCGGGGTTGGTACACATATTCCTGACCGATACCGACAAACAGGGACGCACCGGCCGAGTAGGTCTTCTTGAGGCCGAGAATCGCGACGGTCCCCAGCGCCATAAGCACAAAGAAAACAAGGCCCATCAGCCATAGCTCGCGCCACAGGAGCGCGATGACATCAAGCAAGCCATATCGGGGTCGCCCGTGTCCGGCACTGGAAGCCGCCATTCTGTCCACGTCCGCTGAAATTAACCTCGGCTGTATCCATGCATGAACGGCGTTAATCAGACGTGAACCATAAATCCCGATGTTCTTTCAGGACAAGTCGGGGGATGGTCGGGATCTTGATGATTGATCGCAGAACAATATGGCTCGGTGCCATCACGGCCTGTGCAGCCGGTAGCCTCTCTACGCCTTATGCGTGGGCTTTGGATCAGGGCTGGTCAGCGCATGAGCCGGAGTATGTGCTGTTTCCCGGTGATGAGCTGGATATTGCACTGCCCGCGGCTCCGGAGTTGAACCGTACAGCCGTCGTTGCCCCTGATGGCAGGTTGTCATTGCCGTTGGTGGGTCATGTCGCCGCGAGCGATCTGACCCTCGCGCAGCTCGAAGCGCGGATTTCGCAGGCCTATGCCAGTCATTTGATCCGCCCGGCCGTCGAGATAACCCTGCGCAGGGCCGCCCCCGCCAAAATCTGGATTGACGGGCAGGTCCGCACGCCCGGTGCCTTTGATCTGCCGGGGGAAGCCATTGATGCCCGTCAGGCCATACTTCTTGCGGGTGGAGCAACCGTGGGTGCCCGATCCAGACGCGCCCTGCTGATCCGAAGAGGCAGTGATGGCCTGCCGCGGTCCACCATCGTGGACCTAGGCGCGCGCAGCCAGAACGCCCCGCGCGTCTATCGCGGCGATATTATCTTTGTGCCCAGAAATGCGGTCGGTGAAATCGGTGCCTACATGTCGCAGATACGCGACGCGCTGCCGGTCGGCTTCAGCTATGCCCTGAATGGACGCTGGAACTAGGCGATCTGGATTTCAGGAAGGTTATTCCGTGGTCGGGGCACAAGGATTCGAACCTTGGACCCCCTGCTCCCAAAACAGGTGCGCTACCAGACTGCGCCATACCCCGAGCCGCGGAAGTCGCTCTGATGCCACGATGCGCGCGGCTTCGCAACAGAAAAACTTCTACGGTTTGAAGAAGTTGTGTTTAACGACGTCGCCAGGCTTGGCACCGATTTCGTCCGCTCGACCAGCGCGCAGCTCCAGCACACCGTTCGCCGCACCATAGGATGGGATCGGCGCATCCGAATAGGGTGTGGTGTGTTTGGCGATGGAAATGATCTTTCCATCAGGTGCGATGTAGATGATGTCCAGCGAACTGGGCGTATTGCGCATCCAGAAGGATTGCTCGCTCGCGCGCGGGAACTGGAACAGCATGCCCCGATCATCCTCCAGCGGAGGACGGAACATCAGTCCCCGCGCACGCGAGGATTCATCGTCAGCGATTTCGACAAGAAACGAATGCTCGCCCGAGGCCGTGACTATAGACAGCGGCTCTAACGGGCGCCCGCGCTCATCTACGGCCTGTTTGCCAGCGGCGCAGGCCGAAAGGGTAAGACCGACAGCGATAAAAGCGAGGGTGCGGCGCGTGAACTTCATTGAATCGCCTCCGAATAGAGGCGTGAACTTACTGCGCCGGACGAATTTCGGCTACCACCAATCCTTTAGGCCCCTCGGCAAAACGCACGTCCACGGCGTCACCCGGCAGAAGGTCCTCAAGGCCATTGCGGCGAAGCGTCTCGACGTGGACGAAAATGTCGCCCTCGGCGCTATTGCGTACGACGAATCCGTAGCCCTTGGTTCGGTTGAACCATTTCACGACGGCCGGCTCCATCTCGCCGATAGGCGTGGCAGCGACGCCGCTACGTTGGATCAGCGGTCGTTGCGGGCGCGGTTCGGCCACAGGCTCAGCCAGATCGATAATGGTTACGACCTGCCAGCCTTTGGCTCTGCGCGCGCACTCGATGCTGATGCGGGCGCCCTCTTCCGCGTCTTCACGGCCCAAATCCCTCAGGCTCGTGACGTGCAGCAGGACATCCTTTTGATCGGTTATGCTGGGGTCATCGGGCACGATGAAACCGTACCCCTTCCCCGGATCAAACCATTTCACGCGCCCCTCGACGCGAACGGTATCGTTTTCTTCCATCCCCACGGACCCAAGCAAAGCAGACAAGGTGTTCAATCTTAGCGAGAAGCTTCAGTTGAACGAACACCGAAACGTAACACAAATTAAGTGTCTCGCAGAGTGAAAAATGATTCTTTTGCACCGTTGTTATTTAAAACTCTACCAGAACGCGCATGGCGAAACAGTAAGAGTCCGCATCAAGGTGCAGAAAAATCAATATTTTGGGGAGGGTTTTATGAAAAGCTCCGCGTGGCAGTCCCTAGGGGAATCGAACCCCTCTTTTCAGGTTGAAAACCTGACGTCCTAACCGATAGACGAAGGGACCGCGGCGCGAACGAGTGGCTTGATAGTTGCCATTTTCGTGGATGGCAACCTGCCTCAAACGATTTTCTGTATTTTTTTTCAAAGACCTGCGGGTGCCGAGCCCTTTCGGCCTGCTAGGAACTCATTCGGGGGTCGGCAACATCCTCGATCTCGAGCTGGACGCCGCGCCGACCGTTCCAGTCATCGGCTTTCAGGCGCCCAGACACGCACAGCCCGCCCTGACCAGACAGCAGGGTCTGGCCAAGCGGCAGGTCCGCACAGCGCCAGGCGATCGCGCGTACCGATGCACCATCCGGCCCGACCAGACGGCAGCGTACGTGCCCTCCGTTCATGGCCATTGGCTCACGGACCTGCATATGTTCGAACGCAAAAACAGGTTCGGGATTGGCAGGACCATAGGGTGCCAGCTGCTCGAAACTTTCGAACAGGTCGCGGGTGGCCGAGCGCGCATCGATGAGGGCATCGATCTCAACCCAGTCCATAGCAATCGCGGCTTCCTGCTCTCCTGAAAGAGCTTCATTCAGATAGTCGCGAAGAACATCCAGCTTGTCGCTTTCGACCGTCAGGCCCGCGGCCATCGCGTGCCCTCCTCCCGCAATGAGGACGCCCGCTTCCCATGCCTTTTGTACGGCGCGGCCAAGGTTCATGCCCTGCTGGGAGCGCCCCGAGCCCTTGCCGATCCCGCTGACTGGATCCAGACCGATAACGACCACAGGTTTGCGCCAACGTTCGCGCAGACGTCCCGCGACAATACCGACAACGCCGGGGTGCCAGTCTTCATCGCCCACAACAACACAGGCGGAATCATCCTGATGGGCACCCGTCGCCTCAACGCGTCGGATGGCCTGTTCCGTTACATCGGCCTCAACGTCGCGGCGCGCACGGTTCAGCATGTCCAGCTCTTCGGCCAGCATTGCGGCCTCTCGCGGATCATCAGTGGATAGCAGCTGCGCGCCCAGATCGGACTTTCCGATTCTGCCGCCCGCATTGATCCGTGGCCCAAGAACGAAGCCTATGGTTTGCGACTTGGCTTCGCCGGTTTCCGATCCTGCGGCACGCATCAGGGCAGCCAGACCGGGATTGCGCCACGCCGAAAGGGTTTTCAGACCCAAACCGGCCAAGGCACGGTTGAAGCCGGTCAACCGTGTGACGTCGCAAATGGCCCCCATCGCCGCCAGGTCCAGCCATTGGCGGATATCCGGTTCAGGCGTGTTGGCGAACAGTCCACGGCGACGGCCTTCGCGGTTCAGAGCTGCCAGAAGCACGAAGACCACGCCCGCCGCCGCCAGATTCCCCTGCCCTGACGGACACCCCGGCCTGTTGGGATTGACCACAGCCAGACACTGGGGTGGCTCTTCGCGCATCATGTGGTGGTCGATGACCACGACTTTCAGACCGATACTGGCCGCATGGGCGACGGCTTCATTGGCGGCGGCCCCACAGTCCACTGTGATCACCAGGTCCGCGCCACTGGCCTTCAACCTGTCAAAGGCGGGCGCGCTGGGCCCATAGCCTTCCTTCAGCCTGTCCGGCACATAGATAGGAAGATCGGCACCGATGGACCGGAACCAGCGCACCAGCAGGGCGGCACTGGATGCACCATCGACGTCGTAGTCGGCAAAGACGTGGATGCTTTCATTGGCTTCGAGAGCGTCCAGAATCGCATTGGCGGCCTTGTCCATATCCATGAAGCTGGATGGATCGGGGAACAGCGCCCGCAACGTCGGTGTCAGAAAGTTCTGCCCTTCCTCCGGCCCGACCCCGCGCGAGGCCAGGGCGCGCGAAAGCGCCTCACCCAATCCGAGTGACTGCATATGTGCGCGGGTGACCGCAGGATCGGCCGGGCGCATTCGCCAAGCGCGCCCCGACAACGAGCGGCTGAAGCCCAGAAACGACGAAGGTGTCAGATCATCCGCCATAGCGGTCACGCATTATCCTTTGATCCGGGGCAAGCGCCACAGAACGACAGGGCTCAAGGCGACGCTGATTCTAGGAAGAACATAAGATGGCGTCACTATCGGACGCACCACGGTTGCTCGCCTAACGAAGCGAGCGATCGATAGGTGGCGGAGCCTTGGCGCGCTGCCTCAGGGATTCGGCAAAGGCTTCGATCTGTGCAGGGGTGTCGGCCGTGGGAATGGAGACTTGATCACGCGCCAGACGTTCGCGGATCTGAGCCACATATTGGTCCGCGCTCTCGGTCAAGGCCCAGTCGATGGCGGCGACCTGCGTCTCCAGTGCGGACTGCGACTGCTGCAGCTGGCCGACAGACGAGCGCACATAGGCGGCGTCGGGCACATTTACCGGAGCGGCCGGAAAGTCTTCCAGGCGGGGATAGTCACGCTTCTCCGCAACAATCTGTTCGATACGCGGCGTCAGCGGAGACGAAGATTCGGATGTCGGATTCGTCGCACAGGCCGCCACTGCGCCGCACCCTGCGACAACAGCGATCGTTCGAAGCGAGATTTTCACAAGATACGCGTTCATTTCACCCACCGATATATGCCAACATGTGGACGCGAGGAAGGCGCGAGACACTTTCGTGCCCAAGGAGGACGGAAATGGCCAAACCCGTGACGCCCACCACGACCAAAAAGACCGCGCCCAAGGCCGCGTCAAAAACGGCGTCAAAGCCTAAACCGGCAACCAAGCCGAAAGCCTCGTCCAAGCCGAAAGTCGCGGCACAAGAAGCCCATACAGCATCCGCTGATCCTTCGCCCCAGACCTCTGCCAAAGCTGAAAAGGATCATGGCAGCGGCTTCGGAGCCGAGCAGTTGCAGCAGATAGAGCAGTTGTCGCTCAACCTCGCCAAGGCTGCGATGCTGGCCCAGTCTGCGGTTGCCGAGGCCGCCCTGTCCCAGGCCGACCGCCCGGCGGCCTTGAGTGCGGATCCCTTCAACGTCACCCCCGCGATGGGGGCCGTCATGACCAGTCTGGCCGCCAAGCCCGACAAGCTGTTTCAGGCCCAGGCCGATCTGTTCGGGCGATATATGAACCTGTGGTCCTCCGCCACGCGTCGCGCCTGGGGACAGCCGGATGATGAGCCTACCCCCGCGGACAAGCGGTTCCGCGACCCAGCATGGTCTGAAAATCCGCTCTTTGACATGATGCGCCAGTCCTATCTGACGACAGCCGACTGGATGAACAATCTTGTCGCCAGCGCCGATGACATCGACCCTAAGGTCAAGCGCCAGGCCCAGTTCTTTACGCGCCTGCTGACCGATGCGCTGTCACCGTCGAACTTTCTCGCCTCCAATCCCGTCGCGCTCAAGGCTTTGGCCGAGACGAACGGCGAGTCTCTGGTTCGTGGCATGCAGAACTTTGCCACCGACCTTGAAAGAGGGCGTGGCCGTCTCTCAATCCGTCAAAGCGATGACAGCGGTTTTGAGGTTGGGGTCAATGTCGCCACCGCACCGGGACAAGTGGTCTGGCGTGACGAACTGTTCGAGCTGCTTCAATACGAACCGGCGACCGCGCAACAACACGCCATTCCGTTGCTGATCTTCCCGCCGTGGATCAACAAATTCTACATTCTGGATCTGCAGCCCACCAACTCTATGGTGCGCTGGCTGACGGCGCAGGGCTTCAGCGTATTTGTCTGTTCCTGGGTAAATCCAGACAGGGACAAGGCCCATTTCAACTTCGACGACTATCTTGAAAAAGGCATCTACCGCGCCGTCGAAAAGGTTTTGGAGCAGACCGGCCAGACCAAGGTGAATACCGTCGGCTATTGCATCGGCGGCACCTTGTTGGGCGCAGCCCTCGCCCATGCCGCCGCCAAGAAGGACGCGCGCATCAACAGCGCTACCTTCTTTGCCGCCCAACATGATTTCGCCGAGGCGGGCGATCTCACCCTCTTTACCGACGAGCATTGGCTGGCCGAGATCGAGCGCCAGATGGACGATGCCGGCGGTGTTCTGCCCGGCGCGGCTATGGCCGACACCTTCAATGCCCTTCGCGGGAACGATCTTATCTGGTCGTTCTTCGTGTCGAACTATCTGATGGGCAAATCTCCGCAGCCATTCGATCTGCTGGCGTGGAACGCGGACCAGACCCGCATGCCCAAGACCCTCCATCTGGAGTATCTGCGCAAGATGTATGGCCAGAATGCCCTGGCCAAGGGCGAGATGCAGATGGGCGGGGTGAAGATAGACCTGTCACGCGTAAAGATACCCGTCTATTTCCAGGCCAGCCGCGAGGATCATATTGCGCCTATGCGCTCGGTCTACCGTTCGGCGCGTCTGTTCGGCGGCCCCACCACCTTCACGCTGGCCGGTTCGGGCCATATCGCGGGCGTCATCAATCATCCGGATGCTGCGAAATATCAGCACTGGATCAATCCCGCGCTTCCCGAAACAGTCGAAGAGTGGCAAGCCGGCGCCGAACAGCGCCCCGGCAGCTGGTGGCCGCACTGGGCCGCATGGCTGGCGGGTCATTCCGGTAACATGGTCGAAGCCCGCAATCCCGAGCGCGGGCCTCTGCCCCCTATCGAGCCAGCACCCGGCTCATACGTTAAGGTAAAGTCTTGATGCGTCTCGAACCCAATGCCCTGTTGGCGGTCACTACGGGCTGTTCACTGGGGCTGTTGATCGGCAGTGCGGCCATTTTCGGTGAACCGGGCCTGCTTTTGAAATATGTGCTGATCGCGATAGTCGTTACGGCAGTATTTCCGCCGATGAATAATTTCATGCGTCGTCGCATGGGTTTGCCTACCAACGCGATCATCACGCTGGAGTCACCCAAATCCGCACTATGGGCCACGCTCTACCCGGGCATGATCACCTTGCTGGCCCTGATCCCGATGTTCTGGACCGGCCGCGATTTTGGCCTGCTGGTGATTATTGGCGCAGTCTGGTTTGGCGGCACGATCAGTTCGGCCTTGGTGGCCCGAAAGAATGCCCACTAAAGCAAAACCCCGGAGGATATGACCTCCGGGGTTTTTCATTTCAGGTCAGGTACGCGGGCCCGATTTGAAGATCCGCGGGCGCGAACGGCGCACCAGCCAGAGATTCAACGTTGCCAGACCCAACACCAGAGCCGCCATAGCCTGGTGCAGGACCCCAAGGGTGAGAGGTACCGCGTGCATCAAGGTGGCGATGCCAAGAAGGGCCTGCCCCCAGATGGCCGCAGCCAGCGCCAGAGCCGACGCGCCGGAACCTTCCGCAAGCCGCCAGCGCCATGCGTTCACGGCATAAAGTGTCGCAAATAACAGCAGCCCATAGGCCACCATGCGGTGATTGAACTGCACAAGACCCTGATCATGCAGGAAGGCCAGACCGCCCGCGCTCCATTCCACAGGCGGGAATACAGCGCCGTTCATCAGCGGCCAGTCAGTATAGACCATTCCGGCCTTGGCACCGGCAACAAGCGCGCCCAGCAGACATTGCAGGAAGACAACTACCAGAAGGGCTGTCGCTCCAATCGTCCAACTGCGCGGGGCGCGGTTGAACTGTTGCCCGGACCATGCTTCCAGACCCGTCCAGATCAGGGCGGAGAAGATGATAAAGGCCAGACCCAGGTGAACCGCCAGACGCTCGGGCGCGACATCGACCCTCTCGCTGAGGCCCGAGCTGACCATCCACCAGCCGATCAGACCTTGCAGGCCGCCCAGCCCCAGCAGCACCACACTGCGCCACACAAGGCGGCGGGGCATTATCTTGAACACAACGAATATCAGGAAGGGCAGTGCAAAGACGACACCGATCAAACGGCCAATCACGCGATGCAGCCATTCCCACCAGAAAATGCCCTGGAACTCCTGCAGGGACATACCGGCATTGACCTGTTGGTACTGGGGAATGGCCTTGTACTTCTCGAAGGCCACCATCCACTGCTCGTGGTTCAGCGGCGGGATCGTGCCCATGATGGGCTGCCATTCCGTAATAGACAGGCCAGAACCCGTCAGGCGAGTAACACCGCCCACAACGACCATTGCGAACACCAAGGCCGCACAGACATACAGCCAAATCGCGACGGACCGGCTTTGGGTGGTTTCACCAATACGCATCATTCGACGCCTGCTCTTTGCCCCGATATGGTGACCGTCTATCGTCAGACGGCCCGTACAGGGGTATGCCCCTGACTCGCGGCGATTTCGAGTCGCATTCTTCTTTTAAGCGTCACGGTTGGTTGAGGAGCGTCAATTTAATGCCCTATGTCGAAGCAGCAGTGACCATTTTCGTCGCCCTGGCGTTGGCTTGGCTGGCTGATCTGATCACCGGACGACGCGACTTGCCGGGCTTTGTTATCGTAGCTTTGACGGGTGCGGCAGGCGGTGCTTTTTTGGCGCTGCGTGTTTTCTCGCTGGCGACGATTGATAGCTGGCTCTGGCCTATGGGCGCTGGCATCGGCGCTGTTGCGGCTATCGTGCTGTATTTTCTGTTCCGGAAACAACGTTGATGCCCCCTCGCCTACGCCGGTTCGTGGCCGCAATCGCCGTGCTGGTCTTTCTCGTTTTCTGGGTTTGGGGTGCCGTGACCCTGAACGAGTATCTGCCCGACATTTGGTGGGTGGATATGATCTTCTTCACCGTGGCCGGTATCGGTTGGGGCTTTCCCCTCATTCCTCTGCTGCGTTGGGCAGAACGCGAAAACCGGAAATAAGGCGCGTACATTAGCCGGTGTACATACCTTCGGTTGTGCGTCTATAGATACACGCCAATAGCGTAGCTTGCGTAGCCTTCTCACTGAGTCCGTCAGGAGACGCCATGTCCGCACTGGTACGCGCTGGTTACAGCGATATTGTTCTTCCGCCCATCAATATGGTCCGCCAGATCACGAATGGCCGCAGTCTGTATGACGGCACCATCCGTGGCGTAGGCCTGGAATACGGCAACACCGCCCAGCTGCTGGAGCAGCACCCGCTATTCATCGAAGCATGCGAGAACGCACAGGGGCGCTCCGTCATGCATTACCATCGAACGATGAACCTGTTTCTGATCATGGTTCTGCATTTCGAGCAGCTGGCTTCACGCGATGTGATCGAGTTCGGCTCATATCGCGGAGGAAGCGCAATCTTCATCGCGACCGTGCTCAAGCGGCTTTATCCCGAAGCCAAGGTCTATGCCTGCGACACCTTTGCCGGCATGCCCACGACCGACAAGTCGGTAGATCACCACAGCGAAGGCGATTTCGCGAACTCCGACGAAGAAGAGATCAAGGATTATGCCCGCTCGATCGGGTTGGATAATCTGGTAACGGTCAAAGGCCTTGTCGAAGAGATCTTTCCGTCCCGGTTCTCTACGGACCACAGATTCGGTCTGGCCCATATCGATCTCGATATCTACCACCCGATCAAATACATCCAGAATGCGGTCCATCCGTATGTGACGCCCGGCGTTTACGTCATTTATGACGATGCGACAGCCTCATCCTGCCTAGGGGCAACGCAGGCGGTCGAAGAATGGATCGACGAGCGTGGTGCACGGTGCGAACAGATCTATCCGCACTTTGTTTTCCGCGCGCATCTGTAGATATCGAGCGCAGCAAAAAGGGCACCCGAAGGTGCCCTTTTCCATGCCAACTCCCCGAAGGGAAATGGTCGGAGCGACAGGATTCGAACCTGCGACCCCTTGACCCCCAGTCAAGTGCGCTACCAGGCTGCGCCACGCTCCGAAGGCGCTCCGTATAGACGGACCACGCGCACTCCGCAAACCAAAAAACGGCTTATGAACAATAAGCTGCGTCTAATGGGACAGAACGGCCGCCAAACGGGCCTGCGCGGCCTCGATCCGCGCCAGCGTCAAAGATAGCTGTTCGCGTGTGACAGCCGACAAGGCGTTGTTTGACGCGGTTCCAGGTGCAGCGATCTGAACAGCTGCACGCGGCGGCCGCGCCTTCTTGTCTTTATACAGCCGCTCGACGCCCTTGATCGTCATGCCCTCGTCATGGAGCAGGCGCCGGACGTCCTTGAGCAGCTGGATATCCTCGGGGCGATAGAAACGTCGCCCACCCGCACGCTTCACAGGCTGGATGAAATCCAGCTTGCCCTCCCAGAACCTAAGGACGTGCTGGGGAACCCCCACCTCGTCTGCGGCTTCGGAAATGGAGCGGAAAGCTTGCGGACTCTTGGACAATCTTAATCCTCGACAACGGCGTCGTGGACCCTCGATTTCATGATCTGGGAAGCGCGGAAGCTGATGACACGGCGCGGATTGATCGCGGCGGGTTCACCAGTTTTGGGGTTACGGCCCATACGAGCCCGCTTTTCCCGGACTTGAAACACGCCGAAACCGGACAGTTTGACCGTTTCGCCGCGCTCAAGGGATTCGACCACTAATTCGAGCGTACGTTCTACTAGACCGGAGCATTCCTGTCGCGATAGGCCCACTTCTTCGTGGACCGCGTCGCACAGGTCAGCCCGGGTGAGAGTGTGCTGTACCGTCACTTGTGTCTCCCCGTTGATCATCCGGGAATCATACAAAGCCAAAACAGCGAAAAATCAAAGCACTCTTTGCGAAAATCAGTAACGGAAGGCGCAGGCGCCCCAGGTCAAACCGCCACCCATTGCCTCGACAACCACAAGATCACCCCGTTTTATGCGGCCATCCTTGATCGCGGCATCCATCGCCAGAGGGATCGAAGCGGCGGATGTGTTCGCGTGGCGGTCAACGGTGGAGACCACCCGATTCTCGTCCAGACCCAAACGCTCGCCCACACCGCGGATGATTCGCTGATTGGCCTGATGCGGCACGAACCAGTCGATTTCCGGAATGGTGATGCCGGCGACGTCAGACGCCGCAACGATCGCCTCGGAAATATTCACCACGGCGTGACGGAAGACCTGATTGCCGACCATACGCAGATGGCCAACCGTTCCCGTCGTGGACGGACCACCATCAACATATAGCAGATCGGTTTTGGAACCGTCGCAACGCAGGGCGAAACCCAGAACGCCCTGATCGTCCTTGGTGCCGGAACCTTCTCGCGGCTCGACAACAAACGCCCCTGCCCCGTCACCGAACAGAACGCAGGTTGTGCGGTCGTTCCAGTCCATCAGGCGGGTCATTTCCTCGGCACCGATCACCAGTGCGCACTTGGCCTGGCCGCGAGAAACAAAGCCGTCCACGACGCTGAGCGCATAGACAAAGCCCGAGCAGACAGCCTGGATGTCAAACGCAATACCCACCGGCGCGCCCAGCTTCTGCTGAACGATCGCCGCGGTCGCCGGGAAGGTGCTGTCAGGCGTGGTGGTGGCCACGACGATCAGATCGACATCGGCAGCCGTCTTTCCAGCATCGGCCAAAGCGCGTTTGGCGGCTTCGACCGCCAGATCGCTGGTCGGTTGATCATCCGCAGCCTTGTGACGCTGGCGGATGCCGGTGCGTTCGACGATCCATTCATCGGACGTATCGACCGTCTTGCTCAGTTCTTCGTTGGTGACGACGGTTTCCGGAAGAAATGATCCGACGCCCGTGATGGCCGTTCTGATTACGCTCACTCGGAAGACTCCGTTTCGGTCTTGGCAACCGCTTCGGCCATTTCGGCCATACGCGCCAGATTGGCACCGACCTTGGTCAGATAGTCGCTGCGGGCCAGATCAACGGCCACACGGATGGCATTGCCGAAACCCTCGGCCGTGGCCCCGCCGTGGCTCTTCACCACCAGACCGTTCAGGCCCAGCAAAGGGCCGCCATTGACGGCGCTGGGGTCGATCTTGCGCGACATCTGCTTCAGGGCAGGCATGGCAATGAGGGCACCAATCTTGGACTGGAGCCCGGATTTAAGAGCATCTTTCAAAAGTGTGCCGATGAAGCGGGCCGTGCCCTCAGCCGTCTTCAGCGCGATATTGCCGGTGAACCCGTCGGTGACGATCACATCGACCGTGCCCTTGGCAATGTCATCACCTTCGACAAAGCCGTAGTAGTTGATCGGCAGATGTCCCGAACGCAGCATGGTGTGGGCCTCACGCACCTCGTCGTGACCCTTCATATCTTCAGAGCCGACGTTCAGCACGCCGACAGAAGGATTTTGCGTGCCGTGGACCGCGCTCTGGAAAGCTTCGCCCATGATGGCGAATTCTACCAATTGCTTGGCGTCGCTGCCGATATTGGCCCCGACGTCCAGCACGGAGGTCGTACCGCGCAGCGTCGGCCACGAGGCCACAATCGCCGGACGCTCGAGCGCCGTTGACTGCATGCGAAGCTGTAGCTTCGAAATCGCCATCAGTGCGCCGGTGTTACCCGCCGAGACGACGGCGGCCGCCTCGCCGTTTTTGACGGCTTCGATAGCGTTCCACAGGCTTGAACCCTTGCCACGGCGCATGGCGGTGGCGGGCTTTTCGTCCATCGCCACAACCTTGTCGGTGTGGCGAACCGAGACTTCCGCGTCGGTAAGGCCATTCTTGGCCATCTCCGCGCGGATTGCGGGTTCATCGCCGTGCAGGAGGAAATGGACGCCCTCGCCGCCATAGCGGGCGCGATAGGCTTTTACGCCTCCAACAACGACCGAGGGGCCGTGATCGCCACCCATGGCGTCTAGAGAAATCAAGGTCGAGGATGCCAAAATCGTCGGGTCTCCGGCACCGCATACAGCGGTGGATACTGGGGTAGTGCGAACTATTGTCGCGCTGTTGGATGCTACCAAGGCGACGCTAGGTCAACCTTGGCTCTTATCTTTCAAAGCTTGCAAGGCTGCAAACGGAGAGATTTCCACGGGCTCGGGCGGCTGCTCGAAAACAGCTCCTTCCTTGCGCGGGAACGGGTCCAGCGACAGGAACAGCTGTTCGACAGCATATTGTCCCAGATCGATCTTGCCTTCCTCGACCTCGTCCGGGAATTCGTCGTCCAGCTCGATATCGATTTCGCCGTCCTCGTTGACGGGTACTTCCAGCTTTTCCACCAGATTGACCGTGAAGTCGCGATCGATATGCGACGGCAGCGGCTCCAGCGTCAGGCCACAGGCCTGCACCACATCGGCAATGACACGGCCTGTCATCCGCCAGCCCGAAACCGTCGGCACGACATTCAGATCAGCCGTGAAATTCTCCAGCGAAACCAGATCCAGCGCCTTGGCGATGCGGGCGCGCTGCGCGGCATCCGGCTCCAGCGAGCGGCTAAGGCTGGTGCCAATCTGGTGGAGGCGAACGGGTTCGCTGTAGGGAAGCTTATTTTCAGTCATTCGCTAATTTGCGCCCAATTGGGTCGGCGTTCAATCTCGGCAATGGTCTGGCTGGCCAGTGCGGCGTGACAGGCAAAGGCATAGTCGGCCAGAACGGCAGCATGTTCGCTGTCGTCCTGCCCGTAGACATTGCGGGCAATGCCAGCCTTCAGGGTTTCCAAGTCGAATTCCGATAGCGCCTTTTCATAGCTGGCCATACGCCCGTACAGGGCCTCACCCAGTTTGCGCATCTTTTTGCCGACCGACACGTCACCTACACCCAGTTCACGCAGAACATTATCCAGAGCGGAGACGTAGTGATCGAACATGGCCTGCGCCAGTTCCGCGCTGCGCGGGCTGTCATGCCGCAAGCGGACATAAAGCAGCAGAACATGCAGGGTGTAGAGTTCGAATCGCGCATCAATGCGGTCCTCCACGCCCAAGGTCGTGTAAAAGACCGGCTGTCGCGCCTGCTCGACGGCCAGAGCGTAAAGGTCCAATGCCTCACGATGGACAGGTTTGGCTTTGAATAGTGACTTGAACATATTATTTCACGACCCTCTTAACTCCGCGACGTTGCACTAAGGTGCTACGGGCGCTAGGTCAAAGAACTCGTTTCGCAGAGGCCCATCGCAGATGCTCCGCACCAAGTCGCTTCTCGCCGTCATTTCCCTGACAGTCCTTACCGCTGCTTGCGCGCCGCGCATCGCCACGCAGGGCTTTCAGGTCATCGACAACAAACCCGACGATATTGTCGTAGGCACCGACACGCGTGAAACTGTGCTGGCCAAACTGGGGTCCCCATCGACCGCTTCGACCTTCGAGGCCGAAAACGTCTGGTATTACGTCACTCAGGTCACCGAGCGTTACACCTATTCGACGCCCAAGGTGACCCAGCGCAACATTACCGAAATCACCTTTAACGAGGGCAATGGCGTGGTCGCCAATGTGCGCACCGTCAACCTGGATGACCAGGTCGAAATCGCTATGGCCAAGCGCGAAACCCCGACCCGCGGTCGCTCCCTTACCGTTCTGGAGCAGCTGTTGGGTAACGTCGGCCGCGGCCAGCTGCCGCGCACCGATCAGGACGTACCGGGTCAACAACGCCGCGACTGATCGATTCGCGCAGAATTCAAATAACGGCTCCGTCGAATGGCGGGGCCGTTATTTTATGGCCTAGCCCACTGGATTGCGCACACGCATACGCGGTGTCTGGCGCACGATCTCGACCCTGAGCACATTGCCACGCCCCAACTGGGTATTGGCAATCTGTTGTACCGCTGCCGCCAGGGCGCGCTCGTCTATGCGGTTCCAGTTGCGCGCCTCTCCGAACGAACGCTGATGCCCCTGACGTATCAGGGCATCGCGCATGAGAGCATCCTTCGCCCTCGCCTGTTCAGGCGCAAACCCCGGTTTCAGGTGCAGCTTCAGCTCGACAAAGACATGATTACGTACCCGCCCCTCGGCAAAAACAGGCAAGCCGACACCGGTCATCGTGACCCACGCGGCTTCTGCGGGGGCTTCTTTTTCTGGCGATGAAGCCACAGCCACAGATGAAGGAAGGCTAAGGCTCGTTCCCAGCAAGGCGCCGATTGTTATGAGAGTGCGTGCTGACATGGCCCCAGCCTACAGCCGAGCTGTTATCAACTCATTGCAGCTAGTCGTGGGTCCAGCCCGTAACGGCGGGCTCGATGACAGCACCGCGATAACGCACGGTCAGACCGTTACCGGCCTCCATCGTACCCACCCGCGTCAAACGGATATGCCGGCGATCCGCCTCGCGCCTCAGCGTTTCTTCCAGTGCGGGCGGCGCGGTGAACAGGATTTGGTAGTCATCGCCGCCTGTTGCCAGCTGCTCCAGCGCAGCCTGCTCGTCGACACGTCCTTCAAACCACGAATCCGCAGCGGCCGAACGCGGCGTGACCTCCAGATCGATCGCAACACCCAGACCGCTGGCCGTCGCCAGACGTCCCGCGTCGGCCAGCAGTCCGTCCGATACGTCCGCACTGGCCGTGGCATATCTGAGGACGATGTCGGCAAAATCAGTCTGGGGCATAGGGGTTCTGTAGACCCGCCTGAGATAGTCCAGCCTGTCTTGCGCCAACTTCAGCGTCCCCTGACAGGCCTGTAGCCCCAACCAGCCGTCACCGATCGTGCCGGTGACAAAGACGGCATCACCGGCATTTGCACCTCCACGGTGAACGGCGCGCCCTGCTGGAACCCAGCCCAGCATCGTTACCGAGAATGACAGGGGGCCGGGAGTACGGACGGTATCACCCCCTATCAGATGGATATCGAACATCGCCTGATCGCGGCGCAGGCCCGCCACGAACGCCTCGCGCTCGGGCCAGCCGCAGCGTTCGGACCAGTGACAGGCCAGAAGATAGCCGAAAGGCACCGCGCCCTTGGCGGCGATATCGGACAGGTTCACGCGCAAAAGTTTCTGCGCCACCTCGTCCAGCGGATCTTCGGGAAGGAAATGGACCCCTTCGACCAAGGCATCCTTGGTCAGGATCAGATCAAATCCCGGGCGGGACGGAAGGGCGGCGACATCGTCGGCCAGCCCCCTCGCCCACTCGGGATGGGCCAGCGGCTTCAGCAGCCGCTGGATAGTCTCGAATTCGCCTACGACATCAATCGCGGGCATCGCGTGCCACGGCGTCCAGCGCCGCGTTCACGAACTTGGCCTCGGCGTCGTCGAAGAAGGCCTTGGCCAGCTCGACATATTCGTCGATGACGATTTCCAGCGGCACTTCCGGCTTGTGCTTCAGTTCCCACGTGCCGCAGCGCAGCAGGGCACGGACAGTCGAATCCAGACGCTCCATGCGCCAGTTCGACGCCAGATGCGACTTCACCAGCGTGTCGATCGACGCTTGGTCGGCCACCACACCATTCACGATGTCTGCGAACCAGTCCTCGTCGGCCTCGGCCATCGTCTGGCCGTCGATATCGCCGTCAAAGCGGAAGTTACGGAACTCGCGGACCACCTTCTCGGCAGGCTCGCCGACCAGTTCCATCTGGTACAGGGCCTGAACGGCGGCCAGACGGGCCACGGTACGGGCGCGGCGCTGGCGGCTGGTCAGCTGCGGCTCGGCGTTGGCCTTTTCGGACTCAGCCAGTTGGGCCATCACCTCGGCCACGGTGGCGGGTTTGGGGGCGTCCGTCACGAAGCCAGTCCTTTCACAAGGCGTTTACGCAGGTTGATCAGATCGATGCACGCACGGGCGGCAAAACCGCCCTTGTCGGCTTCCGAACGCTTGGCGCGGTGCCAGGCCTGATCTTCGTCTTCGGTCGTCAGGATGCCATTGCCGATGGCAATGCCCTTCAGACCCAGTTGGGTGATACCGGCAGCCGATTGGTCGGCCACGATCTCGAAGTGATAGGTCTCGCCACGGATGACGGTACCCAGGGCGACGTAACCGTCATAGCGCGGGGCGGTCGGCAGGCGACCGGCCTCTTCGGCCATAGCGATAACGGTCGGGATCTCGAGAGCGCCCGGAACGGTGACGACGTCGTATTCAACGCCTTGCGCGCGCAGGGCATCGGTTGCGCCGTCCAGCAGCGCATCGGCGAGATCGTCGTAGAAGCGTGCCTCGACGATGAGGACGCGATAGGGATCGGTCAGGATTGCTCTTCTCCGTCCATGTCGCACCAGCCGACAATGCGAAGGCCATAGCCATCGAGCGCCGTCGGATTGGGGCGGTTGGAACTCATTACAGTCATGTCGCGAACGCCCAGATCCAGCAGGATCTGCGCGCCTACGCCATAGTTTTTAAGGGCTCTGTCGACTGCCGCAGGTTTGTCGCCACCGACAAGACGCTCCGAAAGCCTGTGAAGGCCCGGATCGCGCAGAAATACGGCAACGGCAGGGCCGTCATGACGGCTCATAGCCTTAAGCGCGCGCGGAATATAGTCCTGACGGGCCTCGATATGGCCCAGCAGGTCCGCGGCAAAGTCGATCTGGTGCATCCGCACGCGGGTGACCTGATCGGGTGTGATGTCGCCCTTCACCAGCGCCACGTGCTCGTGACCTTCGATGGTGTTGCGATACACGATCATGCGGAAGGTGCCGCCATAGATGCTCTCGAACGGCGTATCCAACGTGCGCTCGACGAAACGTTCGGTGCGGCGGCGATAGGCGATCAGGTCGGCGATGGTGCCGATCTTAAGCCCGTGCTTCTGCGCGAAGGCCACCAGATCGGGCATACGCGCCATCGTGCCGTCGTCGTTCATGATCTCGCAGATCACGCCTGCGGGGATCAGGCCCGCCATGCGGCTGATATCGACAGCAGCCTCGGTGTGGCCGGTACGGACCAGAACGCCGCCGTCACGCGCGACCAGCGGGAAGATGTGGCCCGGCGAGACGATATCGTCCGCGCCCTTGCTGGGGTCGGATGCCACCTGAACGGTGCGCGCGCGGTCAGCCGCCGAGATACCCGTCGTCACGCCTTCCTTAGCCTCGATCGAGACGGTGAAGGCGGTGCCCATGCTCTCGCGGTTTTCCGCCGCCATCGGCGGCAGGCGCAGTTGCTTGGCCCGTTCGGCGGTCAGGGCCAGACAGATCAGGCCGCGCGCATGCTTGGCCATGAAGTTGATCTGGTCCGGCGTGGCGAACTGGGCCGGAATGATGACGTCGCCCTCGTTCTCGCGGTCTTCGGCATCCACGAGGATGTACGGACGGCCATTACGGGCGTCGTCGATGATGTCTTCGATCGGGCTGATCGGGCTGTCGGGGGTGGCGGACGTCAGTTGCATTATGCAGTCTCCTGCCACCGCGCGAGGTATCGCGCCAGCATATCAATCTCCAGATTGACCTTATCCCCTACCTTTAGCGTACCGAGGGTGGTCGCGTCCCAGGTGTGGGGGATGATATTCACGCCGAAGGTCTGTCCTTCGACCTCGTTCACGGTCAGGGAAACGCCATCGACGGTGATGGAGCCCTTGGGCGCGATGAAACGGTGCAGCGGGGCCGGTGCCTCGAACACCAGACGGTGGGATCCGTTTTCCGGCGTGATCGAGACGACTGTACCCAGGCCATCGACGTGGCCCGAGACGATGTGGCCACCCAGTTCCGAACCCAGCGTCGCGGCGCGTTCAAGGTTGATGCGCGAACCTTCGGTCCATTCGCCCAGCTTAGTTTTGGACAGGGTTTCGGCGGACACCTCGACCGCGAACCAGCCCTCGCCCTTCTCGGTCACTGTCAGGCAGCAGCCCGCGTGTGAGACCGAAGCACCCAGATCGATGGTGGACGTGTCCCACACAGTCTCGATCTCATAGCGCCAATCGCGGTTGGTGCGGCGGACGTCCCGAACGCGCCCGATGTCAGTGACAATGCCTGTAAACATACTTCATGCCTTCTCGTAGCGTTCCCACAGGTCGTCACCCGAAGGCGAAACCGCAAGACGCCTGAACCTTGGCGTATCCGAAAGTCGGTCAAAACCCAGAGCCGCAATGGCCGGACGCCCCTCGTGACCCAGCAAAACAGGGGCCCGGAACCACTCGATCACATCGACCAGACCTGCCTTTACAAAGGATGCGGCCACCCGGCCACCACCTTCGATCAGGACGCTGCCGATTTCGCGGCTACCCAGCAGTTCAAGCACAGCCTCGGGCGAAGGGCGGCCGGACGCATCAGGAGCGATCTGGATGACCTCACCCCGCCCCAGATCGCGCGGTGTGGCTGTTGTCACAACCCAGGCCCTGTCCAACAGTTTGGCGGAGGGCGGCGTACGCAAAAGACTGTCCAGAACGACAGGCCGCGGATCGGTATGGTTCTCGCCATCGATGCGGACATTCAGGCGGGGATCATCAGCCAATACCGTCTCGACACCAACCAGAATGGCATCGTGGCTGGCCCGCAGACGATGGCCGTGCAAACGGGATTCAGGGCCGGTGATCCACTGGCTTTCGCCGGATGCCATAGCAATCCGCCCGTCGAGCGACGTCGCCAGTTTCAGAGTGACGCGCGGGCGCATCAGCCGAAATCGCCGCGCGGCTTCGTCTCGTCAAAACCTTCTTCGCCAAGGAATTTGGCGAAGTCGCTGGTATGGCGGAAATCCTTGTAGACCGAGGCGTAGCGCACATAGGCCACTTCATCGACGCTCTTGAGCGCCTTCATGATGAAGTCACCGACCACGCTGGACTGGATTTCGGTTTCGCCGAGGCTTTCCAGCTGGCGCACTATACGGCTGACCAGTTGTTCGACCTGATCGGGCGTGACCGGACGCTTCCGAAGCGCGATGCCCAGCGAGCGTTCCAGCTTGTCGCGATCAAATGGCGTGCGGCGGCCATTGCGCTTCAGGATGACCAGCTCCCGCAGCTGAACCCGCTCAAAGGTGGTGAAGCGCCCCCCGCATTGCGGACACGAGCGGCGACGGCGGATGGCCGATCCGTCATCCGACGGTCGGCTATCCTTCACCTGGGTGTCAGCATTTCCGCAGAAAGGGCACTTCATTTCAGTACCTTAGCGATAGATCGGGAAGCGGTTGGTGAGCTCGCGCACCTGAGCCGCGACCGAGGCGATCACAGCAGGATCGGCTTCGTCGCCACCGTTCATCGACGAGACAACGTCGGCGATCCAGTGACCGATCTGACGGAACTCTTCCTCGCCGAAACCACGGGTGGTTCCCGCCGGCGTACCCAGACGGATGCCCGAGGTGACCGTGAACGGTGCGGTGTCGAACGGCACGCCGTTCTTGTTGCAGGTCATTAGGGCCTTTTCGAGCTCGTGCTCGGTGGCCTTGCCGGTCACGCCCTTCGGACGCAGATCGACCAGCATCAGGTGGCTGTCGGTTCCGCCGGTGACGATGGCCAGACCGCGCTCGATCAGAGTCTCGGACAGGACCTTGGCGTTCTTCACGACCTGTTGGGCATAGGCCTTGAATTCCGGTTTGAGGGCCTCACCGAAGGCCACGGCCTTACCGGCGATGACGTGCTCCAGCGGGCCGCCTTGCAGACCCGGGAACACAGCCGAGTTGATCTTCTTGCCCAGATCCACATCGTTCGACAGGATCATGCCGCCGCGCGGACCGCGCAGGGTCTTGTGGGTGGTGGTGGTGACCACGTGGGCATGCGGCAGCGGGTCCGGATAGACGCCGCCTGCGATCAGACCGGCATAGTGGGCCATGTCGACCATCAGATAGGCACCGACCGAGTCAGCGATCTCGCGGAAACGCTTGAAATCGATCTGACGGGCATAGGCCGAAGCACCGGCGAGGATCAGCTTGGGCTTCTCGCGCTCGGCCATTTCGGCGACGTTGTCATAGTCGATGGTGTGGTCGTCTTCGCGGACCTTATAGGTCACCGGACGGAACCACTTGCCCGACTGGTTGGCGGGCGAACCGTGGGTCAGGTGACCGCCGCAGGCGAGGTCCATGCCAAGGAAGGTATCGCCCGGTTGCAGCAGGGCGAAGAACACGGCCTGGTTGGCCTGTGCGCCCGAGTGCGGCTGGACGTTGACGAATTCGCAGCCGAACAGCTTCTTGGCGCGCTCGCGGGCCAGATCTTCGGTGATGTCCACGAACTCGCAGCCACCATAGTAGCGACGGCCCGGATAGCCTTCGGCGTATTTGTTGGTCAGGACCGAACCCTGGGCTTCCAGCACCGCCTTGGAGACGATGTTTTCAGAAGCGATCAGCTCGATCTGCTCCTGCTGGCGACCCAGCTCGCTTTGAATGCCGCCGAAAATCTCCGGATCGGCATCGGCCAGAGACTTGGTGAAATAGGAGTCGTGGGTGAAGGCGGTCACTGTGAGAATCCCGAAGGCTGTGGGGAAAACGGTGCTTCTATCTAGGCTGCGTTGCCGAACACCACAACATCTAAGGGATGATCACGCCCCCTGCCCCATCATATCGTGGTGAAACGACGTGGCGCTGAACCGTTATTCGCGGAATTATCAGGCATCAGCGCACGCTTGAGCTTGGCCACAGCGACGCGCTCCACGCTACGCGGATCATTGGCCGGTCCCACGGCGCTGACCTCGCGGCCCGTGGCGACGTGAATGGCCGAACATTTCAGATAGGCACCATTGCGGACGAACTCGACGATCACCTCGCCGAGTTCGCTGTCACGCTGGCTCATGCGGCAACAGGACGACGCGCGACGTTGCAGTGCGAGAACAGCTTGTCCATAGCATCGACCAGCTTGTTCATCATGTCGTCGTCATGGTTGGGAGACGGCGTGAAACGCAGGCGCTCCGTCCCCTTGGGCACGGTCGGATAGTTGATCGGCTGGACGTAGATGCCGTAGTCGTCCAGCAGCATGTCCGAGATCTTCTTGCAGTGGACCGGATTGCCCACCAGCACCGGAACGATGTGGCTTTCGGACGGCATGACCGGCAGGCCAGCGGCGGCAAAGCGGTCTTTCAAGGCCTGTGCCCGCTCCTGATGCTGCTCGCGCAGTTCGGGGTGCGATTTCAGGTGACGTACCGATGCCAGCGCACCGGCGGTCAGCGCCGGCGGCAGCGAAGTCGTAAAGATGAAACCAGAGGCCCAGCTGCGGACGGCATCGACGATAACGGCATCGGCAGCGATATAACCGCCCATGACGCCAATCGCCTTGCCCATCGTGCATTCGATGATGTCGATCTCGGCCAGAACGCCATCACGCTCGGCCACACCTGCGCCGGTCGCGCCGTACAGGCCAACGGCATGCACTTCGTCCAGATAGGTCATGGCGTTGTATTTGCGGGCCAAGGCGATCGTGCCCTTCAGGTCCGCGATGTCTCCGTCCATCGAATAGACCGACTCGAAGGCGATCAGCTTGGGCGCATCGTCCGGAGCCGCCGCCAGCAGCTCTTCCAGATGTTCCAAGTCATTGTGACGGAAGATATGACGCGGGCCGCCGCCGTGACGGATGCCTTCGATCATCGAGGCATGGTTCAGGGCGTCAGAAAAGATGATCAGACCCGGCAGAATCTTTTGCAGCGTCGAAAGCGTCGCTTCGTTGCCGACATAGCCCGAAGTGAAAAGCAGCGCGGCTTCCTTCTGGTGCCAGCTGGCCAGTTCGGCTTCCAGATCGACAGCCGAACGTGTCGTTCCCGAGATGTTACGGGTACCGCCTGCGCCAGCGCCGACCGTATCGATGGCTTCGTGCATGGCATCCAGAACGACCGGATGCTGGCCCATGCCCAGATAGTCGTTCGAGCACCAGATAACGACGTCCTGTTCGCTGCCATCCTCACGACGGCGCACGGCCTTGGGAAATTGGCCACGCACGCGCTTCAGGTCAGCGAAGACACGGTAACGGCCTTCGGCGCGGACCTGCTCTACAGAGTTCTGAAAGGCGGATTTATAGTCGAACAAAACTGCGTTTCTTTTCTTTATAAGGGCTTTAGCCTATTTGCGCTCTTGCCGCTGTGATGTCCACGGTTGAGGCCGGACAAAATGACCCAGTTCGACCAACTGATAACCGTTCGCACGCAAAGCCAAGCTTCTGTCGTTGTTCACATGAACGAAAGAAGACGTTTCTTGGCGTGTTTTGCACACGCTAGCGGATTGGTTTAGCACCGCCATTCGCGTTCCAAGGACAATCGCCATGAGCACTCCTCCCTTTCAGCCCGCCGCCTTTCCCTATGCCCGCCCGCGTCGTCTGCGCGCGGCACCGTGGGTGCGCAGATTGGTTGCTGAAACCACGCTCACTCCGAACGACCTGATCTGGCCGATCGTGGTCCATGACGGCGACGAAGACAAAGTCGCCGTACAGTCCATGCCGGGAGTATTCCGCCTGTCGCGCAAAGAAGCGGTTAACGCTGCGCTGGAGGCCCGCGATCTGGGCATTCCGATGATCGCCCTGTTCCCGAACATCGCCCACACGCCCAAGAACAATGTCGGCTCGGGAGCCACCGACCCTGACGGCCTGATTCCCGAAGTGATCCGCGCCATGAAGGACGCGGCACCCGAAGTCGGCATCATGACCGACGTGGCGCTGGACTGTTACACCGACCATGGTCAGGACGGCGTGATGGAAGGCGACAGGATCGCCAACGACGTCACCATCGAGCGCCTTGAGGAACAGGCCTTCATCCACGCCCATGCGGGTGCCGATGCGGTCGCTCCTTCGGACATGATGGACGGCCGCATCCAGGCCATCCGCAATGCGCTGGAAGCCAACGGCTATCAGGACACCATCATCATTTCCTATGCCGCCAAGTTCGCCTCGGGCTTCTATGGCCCGTACCGCGATGCCGTCGGCTCGGCCACGGCGCTGAAGGGCGACAAGAAGACCTATCAGATGGACTTCGCCAACACAGAGGAAGCCCTGCGTGAAGTGGCGATGGACATTTCCGAAGGTGCCGACGCCGTAATCGTCAAGCCGGGCATGCCCTATCTGGATATCGTCCAGCGCGTGACCGAGACCTTCCACATCCCGACCTTCGCCTATCAGGTGTCGGGCGAGTACGCGATGATGAAGGCCGCCATCGCCAATGGCTGGCTGGACGAAAACCGCGTCATTCTGGAAAGCCTGCACGCCTTCAAACGAGCGGGTGCCAGCGGCATCATCAGCTATTTCGCACCCGAAGCCGCCCGCAAATTGGGCGCATAATCACGGCTTGCTGCCCGGTCCCGTCGCCTCAGGCGGTGGGATCGGGTGCCGTTCCATATTGACCACGGAAATAGGTCAAGGCATCGCCCGGGCGCGTTTCAAACGACATCACGCGCCCGACGATCACAAGATGGTCCCCCATCACAATCTGCCGGTCCGTTTCGCATTCAAGACGGGTCACGGCATTACGCAGTCGCGGCGGCGCGGGGTTTGTCGTGTCGAACTCATCCTCGCTGAGACGTGCCGCGCCCCATGCGAAACGGTCGGACATGGCCTTGTCTTCGACAGGCAGCATGTGGACCGCAAACTGCCCGGCACCTTTGAAGGCGTCATGTCGGTCTGATTTGATGTCCATGCACCACAGCACCAGCGGCGGATCCAGCGACACCGATGTGAAGGAATTCACCGTGATGCCCAAAGGACCATCAGCGGTATGGGCCGTCACGACACACACCCCCGTGGCAAAGCCACCCAGTGCACGGCGATAGGCACGGGGATCAAAAGCGGAAGATTTTTCAGAAAAACCGGTCACAAGCCCTGACTAGGCCGTACCGCTTCGCGCAGCAAGCCCGCCAAAAGACAACCGCTTCTTAACGCCCGTCGTGACATTAAGCCTGACGAATAAGGTTAAGGTTTCGGAATAATGGCGCAGAGCGACCGCCCCATCCTGATCAAAAAGGTCAAAAAGGTGCAGGGGCACGGCCACCACGGTGGCGCGTGGAAGGTGGCCTATGCCGACTTCGTGACCGCGATGATGGCCTTCTTCCTGCTGATGTGGCTGATCAACACGACCGATCCGGAACAGAAGCGCGGCATCGCGGAATATTTCGCGCCCTCCTCCGTATCCGCGACCAGTTCCGGCTCAGGCGGTCTGCTGGGCGGGACATCGCTGGGCGACGATGTGGGCGCCAAGGGCGCTGGCTCCAACAGCATGATCGAACAGCTTGCACCGCCGGCACCGGAATCGCCCGAGGATGCGGGTCAGTCATCCGACCTGGCATCCGCCAGCGAAGCCGCCCTTCGCGCCGAGATCGCGCGTCGTGAGGCCGCTGATTTCGCCAGCGCGGCCGAATCCCTGCGTCAGGCCATGCAATCCATGCCCGAGCTGGCCGAACTGTCGAAGCAGTTGATCATCGACCAGACGCCGGAAGGCCTACGTATCCAGTTGGTGGACCAGGAAGGGCGTTCGATGTTCGAGAATGGCTCGTCCCGCCCCAATCCACGTGCGCAAACCCTGCTGCGCGCGGTGGCACGTGTGATCAACCGCTTGCCGAACCGTATCTCGATTTCGGGCCACACCAGCGCCGTTGCCGGTTCCAACCGCGCCAGCGCACCCGGCGACTGGCCTCTTTCCTCCGCACGCGCGGATGCTTCACGCCAAATCCTGCAATCAGCCGGCGTAAATACTGACCGCATCTATTCGGTAGCGGGCAAGGCGGGATCCGACCCGCTGTATCCGGACGATCCTTCGCTGGCCGGCAATCGCCGTATCGCCATCGTTCTTCTGCGTGAAGCGCCGGTTTTGCCACGAGATACTAGCCTTTAAGCCAATGAGCGCCCCCTTGCGAAAACAACGGCACGGGGCGCACTATCGGATGATGATCCGTGTGCGGCATTCAAAACCAGGCTCGTGGTTGGCGATCCTCCCTGTTTTGCGGAGCATCGCATGACGGAGCACATCCCGACCCGACAGTTGAAATTCTATGTCACTGCCGAGGCCCCCTGTCCGTATCTTTCGGACCGGATGGAGAAGAAGGTGTTCGCGCACCTGCCATTCGCGGACGGGGCCGATGTCAATGATGCCCTGTCCCACGCCGGTTTTCGCCGCAGCCAGAATATCGCCTATCGACCGGCCTGCGAGAAATGCGCGGCCTGCGTTTCGGTGCGTATCCCCGTGGGACTGCACACACTCAACCGCACGGACCGCAAGATCCGCAGCCGCAATGCCGATCTGGTACGGACGATTGTCGATCCCGTAGCGACAGAAGAGCAATACGACCTGCTCAAACGCTATCTGTCCGCCCGCCATCCCGAAGGCGGTATGAACGAGATGTCCGAAAGCGATTTCGTGACCATGATCGAGGACAGCAGCGTCCGCACGCATGTGATCGAATACCGGTTACCGGTTGCCGATGGTGGGCGTGGCCCGCTTGTCGGCTTTGCCTTGATCGATGTCCTGTCCGACGGTTTGTCTATGGTATACAGCGCCTTCGATCCCGAAATGCCCAAACGCAGCCTGGGGCGAAACACGGTGCTGGACCACATCGATCAAGCCCGGCGCGTCGGCCTTGCGTACCTATACCTCGGCTATTGGGTGAAGGGGTCGCCCACGATGGATTACAAGGCCAGCTACCGTCCCCTTGAGGGACTGACCCTTTTCGGCTGGCAACGCCTGGACCAACTCTAGCTCAAGGGTACGGATGTCGATTGCGGCTGATAGGCCGCAGCCTCTCGTTCAAAGGCGATATCGCGGCCACACGAAAACTCGATCAGCGCCGCGATCCGGCGTTCGATCGGCGGATGGGTGGCAAACAGACCGGAAAATCCGCTCTTGTCTGCTGTGTTGTCCAACAGCATTCCACGCAGTTCCTCCGGCGCTTTGATGGCTGAAACGCCTGACACTTTGCGCAGGGCCGAGATCATCGCGTCAGGATTTTTCGTCAGTTCTACGGCCCCAGCATCGGCCACATATTCGCGTGTGCGTGATAGGGACATACGGATCACAATAGCCAGACCGTAGCCGATAACGCCGATCGCAAGGCCGATCAGCATCAGGGGCACGGCGTTCTTGCTGTCCCCGCCCCTACGCCCCCTGCCAGAGTGGAAAAGCGCGCGGAATATGATCTCGGCAACAACACTGATGATCCCCGCAAAGATCGAAGCGATCACCATCGTGCGTACATCGCGGTTCAGAATATGTGTCAGTTCGTGCGCCAGCACACATTCCAGTTCGTCACGATCCAGTCTTTCCAGCAAGCCACGTGTGACCGTCACACAGTACTGGCCATCATGCAGACCTGAGGCATAGGCATTCAGTGCGTGGGTCTCGATGATGCGCAGGGATGGCATGGTGATCCCGCGTGAAATGCACAGGTTCTCCAGCAGATTATAAAGCTGCGGTTCGGCTGTGCGACTGACAGGGCGCGCGCCGGTTATGGCATCTATCAGCGACTGCTGGCCGAAATAGGCGATCGCGAACCAGATGACCGCCCCCAGCAAGGCCACGGGGATGCTGCGCAGGCTGTTGTCCGCGGCAAGCACAAGATCGTCCTGCAGAGCGCCGCCGGAGCTTCCAATCAAGCCCCAGCTGATCGCCAGAACATTGACGGCGAAGACGAGCATGACCAGCAGAACCGGAAAACCGGCCAGAAGCAGCGCGGAACGGGCATTGTTCTGCCAGATGAAGGTCTTGATGCCGACCGCAGGGCCGAAACCTTTCATCACCGTATCAGAACTTCACCGTAGGCGGAGCAGAGTTCAAGGCCGCCCTTTCTTCGGAACCCACATCGAAGAAGGCTTTGTCCGTACCGAAACCGAACATTCCGGCGAAAAGAACGGTCGGAAACTGACGGCGGGAGGAGTTGAACTCGTTGATGGCGTTGTTGAAGAAACGACGCGCAGCAGCCAGCTTGTTCTCAATGTCCGACAGTTCCAGTTGCAGCTGCTGGAAGTTGGTATTCGCTTTCAAGTCCGGATACGCCTCCGAGACGGCAAACAGGCGGCCCAGAGCCCCCGTCAGCATGTTCTCGGCCTGTACCTTATCATCCAGCGTACGGGCACCGGCGGCAGCGGCGCGGGCCTGGGTTACCGCGTCCAGCGTGCCCTTTTCATGCTCGGCATAGCCTTTCACCGTCTCGACGAGATTGGGAATCAGGTCCTGACGTTGCTTCAGCTGCACGTCGATGTCGGCGAAGGACTGGTTCGCGGCCTGGTCCAGCGCGACCAGACGGTTGTAGGCCCCGATAACCACAAACGCCAGAATGGCGATGATGGCGACTACGACGATCAAACCCAGCATCAAAACGCTCCCCTATGCCTGACGGATAGCGGGAGTATGCGGGCTCGTTCTGCCGTTTGATAGTGACAAATCAGACAGAAGAGCCCGCCTTTTCGGGATTAGCGGAATTTGCGCATTCCGCGCGGTCCCTGACGGCCCGCACCGGCGCGCTTGCCGAGCCAGTCGCGCCAGTCATCCCACTTGCGCTTGCGACCGCCACCATCGACCCATTCCGGACCGGTTTCGGCGTTGAACACAGCCACGTCGGCCAGTCCGCCCTGTTTGAAGTTCTGCAGCTTCACGCCCTTGCCACGGCCCATTTCAGGCAGTTCGGCAATCGGGAAGATCAGGGTCTTGATGTTATCGCCGATGGTGACGACGTGGTCGCCATTGACGCGCAGCATGGACTTCATCTCGCCGTTCAAGACCTGCTTGCCGCCGCGCTTCTGGGCCAGCAGATCGTTTTCCGGTGCCACAAAGCCGTAGCCAGCCGTCGATGCGACAAGAAGCTTTGCATTAGGTTCGTGCGCTACGACATTGATAATATCGGCCTTTTCATCAAGGTCGATCATCAGGCGCAGCGGCTCGCCGTGACCACGTCCCGACGCCAGCTTGTCGGCACCGACCGTAAAGATACGGCCATCCGATGCCCCGATCAGCAGCTTGTCGGTCGTATAGGCGGGCACGAGGAAGGCCAGCTTGTCGCCTTCCTTGAATTTCAGTTCAGACGGATCATCGACCTTACCCTTGGCCGCGCGGATCCAGCCACGCTCCGACAGGATAACGGTGATGGCCTCACGCGGGATGAAGGCTTCGGGCGCGACAAAGGCCGAGCTATCGACCGCGTCCGCCATGACCGTGCGGCGCGGCGACAGCATGGCCTTGCGAACAGCCTGCAGTTCCTTGCCGATGGCCTTCCACTGTTTAGCTTCGGACGAGGTCAGGGCCTTAAGGCCAGCCAGCTCTTCGGCCAGTTTGTCGTATTCCTGCTGGATGACCATTTCTTCCAGACGGGCCAGCTGGCGCAGGCGGGTATCGAGAATGAAATCGGCCTGAACTTCCGTCAGGTTGAAGCGCGCGATCAGGGTCGCCTTGGGATGCTCGTCCTCGCGGATGATGCGGATGACCTCATCCAGATTGAGGAAGGCAATACGCAGACCTTCCAACAGATGCAGGCGCTTCTCGATCTTCTCGATGCGCCATTGCGAGCGGCGGTTCAGAACCTCGCGACGGTGGTCGAGGAAGGCCCTGAGGCATTCCTTGAGGCTCATGACGCGCGGCGTGCCCGTGGCATCCAGCACGTTCATGTTGATAGGGAAGCGGGCTTCCAAATCGGAGAGCTTGAACAGGCTCTCCATCATCATTTCCGGCTCGATCGTGCGGTTCTTCGGCTCGAGGATCAGACGGATGTCCTCCGCCGATTCATCGCGCACATCGGCCAGCAACGGGGCCTTCTTGTTCTCGATCAGGTCGGCCAGCTGTTCGATCAGCTTGGATTTCTGGACCTGATACGGGATCTCGGTGAGGACCACGCGCCAGACGCCGCGACCGAGGTCCTCGGTCTCCCACTTGGCACGGACGCGTACGCCGCCACGGCCCGTCTCATAGGCTTCGCGG
The DNA here is from genome assembly GCF_002432125.1 of Brevundimonas sp. UBA5866. Taxonomy (GTDB): domain Bacteria; phylum Pseudomonadota; class Alphaproteobacteria; order Caulobacterales; family Caulobacteraceae; genus Brevundimonas. The sequence continues at coordinate 86,504 of NZ_DJFS01000079.1, forward strand.
ATGGATGCCGCGCCCTCGACCGAAACACCGCCCGTCGGGAAGTCCGGCCCCGGCACGAACTGCATCAGGTCGTCGGTATTGGCTTCCGGCTTGTCCAGCAGCAGTTGGCAGGCGTCGATCAGTTCGCCGACGTTATGCGGCGGGATCGAGGTCGCCATACCCACGGCGATGCCCGACGAACCATTGGCCAGCAGGTTCGGGAAACCGGCAGGCAGAACAACCGGCTCTTCGTCCTGATCGTCATAGGTCGGGCGGAAATCGACGGCATTCTGGTCGATGCCTTCCAGCAGCAGAACAGCGGCGGGCGTCAGCTTGCATTCGGTGTAACGCATCGCCGCGGCGCTATCGCCGTCGATGTTGCCGAAGTTCCCCTGACCGTCCACCAGCGGGTAACGCTGGGCGAAATCCTGGGCCAGACGGACCAGGGCTTCATAGATCGAGGCGTCACCGTGCGGGTGGTATCCACCCATGACCTCACCCACCACCTTGGCGCATTTACGCGCCGCAGACTGCGGGTTCAGGCGCATCTGGTGCATGGCGTACATGATGCGGCGGTGAACGGGCTTGAACCCGTCACGCACATCCGGCAGCGCACGGTTGGTAATCGTCGACAGCGCGTAGGCCAGATAGCGGCGCGACAGCGCCTCGGCCATCGGTTCTTCGACGATGCGGCCGCCATTCGGCGGAGTGGTGTGAACGGTCATACGATTTCGAATCGGAGATCAGAGGCCGGAAGTCTAGCCCGTTTGCGCAACCGCTTGGGGGTTATGGACGAAAAGCGGTGTCTTTCTTGTTGTGCCACGCCGAAAGACGGGCCTGAACATCCGCCATTATGTCGGCATAGAAGAGGTTGTAGGGCTTTGCCTTGCGCCGGTCGGTCCAAGCACGCTGCTCGCGAAACGATTCCGACTTCAGCGGTGTATTGCGCAAAAAGCCGTCGCGGCACTGGGCCGCCACAGCGCGGTCAATAAAGGCCGGACGGACGCCCCATTCCAGTCCCGCCGCATTGGCAGCGCCCAGATGGCGTCTAGGATCGGTCTTGAGCATGTCGTCAGCACCGGAAACCGGATTTACGCAGATGATTGGCCGGTCCCCCGATTCCACCAGACGCCCTTTGTCGTCCCAGAACAGGGCGCGGCGTTGCCTACGCGAGACGACGCCCGTTGTCCCCTCGTCCACCATCGACCAGGCCAGCAGACATCCGCTGTCCTCGCGATTTGAACAGATAGGCAGCGCAATCGCATCTTTCGGAACCATTGCGTCAATCATATAGGCCGCGACCAGCCGCTCCTTGAGTGCCGCATCCCGGGCCACCCGATCACGTAAAAGGCGCGCCAGAAGTTCAGCACCCTGTTCGACACCGGCCAGAACGATCGGGCCATCCGGATGGAGCGCCAGCCAATGCTCGAATGCATCTTCGACATCGCCATAGGCAAAGGCACGGGCTTCACGCGCGTCTTCACGGAGTGTCAGGCGGCTATACAGACTGCCTTGCCGGTACAGCGGAGCAGAGACATTGCCGGCGATGGCAAAGGGTGCCGCGAAATTCGGCAGAACAATCTGTTCCAGATAGGCGTCGGCCTTTGCATCGCCGATAGGCCCGTTCCACTCCTTGCCGCCGTCAAAGGTTGTGGAATGCAGGAAGAAGACCGAGGCATCACCCGAACCGGGAGTACTGGCATTACGCAGTGCCCAGGCCGAACTCTTGGCATAATCCGGTGCCGCAGGCGGCGTATACGTCTGGAACGGCACCTGGGGATCAAGTGCGGCCCGCAGGATATCACCGCGCCAGACCGCCAAGGCGACAAGCAGCAGGAGCAGCAGCGCGAATAGCGACAGCCTGAACCAACGCTTGAAGCTTGGACGCTTGGACATCAGCGATAAGGATCCTCTGTCGCCAGAAAGTTCTGCACATACCGTCGGACGCCTTCTTCCAGCGGCGTTGACTGGCCGTCGTAACCCAAGGCCCTCAGTCGATCCATGCGGGCTTCGGTAAAGTACTGGTACCGGTCGCGGATCGAAACAGGCATGTCGATATAGGCGATCTTCGGCTCCTTGCCTGCGGCGGCAAAGGTGGCCTTTGCCAGATCGGCAAATGAGCGGGCGCGCCCTGAACCTGCGTTAAATACGCCATTGATTTCAGTGCGCTGCAAAAGCCAGTTGATGATCGAGACAATGTCGTCAACGAACACGAAGTCACGCAGCTGGCCCCCGTCGGCATAGTCAGGACGGTGGGATTTGAACAGGCTGACCGTCTCGCCCGCGGCAACCTTGGGCCAGATCTGCGCAATGACGGATTTCATCCCGCCCTTGTGCCCTTCATTGGGCCCATAGACGTTGAAGAACTTCAAACCCGCCCACTGGGACGGTGCCCTGCCACGTCCCGACTGGCGGACAGCGTATTGATCAAACAAATATTTTGAATAACCATATGCATTTAGAGGACGAAGTTTAGACAGGCTGTCAAAATCATCGGCATCCTCAAAGCCCTGCTCCCCATCGCCATAGGTGGCGGCAGAAGAGGCATAGATCATGCGGACCTGATGCGCCGCGCACCAGTCCCATATGTCGCGTGACAGGGTGAAGTTGGTGCGCATGATCAACTCGGCGTCCGGTTCGGTCGTCGAGGAGATCGCCCCCATATGGATGATCGCTTCGATGTTTGCGGCGTGGTGATCCAGCCGCTCGAACATCTCTTCCGGCTCCCAGAAGTCAGCGATCGGGTGTTTGGCAATATTCTTCCACTTGCCAAGATCAGCCGTTTCCAGGCGGTCGCAGACGACGACGTCCCACGTTCCGGCCTCGCAGAGACTGGCAACGATGTTGGAGCCGATAAATCCTGCACCGCCCGTTACAACGATCATACGCGGGCTCATGCGGTCTTCTCCGAACCGGACTTCATTTTCTCGATGGTGCGCGTTGTGGAATAGCCGTCCTCGAAACTGGCCAGACGCACCTCCCCGCCCCAGCTTTCGACCTCCACAGCGCCGACCACCTGCTCCTTGGTGTAGTCGGAGCCTTTGATCAGAACATTCGGGCGCAAACGGTTGATCAAATCCAGTGGCGTCTGCTGGTCGAAATAGGTCACGGCATCGACGCTGGCCAACGCACCGATAACGGCCGCACGACTGTCCAGGTTGTTCACCGGTCGCGTCGGCCCCTTGAGAGCGCTGACAGAGGCATCCGTGTTCAATGCAACCACTAGGCGGTCGCACCAGCCACGGGCCTGCGCCAGATAGGCCACATGGCCGCGGTGCAGGATATCGAAGCAGCCATTGGTAAAGCCGACCTTCAATCCATCAGCCTGCCAGCGTGCCACCTGGTCGGCGAGTGCTTCAACCTCGTACAGGTCATTGGCAGAGACGCGGCCGCCCCGCGTACGTTCTGCATCGATCAGTTCGCGCGGCGTGACCACGGCAGTACCGGCCTTACCCACGACCACACCCGAGGCGAGAATCGCGAATTGAACGGACTGTTCGAGTGACAGCCCCGCAGCCAGACCGAGGCCGAGTGCGGCCAGTGCCGTATCGCCCGCCCCCGAAACATCGAAAACCTCACGCGCGCGACCGGGGAAATGAACCACCTTGCCACCGCGCTGGATCATGCTCATGCCCTTGCCGGCACGTGTCACCACAACGGCGCGTACCGTTGTGGTGTCGATCAAAGCGGCCAAGGCACGCTCTACTTCCTCGTCCGTCCCCACAGGCAGGCCCGTCGCCGCAGAAAGTTCGCTGGCGTTGGGTTTGATCAGATCGACAGAACCGTAACGGGCAAAGTCGGTGCCCTTGGGATCCACAATAAGGGGTGCGCCTGTGCTCTTGGCCGCTTCCAGCGCCAGAGCGATCACGCCATCGTTGACCACGCCCTTGGCATAGTCAGAAAGCAGAATGGCGCCACAACCCTCGAACACCGTCGGGTCCGAGTAAGAGGCCCCGGAGGTGGCCTCCTCGTCCAGACGCAGCAACTGCTGGCCTGACGACACGAAACGGGTTTTGACGATGGTCCCGGCATCTTGCGGACGGGAGAGTACATCCTCGATGCGGGCTTCGTCTGCAATCAGCGCGGCCAGTTCGTCACCGGCAGCATCCGAACCCGCGACCGCGCCCAATCGGGCCGTCGCACCAAGGGCGGCGATATTTCGCGCCACATTGCCCACTCCGCCCGGCATGGAAACCGAGCGGCGGGTCTTCAGAACCGGAATGGGCGCTTCCGGTGATATTCGACTGACCTCGCCATACACAAAGCGATCGAGCATCAGGTCGCCGACACAGGCGACCTTGATGCCTTTGATACGCTCCAGAAGGTTCTGGAGCTCTGCGAGATCAAAAGAGCGTTCAGCCATAATGCCGAACTAACGGATTCCTGCCGATCAGGCCACAGGGCCCTTGGCACCAACCTTGATTGCCAGATCATCAAAGGCAATCAATTCGGCAGCCAAAGCCTCGAACTTGTCCAGCGGGACCATGTTCGGGCCGTCAGACGGGGCATTGTCCGGATCTTCGTGGGTTTCCATGAATACGGCGTCTACGCCGACTGCCACGGCCGCACGGCCGAGAATCGGTACGAACTGACGCTGACCGCCCGAAGACGTTCCCTGGCCACCCGGTTGCTGAACGCTGTGCGTGGCATCGAAGACCACAGGACAGCCGATGGACTTCAGCTCGGGCAGGGCGCGCATATCGCTGACCAAGGTGTTGTAGCCAAAGGATGCGCCGCGCTCGCAGGCCATGACGTTCGGATTACCGGCGCCGGTAATCTTGGCGATGACGTTCTTCATGTCCCAGGGAGCCAGGAATTGGCCCTTCTTGACGTTGATCGCCTTGCCTGTGGCCGCTGCGGCCAGAAGCAGGTCGGTCTGGCGGCAAAGGAAGGCCGGAATCTGCAGCACATCGACCACTTCGCCGACCGGACCGCACTGCGCCTCGCTATGAACATCCGTCAGGGTCGGCAGGCCATAAGTCTCGCGGATTTCCGCAAAGATCGGCATGGCGCCGGCCAGGCCGATACCGCGCGCGGCATTGGCGCTGGTGCGGTTCGCCTTGTCGAAGCTGGTTTTGTAGATGATGCCGACATCCAGGCGCTCACCGATCTCTTTCAGGCGGTGGGCGGTTTCCAGGGCATGCTGGCGGCTTTCCATCTGGCACGGACCGGCGATGAAAACGATGCGGTTGCCCCCACCGATCACGACGGGCTTGGCCAGACCTTCGGACAAGGTGATGACGGAGTTGGGTTGGGTCACGGCGTAACTTTCAATCACGAGTCAGCGCATTGCTGCGCCACAGTCAGGCGTTAGGTGGCGTCACATGCGGCAGAACGCAAGTTATCACGCGCTCACCTTTGGTGACCACACTGACACAATCATTTCGCAGCCGCTCCCGTTTGATCATGTTAGGTGTGACAGATGACCCAATCTGCAGCGCCCGTCATTACCGCCGCCGAACTGTCCGCCATCCTCGACCAGCCCGATCTGCGCATTATCGATGCCAGCTTCTGGATGGATAAGCGCGATGCGCGCATCGATTTTGTCGAAGCCCATATTCCCGGCGCTGTGTTCATCGATATCGATGAGGTGTCGGATGCCGCTTCATCGCTGCCGCATACCTTCCCGTCGGCTGAACAGTTCGCCACGGTCCTTTCGGCGCACGGTATCGCAAACACGCATCGCATCGTGGTCTACGACACACAGGGCCTGTTTTCGGCAGCACGTATGTGGTGGATGCTGCGGGTCTTTGGCGCGGAAAACGTACAGGTGCTCAGCGGCGGGCTGCCGTACTGGATTCGCAGCGGCCATCGCGTGCAGAGCGGTCAAGGACCCGCCCTGCCCCCGGCCCGGTTTGTACCGACGCTGGATGCACACGCCGTCGCCTCTATCGACGATGTACGCTCAGCGCTGGGCACAGACACGCAGATCATCGATGCCCGCAGCGCGGCCCGCTTCAACGCCGAAGTGCCCGAGCCACGCGAGGGTCTGAGAAGCGGCCATATGCCCGGCGCACTCAACCTGCCTTACAGCACGCTGCTTAACGCCGATGGCACGATAAAAGGCGGCTCCGAACTGGAAGCCGCCTTCAAGGAAATCGGTGTAGATTTCGATCGCCCCGTCATCACCAGCTGCGGTTCGGGCGTTACCGCAGCCATCCTGACACTGGGTCTGGAAATACTGGGCAAGCCGTCGCGCATCTATGACGGGTCATGGTCGGAATGGGGGAGCCGCAAGGACACCCCCATCGAACCCTAGGCCGTCACCGTTTCAGGTTCCGGCTCGGCATCCGGCGTATCTTCCTCGCCGCGCGACACCAGGGTCGCCACGACCAGATCGCCCGAGACGTTCAGCGTGGTACGGCACATATCCAGGAAGCGGTCCACGCCGAGGATCAGGCCGATACCTTCCGGCGGAACGCCGACGATACCAAGGATCATGGCCACGACCGGCAGCGAGCCCGCAGGAACGCCCGCCGTACCAATACCGCCAAGGATACAGATCATCATCACGATGAACTGCTGGCCAAGGCTGAGGTCCACACCGAAGAACTGGGCGAGGAACAGCACGGTCACGCCTTCGAACAGCGCGGTACCGTTTTGGTTGGCCGTCGCACCGACGGTCAGCACAAATCGGGAAATCTTGCGCGGCAGGCCCAGCTTTTCTTCAGCGACGCGGAGCGACACAGGCAGGCTGGCATTCGAAGAGGCGGTCGAGAACGAGACCACGACAGCTTCACGGATATCCTTGAAGAAGGTCACCGGGTTGCGGCCACCCATGCTCCATATCAGCAGCGGGTAGACGACGAACATGTGGATCGCCATTGCGCCGACGGCCACACCGACGAAGGCGGCAAGGCGCAGCAGCAGGTCCCAACCGAACAGCGCCGCCAGATTGAACATCAGACAGGCAATCGCATACGGGGCCAGTTTGATGACGAGGCCGATCAGCTTCATCATCACCTCGAAAACGCCTTCCAGCGATTTCAGCAGGTGGTCGGTCGCGCTGTTGCGCACCATGACAACGCCGATACCGAAGAGCATGGCGAAGACCATGACCGGCAGGATTTCATTGTTGGCAGCCGCAGCGAACACGTTCGAGGGCACGAGATCGAGGAAGAACTCGCCAGCCGTCGAGCCTGCCTTGGCGTTCTCGACGATACCGGCAGCACCGGCCTTGCCCTGATCAAGCAGTTGTTGCGCCACCGCGGGATCAACGCCGTCACCAGGACGGAAGATGTTGACCATCACCAGACCGATCAAAACGGCCACGGCAGAAACGAAAACGGTAAAGGCCAGGCTCTTGAAGCCCGCGCGCCCCAGAACCTTCAGGTCGCCCATCTCGGCCACGCCGACAACCAGCGCCGAGAACAGAAGCGGCAGCACCAGCATGAACAGCAGGCGCAGGAAAAGCTGACCAATCGGGCCGGTCACATTCGTGGTGACCCACTGGACCCACTGCGTATCGCCACCCACCGTTGTGTTGACCACCAGGCCGCCGGCAAGGCCGACGGCAAAGCCGATCAACATCAACACGTGCATTGGTAGGCCGCGCTTCGATGCCTGATCCATGAATCCCCCTTACAAAACTGGATTATGCCGCCTAGCGGATAGGCAAGCCGTAAATCAAGCCACCCTGAGCGGAGCTCCATTGCGCATTCAAACCCCGCTCCAAATCAAGCGGAGATTGCGTACCGATGTTCTTTTCGAAAATCTCGCCATAGTTGCCTTCGGCCGCGATGGCATCACGCGCCCATGTGCGGCCAAGACCAAGGCGGGGACCAAAGTCACCCTCGTATCCCAGAAGCCGTTGTACGGCCGATGCGCCCTCACCCTCTTTGATGGTCTTGGCGGTCGCCTTGGTCACACCCAATTCTTCCGCGGAAATCAGGGCATTCAAGACCCATCGAACCACGGCGGCCCACCGCTCGTCGCCCGCGCGGACAACGGGTCCCAGTGGCTCTTTGGAGATCACCTCGGGCAGCACAACATGCTGGCGCGGATCCGACATCAGGCTGCGTGCGGCGGCCAGTGCGGACACATCCCCGGTCAATGCATCACAGCCCTCGCGTGCATAGATCTGGCGCGCTTCTTCCTCGCTGGAAGCAACCACAGAGCGAACATCAATTCCGCGTGTACGGAAATAGTCCTCGGCATTTAGTTCGCTTGTTGAGCTTCCGTGGACACAGATGCGGGCACCGTTCAATTCGGTCGCGCTCGACAAATTCAGTGCACGGCGAACAAGGAAACCCTGCCCGTCGTAGTAATTGATTCCCGCAAACACGAGATCGCCACCCGTATCGCGGCTCATGGTCCATGACGTGTTGCGCCAAAGCACATCTACGCGCCCCTCTTTCAGGGCGTTGAACCTCTGCGCGGAAGACAGTGGAATATAGCGGACAGCGTTCGCGTCCCCCAGAACCGCCGCTGCCGTCGCGCGGCAGAAGTCGACGTCAAAGCCGCGCCACTGCCCGCGATTATCCGTATAGGCGAACCCGACCAGCCCTTCGTGTACCCCGCAAATCAGATGCCCGCGGGCCTTCACACGCAGCAAGGTGGGGCTGGAATGGACGATTTCCGGCAAGTCACTGGCGGCGGCCGGGACCGAGGTCTGCTGCTGCGGGTCGGCCTCCGGTTTACAGCCGGCCAGCACCAGACAGGCCGCGAGTGTCGCAAAACCCAGCGCCCGACACGCTACCGACGTAACTTGCATACCAAATCTCCTGCGGCCGCTTGCGTCCGTGCCTCTTTAGACCTCTGTATGCGGCAAGCTGCAACCCGGGATAACGATGAACGCCCCCAAGGATAAAGACCATAGTCTGGCGACCCGTATCATTTCGCCTGCGACCGAACGCGGACGCGGGCGTCGCCCTGTCAATCCGCCGGTCGAACGCGCATCGACCATGCTGAACGACGATCCGGCGCGGATGAACAATCCCTCCGACGGGCCTGTCTATGGATTGGATGGCGGCACGGCAGCACGACAGTTGCGTCGCATACTGGCCGATATGGAGGGCGCAAAGGACAGCTATATCGTGCCATCGGGTCTGGCCGCCCTTACGGTCCCGTTGTGCGCAGTGCTGCGTCCCGGTGAAGAGATACTGTGTACGGACGCCGTATACGGTCCCACGCGTCGTTTTCTATCCCGACACCTGGGGCAGCGCGGCGTCACCGCCCGGTTTCATCCAGCCGCCTTCACGGCCGATCAGATCATTGCCGAAATCGGCGAGCGAACCCGTGTGGTGCTGATCGAAGCCCCCGGGTCGCTGACCTTTGAAATGGTCGATATCGCTGCAATCGGGCGTGCCTGCCGCGAGCGGGGCGTCATTACCGTGGTGGACAACACATGGGGCGCCGGTCTGGCCTATCGCCCTCTGGAGCATGGTCTGGACATCAGCGTGCAGGCACTCACCAAATATGTGGGCGGCCATTCCGACATTCTGATGGGCAGCATATCGGTCGCCGACAGCAGACTGTCGCAATCGATCTTCGAGACAATAGACGACAACGGCTGGCACGTTTCACCGGATGATGCGTGGCTGGCCTTGCGCGGCATCCGCACCCTGCCCATACGCTATCGCACCCAGTTCCAGTCCGCTCTTAAAGTCGCCCGATGGCTGGAGGCGCAGGACGAAATCGCCGAGGTGCTTTATCCGCCCCTGCCATCTTCCCCCCATCACGAGCTGTGGCGTGAACAGTTCGAGGGCGGCGCTTCTCTTTTGGGTGTGGTGATGAAGGGCGGAAACCGTGCGGACGTTCATCGTTTCATGTCGGCCCTGTCGCTGTTCGGCATGGGCTATTCGTGGGGCGGCTTTGAAAGTCTGGTATCCAATGACACCGCGCAGTTGGAATGGCGCATTCACCAGCCAGCCCTCGCGGGTGAAATCCTGCGCTTTCACATAGGTCTGGAAGACGTTGATGACCTGATTGCCGATCTAGACCGTGGACTAATGGCGTGGCGCGGCTAAAGCCGGGTTTACGCCCTTACTGACGGGGTTCAGACTTCGACCATCCGATTCCCGCCCTGTGATGTCTTGATGCCAACCTTCTACGAGTTCTTCGCTGGCGGCGGCATGGTGCGTCAGGGCCTTGGCCCGGACTGGCGCTGTGTCTTCGCCAACGACTTCGATGCCAAGAAGGGCCTGTCCTATCAGGCGAACTGGGGCACGGGCGGAGAATTGCGCGTCAGCGACATCCGTGACGTTGCAACAGACGATCTGCCCGGAAGGGCCGACATGTGCTGGGGCAGCTTCCCCTGTCAGGATCTATCACTGGCGGGATGGGGCAAGGGATTGGCCGGCGAACGCTCGGGCACTTACCACGTCTTCTGGTCGATCATCGAACAGCTCCGCGCCGAGGGCCGCGCCCCGCGCATGGTCGCCGTGGAAAATGTCTGCGGCGCGCTCAGCTCCCGAGGGGGCGCGGACTTTATCCGCATCTGCCAGAGCTTTGCCGACGCGGGCTATCGTTACGGCGCGCTGGTCGTGAATGCCGAGCAATTCGTACCCCAGTCACGACCTCGTCTGTTCGTGATCGGTGTGGCCGAGGATGTCACCATCCCCGACGAGCTGGTCAGTGCGGAGCCCGTACCGCCATTCCACAACGCACCGCTTCGCCGTGCCGCCGGCAAACTGCCGGACGACATTCTGGCCTCGATGATATGGTGGAACCTGCCCACGCCTCCACGCCGTCCCTATGACTTCGTGGACATCATCGAAGACCGCCCCAAAGGCGTAGAATGGCATTCCGCGGAAGACACCCGGGCACTTCTGGCCAAGATGTCTGAAGTCAATCTTGCCAAGGTTACTGCGGCCAAGCGTTCGGGGCGGCGTATGGTGGGCGGCATATACAAGCGCACGCGTCGCCTGCCCGATGGCACCAAGGTTCAAAGAGCCGAGGTCCGCTTTGACGATATCGCCGGCTGTCTGCGAACCCCCTCTGGCGGTTCAAGCCGCCAGATCATTATGGTCGTGGATGGCCGCAGGGTCCGCACACGCCTGATATCGCCGCGGGAAACCGCGCGGCTGATGGGCCTGCCCGACAGCTATCGCCTGCCAAAGAACTATAACGACGCCTATCACCTGACCGGAGACGGCGTGGTGGTACCTGTCGTCGAACATCTGGCGACCTACCTGTTCGAGCCTTTGCTGGGCGAGCGGATGGCAGGCGACGAAAAAATACCCGGCGCGATGGAGCGCCGGGTGAAAGGTATTCGGTGATGGTGGGTGTCTCTAGAAATTCAGAGAACACCCCTAGATCGTTCCGTTTTGGTTAACAAAAGCTTAACGGTAAAGATTTCCTTACCAATCATCTACATATCGACGGGGATCCACGTCGTTTGCACAGCATTTCCCCCAAGATCTCGCGTAATCAACCACCCTCCGTTGACCGGGCGGGCTCCTGATTCCCCGCCGATGCCGGGGAACTCATAATGCTTGCCTTCTATGCCGATCGAGACCGGTCCCGCCCCATTGGTCACCAATGACCAGCGCCCGTTCGCATCGGAACGCGTGGAATAGGTCTCTGCTCCAATATCGACACGGACATTCGCGGAACTTTTTGACCGTCCCGAGAAAATCAAAACCGCGCCATCGCTATCCACCGCGTCCAGAGGACCGCTCGTGCCTACCCTCCGGCTGGCCTCGCCATTGATGAGGGTGATGGCCAACGGCCCCGGGCTGGCCAAAAGATAGACCTCACCCAAACCGTCCACGAAGGTCTGACCGATCTGGGAGCGTGGTTTCAGCCATAGACCCGAAGGCGGAACATTCAGGCTGATATCGAATCGTCCATCCTGGTCGGCATTGCCCGCGTGCACAGAACCGCCAGCCTCGGCAAAAACCACGCGGCTGTACGGCTCGGCCTCTCCGAGCAGAACAACCCTGCCATCGCTCCAGCGCGCCTCGGTGATCGACGGGGGGCGCTGCCATTCGGATGCATTGGACGCCGTTTCGCTGGGGCGCGGCTCATCACCCCCGCATCCCGTCAGGCCGACCAGCGTGAAAATGGCAGCGCAGGTCAGGGTTTTGGCCAATACGCTACGTTTCATCTTTCAAAGCCCTGCGAATTCTCTTCTAGATTGCTGCATGCCCCATTAAATGGGGAAAGTCTTTCTATCCCCCCAAATTCGAGTGTCATGACTGAACTTAAAAACACTGTCGCGCCCTATGATGGACAATCGGTCTGCCTGTTCTGCGCATCGTCTGACGGCGTAGACCCGATCTATCTGGAGTCTGCCCGCGAGTTCGGTCGTCGTACCGCCGAGGCGGGCTGGCGTCTGGTTTACGGCGGTGGCGGCGTTGGCCTCATGGGCGGTGCCGCACGTTCTGCACACGAGATTGGCGGCCGTGTCGTGGGTATCATGCCGGGCTTCCTGCGCAGCCGCGAGCGCCTTTTCGACGAAGTGGAAACGGTGGTCGTCGAGTCGATGCACCAGCGCAAACAGATGATGTACGACGAGTCCGACGTCTTCGTCGTGGCCGCCGGTGGCATCGGCACTCTGGAAGAAGTTGTCGAGCTTCTGTCGTGGAAGCGCCTCGACCTGCACGCCAAGCCTGTGATTTTCCTGAATATCAATGGCTTTTGGGATTCATTCTTCCAACTGGTGGAAGATACGGTCAAGGCCGGCATGACCCCGCCCAGCTTCCTGAAGGCCTATACGGTCGCCAACTCTGTAGACGAGGCCATTGCCCAGATGCTGGCAGCGCGTGAGACACCTGAAATCCGCCACGATCCACGTGCCCCTGCGACAAACTGATCATAGATCACAGATCGACGTTCAGTTAGGTTGACAGTAGCTAAAAAAGACGCACAACTCCCGCCCAGAGGCCCAGACAAGGGCCCTTGGTTCAGGAGATAATCTATGCGCGCCCTTACCCTCGCGGCCGTCGTTCTGTTCGCCACTCCGGCTTTTGCCGATGCACCGGCAACCCGTGCAACCCTGGTTGACGCCAGCACGGCACCGGCCAACCGCATCATCATCGATGGTGCCAGCTGGAGCTGCAACGGCGCGGAATGCACTGCCAGCGGCGGCTCGGCCCAACCGGCTACCCGCGCATGCCGTCGTGTTGTCGCCCGCATCGGCAAGGTTTCGGCCTTTGCCTACAAGGGTCAGGAACTGACCGCCGAACAGATCGCGGCCTGCAACGCCTAAGCGACATCTGATCGATATAGAAAAGGCCGCTCCGGTTTGGAGCGGCCTTTTTTGTTGGCTTGCCCTGAAGATCAGGCGGTCTCGCCCTTCAGGCGGGCAACCAGCTTGTCGCGGCTGATCATCGGCACGATCGCGCCCATGTCCGGGCCGTGCTGCTGGCCGGTCAGCGCCAGACGCAGCGGCATGAACAGGCCCTTGCCCTTGGCGCCCGTCTCGGCCTTCACGGCTCCGGTCCAGACCGACCACACATCGGGGGTGATCTCTTCCGGCAGCAGCTTCAGGGCCGCTTCGGCGAAGGCGGCATCCTCGATCACCGGAGTGATCGGGCCGTTGATGATGGCGGCCAGACCGACAACATCCTTGAAGAAGTGCAGGTTCGGACGCACGGCGTTCCAGAAGGCTTCGCCCAGATCGACGCCCAGTTCGGCCAGACGCGGCTTGGCGGTGGCGTAATCCATAGCCTGCAACGCCTGTGCGTTCAGACGGCCCAGATCGGCTTCGTCATAACGTGCGGGCGAGCGGCCCATCTTGGAGAAGCTGAAGCTTTCGCCCAGTTCCTTCAGCGAGCCGGCGATCTCGAGGTTGTCCGAGGTACCGATCTTGCCTAGGTGGCTGGTGATGGCCAGCGGCTCATAGCCGTCGTTGCGCATGTCGATGATCGACAGCGAGCCCAGACGCTTGGACAGGGCCGAACCGTCAGCACCGACCAGCAGCGGCATGTGCGCGAAACCCGGAACCTTGGCACCCAGCGCCTCGAAGATTTCGATCTGCGCGCCGGTGTTGGTCACGTGGTCTTCGCCACGGATGATATGGGTGATCTCCATGTCGATGTCATCGACAACCGACGGGAGGGTGTAGAGGAACAGGCCGTCCTCGCGGATCAGCACAGGGTCCGACATCGAGGCGGTGTCCACCTCGGCGTGACCACGCGCCAGATCTTCCCAGGCGACGCGTTTGCCTTCCAGCTTGAAGCGCCAGTGCGGACGGCGGCCTTCAGCCTCGTACGCAGCCTTTTCCTCGTCCGTCAGGTTGAGAGCGGCACGGTCATAGATCGGCGGCAGGCCGCGCGACAGCTGCACCTTGCGGCGACGGTCCAGCTCTTCGGCGGTTTCATAGCAGGGATACAGACGGCCAGCGGCCTTCAGCTTCTCGGCGGCGGCCTCATAGGCGTCGAAACGTTTGGACTGGTTGTAGCGCTCGTCCCATTCCAGACCGAGCCACTTCAGATCGATCTCGATGTTGTCTTCCGACTCCTTGGTCGAGCGGACCAGATCGGTGTCATCGATACGCAGAACGAAGGTGCCACCCTGCCCCTTGGCGAACAGCCAGTTCACCAGAGCGGTGCGGACATTGCCGACGTGGAGTTTACCCGTGGGCGACGGAGCGAAACGGACCTTAACGGACATGGTGGCCTTTGACCTCGAATTGAGGCGGTTAGGTCGCGCTCCAGCCCCGCGAAGTCAAGGCGCGAGGACGATTATTGCATCTGTCCGATGGTCTGAAACGAAGAACGGCCACCGAACCCATGCTCGGTGGCCGTTCCTGATCGTTCAGTCGTCGCGGTGAACGCGCTCGCGGCGTTCATGACGTTCCTGCGCCTCAACCGACAGCGTGGCTGTCGGACGGGCTTCCAGACGCCCAAGGCCGATCGGTTCGCCGGTTTCCTCGCAATAGCCGTAAGACCCATCCTCGATGCGGCGCAGCGCCTCATCGATCTTGGAAATCAGCTTGCGCTGTCTGTCACGGGTACGCAGTTCCAGCGCACGGTCGGCTTCGGATGATGCCCGATCCACAAGGTCGGGATGATTTTCGGTCTCTGATTTAAGATTGGAAACCGTTCCGCGTGCTTCGAGAAGGATATCTTCCTTCCACTTGAGCAGCTTGCTCTTGAAATAAGCCAGCTGCCGCTCGTTCATGAACGGCTCGTCTTCCGAAGGACGGTAGGTCACCGGCTCTTCACGGACCAAAGAAGCGGTTGCGTTCATTGGTTTAACGCTCGTTTCCATCGCGCCCCCCTGTGGCGCAGTCCGGCGTATATTCAACGTCGTATTATGTAGCAATCCCATTCGCGTTTCCGTGATACGGCAAAGCTTTCCGTATCAGTGGATAACGCAACCTGCTCAATCCAGGATTGCAACGCCGGACCTGAGGCTAGATTACGGAAAACCCTAACCTATCAGACTTTACGGGCCTCGGCTTTTGCAAGCTCCACAGCCGCGCGCAGGTCTATTTGGTCTAACACAGATTTAAGATTGGGTTCTTCGTTGCCGTCGCGCGATTCAGCCATAGCGCGTGCGAGGGACTGCAAATTGACGCTTTGCGACTCACCGCCCAGCAGCGCCAGTTTCAACTCGTCCAGGCGGTCCAGCAGGTTGTTTCCGCGACGGATGGCACGGCGACGGCGCTCCGTCGCATCCTCGACACCTTGCAGGGCCATGAGCGCCGAAACACCCGTAACGCCCCCTGCGGCGCTGGCCGCACTGGCTGCTGCCGCAGGCGCTGAACCCTCAGAGCCTGTCAGGCTAAAGCCCGCGCCCGAACGCGTCGACGGACGAGACGTCGGGGTTGTGGACGGACCACCTACTCCATTGACCTTCATCAGCCTAACTCCTGCCTACCCCTGCAAGCTCTGCCATGAGCCTGAAATCTTGGTTAATGCCCCGGCACTTTTTGCCGCCACAGCGCCCCTGATTACCAACCGTCCATTGTAATTGCTGTACAATTTTTACGGCACAAACTTCGCATGGTTAAGAGCGAACGCCAAACAGGGACGCCTGTCGAATGCAGAAGTTTCTTACCACCTTTATGGCTCCGATTGCAGCCTTTGCGATCATGGCCATTTCCTCACCGGATACGGCTGTTGCCCAGTCGCGCATCAAGGATGTCGCGACGGTCGAAGGCGTCCGCAGCAACCAGCTCATGGGATACGGACTGGTGGTCGGCCTGAACGGCACCGGGGATTCCCTGCGGAACTCTCCCTTCACCCGCCAGTCGGTCGAAGGGATGATGGAACGTCAGGGCGTCAACATCCGTGGAACCACCGCCAACACCAAGAATGTGGCGGCTGTGATCATCACGGCCGAGCTGCCACCGTTTGCAGTTCCCGGTTCACGACTGGATGTGACCGTTTCGGCGATGGGTGACGCCAAGAGCCTTTTGGGCGGCACACTGATGGTCACCGCGCTTCAGGGTGCTGACGGTCAGGTCTATGCCGTTGCGCAGGGCGCAGTGCAGACAGGCGCGGTATCGGCCTCGGGCGGTTCGGGATCGTCCATCACGCGCGGCGTACCGACGGCTGGCCGCATTGCTTCGGGCGCTGTTGTGGAACGCGAGACAGGCTTCAACCTCCAGAATATGGATATCCTGCGTCTGGCCCTGCGCAATCCCGACTTCACCACCGCGCAAAGGGTTGCGGCATCGATCAATAACGCTTTCCCCGGCACCGCCCATGCCGAGAACGGCACTGTGATCGCCCTCCGCGCGCCTCAGGGGCAGTCGATCGCCAACTTCATCAGCAGCGTCGAGAACATGCCCGTCGAGGTGGACAGCCCCGCCAAGGTGGTCATCGACGAGGTCAACGGCGTGATCGTGATGGGCGAAGCGGTCCGTGTCTCCACGGTCGCGATCGCACAGGGCAATCTGACCGTTTCGGTTCAGGAAAACCCCAGCGTCAGCCAGCCCAACCCGTTCAGCAACGGCCAGACGGTTGTCACCGCCCAGTCGTCGGTACAGGTGGACGAGGAAACCGGCCGCCAGATGCGCATTGTGGGAAGCAAGACCTCCCTCTCCTCGCTGGTCAACGGCCTGAACGCACTGGGCGTCAGCCCACGCGACATGATCTCCATTCTCCAGGCCATCAAGGCCGCAGGCGCGCTTCAGGCCGATATCGAGGTGATCTGATGGAAACCAATCCGCTCAATGCCCTCGCCATACAGTCTGCCGGGCGTCTTGGCCGCCCTGAGGATGACGCATCACACGCCCAAATGCGCAGGGTCGCGGTCGATTTCGAAGCGACCCTGCTGTCCCAAATGCTGAAGCCGATGTTCGAAGGGCTGAAATCCGACGGTCCATTCGGCGGCGGTGCCGGTGAAGAGATGTGGCGCGGCTTCCTCGTCGAGGAAATGGGCAAACAGGCCGCTCGCTCCGGCGGTATCGGCTTGGCCGACAAGGTAATGGCCCACATGCTCAAGGCACAGGAAGGTCTGGTTTGATGCTGGATGAAGAAATGGCAGGCTTTCAGGTCCGCAAACTGATCCAGCTGACAGACGGGCTGACCGAGCGCCTGCAAACGGAGCTGGACCTGATCCGTTCGAACAAGGCTGCCGAAATCGCCAACGGCATGGTGCAGACCGCCGATCTGGCCAATGAGTACCGCCGAGAATCCGCACGGATCAAATCCGACCCCGGTCTGATCGCCAATGCTCCTATGGAGCTGAAAAAGGCGCTCGTCTCGGCGACCGAAGCCTTTGACGAAGTTCTGGCCAAACATTCCGAAGCCGTAGAGGCCGCCCGACAGATATCCGAAGGGCTGGTTCGCACCATCGCCAACGAGATCGCCGGTCAACGGGCAATGGGTACGGGATACGGTGCATCCGGCCATGCCGTTTCAGGCGATGGACGGGCCGTGGCGATGGATCGGAAGGCCTGATCAGACAAGCTTTGCCATAATTCATTGCGCAGCTTTGATACCAGCGGCATTCTAGAGGCCTAAGTTCAGCCGAGAGTTTCGATTCCCAGCCTATGTCTCTCGCCCCGCGCCTTCTGGGTCTGGCATTCTCTGCCGCAGACTCCCTCATTGAACTGGATGCAAAGGGCGTCGTGCGATTTGCATTGGGTGCCGGTCCTTCCGCGTCCATGCCGATCGCATCGTGGGTAGGACGTGAACTTACCGATCTCCTGACACCCGAAACGGCTGCAGAAGTCAGGGCCAACCTTGGCGCACTGAAACCCGGCCACCGCAGCACGCCCCTGGCCATCCACATACCTTGCGGTCAGGGCGTTGTACGTCAGGCCAGCCTGTTCGCTTTCAAACTGCCAGAGCTGGCACCGGCGGTCTCCTGTTCGCTGACCTATACGGATCGTCTGGCCGCGCCCCAGCAAGCTGCGGCACCGGCATCCGAGATTACCGACGCCCAGGAACTGCTGGCGGACCTGCGTCAAACTCTGAGCCAGAAATCCGGCACCGAGCTTGAGCGGATGTCCCTGTCATTTGTGGATGTCAGCGGCATAAACGCCATACCCTCAGACAAGCAGGCCTCGCTCTACGCCGGAATATTCTCGGTTCTGAAATCCAACTCGATTGACGGATCCAGCGCAGGCCGGATTTCGGATTCCCGCTACGCCCTCGTTCGCGATAACGACAATGGGCGCGACATCGAGGCCGAAATCCGTGCCGTGGGCGAAGAAGCCGGAATACCCCTGTGCGCATCCTCGCAACAGAACAGTCTGGGCACCGACGCGGCGGCGGCGCTGCGGGCGATGCGTTTTGCAATCGAAGCCTGCCTACGCGACGAAGGCCTGGAGCATCCAGCGGCAAACTTTGCCAACACGCTGGACCGCACCCTCAAGGATGCGGAGCGTTTCCGCTCTATCGTGCGCGACCGCAATTTCAGCCTGCACTATCAGCCGATTGTGGATCTCAAAACCCGCTCGATCCACCACTATGAAGCCCTGACCCGCTTCCCCAACTCTGCGGGTCCGGCACCCGCCATCCGTATGGCCGAGGAGTTGGCCCTGATCGAAGGCTTTGACCGCTCGGTCGCAGAAATGGCCATACATCGTCTGCGCACCCTGGGTCAGGGTCAGCTGCGGGTGGCGATCAATGTTTCGGGCGCTTCCCTTTCCAGCGATGACTACGTGACGGCCCTTCTGGCCATGACCGCATCCGCGCCCGAGGTCCGCAGTCGCCTGATGGTCGAGGTCACGGAAACGGCCGCCCTTGCAGAGATCGCATCGGCCAATCGACGTCTGAATGCCCTTCGTGAAGTGGGTATCAAAATCTGCATAGACGATTTCGGCGTGGGATCGGCCAGCTTTGACTATCTGCGCGGACTGAATGCCGACATCGTCAAGATCGACGGTTCCCTGATCCGCGACATCGGTCTCGAGACGCGCAATCGCACCCTGATCAGCCACCTTGTCGATCTCGGCAACTCTCTGGGGCTCGAAACCGTGGGTGAGATGGTCGAGACAGAGGAACAGGCCCGTATACTGGCCTCTCTCGGCGTAAACTATGCCCAGGGCTGGCTGTTTGGCCGCGCCGAGGCAGAGCCGCGCACGTCGCTGGGTGCACCTGTTGTCGCGAGGCGCAAGGGCGTTACCGAAAGCTGGGGCTAAGGATTATTATCCGATAGATCCCGACGGCATTGGTGCCGAAATCGGCACGAAAGCATTTCCGTCAGTCGCGGGAGCGACGCACGTCGCGGGCGTCACGCGTACGGACGGGGACGCGCTTGGGCTTTGGCTGAGCGGCATGGAGCACCATAAGCAGCGTGGCGGACAACAGGGTTGCGGCGGCCAGGGCGCTGATCATGATGTTCGAGCCTCCTCTACAAATGTGCTCGTGAAGAATGATGGGGTCTGGTTTCGGCAGGCGCAAGTCCAAAACGTGGTTATTTCCCGAACGGAACCTTCGCCGCCCTTGGGAAGAAGGTTGCCTGCACCTATGTAGTCGCCATGAGCCAGCCGCACCGCCAAACCCTGACATTCGCCATTCAGACCCCTGAAGAGCGGGGGCAGGCACAGTCACGGCGCGACGAAGCCACGGCCCGTATCGAGCGCGAGACAGGCATTACGCAGGAGCTGATCGATCGGCTGGTCGATACCTTTTACGGTCGTGTTCAAAACGATGATTTGATCGGGCCGGTATTTGCAGACGTCATCGGCGACTGGACCCCCCACCTGGAGCAGATGAAGCTGTTCTGGTCCTCGGTAGCGCTCTCGACCGGCGTCTATCAGGGCCGCCCCATGCCAAAGCATCTAAAGCTGCCCATAGATGCGCGGCACTTTGATCGATGGCTGCATTTGTTCGAAAGCACTGCCTCCGACATTTGCACGCCCGTTCAGGCTGAGCACTTCATGGTGCGGGCACGTCGCATTGCCCAAAGTCTGGAACTGGGCGTTGCCAGTGCCAATGGTGTCCTTCTCGACAACGGCGAGCGTTATCGTGGCACTGGTCAGGTTTGGACACCTGAATAGTTGCGACGGAACGGGACTCGACTAAAGTTCCCATTTTGTTCTAGATGAACCAAAGCCTTTGGATGACCATATAAGCGGTCTCTCCAGACGAACCTGTTTTTCCTCCCGCGTTCACGGGCCCTGATGACCGACAAGCACAACACCATTCGTGTGCGCGGCGCGCGCCAGCACAATCTCAAGAATGTCGATATCGACATCCCCCGCGAGCAGCTGGTGGTGATGACGGGCCTGTCTGGCTCGGGCAAATCCTCGCTCGCCTTCGACACCATCTATGCCGAGGGCCAGCGCCGCTATGTCGAAAGCCTTTCGGCCTATGCGCGCCAGTTCCTGGAGCTGATGGGCAAGCCGGATGTGGACCTGATCGAGGGCCTGTCACCGGCAATCTCCATCGAACAGAAGACCACGTCCAAGAACCCGCGCTCGACCGTGGGCACGGTGACGGAAATCCATGACTATATGCGTCTGCTGTGGGCGCGTGTGGGTGTCCCCTATTCGCCGGTCACAGGACTGCCGATCGAAAGCCAGACCATCAGCCAGATGGTCGATAAGCTGGTCGCCCTGCCTGACGGCGAGCGTATCCTGCTGCTGGCCCCCGTCGTGCGTGGGCGCAAGGGCGAGTACAAGAAAGAGATCGCCGAGTGGCAGCGTCAGGGCTTCCAGCGCCTGAAAATCGACGGCGAGTTTTACTCCATCGAGGACGCGCCCGTTCTCGACAAGAAGTTCAAGCACGACATCGACATCGTGGTGGACCGGATCGTCACCAAGGAAGGCCTTGAGGGCCGCTATGCCGACAGCCTGCAAACCGCGTTGGGCCTGGCGGACGGTCTGGCGGTGGCCGAATGGGCCAAGCCTGCCGAGGGCGAGACCGAACCTCGCACCCTCACCTTCTCCGAACGCTTTGCCTGTCCGGTATCGGGCTTCACCATCACCGAGATCGAGCCGCGCCTGTTCTCGTTCAACAATCCGTTCGGGGCCTGCCCGAAATGCGACGGTCTGGGTGTGAAGCTGGCGTTCGATGCCGATCTGATCGTGCCGGATCGTGACAAGACCCTGCACAAGGGTGCGATTGCGCCGTGGTCCAAGGGGCAATCGCCCCTCTATACCCAGACGCTGCAGGCGCTTTCGCTGCACTATGGCTTCTCGATGGACAAGCCGTGGCGCGAACTGCCCGCCAAGGCCCAGCAGGTCATTCTGCACGGCACCGGCAGCGAGAAGATCAAATTCGTCTATGACGACAACGCCCGTAAATACGAGGTATCCAAACCCTTCGAGGGCATTCTTCCGAACCTGGACCGTCGCTGGCGCGAGACGGACTCGGCCTGGGTCCGCGAAGAACTGGGCCGTTATCAATCCGAAACGCCCTGCGATGCCTGTGGTGGCAAGCGCCTGAAACCCGAAGCGCTCGCGGTGAAAGTCGGCGGTGCCGACATTGCCGAAATCTCGGAGCTTTCGATCAGCAAGGCCTTCCTGTGGTTCTCCACACTGGAAGACAGCCTGACCGAAAAGCAGATGGAGATCGCGCGCCGTATCCTGAAAGAGATCACGGACCGGCTGCGCTTCCTGAACAATGTCGGGCTGGAATACCTGAACATGTCGCGCTCGTCCGGCACCCTTTCGGGTGGCGAGAGCCAGCGCATCCGTTTGGCCAGCCAGATCGGCTCGGGTCTGACGGGTGTACTCTATGTGCTGGATGAGCCGTCCATCGGCCTTCACCAACGGGACAACACGCGCCTGCTCGAAAGCCTGAAGGGGCTGCGCGACCTTGGCAACTCGGTCCTCGTGGTCGAGCATGACGAGGAAGCCGTTCTCTCAGCGGACTATGTCATCGACATGGGCCCCGGTGCCGGTGCCCACGGCGGTCACGTCTGCGCGGAGGGCACGCCCGAGCAGATCATGGCCAACCCAAAGAGCCTGACCGGTCAGTATCTGACGGGCGAGCGCGAGATCGCCCTGCCCGCCGATGGCCGCCGCCCCGTGAACCGCAAGCGCATGCTGACCGTATCGGGAGCCACAGGTAACAATCTGAAGAATGTCACCGGCGAAATCCCCGTCGGCCTGTTCACCTGCATCACGGGCGTGTCGGGCGGTGGCAAGTCCACCTTCACCATAGAGACCCTGTACAAGGCTGCGGCCCGACGCCTGAACAATGCCTCGGCGGCACCGGCGCCGTTCGATCGCATCGAAGGGCTGAACCACTTCGACAAGGTCATCGACATCGACCAGTCACCGATCGGCCGCACGCCGCGCTCGAACCCCGCGACCTATACCGGTGCCTTCAATCCGATCCGTGACTGGTTCGCGGGATTGCCGGAATCCAAGGCGCGCGGCTATGGCCCCGGCCGTTTCAGCTTCAACGTCAAGGGTGGCCGCTGCGAGGCCTGTCAGGGTGACGGTGTCATCAAGATCGAGATGCACTTCCTGCCGGATGTGTACGTGACCTGCGACGTCTGCAAGGGCAAGCGCTACAACCGAGAGACGCTGGAAATCCTGTTCAAAGGCAAGAGCATATCCGATGTTCTTGATATGACAGTTGAAGAAGCCGCCCGCTTCTTTGACGCCGTGCCTTCGATCCGGGACAAGATGCTGACCCTCACCCGCGTGGGCCTTGGCTATGTAAAGGTCGGCCAGCCGGCCACCACCCTGTCCGGCGGGGAGGCCCAGCGGGTCAAGCTGGCCAAGGAGCTGTCCCGTCGCGCAACGGGCAAGACGCTCTACATCCTGGACGAGCCAACCACGGGCCTGCACTTCGAGGACATCCGCAAACTTCTGGAAGTGCTTCAGGAGCTGGTCGACAACGGCAACACCATCGTCGTCATCGAGCACAACCTCGATGTCATCAAGGTCGCCGACTATATTCTGGACTTCGGCCCCGAAGGCGGTGACGGCGGCGGCGAGATCGTGGCTGTCGGTACGCCTGAGGAAGTGGCCCGTAACGACAAGAGTTGGACGGGCCGTTATCTGAAAGATGTTCTGGACCGACACGAGGAACGCCGAAAGGCCCGCGTCGCCGCCCTTACCACTGAGGCCCCAAGGAAAAAGGCGAAAGCCAAGGCTTAAAGAAAAGGCCGGAGAGCATGCTCTCCGGCCTTTATCTTTTTCCGCAGCACCTGCCCCGGTTCAGGCGTTCAGCGTTTTCCACGCCGACGCCGCCGGAGCGTAAAAGATCAGCATCTGTGCTGCGGTCAGCAGTGCACTGACAGCAACCCAGACAAACAGACCCGCAACCATCGGCCCGGAAATCGCAGCGCTGCCGTCAAGGACAGTAAGCCCACCACTCAACATGGTCAGCGGACCTGTGACTATGGAGCCGAGGAAGTTGACGACAATAGACAGCACAGACGCCAGCAAAATCATGCCCAGCAACGGCCAGAAGCGGCCTTTGGTCAGGGAAATGCTCTTGAAGATCGTGATGCGCCCTTGTGCGAAGGTCATTGGAACGGCGAGGCAGAACCGAACCCCCAGCGCAATCAGACCCGCCCCGACAGCCAACATCAACAGGGTCGCGAAAACCGCCAGAGCAGGCATGCCGTTCATCGCAAAGCCCAGCAGAACGCCCACTATTCCGAAGCCCAGCACCGCTGCGGCCGTGAGGATCAAGGACACGATCACGTTCACCGCGATCACCCGCAGTTCGTTTTTACCGAAACGCAGGTAGGCAAAACGGTTGTCCTCCGGTGTCAGCACGCTGCGTACAACCGCGGACTGTACGATGGAGTTCACAACCATTGCCGGCAGCGCAGAGATCGCAACGATCTGCCCATAGGCCTTCATCATCGCAAGGACCTGCGACTGGTCCGGCTGCTCTCCGGCACTGACGACCGATGCCAATCGTACCACCTGGCCCAAAGGGTAATAGGTCAGTGCCAGGATTATCGCACTGAACACGGCATACAGCAGCGCCAATGCGATAATCATCTTGGGTTCACGACGCGTCAGGCGAAAGCCCTCGAACGCAGCGTCGGTCGGCGAAAACGTCATGGATATGCCTTTGGGATCAGATCTGTGCAGCAGGTTCGGCCCGAATGACTTCGGGTTCGACGGTGCTGTGGTTGAGTTGTTTCCAGACCGAATACCACGGCCCTTGCATCATCACGACCTGAATACCCCCCAGAACAGCCACAGCCGCAAAATACAGGATCAAGCCCGGAACGATCAGAGCGATCATCGTGCCCGTCGCGGGAGTGTCGAAGTTCCAGCCCGTCGCCACACCTGCGATCAACACAAACACCAGCGCGGCGGCCATGAGCGAGGCAACAAAGATCAAAGCGATAAGGATGGTGCAAAGTAGGGCCAGCAAGGCTGTACCCAGCAAACGCCAGAAATGGCCCTTGGTCGCTTTCCAGCCCTCGACAAATGCCAACTTCCCGCGATCCAGCGTCGCCGGAATGATCAGCGATGCCCTTATGCCGACCCATACAAAGCCCGCCAAGGCCACGAGAACCAACGGAACAGAGATGGCGACGGCAGCGCCCTCGGACGCCAGGCCAACCGGAAATGCGATCATTGCGATCACGATGGCAACGACCATCGCTCCGAAAAATGCAGCTGCCATAATCGCGAGTAACACGAGCAGGATGCGCCCTTCATCCATTCCAAAGCGCAGTCCCAACCACGTCTTGGGCCGCGAACGTCCCCACATCATGAAGCCAAGGGCAGCGTAGATCAGCACCATGACGCCGACCGTCAGAAACTGAGAGAGACCATTGGCGGCATTGATCGCGAGCGAGGATCCAAACCCCAGCGCTTCTGGATCAAAAGAAGTGCCACCCGAAGCAGCAGCCGCGATCAGGATCGGCAGCATAGCCAGCATCACCACCACGAACGGCAAATACAACAGAAGCCCCCACACGGCCACGCGCATAAAATGGCTTTTCAGAATGGCAAATGCGTCTGTGATCGCCACCATCGGATCGAATGTTGAAATCGTCATATGCGTACCAGCCCGTTTGATTCCAGAACTAGCCTATACCAACGTATAGCGGCATGACAGCGACGCCATTGACCGCTAGAAGCCCCCCATGTCCACCAACACTTCTATTCGCCCCGTCCATGTCATCGGCGGCGGCATGGCCGGCTCTGAAGCCGCATGGCAAATCGCCAACGCTGGCGTTCCCGTCATCCTGCACGAGATGCGCCGCGACGAGACGACCGCTGACGGCGAGGTCGTAAAAGTTCGCACCGACGCGCACCAGACGGCCGGTTTTGCCGAGCTGGTCTGCTCCAACTCGTTCCGTTCGGACGATTGGGAATACAACGCCGTCGGCCTGCTGCATCAGGAAATGCGCGAGCTGAACTCGATCATCATGGCCTGCGGCCACGAGCATCAGGTTCCGGCTGGCGGCGCGCTGGCCGTTGACCGTGACGGTTTCTCGGCCGACGTGACCAAGCGTCTGATGGAGCATCCGCTCATCACCGTGGTGCGCGAAGAGATCGC
The DNA here is from genome assembly GCF_002432125.1 of Brevundimonas sp. UBA5866. Classification (GTDB taxonomy): domain Bacteria; phylum Pseudomonadota; class Alphaproteobacteria; order Caulobacterales; family Caulobacteraceae; genus Brevundimonas. The sequence goes on from NZ_DJFS01000079.1 coordinate 112,267, forward strand.
TGGCATTCCGCCGGAAGACTGGGACAACGTCATCGTCGCCACCGGCCCGCTGACGTCGGAATCGCTGGCTAACGAGATCCTGAAGCTGGGCGGCGAAGAAGGCCTGAGCTTCTTCGACGCCATCGCACCGATTATCCACGCCGACAGCATCAACTTCGACATCGCGTGGCGCCAGTCGCGCTATGACAAGGAAGGCCCCAGCGGCGAGACGGCGGCCTACGTCAACTGTCCGATGGACAAGGAACAGTACGACGCCTTCATCGACGCCCTGTTGGCCAGCCCAACCGCGGTGTCGAAGGAATGGGAACACGTTCCCTATTTCGACGGCTGTCTGCCGATCGAGGTCATGGCCGAACGTGGCCGCGAGACCCTGCGCCACGGCCCGATGAAGCCGGTCGGCCTGACCAATCCGCGCAACCCGACGGTGAAGTGCCACGCCATCGTCCAACTGCGTCAGGACAATGCGCTGGGTACGCTGTTCAACATGGTCGGCTTCCAGACCAAGATGAAGTATGGCGCGCAGACCGAGGTCTTCCGTATGATCCCGGGTCTGGAGAACGCACAGTTCGCCCGCCTCGGCGGCCTGCACCGCAACACCTATCTGAACAGCCCCAAACTGCTGGACAAGCAACTGCGCCTGAAGGCCATGCCGCGCCTGCGCTTTGCCGGTCAGGTCACCGGCGTCGAGGGCTATGTCGAAAGCGCCGCCATGGGCCTTCTGACGGGCCGTCTGGCCGCCGCACAGGCTCTGGGCAAGGAACTGGCCCCGCCGCCGCCGGAAACGGCCATCGGCGCGCTGGTGGAACATATCACCGGCGGCCACATGGAAGGCTCGAAATTCCAGCCTATGAACATCAACTACGGCCTGCTTCCGCCGCTGGAAGCCCCCAAGGTCGATGAGGACGGCAAGCGCATCCATCCCAAGGAACGCGGCCGCGCCAAGAAGCGCCTGCAATCCATCCGTGCCCTCAACGCCCTGAAGGCATGGCGCGATAACCAAGCCTGATAAGACAAGGGCGGCTGATCACCTCAGCCGCCCTTTTTCTTAAAGCGCCATGATGGCCTGCCATCCGACATAGAGGGCAACCAGCAGGATCAGGACCGCGAACATCTGCCGTCCCAGACGGGTGTGCTGGCCCAGCCGCTTGGATATGGGCAGCCCGATCATGGTACCAAACACGCCGCCCGCAGCCATAGCGCCCACAACCCACCAGTTCATCAGGCCGGACAGGCTGTAGTTGATCGCAGTGCTGGCCCCGAAGGCGACGACGCTGAGCAAGGAGGTAGCCTGCGCCGCCGCCAGCGTCATGTTCGTGGCCCACAACAGGCCCGGCACGATCAGAAAGCCGCCACCGATACCAAAAAAACCTGCCATTCCGCCCACGCCCGAGGCGGTCACAGCGATGCGCGGCGCGATCCGACGGTTCAGGCGCACGCTCGGATCGCCCTGCCCCTTGGCCGGACGAAGCATCGAGCCGCCGATCAGGGCCATAGCCACAGCAAAGGCCAGCAACAGGCTGTCACCGTCGATGGCCTTTGCCAGACTGGATCCCGCCCACGCGAATGTGGCCCCGACCACGGCGAACAGGATGGCACAGGGCCAGCGGACCCGCCCTGCCCGTGCCTGTCCGGCCAAGGCCGTCAGCCCGTTCAAGGCAACGCCCGCCGCAGACGCCGCAATGGCCACGTGCGGCTGATCAATCCCGACGAGATAGATCAGAAGCGGCACGGCCAGAACCGATCCACCGCCTCCGAACACCGTCAGCAACAGGGCCACCAGCCCTCCACTGAGGGCGGCCAGAAGCAGTTGGATCGGCTCCACGACTTCAGGCCTTCTTCATGGCGCGGTTCCACGGCATCAGGATCAGGATATTGGCCATGCCGCAGAAGCCCGTGGCCCCTGCCACGAACAGGCCCGCGCCGACAAAGGCGCTGATGCCCCAGAAGCCCGGGTGGATAACCGTGCCCAGAGCGGCACCCAGCAGGATCAGACCACCAGCCACCATCTGGACCTGACGCATCAGCTCCAGGGGTTGCTTGGCGTCTACACGTACCTGAAGCCCCTCGGCCTTCCATGCCTCGACACCGCCGTCCAGAACATGGGCCGTGCCTGCCACGCGGGCAGCCAGACGATCGGCAGCCGTGCGCGTACGATTGCCGCTGCGGCAGGTGAAGATCACCTGCTTACCGGCAATGGCCGATAGATCTGCCGTTTCGAATGACGACAGAGGGGCCGAAACGGCACCGGCGATATGGACGCGGGCGTATTCATCGGCCTCGCGCACATCCACAAGAACGGCCTGACCGGAAGACAGGCGCGTTTGAACATCCTTCGGTTGAAGGGGATTGAGAGCGTTCATGGAGAAAGTCCTGTTTAGTGAATAACCGCGCGCCTATCCGGCGGCAGGGGGACAGTAGATTTCAGCCAGAGTGGCTATGACCTTGAGCGCCGAAAGATCGCTGATGCGATAAAACACCGCCGTACCTTCCCGACGCGAGGTCACCAGTCCGTCATCACGCAGTCGCGCCAGATGTTGCGACAGCGCCGACTGGGACAAGCCCAGCTTCAGATCGCCGACCTGACATTCGCCCTCGCCGATCTGGCAGAGGATCATCAAGCGACTTTCATTGGACAGAGCCTTCAACAGGCGCGATGCCTCTCCGGCATTGGCCTGAAACTGCTCCAAACTCATCTGCGTGAAATCAACCATGCCGCCTATATATTAGGTATTGCTAAATTAGCAAGTGCTAATATCTAATACGGGAAACGGAGGCACTGATGACCTTACTCCCCCAAACCCACCATCCCGATGTGACGGGCTTTTTTGACGAAGCCACCAATACCGTGACCTATCTGGTCGCAGACCCTGCTACGGGCGAAGCGGCCATCATCGATCCGGTGCTGGATTATGATGCCGCAGCGGCACGGACCTCTACCGCCTCGATCGAACGGGTCCTGAACGCGGTAACGTCCCGCGGATTGAAGCTGGTACGCGTGCTGGAAACCCACGCCCATGCCGATCACCTGACGGGGGCCGACGAAATCCGCAGCCGCACCGGCGTGCCTATCGGTATCGGCCACAACATCACCAAGGTCCAGAAGGTCTTTGGCAACCTGTTCGATGCCCATGACGTCACCCCCGACGCCATCGTCTTTGACGAGACATATTCCGAGGGCGACCGCTTCAACATCGGTTCGCTGGAGGTCCGCGTATTGCACACGCCGGGGCACACGCCGGCCTGTGTGTCCTATGTTGTGGGTGACAGTGTCTTTGTCGGCGACACTCTGTTCATGCCGGATTTTGGCACGGCGCGTTGCGACTTTCCGGGCGGCGACGCACGTACCCTATATCGATCGATCCACAAGATACTGGCCCTGCCGGAAGAGACACGGGTCTTTGTGGGTCACGACTATCTGCCCGAAGGACGTTCCGACTATCAGTGGGAAACCACTGTGGCGGCCGAAAAGCGCGAGAACATCCATATCGGCCAAGGCCGCGGCGAGGACGATTTTGTCGCCCTTCGCGAGGCCCGTGATGCCGGTCTATCGGCACCCAGGCTGATCCTGCCTGCGCTTCAGGTCAACATCCGTGCAGGTGCCCTGCCACCGGCAGAAGAGAACGGCAAACGTTTCATCAAACTGCCGCTCAACGCCCTGTAAGACCTAGATCAGGCGGCTGAGGATCAAGCTGATGGCCCACATCAGGATGGGCGGCGTCGCCACGATCAGCGACAGTGCATATCGCCGACGTAGCAACAGCCACCATGCGATCAACGGGCAAACCATCAGCGAGCAGTAAGGGATCATGGTGAGCATTGCCGTAAGCAGGCTCACCTGCCCCTCACGGAACGCGCCCCAAATCAGGACCGCCGGCAACAGGCCCACAATCGTTCCGGCGAGGCCAAACAGTGTGGTAACCGCCAGCCATAGTGCAGCCGGTTTTCGCAGGTTCGCTTGGCTCATGTCAGATACGGCCCCTCACCGTGTTCCAGAACAGTTGTAGTCGTTTGACGGATTCGGGATGTGCAGGCGACAGGCTGGCGTGGGCCACCGCCGGAAATGCCTTTGCCGGAAGTGATTTCAGCGACCTGTTGGCCGCCCCCCTCATCGCCCTGGCCTCAGGCTCGCGTCCGGTCTGCATCAGGCCGAACAGGCGACCGGCTTCGTCCACGGCCTGCGCCTTGTCTCCTGCCCCCAAAATCCGCGCTGCAATTCGCATAGGCCCGACAAAAAAGGCGTCCAGGTCGTGCGGTTCTTTGTGTACGCGCCCGATGTGGGCCTCGATCAAGGCATCGAACGGTGCCCGATCGAGCTGGTGGCGCGTGACCATAGCGGTCATAGCTTCCAGCACAGGATGCCCGACACGGGGCGTATTGCTGAACACGCCGTCCATCTGCTCGGCCCACCACGTAAAGCGCATCTCGGCCAGAAGCGGTTGGGTGACGCGCGACGGAATGGCCACAAGCTCGGCCTCGAACGCATAAAGCGCGATCAGGTCGGCGCGTCGCTGGACATCATCGACGAAGCGGCTGGACAGCCAGCGGTCGAGATCCGCCGTGCGGACTTGGGCATCAAGATCAACAGAAGTCATGTTCCCCCTGCCATGCGGGACTAAGGCCCGCTGTGCAAGTGCTGGATTGCCGCGCGCGCCGTTCAAACAAAAAACCCGCCGATCCCAAGGACCGGCGGGTCTGATGTCTTGGCCTTAATGTCCTTTACGGACGGCTGGCCATGCCGAACTTCACCGGCTTCAGGTCGCCATCGTCGTTGCGGCTGATATTGCCGCGCTTCACGCCCCACAAGAGGACGATCGGCGTGCCGACGTAGATCGAGGAGAAGGTACCGATGATGATACCGACCATCAGAACGATGGAGAAGCTGAACAGCGCCTCGCCACCGAACAGGGCCAGCACAGCCAGAACACCAACGGCCGTGACGCCGGTCATGATGGTACGGGTCAGGGTTTCGTTCAGCGACAGGTCGATCACCTGAGCCAGCGGCATGGTTTTGTACTTGCGCAGGTTCTCACGCAGTCGGTCGAACACCACCACGGTATCGTTCATCGAATAACCGATAACCGTCAGGATGGCGGCCACAGTATTCAAGCTGAACTCGAAGCGCAGCAGCACGACCAGACCAAAGGTCAGCACCACGTCGTGGACAAGACCGACAATAGCACCAAAGCCGAACTGCGGTTCAAAGCGGAACCAGATGTACAGGAACATCAGGAAGATAGCCGCCGCAAGGGCATAGATGCCCGAACGGAACAGCTCGCCCGAAACCTTCGAGCCGACCACGCTGACGTTCGAATAGGTCACGTCACCGACAGCGTTCTGGATCGCGCTTTCGACCTTGTTGACGATAACCGTCTGGTCTTCGCCTTCAGGAACCTGGAAGCGAACGATTGCCGCTGAGGCGCTGTCGATACCCTGAACCTGGACGTCGCCCAGACCCAGTCCGCCCACAGCCGAACGCACGCGGTCAAGTTCCAGAACCTGTCCGGCAGGCTTGGACACTTCAAGCGATGCGCCCCCACGGAAGTCGATACCCAGATTCAGACCCGGATAGAAACAACCGATCAGAGAGACCACGCAAAGCAGGGCGGCAAGACCGCCCATAAGCTTGGCGTGCTTCACGAATTGGAAGTTGGTTTTCTGCGGAAGCAGTTTGATGAGAGGCCATCCACGCATCGGCATTACTCCGCGATCGGCAGTTTTTTAGGCTTGGCCACTTTAAGCCAATAGCCAAGGAGAACTTGGGCGACCATCACCGACGAGAACATCGAGGTGAACACACCGATGGTCAGCGTCCAGGCGAAGCCGCGAACCGGACCGGCACCGAACATGAACATGATCAGAGCCGCGACAAGCGTAGTCAGGTTGGCGTCAACGATCGTACCCATAGCGCGGTTGAAACCGGCATCCATAGTCGCGATCGGGGAACGTCCCAGACGGGCTTCGTCACGCATGCGCTCATAGATGAGGACGTTGGCGTCCACGGCCACTGCGAATGTCAGCACCAGACCCGCAATACCCGGCAGGGTCAGGGTGGCACCGAAGGTCGCCATCGCAGCGATGATCAGAATACCGTTCAGGATCAGGCCCAGAACCGAGATACCGCCGAACAGGAAGCCATAGAAGGCAATCATGATGACGATGATCAGGACGAAACCGATGATGGTCGAAATAGCACCGGCCTTAACGGCATCGGCACCCAGTTCTGCGGTCACCACGCGGCGCTCCTGAACTTTCAGCGGTGCCGGAAGTGCGCCGCCGTTCAGCAGGTTCACCAGTTCCGAAGCCGACTGGATCGAGAAGCTGCCGGTGATCTGGCCGCTACCGCCCGTGATCGCGCCCTGAATGGTCGGAGCCGAGATCACCTTGCCATCAAGGATGATGGCGAAAGGCTTGCCGATGTTCTGGGCCGTAGCTTCGGCGAAGCGACGTGCGCCTTGGCCGTCAAACTGGAAATCGATGGCAGGGCGACCGTTCTGATCGGTACCCACACCCGCACGGGTCAGGTTTTCACCCGACACCAGAATGCGGCGCTTCACCAGATACGGTGTGTTGGAATCATCCAGCAGCAGTTCCGCATCGGGAGGCACGCGGCCTGCCATTGCATCCTGCAGACCGTTCGGAGAGACATCGACCATCTGGAAGGTCAACTGGGCCGTCTGGCCCACCAGACGCTCCAGTTCGCCCGGATCGCTCTGGCCCGGGGCCTGAACAACGATACGCTCGGCACCCTGACGGGTGATCGAGATTTCCTTGGTGCCGGTGCTGTCCAGACGGCGGCGGACAACTTCGATCGATTGATCGACGGCCGTCGCGCCCATGTTGGCCAGCGCCGTATCGGTAAAGCCGTAGCGGATACGGTTGCCGCTCAGGCGGGTAACGGCACGGTCCGAAACGCCCGATGCGCCAATGCCCGTGTTGGCCAGTTCACGCAGCGCATTGAACGCCGCCTGGTTCTGGGCCGGGTTTGACAGGGTGACCACCACACTGCCCTGTTCACGCTGCAGACTGCCGATGGAGATCTGTTGAGCGTTGAGGGCGACGCGGACGTCTTCCATCAGGTTGCTGACGCGTTTTTCACGCATCGCCGGAACGTCCACTTCCAGCAGGAGGTACGAACCACCCTGAAGGTCGAGGCCGAGGTTCACGGCTTGTTTCGGCATCCAGCCCGGCAGCGCTTCGCGCTGTTGGGGCGTGAGCATGCTGGGGAAGGCCAGCAGTAGCCCGATTACGAGCGACAGCAGGACCACGACGACTTTCCAGCGCGATAGCTGAATCATGTCAGGGCTTCTCCGGGCGGTAAGCCGCCGTTAATGGGGGGCCTTAGCCTTTGTCGTTGGCAGCGATGGCGGTGCGGTTGCGCACCTCGGCGATCATCGAACGGACAACGCGAACAGAAACGCCCTGGGCGATATCGACCATAGCTTCGTTCTCTTCGACGCGGGTCACCTTACCGACCATACCGTTCGACAGGACCACTTCGTCACCACGCTTCAGCGCCTTGAGCATGGCTTGGTGAGCCTTCATGCGCTTCTGCTGAGGACGGATCATCAGGAAGTAGAACAGCACGAAGATCAGCACCAGCGGTGCGAACTGGATAAGAGCGCCCATAGCGCCGGCGTCGGTAGTATTCAATTTAACAGCTCCCCGAATTGGGCCGCGCCCCACGCTGGGGGACCCACTGGAAATAAGGCGCGAAAACTAGGGTGCGCGACTTATATTTGCAACGCGACGCGATGGCAGGGACGGATCATTTCTGACAATCCGCCCCCTTTCGCTGCATTTTTTGACGATTAACGCGGCAAAACACCCAGAGGATCGACCGCGATGGGGTCATCGCCACGCATCTGGCGCACTTCATAATGGATCGACGGGCGTCCATCACCGGCGGTCAGACCGACCGTGCCGATGGACTGTCCGGCGCGAACCGATGCACCATCACGAACCGTGGCCGAACCCAGGTGGCTGTAAACCGTCCGCCAGCCATCGCGGTGAACGATCAGAACCGTCAGCCCCTGCCCCACGATATCATCGCCGACATAGGCGACCGTGCCATCAGCCGAAGCCTTGACCTCAGTACCGGCGGCAGCACCGATGTTGATGCCGTTGTTACGCTCGCCCAGTCCACTGGGGCCAAAACGGCGCAGGATTTCGCCGCGAACCGGCCATTGCAGAGCAATCCGCTGCCCGACCGGAGCTGGTGCAGGGGCAGGTGCGCTGGCCGCAGGCGTACCCACAGGTTGGGTTCGTGGCGCGGGCGGCAACGGGGCATTGCCGCTGGGCGGCGGTGGCGGCGGCGGGACGGACGCGCCGGAGCCCACAGTGACGCCCGCTGGCGTCGGGCCGGTCGCATATGGATCGGTACCACGGTCAATCGCCGTAGACGGGAGGGTCAGTCGCTGCCCCGCTGTGATGCTTCCACGCGGGCCGAGATTGTTCAGATCGATCAGGATTTGTACCGGAACGCCGAATCGACGGCCGACACCGGAAATCGTGTCGCCCTGTTGGATGACATAGGCCGCACCGGCCTGAACCGGAGCGGAAGATGCAGGCGGCGTTACGCGGACTGGCTCGCCCGTCGAGGGATAGGCCGGCCCCGCCGCAGGCGGCAGGCCACCGCCTTGAATGGTGCCCGATCCGGCAATCGGCCCCTGCTCTACGGGCGGCGGTGTATTGGGTTGGTAGTAGGGATTGTTGACGCCACCCGTATTGACCTGTGCAGGCGGGGTTTGCGCCGGAGGTGCATAGGGATTTTGGCCATAGGGGCCGGGTGCCTGTCCGGTCTGTACCGGACGCGTCGAATAGCGCGGCTCCGCCGGATAGGTTGAACAGGCCGCCAGCGTCAGTGCGCTCCCGGCCAGCATTCCCGCCCGAATCCAATTGCGGCTGCTCAGCATCCACGCCTCCGTCTTAACAAGTCACATCAAGATATCCGGGTTGGCCGGATTCGAATCCAAACCAAACGGCAAACTCGCGCGAAAGTGGGGCGAAATGGTTAAGGGCGGATTTACCCTTCTTTGGCCATGCCCTCGACCAGAGGCACGAAACGCACCTCGCACAGGCTTTCGCGTGTAAAGCTGCCGTCTTCCTGGCCGGTATAACGGTTCAGCATCTGAACCGAGGTGCGCCCCACCGGAGCCACCAGAATGCCGTTGGGCTTCAACTGCTTCAGCAGCTCGGTTGGCTCATGGGGAGAGGCAGCCGTCACCATGATCCGGTCGAACGGGGCCTGCTCGTTCCAGCCCTGCCCTCCGTCGCCATGACGGGTAAACACGTTTTCGATACCGAGGCGTTTAAGACGCCCTTCGGCTTCGTTCAGCAGGCTTTTGTATCGTTCGACGGTATAGACGAAACGCGCCATGCGGCTCAGCACCGCGCACTGATAGCCGCTGCCCGTGCCGATTTCGAGAACCCGGTGGCGCGGGCCGACCTTCAGGGCCTGGGTCATAAGGCCGACGATGAACGGCTGGCTGATGGTCTGGGCGCAGTCGATAGGAAGAGCCTGGTCTTCCCACGCCTGGTCCAGAAACTTCTCGTGGACGAAGATCGAGCGGTCCACATTCTCCATCGCCGCGAGGACGCGCGCATCCGTCACCCCCTGCCGCCGTAGCGACAGGATAAGGCGTCCAGCGCGATCGTCCCCGAGGTTCATGTGCAGTCTCTTATTGCTCGTGCGGTCCCTTGGGCGGCGCGCCGCCCAGAACCTTTTTCAGGTCGTTGATCATCGGCATGTGCGTCAGATCGATATGCAGCGGCGTGACCGAGATTCGGCCCTCTTCCATAGCACGCAGATCGGTCCCCTGCGGGTGTTCGTGCGGCGTGCCACGGAAGGCCATCCAGTAATACGGACGGCCACGCAGGTCATCACGGCGGATGGCGTGCAGTTCACCGATATCGCGGAACCCCTGACGGGTGATCTCGACTTCCTTCACCAGCTCGACCGGCAGTTTGGGGAAGTTGACGTTCATCACCACGCCGTCCGGCCATTTCTGGTCCAGCAGCTTTTTGATGATTCCCGGTGCGAAGGCTTCGGCGGTTTCCCAATGGGCCACCGCCTCGTCGTGGAAACGCTCCAGCGACTGCGACAGGGCAATCGAGCGGATGCCGAAGGCCATGCCCTGCAGCGCACCGGCGACGGTACCGGAATAGGAGACATCCTCGCCCACGTTGTGGCCGCGGTTCACGCCCGAAAGCACCAGATCGGGCTTTTCAGGCATCAGGTCGTTGACCGCCAGAATGACGCAGTCGGTCGGGGTCCCCGTAACCGAAAAACGCTTGTCGCCGTGCTTGTTGACGCGCAGCGGCTCGGTCAGGGTCAGGCCACGGCCCTTCCCCGACTGTTCGACCGCCGGAGCCACGATCCAGACATCGTCGGACAGGGTCCGCGCGATCTTTTCCAGACAAGTCAGGCCCTCGGCGTCGATGCCGTCGTCGTTCGTCAGAAGAATACGCATGAATACTCTTTATGCAGCGGCGATGGCGGTCAGACCGCCCATGTACGGTTGCAGCACGGTCGGAACAGCGATGCTGCCGTCTTCGCGCTGATAGTTTTCCATAACGGCGACGAGGGTGCGGCCAACCGCCAGACCCGAGCCGTTCAGGGTGTGCAGATACTCGGTCTTCTTCTCGCCAGCACGCTTGAAGCGGGCGTCCATGCGGCGGGCCTGGAAGTCACCGCAGTTCGAGCAGGAGCTGATCTCGCGGTAGGTGTTCTGCGACGGCAGCCAGACTTCGAGGTCATAGGTCTTGCGGGCCGAAAAGCCCATGTCGCCCTTGCACAGCAGCACCTTGCGGTACGGCAGTTCCAGCGCCTGCAGCACAGCCTCGGCACAGCCAGTCATGCGCTCATGCTCGGCTTCGCTGTCTTCCGGTTTGCAGATCGAAACCAGCTCCACCTTCTGGAACTGGTGCTGGCGGATCAGGCCGCGCGTGTCGCGGCCCGCCGAACCGGCCTCTGCGCGGAAGCAATAGGTCAGCGCGGTCATGCGGATGGGCTGGGCAACGTCTTCGTCGCTCAGAACCTGTTCGCGCACGAGGTTGGTCAGCGACACCTCGGCGGTCGGGATCAGCCAGCGGTTGCCTTCGATGTGCTCGACATCTGCGTCCGGATCACCGTCGGCGGCACGGAACAGGTCTTCCTTGAACTTCGGAAGCTGGCCGGTACCGAAGATGGCGTGGTCACGGACCAGCAGCGGCGGGTTCACCTCGGTATAGCCGTTCTGCGTGGTCTGCATGTCCAGCATGAACTGGCCCAGAGCGCGTTCCAGACGGGCCAGCTGGCCCTTGATGACGGCAAAGCGCGCACCCGACATGCGGGCGGCACCTTCGAAGTCGATCATCTTGAGCGCTTCGCCCAGATCGGCGTGGTCCTTGGCCGGACCTTCGGTGCGCGGCGTGCCCCACTTGCTGACTTCGACGTTGTCGTTCTCGTCCGCGCCATCGGGCACGTCATCGGCGGCGATGTTCTTGAGGCCCGCCAGCAGGTCGCGCAGCTCACCGCCCTTGGCGGCTTCGGCTTCACCGGCCTCGGCGATGACGCCCTTGAGCGTTTCGACCTCGGCCTTCAGGCGTTCGGCCTCGGCCATGTCCTTCTTGCCCATGGCCGCGCCGATGGCCTTGGAAGCCGCGTTGCGCTTGGCAAGGGCTTCCTGACCGGCGGTCTGGGCCGCGCGCAGATCGACGTCCAGCGCCAGAATCTGATCGACCACGGACTGGGCGTTTTCGACACCGCGCGACGACCAGCCCGCTACGAAAGCTGCGGGATTGTCTCGGATCGCTCTGATGTCGTGCATGATCTTGGCCTAAAGCTAGGGCAGTTAATGAAAGGCCCCTGCTCTACCGTTACTGACGCTATCAGGCAAACCCGTTAGCCATAATAGGCGGTAACATTAGGCCGCTTTTTTAGCGCGAACGTTGATCTCGACCTCGATCATCTTCGAGACCCAGCTGGCGGCGGCATCTGATACCATGCCCAGATCGAGCCGGGTACGATCCACCGCGACCTTGCCCGTCACGGTCGCCTCTCCAGAAGCCTCGTCAAAGGTGAAAGGCAGAACCACTGGCTGGGATGCCGATTTGATTCGCAGCGTGCCACGCGCTTCATAGCGGTTGCCGTCCAGAGCCACGAATTCCGTCGCCTCGAAACGGGCCGTCGGAAACTGGGCCGGGTTGAACCACTCGGCTCCCTTCAATGAGCCGTCCTTGGTCGCGTCGCCTGTCTGGGCCGAGGCGGTATCAACCGTCACCACCGCCGTCGAGCCTGCCAGATCGGCCGGATCAAAACGGATATCGGCTTCCCACTTTTGGAAACTTCCCGTGAAGGGCGCGCCCGAGTGGGTACCGCTGAAGCTGATCGAAGAAGCCGATGCATCGACAGTCCATGCCGGTGCCGTGCCTGCCATGACCGAAGTTTCGGCCACAGCCACCGGGGTCGTCTCGGCGGCGGTCATTTCCGCCTTTGGTGCAGGCTTGGCGGCAATAGCAAAGGCCACGCCGATAACGGCCACGAATGCCACACCCGCAAAACGCTCCAACCATTTTTCCTTGGCCGAAGGCGGCGATGCCAACGGCACGTCTGCATGCGGCAGCACCGGCACCATATGCGCCAGAACGCCATCACGGTTCAAAAACTGGTGCTTCAGGGCAGCGCCGACGTGCAGAGCGACAAGGACAATCGCGCCCCATGCCAACTTGCTGTGGGCACCCATCGCCATATAGCCAACCGTACGGCGTACGGCCTCGCTCGCATGTTCGATGAAGCCGATGTGCGGAATGGTGAACAGGCCGAACCACAGGGTCGGCACCGGCAACGGCGTATCGGTCACCACCGCCCAACCGCTGGATACATAGGCCCAACCTGTCAGCGGCAACGCCAGCATCAAGGCGTAGAAGGCCACATGGGTCGCCCGTGCGGCAAAACGCTCCCAACCGTGCATCTGAGCCGGCAAAGCCGGAACCGGATGCGTCAATCGCCAGACAATCCGCACGAAGGTCAGAGCCAGGATCAGAAAGCCGACAGACTTGTGAATCTGGAACACGCGATAGGCCAAGGCCTGGGTTTCAGGCTGTTCAATCGCATCGCCCATCCACCACCCCATCGGGATCATGGCCAGAATCGACAGACCGATCAGCCAGTGAAGGGCGATCGCTACGGCGGAATAGCGGTCTTTGCGGGCAAGGGCGCGGGTGGACATGGCTTTAATCGCTAACCTGTAGGTTCAGCTACAAAAACGGGTGGAGAGACACTCTCTCCACCCGCACTTGAAAGTTTATTGTGCAGCCGCCGGAGCAGCATCCGCCTGCTTCAGGAACTCACCATCGAAGCGGACCGTGACTTCGTCACCGACATAGCCCAGAGCCATACCGAAATCGGTACGCTTGAAGGTGCCTTCAGCCGCAAAACCGATGGCCGGAACCTGCATGAACGGGTGGCTCTCGATCTCGCCGTTGAAGGTGGCCTTGAAGGTCACCGGCTTGGTCACGCCGAGGAAGGTCAGGTCGCCGGTCACGTCTGCGGTGCGATCGCCGGTCTTGGTGACCTTGGTCGATTTGAAGGTCATCTGCGGGAACTGGCGGGCGTTCAGGTTCGACGGGCTGTTGGCGATGTCCTCGTTCCAGCTCTTGAAGCCGCTGTTGGCGTGGGTGCCGACATAGTCACCCGGGAAGTTGGCATCGACCGAGGTCGGATCAACGGTGAACTCGACGGAGCTGTTTTCCAGATTGGCCGGATCCAGCGTCACCTTTGACTCGATCTTGTTGAAACGGACCGTGTAGTTCGAGATCGAGTTGTGCAGAACCGAGGCCTGCAGAATGGCGTGGGTCGGGTCCAGAACATAGACGCCGGCAGGTGCCTTCAGATCAACCGGACCTGCGGCAGCAGCAGCCGGGACCGTCGATGCGTCATTGTTGTTGGCAGGAGCGTTACAGGCTGCCAGCAGGGCAGCAGCGGACACAGCGATGAATGCAGCTTTAATCTTCACTTTCGGACCTCTTGGTAGCTTGCCCCGTTCACTTCATGCGAGGCCTTGACGACGGAAGTTTCCGCCTAAGAACGGTAACAGTATATGTATCAGTTTTAGTTGCGCAAGCCTTCATGAACAAAAAATCCCAGCGAAATGTCCGGTTCCCGAAAACGGTGGATGCGCGGACGATTTCCGGGGCCTATCTTGGGACCTGCATGCCTATTCGTCGTCTCCCGCCCGAAACCGTCAACCGCATCGCCGCCGGCGAGGTGGTCGAACGCCCTGCCAGCGCCATCAAGGAACTGGTGGAAAACGCCATCGATGCGGGCGCGACCCATATAGAGATACAGGCGGACGGCGGCGGCCTGACCCGCATCCTGATCGCCGACGACGGCAAGGGCATCCCCAAGGATGAACTGCCCATCGCGGTCGAGCGCCATGCTACGTCCAAGCTGGAGCCGGACGATGCGGGCGATGTTGACCTTCTGCGCATCTTCACGCTGGGCTTCCGTGGCGAGGCCCTGCCCTCCATCGGCTCGGTCGCGCGCCTGACCATCACCACCCGCGCCAAGTCCGACGCCGGACAGCAGGACGCATGGGCCATCACCGTCGAGGGCGGTGATCACAAACCTGTCTCGCCCGCAGGCTTTCCCGGCCCCCACGGTGCCCGCGTCGAAGTGCGCGATCTGTTCTATGCCACCCCTGCCCGTCTGAAGTTCATGAAGTCGGAACGGGCCGAGGCGATGGCCATCTCCGAGGAGATCAAACGTCAGGCGATGGCCCACGAGGATGTGGCTTTCACTCTGACACTGGACGGCAAGACCACGCTGCGTCTGCCCGCCGAACACAAAGGCGATGAAGGCCGCCTGCGCCGTCTGGGGGCGCTGTTGGGCCGCGAGTTCGAGGCCAATGCTCTGCTGATAGATCAGGAACGCGATGGCGTGCGCCTGTCGGGTTATGCGGGCCTGCCGACTTACTCGCGCGGAAATGCCGCCCACCAGTTCCTGTTCGTCAATGGTCGCCCCGTGCGTGACCGCCTGCTGCAGGGGGCGCTGCGCGGGGCCTATGCCGACTTCCTCGCCCGCGACCGCCATCCGGCGGCGGCGCTCTTTATCGATATCGACCCGCTTTACGTTGACGTGAACGTCCATCCGGCCAAGGCCGAGGTGCGTTTCCGCGATCCCGCGCTGGTACGCGGCCTGATCGTCGGGGCACTCAAACACGCTCTCCACGCGGCAGGCCACCGCGCCTCCACCACCGTGGCCGCAGATGCCCTGTCGGGTTTCCAGCCGCATACGGGCGTCCAGACCTATGGCGATCAGCCCGCCCTGCCCCCTTCCGCCGCCGGATTTTCCGGCTGGGCCGGATGGTCAAAGCCCGATGCGGTCATCCAGATCATCCCCGGACTCTCAGAACGTTCGGCCCGCGTCGAACACACATGGTCCGGCCAGCAGGCCGCGCCGACCTTCCGCACTCTGGCCGAGGTTCAGGCCGCACACGCCGGACAGATTGCCCCGCAGCCGGACACGCCAGTCGATCCCATCGACTTTCCACTGGGCGCGGCCCGCGCACAGCTTCACGCCACCTATATCGTTGCCCAGACCCGCGACGGCCTCGTCATCGTGGACCAGCACGCCGCCCACGAGCGCCTCGTCTATGAACGGATGAAGGTGCAGATGGAGGGCGGCCACGTCACCCGCCAAGCCCTTCTGACGCCCGAAGTGGTCGAACTGGACCCCGCCGAGGCCGAGCGCATCGCCGCCAAGGCCGACGAACTGGCCGAGATGGGCCTGATCGTCGAGCCGTTCGGTTCGGGCGCGGTCCTTGTCCGCGAAACGCCCGCCTTGCTGGGCGACACCGACGTGCAGGGCCTGATCCGCGATATCGCCGACGACCTGTCGGAACATGGCGCAGCGCTGTCGCTGAAAGAACGCATGGCCGAGGTCTGCGGCACCATGGCCTGTCACGGATCGGTACGCTCTGGCCGCGTGCTCAGCGCGCCGGAAATGAACGCCCTGCTGCGCCAGATGGAAGCCACCCCCCACTCCGGCCAGTGCAACCACGGTCGCCCGACCTATGTGGAGCTAAAACTCCACGACCTCGAAAAACTGTTCGGGCGACGCTGATTGAACCTATCGTGGATCAGCAGGCGCCTGCCTGCTGCGCCCCATAGGTGGCCTGACTGACCGTGTATTTATCGCCATATTCGGACGAGAGTTGTTCGATCAGGCCACGGCATGAGAATCCGGAAATACTGAGATATTGCCGGGCCGAACGGGCTGCATTGTCGTTCCAGTCAGCATTTAAGCTGTCAACAGCAACGGTGGCGTCCGCCCGCTCATAGCCATCGCCATAACTGGATGACAGCTGCTCAATCAATCCGTCCCGCGAAAAACCACTGATTTCAAGGTATTGCCGAGCAGACCTCACCGCATTTCTCTGTGCCCCTGTCAGACGGCTTACAGGCTCTGGTGGGCTCGAAACGGTGCCTTCAACACTTGTGCCGACCGCACCTGCCGTTTCCGTATTGGGTGCACCGCCTTCGACACCACATCCCGCAAGCGCCATAGACAATGCCGCAACCGACAGGCCAGCACCGAGCCTTTTAAGATCAAACATTTCCGCCCCCTCCGACATATGTTCAAATCCGCTAGACCATACTGTCTCAAGCCAAGCCCAAAAATGTATGAACAGCCGCGCTTCCACCCCCTAGGTATCTATTTTATCCTTCGAAACGTCTTCGATGTTTTGAAGGACTCTAGCGGTTCAGGGTCATGTTTAAGTCTGTGCTCTTCGTCTGCCTTGGCAATATCTGCCGCTCGCCCTTGGCCGAGGGCGCGTTCCGTGCCGAGGTGGCCAAACGCAAGCTGCCTATAGTGACCGACAGTGCAGGCACTGCCGCCTATCATATCGACGAAAAGCCCGATCCCCGCGCCATCGCCACGGCCAAGCGCAATGGGGTGGATATCTCCGGTCTGCGCGGGCGTCAGATCAAACCGGCGGACTTCACCCGCTTTGATCATATTGTGGCGATGGATACCGATAACCTCGCCAATCTGAAGCGCATCATGCCCGCAGAAGCCACCGCCCAGCTCAGCCTGATGCTGGACTGGGCAGGCCGTGCGGGTGAAAGCGTTCAGGATCCCTATTACGGCGACGAAGACGGCTTCAATGTCACCTGGGCCGACGTTTCCGCCGCGGCGAAGGGTCTGGCCGACCATCTGGCGCAAAAACCGGAATAGTCGGCCCTAAGCCCGATCAGGCCGAAACCGGATTGATCGACAGCGGCGCACCGCCTTCTACGATCTCGATCAGACGGTCGATATTGGGGTGCGCGCCGGGGCGGGCCTTGGCATCCGGCGTATGCTCGCCGAACAGTTCAAGACCGTGCGCGGCGGCCTCGGCCGTCAGACCGCCAAACGCTAGGTGCAGATACTGATAGACGGCCAGCGAACCCTGCTTGCCCGGCTGGTTCTCGATGATGGCGACAACGGTCCCCGCCCCATCCAACAGTTCGATGCGGGACAGACCCTCGATCGACGGCAGCAGTTGCAGATTGTCTTTGAACGACGCGGTTGGCTGGATCATCACTCTGGCCTTGAAACAAACGAAGCTGCCCGATTAACAGGTCGGGCGACCGCACGAAACGGCCTTGGAATTTCAGAGTCTCAGGGCCTCGACCACACCGCTGGCCTTGGCACCGGAATAGACCTCGCCGCCGGCCAGCGCATAGACCACCCCGTCAACCGCACAGCCCGCCAGTCCGTGTCTCGGCACGCCCATGTCAGGTCCACGATCCCAGCGATCAGAAGCGATGTCGTAGATCCATGTCTCGGTGAACACGCCGCCCGGCCTCGTCAGCCATTCGCCGCCAAAGGCGACCAGTCTGTCGCCCACGGTGGCCATTGCCAGTCCACCGCCGACCTGTTCGCCCGATGTCGGCGACGCAGGAATTGGCGCCAGCGTTTCCCAGCTATCGGTACGGGCGTCATAGCGATCCAGCCGTCCTGTCCCGCGACCGCCTTCGACCCTGCGGCCACCGGCGACATAGATATGCCGGCCATGCACACTGGCGGCGGCGCTATTGCGGGCCTCGGGCGCGGGGCGCGCTGTGTGCCATGTGTTATCGGACGCATCGAAGACCATGTGGGTGGCCACATCGAACTGATCGTACCAGCCGCCGTTCCCGTCCTTCGGCGAGCGGCCCGTCACCAGATGCACCCGGTCGCCGACCGTCACGCCGACCGTCTCGGCCAGCGGTTGCGGCATCTGTCTGACCGGATGCCACAGACCATCATCCAGCGCCCAATAATCGGTCATCGACGTCCACTCACCGCCCTCGCGACGGTCATAACCACCGAAGGCCCAGACGCGACCGCGCGCAGCCGCCATCATCGGGTGATGCCTTGGCTGCGGCAGGCGCGGTCCTTCGCTCCAGCTATCGGTCGTCGGATTGTAGATGCCGACCCTATCATTGATCCGCGTCGTGATGCGGTCGCGGATCAACCCGCCCGCGACATAGATCAGACCGTCCAGAACGGCGCAGTAAACCTCCTGCGTCGCCCACGGCATATCGGCCCGTCGCTGCCAGCGCGGGCTCGATTGGCTGATGGCGATGTTGGGAAGGGCCGCCGTTGCGGCGACCGAGGCGATGAGGCTGCGGCGATGAATCATCATACGCCACAGCCTATCAGCGTTATTGCGAAGCTGCGACCTTCAGGAACAGCACGCGTGCCGCGCCGTAATCGCGGGCATCCATGCGTTCGTAGCCGGGGGTTTCGATCTCAGGCTCGTCAGAGCCGCGCTCAAAGACCACCACCGCATTCGGGGCAAGCCAGTTGCCTTCCAGCAGCTTGGCCAGCGTCTGCTCGCCCAGACCCTTGCCATAGGGCGGATCAAGGAAGGCCAGAGTGAAGGCTTCACCCGCCGAGCCGGGGCGCGGGCCAAGGTCGGTCGCACTGCGGCGATGGACGCGGGTGCGACCGAACAGACCATAGGCGTCCATGTTCTCGCGGATAGCACCGCGCGCACCGTCGTCGGTCTCGACGAACAGGCAGAAGGCACCACCGCGCGAGATGGCCTCATAGCCCAGAGCGCCCGATCCGGCGTACAGGTCGATGACCCGTGCGCCGTCCAGTACGTCTTCGGCCCATGCGGCGTGTTCCAGCACATTAAAGATGGCCTGCCGTGCGCGGTCGGAGGTCGGGCGGGTGCCCTGCCCCTCCGGCGCGACGATGGCGCGGCCTTTCAGACTGCCAGCGACAATCCTCATACGGCTGGGTCCTTACGAACGGCCACGCGGGCCGCCACGACCGCCCGAAGGCTTGCCGCCAAACGGCTTGCCACCCGACGGACGCCCAGCGGGTTTGCCGCCAAAAGACTTGCCACCCGAACCGCCACGACGCTCGCCGTCACGGCCCTGCGGCTTGCGGCGGTCGTCGATGAACTGG
>NZ_DJFS01000010.1:0-420 GCF_002432125.1 Brevundimonas sp. UBA5866
CGGCGAGCTCGAACCGTCTTCAGGGCTGGGTTCGGGCTGGGGATTATCGGGTGCGGCCGCTTCGATCACCACATCCGAGACGATGCTGACCGGAACCGAGTTCACCAGGGGACGCGGCTCTTCGACCTTGCGGTTGGACAAGGTGACAAGACTGAGCGCCACCACACCGGCGTGGAGCGCAATCGAACCCAGCAATGCGGGGGAAGGCTTACGCATCCAGCCTTAGGCCCCTGCCGCCTCGGCGGTGTCGGTGATCAGGTTCAGCTTGGTGAAACCCGTTGCCGACAGGCGCGCCATCACGCGGGCCACCGCCTGATAGGGGGCGCGGCCATCGGCGCGGATGAAGATCTGCTTTTCGCGGGCGTTCTCGCCCGCTTCCTCGCCCACGCGCACGGGCAGCTGCTCCCAGCTCACCTCGTC
>NZ_DJFS01000010.1:539-3162 GCF_002432125.1 Brevundimonas sp. UBA5866
GCACCAGCATCACGTCCACCAGCGGCGTGACGTTGATCTCGCTCAGCGGGCGTTTGCGGGCGCGGCGACGGCCACGACCGCCACCTCCACCCGATCCTCCTGCAGCCATACCCATGCGTCAGGCGCCCCGGCGCAGGTTCAGGGTATCGGACGGCGGCGGTGGCGGCGGTGCGGGCGTGGCCGGATTGGCCAGACGGCGCGCCAGAGCCGCAGCCAGATCATCGGCGAACGATTCCAGACGGCCCGTGAACTTGCCCGCCGTCACCGAGAAGGCGTTGAAGGCCATATAGGCCGGAATGGCGGCGGCCAGACCGATGGCCGTGGCAAACAGAGCCTCGGCAATGGCCGGCGCCACGGTGGTCAGATTGGTGTTACCGGCGGCGGCGATGCGGTCGAAGGCGTTCATGATGCCCCAGACGGTGCCGAACAGGCCGATGAAGGGCGAGGCGGTGGCAACCACCGACAGGACGCCCAGACCGTTTTCGATCTTCTGGCTTTCGCGGGCGATGATGGAATCCATAGCGCGGTCGATACGGCCCAGAAGCGCCTGCCCCTGCGCATCCGTCAGCGGACCGCGCTGGCGGGCTTCGCGCCAGTCCTGCAAGGTAACCTGCAGCATGCGCGGCAGCGGCTCTGACGGATTGGGGCCCGCCGCCGATGCGGCTTCTTCCAGTGAACGGCCGCTTTCCAGCAGTTGTTCAAACGCATTGGCGCTGCTGAACATGCGGCTGAAGCTGACCGCTTTTTGAATGATCACCGTCCACGACCAGACCGAAGCCACAGCCAGACCGATCATCACCGCCTTCACGACCCAGTCAGCGGACATGAACAGTTCGACGGGGTTCAACAGCGATGCGTCGACAGGGGGTGCCATTCAGTGTTCCTTGGTCGCTTGCACAAAAGTCTATGTCCTTGAGAACGCCAACACATGGCGAATTCAAGGCATCCAAGGCGCATCTACCGATCCTTGGGGAATCCGTCACCCCAGGATCGTCTGACATAAGCGTTATCCGCCCTTTTTTGGGGTGAAATCAGCTCTCGGAAGGACCGGACAGCCAGGGCTCGACCTTCTGCATCAAAAGCTTGCTTGGGCGACGAGGGCGACCGTCCATGTGGATGCAGGCGGCGACCACATCGGCCTTGGCCAGAACCTCGCCGTCGCGCTCGATGGTCTGTTTGATCAGCATGCGGACACCCTTCACCACCTCGTAGCGGGTGCGCACGATCAGGGCGTCGTCGATCTTGGCCGGACGGACGTATTTGATGTTCAGCTCGCTGACGACAAAGGCCAGCGGATCATCGCTTTCCAGCAGGTCGGTGTGCCCGATCCCCGCCGCCCGCAGAAAGTCCGAGCGCCCGCGCTCGAAATAGCGGACATAGTTCGCGTGATAGACCACGCCCGTAAAATCGGTGTCCTCGTAATAGACACGCACAGGCAACAGGTGATCCTTAGCCTCAAATCGGCCAGCGGTGGGGAGATCGGTCATGCCTCTGACTTCGCGCTAAAAAGCGCGAAGAGCAAGATTACTTCCCAAACAAGTCCGGCGAGGTCGGCGGAGGCGGCGGGGCCGACAGCCCCAGATGCTCATACGCCCGCGCACACGCCATACGCCCACGCGGGGTGCGCATGATGAAGCCTTGTTGCAGCAGGTAGGGCTCGATCACGTCCTCAACGGCGTCTCGCGCTTCGGCGATGGCGGCGGCGAGGGTGTCCATGCCGACGGGACCGCCGCCATAGTTTTCAATCAAGGCTTTCAGGAAGCGGCGGTCATTGCTGTCCAGACCCGCTTCATCAACTTCCAGACGGGCCAGCGACTGCGCGGCCACCAGACGGTTGATGAGCGGAGCGCCCGCAGCATCGGCGAAGTCGCGCACGCGGCGCAGCAGACGGCCCGCGATACGCGGCGTCCCGCGCGAGCGCGAAGCGATCTCGAACGCGCCCTCGGCGTCGATTTCCGCGCCCATTTTGCGGGCAGTGCCGCGCACCACCATAGTCAGTTCTTCGGGGCTATAGAATTCCAGCCGCAGCGGAATGCCGAAACGGTCGCGCAAGGGCGTGGCCAGCAGGCCCGCACGGGTCGTGGCCCCCACCAGCGTAAACGGAGCCAGATCGATGCGCACCGAACGGGCGGAGGGTCCCTCGCCGATGATCAGGTCCAGCACGTGGTCTTCCATCGCCGGATAGAGGACTTCCTCGACCTGCGGGGACATGCGGTGGATTTCGTCGATGAACAGCACATCGCGCGGTTCGAGATTGGTCAGGATGGCCGCAAGGTCACCCGGCTTGCCCAGAATGGGACCGGAGGTGGCGCGGAAACCCACGCCCAACTCACGCGCCACAATCTGTGCCAGCGTCGTCTTGCCCAGCCCTGGAGGGCCAAACAGCAGGACGTGGTCCATCGCCTCTTGGCGCTTTTTCGCGGCCTCGATGAAGATCGACAGGTTGTCCTTGGCCTTGGGCTGGCCGACGAACTCCGACAGGGTTTGCGGACGAAGGGCGCGGTCGAACGCCTCGCCCGCCATCGCCTCGCCGCTCAGGATACGCTCGCTCATTTACCCAGTTCCTGAAGCGCGGCGCGGATGATGGCGGACAGGCCAGCCTCCTCGCCCTTGGCTTCCAGCG
>NZ_DJFS01000015.1 GCF_002432125.1 Brevundimonas sp. UBA5866
GGCGCTGGCCGATCTGGCCGATGCCCGCACGCAGTTGGGCGGTGACAAGCTGTCGCAAAAGCTGAGCGCGGCCCTGCGGGCGGTCGAACACGCCCGCACGCGGGCAGGGCAGGCGGGCATCGATGGCGACCACCCCGTCAGCAAGAGCCTGTCCGATGCCGTTGAAGCCATTGACCGGACGATGGTGGAGGCGATGGAGGCGATTGCGGCTGTGGATGCCGCCGCCGATGCGTTCGATTTCGAGCCGGGGGCCTTGGACAAGACCGAAGAGCGTCTGTTCGCCCTGCGCGCCACGGCCCGCAAGCTGCACACCACGGTCGATGCCCTTCCGTCGCTGCGGATCAGGCTGCGCGAGCAACTGCGCCTGATCGAGAACAGCGAAGAAGCCCTGACCAATGCCCGCCGCGAGGCTGCCCTGGCCGCGCAGGCCTATGATGCGGCGGCCAAGGTCCTGTCCGATGCCCGCGCCGATGCGGCGGAGCGTCTGAAGGTGGCGGTCCTGTCCGAGCTTGGCCCGCTGAAACTGGAACGCGCCCAGTTCCGCGTGGCGCTGGAACCGATCGAGGGGCGTCGCGGGCCCGAAGGCGTGGAGAATGTCCGCTTCCAGGTGGCCACCAACGTAGGCACCGATTTCGGCCCGCTGGACAGCGTGGCCTCCGGCGGGGAGCTGGCACGTTTCGCCTTGGCCATGAAGGCGGCGCTGGCCAGTCGTGACGACATCATCCAGCCGGTCATGATCTTCGATGAGGTGGACCAGGGCGTCGGTGGCGCGGTGGCCGAGGCGGTCGGTGGCCGTCTGAAACGTCTGGCCAATGGGGCGCAGGTTTTGGTCGTGACCCACAGCCCGCAGGTCGCGGCGTGCGGCCATACACATTGGAAGATCCGCAAGTCAGACAGGGATGGCATGACCACCTCTACGGTCGAGGCGCTCAGCGATGATGACCGTCTGGAAGAAATCGCCCGCATGCTGTCGGGTGCACAGGTGACGGACGAGGCCCGTGGCGCCGCCCGCCGCTTGATCGGTTGATGTAAGGATAAAGAGCGTTCGGTGGACCTTGGTTTGCCTTTACGCGGCCCCAGTCAGGTCCTATCTGCCGCACTATGCCACTTCACATGATCAAATTGGCCGTCGGCGTTCCTGATGTCGAATGGTTGGAAAAGCGCGCCGCCAAAGGTGGCCCGATGATCGTGCACACCCGCATGAGCCCCAAGCGCGCGCCCGAGATGGAAGACGGCGGCTCTTTGTATTGGGTGGTTAAAGGCTCCATTCTCGCGCGCCAGCCGATCATGGACATCAGCACCATCGGCGAGGGAAAGGCCAGCCGATGCGAGATCACGCTGGAACCCAAGGTGATCCGCGTGTCGCCGACGGTACGCCGTGCCTTTCAGGGGTGGCGCTATCTTGAGCCTAAGGATGCGCCGGTTGATCTGGATGTGATCGACACAGGCGAAACACCGCCTGAACTGGCCGCCATGTTAAGGGAATTGGGAGCCTGGTAGCCACAACTGTGGCTTGCATGTACAGCTCGCTTCCCCAGTACGGACGGCACCATTGCCGTCCTTCTTTTATTTGACCCCTGTCCTTCCGGAACACCGCCTTGTTCAGTCCCGCCCACAAGCAAACCCTGAAAGACCTCATGGTCCTCGCCTGGCCTGTGGTGCTGGCTCGTGTGGGGATCATGACGATGGGTCTGACCGACGCCATCGTTGTGGGGCACCATTCCTCGACGGAACTGGCCTATCACTCGCTTGCATGGGCCCCGACGTCTATCGTCCTGACCACGGCTGTGGGCCTGATGATGGGCGTGCAGGTGATGACCGCCCGCATGCGGGGCGAGGGACGTCATGACGAGGTCGGCGCCGTCCTGCGTCGCGGTCTGGTCTATTCGCTGCAACTGGGTCTGGTGGCTTTGGTGCTGCTGGCGCTGGCCGGTCCCTTGCTGTTGCCGCATCTCGGTTTCGAGGACGGCCTGGGCGAGGGGGCGTCGCTGCCGCTGGTCGTCTTTGCGCTGTCGATGCCGTTTTACCTGATCTCGGTCGCTGCGCAGTTCTTCCTTGAAGGTCTGGGCAAGCCCAAGCCGGGCATGTGGGCGATGTGGATCGCCAATATCGTCAATATCGCCCTGAATATCGTGCTGGTGCCGGACATGCTGGGCCTGGGTGTGCACGGTGCAGCGGCATCGGCATGGGCCACCTTTGGGGCGCGTGCGGCGCTGGTGGTCTTTCTGGTGGTTTATATTCTGCGCATGCCGGAAGCCAAGTCGTGGGGCCTGTTTCAAAAGCCCAAACGCGACCGCGTGACCGAGCGTGAGCAGGTCAAGGTCGGCCTGGGCGCAGGGGCATCCAACTTCATCGAAGTGGGGGCTTTTGCCGCCATGACGATTGCCGCCGGTATGATCGGTGCAAACGAAACGGCAGGCTGGGCCATCGTCATCAACACCTCGGCTATCGTCTTCATGCTGCCGATGGGTCTGTCGTCGGCGACGGCTGTTCTGGTCGGCAAGGCCTATGGGGCGGGCGACCACGAGGGCGTGAAGCGGGCCGGATGGATCGGCATGGGCGTTGTGGCGGCGCTGGCCACTGTCGTGGGCCTGTTTATCTGGCCGACGGCCCATCTGATTACAGGGGCCTATACGAATGACATGGCTGTGCTGGCGATTGCCGCTCCGGCTCTGGCACTGGCGACCTTCTTCTTTGTGGCCGACGCCATTCAGGTTGTGGCCGCCCATGCCAACCGTTCGGCTGGCGATGTGCTGATGCCGACGGTCATGCACTTTGTATCCTATGGCGTGGTGATGATTCCGCTGGGCTTCTTCCTGGCCCCGACGATGGGCGTGAACGGTCTGGTCACAGCGGTTATTGTCGCCAGCCTCATCTCGGGTGTGCTGCTGGGTGTGCGTTTCCACATCATTTCCAAGCGCGCTGCCCTTACTTCACACCAAGCGACAGGGTGACGTGACGCGAAAGCGTCTCTATATCCCAAGCCTTACTCTAGTTTAGTGGACGAACATGGCCCGTATCCTCATCACCTCGGCGCTGCCCTACATCAATGGCATCAAGCACCTTGGGAATCTGGCCGGGTCGATGTTGCCCGCCGATGTCTGGGCGCGTTTCAAGCGCGCACAGGGCGATGATGTCCTGTTCATCTGCGCCACCGACGAACACGGCACCCCGGCAGAACTGGCCGCCGCCGCCGCCGGTCAGGACGTGCAGACCTATTGCGACGAACAACACCTGATCCAGAAAAAGGCCGGTGAGGCTTTCGGTCTGAGCTTTGACTGGTTCGGTCGTTCGTCCAGCCCCCAGAACCGTGCCCTGACCCAGCATTTCTGCGCCGCCCTGGAAAAGAACGGCCTGATCGAAGAGCGCGTCGATCGCATGATCTATTCGATCGACGATGGCCGCTTCCTGCCGGACCGCTATGTCGAGGGCACCTGTCCGCACTGCGCCTATGAAAAGGCGCGTGGTGACCAGTGTGACAACTGTGGCCGCCTGCTGGACCCGACCGACCTGATCAATCCGTATTCGTCGGTTTCGGGTAGCCGCAATCTCGAGGTGCGCGACACCCGCCACCTGTACCTGCTGCAAACCAAGGTCGAGCCGCAGATCCGCGATTGGGTCAACAGCAAGACCGACTGGCAGCCGCTGGCCAAGTCCATTGCCAACAAACACCTCGATGAAGGTCTGATCGACCGTGGCATCACCCGCGACCTGTCGTGGGGCGTTCCGGTGGTCGGCCCCGATGGCGGCCCGCGTCCGGGTATGGAAGGCAAGGTCTTCTATGTCTGGTTCGATGCGCCCATCGAATACATCGCCGCGACGCAGGAATGGGCCGAGGCCAACGGCAGGACGTGGAAGGACTGGTGGCGTCTGGACGAAGGCGCCGAGGACGTCCGCTATGTCCAGTTCATGGGCAAGGACAATGTCGCCTTCCACACCGTCAGCTTCCCCGCCACCATTCTGGGATCGGGCGAGCCGTGGAAGACGGTGGACCAGCTTAAAGCCTTCAACTGGCTGAACTGGTACGGCGGTAAATTCTCCACCTCGATGAAGCGCGGCGTCTTTATGGATCAGGCGCTGGAACTGCTGCCTGCGGACTACTGGCGCTGGCGTCTGACGGCCTATGGGCCGGAGCATGCCGACTCGGCCTTTACGTGGGAAGATTTCCAGGCCGCGATCAACAAGGACCTGGCCGACGTGCTGGGCAATTTCGTGAACCGTATCGTCAAGTTCACGGAGTCCAAATTCGACGGCGTCGTGCCGGAAGGCGGCGTGGCCGGTGAAACCGAAGCCAAGCTGGAAGCCGATCTGCGTGCTGCCATTGCCGAGGCGACCGAGCATTTCGAGGCGATGGAGTTCCGCAAGGCTGCGGCCGCCGTCCGTTCGGCTTGGGTGCTGGGCAACGAGTATCTCCAGTTCGCCGCCCCGTGGACCGCACTGAAAACCGACCGCGATCAAGCGGCGGTCGGCGTGCGCACGGGCCTGAACCTTGTGGCTCTGTTTGCCCGTCTGGCGGCTCCGATCCTGACGGCTTCTGCCCCGAAGATCGCGGCCTCGGTGTCGTCAACGGATCTGAGCTGGCCGACGGCGGACGAGGACTTCCTCAACGCCCTGCCGGTCGGTCAAAAGGTTGAGGCCCAAGGCGTTCTGTTCAACAAGATCGACGATGCCATGATCGCGGAGTGGTCCGAACGCTTCGGCGGTGCCGAAGCCTGACATCATTGTCGGAGGGGGTAGGGATGCTGGAACTTAACCCGGTTGATGCCGAACGCGCCGAGAGCATCAAGGCGCGTTTGCAGCGCACAGGTCGGGCCCAGATCGAGAACGTCCTTACCTCCGCTTCGGCGGAACGCTTGCTGGAGCGCGCCACGGCTGCCCAATACAATGTGGTCACCCGCAAGAGCGACGGCCATATCGATATGCCATCGGCGTGGCTTGATATGCTCAATCCCGCCCAGAAACAGGGATTGGCGCAGGCGGTACAGAATGCGGCCACCAACCAGTTCCAATATCTGTACGACAACTACCCTTTCTATGATGCCGCGTCCGAGGGACAGGCGGATGCTTTCTGGCAGGGTGTGTCGGACTTTCTGAACGGCGAGACTTTTCTCGGCATGGCCCGCGCGGTCACCGGGGAGGAGAGGATCGCGCTGGCGGATGCGCAGCTGACCCGTTTCCGTCGCGGCCATTTCCTGACCGAGCACAGTGACGAGGCGGCGGGCAAGAACCGCTATTACGCCTATGTTCTGAACCTGACTCCAGCCTGGCGGATCGACTGGGGCGGCCTGCTGGCGTTCCACGGACAGGATGGAAATGTGGATGAGGCTTTTACCCCGCGTTTCAACACCTTGAACCTTCTCAGGGTGCCGCAACCCCATTCGGTCACGCAGGTGGCCCTTTCTGCTGGCGGCCACCGGATTTCCATCACCGGCTGGCTGCGCGGCAGGTAGACAGGAAAAAGCCCCCGCAGATCGCTCTGCGGGGGCTTTGTATTCGCGGGTATTACTGGCCCTGGATGACAGGGTATCCGGCATGATGCCAGGCCATGATGCCGCCTTCCAGGTTCACGACGGGCTGGCCGTCCCTGGCTGTGGGGCCAACGTATTCGCAGACGCGACCGCTGCGTCCACCGGACTTGCACTGGACGATGATGGTCTTGTCCTTGGGCAGGTCCAGCTCATCCCACGCCTGCGGCATCTGGCTGAGCGGGGCGAGGGTGGTGCCTTCGATACGGGCGGCGTCGTATTCGTCCTGCTCGCGCACGTCGATCATGACGGCCTTGCCGGAGGCCAGCAGTTCGCGGGCCTCCTCTACGGTGATGGCGTTTACGCTCATGTTGCGGGCTCCGGTTGAGGAGCAACACTAGCGCCATCAACCGGCGGGGTCACTGCGACAGGATCGGCGCTCTCACCGGCCTTCTTCAGGTGCTTTGCGACTTCCTCGTCACCGATGGCGAGGAAGGCCGGCACCTTGGCGTTGAAGTTGGCGACATTGCCGGTACGGACCACCACGTCACGCGCACCATCCCAGATCATGTGAAGGGCGACGTACAGCACGACGACCAGACCGATGTAACCGATCCAGCTGTACTTGTGCAGCAGCTTGGCGATGAAGGTTGCAGCCACACCCATCAGGGCGATCGACAGCACCAGACCGAAGACCATGACCCAGGGGTGTTCGTGGGCGGCACCGGCTACGGCCAGCACGTTGTCCAGCGACATGGCGACATCGGCGATGATGATCTGGACGAGGGCCGCGCCGAAGGTCTTGCGCTTCAGGCCCAGTTCTTCGGGGGAAGGGCCGGTTCCGTGCTCGATGCTCTGGGCCAGTTCCAGCTCGTGCTGGGCTTCGGCCTGGTCATTGGTGGCCTGTTCGCGCAGTTCGCGCCACATTTTCCAGCAAACCCAGAGCAGCAGGAAGCCGCCCGCCATAAGCAGGCCGATGATGGCCAGAAGCTGGATGGTGATGAGCGCGAAGCCGATGCGCAGCACGACGGCGATGGCCAGACCGGCCAGAATGGCTTTGCGGCGTTGGTCTTGCGGCAGGGCTGCCGCAGCGAGGCCCACGGCTACAGCATTGTCGCCTGCAAGCACGAGGTCCATCAGCACAACCTGGCCGAGGGCGACCATTTGGCTGACAAATTCAGGGGAAGAAAAGAAATCCATATTCCCTAACTAAACCCCGCCGGAGGCCGCGCCAAGTTGTCGCGGCGACTCCGGCGGAAACATTCATACAGCGGACAGGATCAGGCGTTGCGCTTCTGGGCGCGGGCACACTCATAAAGAGCAATCGCCGCTGCGTTGGAGACGTTCAGCGATTCAAAACCGCCCGGCATCGGAATCTTGGCGATGGCCTCGCAATGCTCGGTGACGAGGCGGCGCACGCCATCACCTTCCGAACCCATGACGATAACCGTCGGACGTTCATCCAAAGCCTGTTCCAGCGTCAGCTCCGCGGCACCGTCCATCGCAATGGCGCGCCAGCCATAGTCGTTCAGTTTCTCAAGCGCGCGGGACAGGTTGGTAACGCGCGCGTGCGGCAGGCGCTCGGTCGCGCCGACCGAAGCCTTGGCCAGTGCACCGGCAAGGGCGGGGGCGTGACGGTCCTGCACGATTATACCGCGCGCGCCGAAGGCGAGAGCCGAACGGAAGATGGCGCCGACGTTCTGGGGATCGGTCAGTTGGTCCAGCATGACCAGAACGCCCTCGGCAGGCTCGGCCAGATCTTCCAGCGCGACGCCTTCGAGGGGCTGACATTTAAAGGCGAAGCCCTGGTGAACCGCGCCAAGCGGCAAAATTCGATTCAATTGTTGGGAATCAACGACTTCGATTCTGTGCCCGTGGGCCAGATTCTGCGACTCGATTTCCTCGGCACGATCCGCCGTGACCATGAGTCGACCGGTCCCGCGACGCACAGGATTGGCCAAAGCGGCCAGAACCGGGTGACGCCCCCAAAGAAAATTGTCAGCATTTACAGCTGCTTTGGGCGATTTTTTACCCTCAGACTGTGCTTTGGGTGCCTGATACTGCGAGGATTTACCCCGAGAGGCACCCTTTTCGTCGCGTCTGTGGAAAGATTGTTTTTTCACGGCTTTTTGGTCGTTGCGTTCTGAAAAAGGGGACACTATAAAGCGGCCTCCGACGAGGCCACGGGCTTTCGGTGAAGGCGCTCTCCTAATACAGGCGTCGCCCGACAGCGAAGGCTTTTGTTGTTATCCGATTGATTTATCGGCTTGCAGCAAATCCAAGTCGGCACATTGCTAAAGCGCGCTGGGGGAATGTCCCGAGCGGCAAAGGGGGCGGACTGTAAATCCGCTGCGTAAGCTTCGCAGGTTCGAGTCCTGCTTCCCCCACCACGCGCTGGCAATGGCCGATCGATTGGACCGGAAACCCCAGAGGAAAATCGGGTGCGGATACGTCTCCTTTTCGAGGGTAGCGTGAACGCATTCTTCGTGCGGGTATAGCACAATGGTAGTGCAGCAGCCTTCCAAGCTGAATACGCGGGTTCGATTCCCGCTACCCGCTCCAGGTTTTATGAACTGAGCACAGCGCCCTTCCGCTATTGGACCCGGGCCACAGGAGTTTGGCCATGGCCAAGGAAAAGTTCGAA
>NZ_DJFS01000086.1:0-209 GCF_002432125.1 Brevundimonas sp. UBA5866
GACGCGGTGCGGCTGACCACCGCCCTCGGGACGCTCGACGCGACCGCGATTGCGGTTGCGGCCACGACGGCCATCCTCGCCTTCGCCCTTGCGCGGTTCACGCTCGGGCAGGGTGGCCTTCTTGGCCACGCCCGCGGCGAGGATCGAGGCATCCAGCTGGGCCAGTTGCTTGTCGTTGCGGCGGTCCACCATCGGGATCTTCTGGCGGG
>NZ_DJFS01000086.1:322-4727 GCF_002432125.1 Brevundimonas sp. UBA5866
GGCGATGTCGGTGGCCACCAGAACGCGCAGCTTGCCGTTCTTGAAGGCTTCAAGGGCGCGTTCGCGTTGCGGCTGGCTCTTGTTGCCGTGGATGGCACCGGCCTCGACGCCACCGGCTTCCAGATAGGCGGCGACCTTGTCGGCACCGTGCTTGGTCTTGGTGAAGACGAGGCAGCGGGTATAGGCCGGGTCCGAGAACAGTTCGGTCAGCAGGGCGCGCTTGCGGCCCGCCTCGACCCAGATCACCTGCTGTTTGATGCGCTCGACCGTGGTCGATTGCGGGGTGACCTGGACCTTGACCGGATCCTTTAGCAGATCACCGGCCAGCTTGCCGATCTCGCCAGGCATGGTGGCCGAGAAGAACAGGTTCTGGCGACGGGCGGGCAGGCGGCTGACAATCTGACGGATCGGCTTGATGAAGCCGAGGTCCAGCATCTGGTCGGCCTCGTCCAGCACGAAGATCTCGGTCGAGGACAGGTCGATGTTCTTTTGCTGGATATGGTCCAGCAGACGGCCCGGGGCCGCGACCAGAACATCCAGACCCTGTTGCAGGGCACGTTCCTGAGCGCCGTATTTCACGCCGCCGAACACGACCGCGACACGGAAGCCGAGGTGCTGGCCATAGACCTTGAAGCTGTCGGCGATCTGGGTGGCCAGTTCGCGCGTCGGCGACAGGATCAGGGCGCGCGTGGTGCGCGGCATCGGCTTGACGCGGTTCTCGGCCAGACGGTGCAGGATGGGCAGGGCGAAGGCGGCGGTCTTGCCGGTACCGGTCTGGGCGATACCCAGCAGGTCGGCACCCTTCATCACGTGGGGAATGGCCTTGGACTGGATGGGGGTCGGCTTCTCATAGCCCGCCGCTTTCAGCGCGGAGAGAAGGCCGTTGTTGAGGCCCAGGGCCTCGAAAGCGTTGGTTTGCGTATCGGTCACGTCTGTCTTTCACGAATGACGACGGACGCCAGCAGCCATCGGCCTAGCAGCGCGCGTCGTCCGCCCGTAGCTACGGGCAGGTAACGGGCGCCGCCCCGCGTGTACGGACGACGTATGAACTGGAGGAACCGACGGCTCGACAGACAGGCGCTTTCAACTCTGGAAAGGCCCACACGCGCTGGAGCACGCCGGAAACCGCACTGTGCGGTAGGCTGCAATTGGGCTTCGCAGGTGCAAAAGTCAAGCAAAGGGCCGGTCACCTCGGGTAACCGGCCCTTACAAGGCTAGGATTTTTGCCGTCTCAGGCGCTGATGGCCGCGTGGGTAACGGCCTTGTCCTCGGCGGCTTTGACCGTTTGCGGGATGATGCGGATGAAGGCCTTGAGGCTGTTCTTCCAGTCACCCAGCAGACGCTCGGCCAGAGGCGAACGGGTCGCGGCAAGGTGGGCCTCGACCAGTTCTTTCAGGCGGGCGGCGGCCTCGTCATGCAGAACGCCGACCGTGGCCAGATCACCGTTCAGGGCCTGTGCGGCATGGCCATCGGGATCGAGGACGAACAGCTCGCCACCGCTCATACCGGCGGCAAGGTTCCAACCCGTGGAGCCCAGAACCACGACACGACCGCCCGTCATATATTCGCAGCCGTGAGCGCCGAGCCCTTCGACAACGGCTTCGGCACCGGAGTTGCGGACGGCGAAACGCTCGCCTGCGCTACCGGCCACGAACAGACGGCCCGAGGTCGCGCCATACAGGGTGGTGTTGCCGCAGACCTGCTGGCCCTCGCGCCATTGATACGGACGCACGCGGATTTCACCGCCCGACAGGCCCTTGCCGACATAGTCGTTGACCTCGCCGGTGACATCCAGAACCAGCCCCTTGGTGGCGAACGCGCCGAAGCTTTGTCCGGCGATGCCTTCCAGTTTCAGGGTCAGGCTGCCCTGCGGACCCTGCGGGCCGTATTTGCGGACAATCGCCGAGGACAGTCCGGCACCGACCGTCCGCTGGGTGTTCTTCAGCGGATAGGACAGTTCCAGCGTCTGGCCCGTGGCGAGGAAGGACTGGGCGTCCTTCAGCACGCGGGCGTCGAGGCTTTCGTCGATTTCCTTGCGGTGCTTGTCGGCCAGGCGGCCCGGCTTATCGACATCGACCTTCATCAGCAGCGGGTTCAGGTCGAGGTCGTCGAGGTGCGAGCCACCACGGCGAACCTGACGCAGCAGGTCGGTACGGCCCACGATCTCGTCGATGGTGCGCGCGCCGATGGCGGCGAGGATTTCGCGCACTTCCTCGGCGATGAAGGTGAAGAGGTTGACCACCTTCTCCGGCGTGCCTGTGAATTTCGCGCGCAGACGCTCGTCCTGCGAGCAGACGCCGACAGGGCAGGTGTTGGAGTGGCACTGGCGCACGATCAGACAGCCCATGGCGATCAGGCCCGCCGTGCCGATACCGTATTCCTCGGCACCCAGCAGGGCGGCGATGACCACGTCGCGGCCCGTGCGGATGCCGCCGTCGGTGCGGAGCGACACCGAGGAGCGCAGGTGGTTGAGGCTGAGGACCTGATGCGCCTCGGCCAGACCGATTTCCCACGGCATGCCCGCATGTTTGATCGAGGTCTGGGGCGAAGCGCCTGTGCCGCCGTTGTGGCCCGCGATCAGGATGGCGTCGGCCTTGGCCTTGGCCACGCCCGAGGCAATCGCGCCGATGCCGGTCGAGGACACCAGTTTCACCGTGACCTTGGCATCGGGGTTGATGGCCTTGAGGTCATAGATGAGCTGGGCGAGGTCTTCGATCGAATAGATGTCGTGGTGCGGCGGCGGCGAGATCAGCGTCGTACCGGGGACGGCATGGCGCATCTTGCCGATGAACTCGGTGACCTTGAAACCGGGCAGCTGGCCGCCCTCGCCGGGCTTGGCACCCTGCGCGACCTTGATCTCGATCTCGCGGCACTGGTTCAGATATTCGGCGGTGACGCCGAAACGGCCCGAGGCTACCTGTTTGACGGCCGAGTTGGCGTTGTCGCCGTTCGGGCGCGGCACATAACGGGCCGGATCCTCACCGCCCTCGCCGGAGACGGCGCGTGCGCCCATCCGGTTCATGGCAATGTTCAGCGTCTCGTGCGCCTCAGGGCTGAGTGCGCCCAGCGACATGGCCTGCGACAGGAAGCGCTTGCGGATGTCCGAGACGCTTTCGACCTCGTGCAGCTGGACCGGCTTCAGTCCGTCCTTGAAGTCCAGCAGGTCGCGCAAGGACAGGTCCGGCTGTTCGGCGACAGCGGCGGAATACTGCTTGTAGCGCTTGTAGTCGCCACGGTTCACCGCATCCTGCAGCAGGTGGATGGTCTTGGCGTCATGGCCGTGGGCCTCGCCACCCGCACGAATGCGGAAGAAGCCACCCATGGACGGCGACGGTGTCTTTTCAGGCGCAAAAGCCGTCTGGTGACGCTGCAGGGCCGCGCGTTCCAGACCGGCCAGACCGATGCCAGAAATACGCGAGGAGGCATTGGGGAAGAACTCTGCCGCCAAGGCGCGCGACAGGCCCAGGATCTCGAACTCGCAACCGCCGCGATAGGCGGAGATGATCGAAATACCCTTGCGGGCCAGAACCTTGAGCAGGCCCGCCTCGATACCCTTCTTATAGTTCAGGCAGGCGTCCTTCAGCGACAGGTCGCCATAGAAGCCGCGCTCCAGACGCTCCTGGAACAGTTCCTGCGCCAGCCACGGATTGACCGCGGTGGCACCTACGCCAACCAGAACGGCAAAGGCGTGCGGGTCCAGCGTTTCAGCCGAACGGACGACGATGGAGCAATAGGTCCGCAGGCCGCCATCCGTCAGGCGCAGGTGGACGCCCGAGGTGGCGAGGATCATCGGCACCGAAAGGCGGTCCTCGGCGAAATGCTCGTCGGTCAGGACGATCAGGGTCGCGCCACCGCGCGCGGCGGCCTCGGCCTCGTCACGGATGCGGTTCAGGGCTTCGCGCAGTCCCTTGCCCGCCTCGGCATCGGCTGCGGGCACCGGATAGGTGCAGTCGATGAAGGCGGTCGAGCCATCGGCCACGACGCCCAGCAGGCGCTCGTACATGCCGGTGGTCAGGACGGGGCTGTCCAGAACGAACACATCGGTCTGGGCCTCGTCATGGGCGAGGATGTTGCCGAGGTTCTTGAAGCGGGTCTTCAGGCTCATCGCGCCGCTTTCGCGCAGCGGGTCGATCGGNNGATCGGCGGGTTGGTGACCTGAGAGAAGTTCTGGCGGAAATAGTGGGCCAGCGGGCGCGGCAGCGACGACAGCACCGCAGGCGGCGCATCGTCACCCATGGAGCCGACCGCTTCCTTGCCGTCGCGCACCAGCGCGTCGAGCAGCAGGTCGCAGTCCTCGCGGCTGAAACCGGCGGCGATCTGGCGGCGGGTCAGGGCTTCGCCCGTGGCGGAGCGCGGCTCGGGACCGGGGCCGATCAGCGGCTCCAGATCGACCATGTTGCCGATC